>NZ_CP063311.1:765312-1332312 GCF_015245355.1 Anabaenopsis elenkinii CCIBt3563 | reverse complement strand
ATTCGGGGGTAGGTTTGGATTTGTTGACGGTTGACGGTTGACGGTTGACTGGGAAGAGGTGTGACCATCAACAGCCATTAGCCGGGGAATAAATTCCCCGTATGATAATCATTATTAACCCTATTTATAAAGTTATATTTAATACCCAGTCGGATTTATCCGACTTTAGCTATCAGACAGGGGTTTGTAACCCGTGGCTCCTGCTGACCCGTTAACCGTCAACAAAATCTTGAATATGGGGGGGAATAGCTTTTTTAGCTGGAGAAATTAAAAACCCGCCGGGGTAAGGATGTAATTTTGTTGTCATCTGCTGATAATTTTTCCCAGATTTTTTGATACTCCTGTTTAATTTCATCAGCTAAATTCTGGGGGGTTAAAATTTCCGCATTTACCCCATATTTCAAAATACGCTGACGAAACCAAAACCAATAATCTATAGTGGCTTCAATGTCAGAGTATTTCCCGTCAGGGTCACGGTAAACAATTTCTTCATCTTTGCGCCGGGGTTGATAATTAGATAATTGTCCGCTGGTACGATAGCGAATTTTTAAGGTGGGAAAGTCGCAGGATAGCCAATGAGTAGTAGATGCAGGACCAATATTGATAATTTTATCTAACCGAAAAATCAGATTTTGGTCAATATTCGGCCAATAGTCGAATCGGTAAGAACGCCAATCAGGTATAAATGCAAATAAGTAGAGAATACCATCATGGAGTCTTAGTTCTGAGCGGTCAATATCCCAAATACGTCCTTGTCCTGGTTTGCTTTGATAGTGAATGGTGTAACGACACTGTTGTTGACAGCGTGCTTGGAGTTGGGAAACGATGGTCTCTAAATTGCGATCGCCATAATCAACCGGAGGGTTAAAATCTACTTTAAAACAATCTGCAATGTCCGATTCTGTAATATTGCCAATACGTTGAATTTGGCTAGCTTGCGCCGAAAAACCCATACCAGAAAGGAAATAAGCGGCTACTGCAAGGGCTTGTTTCTGTTGATGGGACAAAAGCACAGGGAAATTTGACTCAACTAATTTATAAGGGCTGTGAGTTCCGCTGTCAATTTCAATCCCGCAGTCTCTGAGTTTGCGAATAGTGCGGGTCAGTTTTTGCTTAACATCAGCATCATCAGCAGATTTACCATGTTGTTCCATAAACAGTGAGAGTAATTCTGCTAACTCTTCCCGTCGTCGCGGTTTTTCCGCTAGAAGTCTGAGAATTTCTAGCCCAAAGGCGATTTGGTTGTAATCTTTACTTGGCATTTCAGAGAAGTTCGAGCTGTTAGCAGCATTACAGCATTACAGCATTAAAGTTTATCAAAATCTCGATGTCCTGCCCTATTAAAATTTAGATTGGTATCAAATTTTGATAATAATATTCTCAAAATTGGTAATAGACTATATCTAAGTAACACAGAATTAATACAGTGAAGCTTTTTTTACAGCCTCTTTACTCTCAACTCAACCCAGGAGTTGAAAACTGTCCTCTTGGGTGTACTTCTGAGTGTATTGTTACACAAAAAGCCCCCAGTCTCCAACCTCCGCCTAATTGTCCTTGTCCCTTATCATCACATCAAGCTCAGACTTACGGAGAAATTATACATGGTGATGCAGATATTATCTGTAATCAAGCCGTAACAGGTGATGGTAAAACCTTGGGTGCAAATTTACCAGCACTCATAAATCCTGATTTTCGCATCATGGGGTTATATCCCACGATTGAACTGGTAGAAGACCAATGGGAACAGCAATATAAATATAATGCGCTGTTTGGTTTAGATGCTGCTCAACGAGTAGACCGGTTATTTGGTGCGGAATTAACTAGACGGGTTCAACAAGCAAATAAAAGTAACAAATTTCAAGAATTACTGTTAGCAATTCAACAAAAGCCGATTTTATTAACTAACCCTGATATTTTCCATTACATGACTCACTTTCAATACCGCGATCCTGCTTATGGTATTGATATCTTACCATTAGTATTAGCAGAGTGGCCGGATTTATGGGTATTTGATGAATTTCATATTTTTGGCAGTCATCAAGAAACTGCTGCTTTAAATAGTTTGGCTTTTATTCGTCGTAGTCAAGAAAACCAATCTCGTCCCCGCCGGTTTTTATTTACTTCTGCAACGCCAAAAGATGACTTTATCAAACAATTACGCCAAACAGGTTTTAAAGTTGCTTCTGTCCAAGGAGTTTATAGAAATGAAGAAACCACAGGGTTTAGACAAATTCTGCAAGCTGTGGAATTAGAGTTTGTGCAATTAGCCAAAGATGCAGACACCCAGACATGGTTAAAAGAACAAATTCCCACTATTGAAAAAATTCTTAATTCTGAGTCTAAGGCCAGGGGATTAATTATTGTCAACTCTGTAGCTAAAGCTAGACAAGTTACTTATTTACTCCATAATTTATTACCCGGAGTGATAGTGCGAGAAATTAGCGGCCGCATTGACAGAACAATCAGATTAGAAGTACAAAATGAATTAAAAAATGCTGAACAACCTGTTATAGTTGTTGGTACATCTGCTGTTGATGTTGGTATTGACTTTAAGATTCATTTGTTGATTTTTGAAAGTAGTGACTCTGCAACAATCATGCAGCGTTTGGGGCGTTTGGGTAGACATCCTGGGTTTAATAAGTACACAGCATTTATTTTGATTCCCGGTCATACTCCCTGGGTCATGGCCAGACTACAAGAACAACTAAGTCTACATCAAACAGTCACACGAGATGTGTTAAAAGATGCGATCGCCTTTGCTTTTGACCCACCAAAACAGTTTGAACAATATCGCCAGCGTTGGGGAGCATTACAAGCACAGGGAATGTTTTCCCGCATCACTCAAGAAAATAGCAGAGTCAGTCAGTTAGTGCGCGATCGCATGACCGAAGATTTGCAGCGTCTATATTCTCAAGATTTTCAATCAGCACATCAAAAATGGGTTGCAATGCAAAACAACCCTGTTGGTAAAGCCACCCAAAAAGAACTATTACACTTTCGGGGGAGTTCAACACTACAAGCTGCAATTTGGGATGAGAAGAACTTCTACACCTATGACTTACTGCGACTTTTACCCTATGCGCAAGTAGAAATTATTGACCGGGAGACATTTTTAAACGCAGCGACTAATTCTGGACGGGGTGAGGAAGAATTTCCCGATGATTTCATCAGTGTTTATCTCCGCATTCAGGAATGGGTTGATCAACGGATTAATCACATTAGTTTACAATGTAATCGTCTGAGTAATGAGTTAAAAATTGGTGAGCTTTCCCTCATAGATAAACTCAGCTTAATCGGACATCCTCAATCTGATGTCATTACCTGTTTAAAACAAAAGCAACTACTGACCTTTTTAGTACCAGTCAACAAAAATAAACAAAGTAGTCATTGGGACGTGAGTCGTACCCTAAACCTCAGTCCCTTATTTGGTTTATATCGTCTGGTTGACGCTAGTGAACAGGCTTATGCTTGTGCATTTAGCCAAGATGCTTTACTTCTTGAAGCCTTAAAATGGCGCTTAAAAAGATTCACTAGGACAACATTTGAATCTTCCATTTTTTGATTGTTGATTGTTAATTATTGCCTTTTTACCTTTTAATCATTATGTCTACCCTACTGCAAACACTACTCATTGAAACTCTGAGTGAAGACACAGATCCAATTCTACGCCTGTATATTGAAACATTGCTCCCATCCCTTGAAAAAGAATTTGCCTTGATTTCAGCTTTGGGAGGTGAGTATAAAAACCATTACCAGATATTAACAGACCTTGGGGATAAGTACGCTCACGAAAAAGCACAAACATACTCAAATAATGCTGATCAAAATTTATTAGTTCACGTTCTCAATGGCTTACTCACAGCTTGGAACATCAGTAAATATTTACCTCAACCTCTATCAGAATTAGAAAAATATCTCCTGTGCTTAGGATTAACCTTACACGATTACAACAAATATTGTCACGCACAAGGGGAAGAAACACCCAAACACTGGGAAGTCGAAAATATCATTACTCTCTGTCATGAGTTAGGCGAAAAACTGCAATTTAAATTATTTTGGTCAGAATGGTTAGAATATTTACCAGAAATCGCCTATTTATCACAAAATACTCAGAATAAAAGCAGTACAAATATTTACCCAGTTAACTGGCCTACTCCTAAAATTAAAGACCGTCGTCGGTTAGAAGTTCCCTTACGTCGTCTGCTGGCTTTTGGTGATATTGCAGTACATTTGAGGGACCCAGGAGATATTGACACTCAAACCGGAGGAGATAGACTCAGAGAACAACTGCGGTTTTTAAACATTAATAAAAACTTAGTTTATCATCGTCTGCGAGATACAATAGGTATTCTGAGTAATGGCATTCATAATGCCACCTTAAGTTTTGCTAAGAACCTGAATTGGGAGCCAATTTTATTCTTTGCACAAGGTGTAATTTACCTAGCACCAGCAAATTATCAAGCTCCAGATATTGATAAACTCCAAGAATTTATCTGGGGGAAAATTTGCGAAGTTTTAAGCAGTAAAATGATGGGTGGAGACATTGGTTTTAAGCGAGATGGTAAGGGGTTAAAAGCTGCACCACAAACTTTAGAATTATTTTCTGCATCCGAATTAATTTGCCAATTACCACAAGTTATTAATGTTAAAGTGGCAAATATTAAAGATCCAGCTACACCCAAACGGTTGGCAAATTTAGATTTAACTGCAACTGAGCGACAATTTTTAAATCCTGGTGAAGATATCCGCGCAGATAGAATTGCTGAATTTATTATCCTGCTACAAAAAGAGTTTTTTAATAATTCCCCAGAGTACATTGATTGGATGCTCAATAAATTAGGACTGCAAGATAAAATCTCACCAGAACAAACCCAAATACAATCAGGAGGAGTAAATTATGGTTGGTATTATGCAGCAGCATATTATGTTGCTACCCATGCAACTTTAAAGCCAGAAGATATCTTAGAACCCATGGAAAAATGGGCGCAAGATTTAGCCCAATGGGCAGAGGAAAATAACTTACTCCCCCCATATTTTAGCCCTATCCGTGATATTTTTGATGAATACCTCAATCAATATTTAGAAATTAAAGGATGGGACAATAATCAACCCTCCTTTCATCGGGAATTAATAACTTATACTGATGCTAAAACCAAGTTAGCTAAACAGCCTATTTGTTCTTTAAGTTCCGGTGAATTTATCTCAGAAGACCAAATGGATTCAGTGGTTTTATTTAAACCACAGCAATATAGTAATAAGAATCCTCTAGGCGGGAGAAAAATTAAACGTGGTATTTCCAAAATATATGCTTTAGAAATGTTACTAAGACAGGCGTTTTGGTCAGTACCACCGGGAAAGTTAGAAGACCAACAACCAGTATTTTTATATCTGTTTCCCGCCTATGTCTATTCTCCCCAAACTGCTACAGCTATTAAACTTTTAGTTAATAACATGAAGCAAATTAGCCTGTGGGATGTGCGCAAAAAATGGCTAGAACAAGAGATGAATATTACTGCTTTACAATCAGTTAAATGGTTAACTGATGAAGCGGAAGAAGGACGTTTTCAAGATCATAAATACAGGGGTGAAGACTTACCTTTTATGGCAATGAGTTACACAACAACCAGGGAAAAAACCCTGACTGATGCTTGGGTACAACCTGCTTTTTTAGCACTATCATTACCGATTTTACTAGGAGTTAAAGTAATAGCTACTAGTAGTTATGTACCACTTTATGGTAGTGATAGTGATTTTAAAGAGTCTGTTATTCTTGATGCACCTGCATCATTTTGGAACTTACTAGGCTTACCTAATTCCTTGCGCATACATCATTTTGAAAATGCCATGCAACGGCTTTTAATTGCTTACAGCCTACATTTAGATACTCGCAGTTCTGCACCTGATGCTAAATGGCGCGATTTGATTAAAACAGTGCGGGAGGTAACAACAAATGTTCTGAATGTTTTTTCTTTAGCACAGGAACGGTTACGACGTGATCAACGAGATAATCCTCATAAAGATGAAGTTCAACGTTATTGGCAATATGCCCAACTCTGGGTAAAACAAGACCAAACACAACCAAATCAAGGAGTGTATATAATGACATTAATCGAAAAGTTGGTAAAACAATATCGTGTATTTTATCAACCCAATTTAGGAGAATCAAGTCATGCCATTTTACTAGGAATATCTAAAGCCTTGGAAATAATTTTATCAGTTCCCCAACAAATCGAAGTCAACGATTTAATTCTACAAGTATCTGGACAAATCAAAGATGCTCTAGAACGCCAAGATGTTTACAAACGTCCCTTAATGATGAATAAAGATTTAGATTATCCCACCCGTCAAGCCCAAGAAATCGCAGCCATTCATAGCTTCGCCACAACCTGCGTCCGGGAACTCTTCTTAGAACTTTATCAAGGAGATAGAGCCTTATTACAAGAAAACCGTAACCGCATCAAATCCGGTGCAGAATTTGCTTACCGGTGGTTAGCTTTGGAGGAGAAATCAGCAAAATCATCTTAATACCCCCAAACCTGAAAATCTATAGGTCAACCCAATTATCAAATACTAAAACACAACTAACCAAACCATGAACATTCTCAAAACCTTAAAACCCGAATTTCAATCTGCATTCCCCCGTCTGGCTTCGGGGAAATATGTTCACTTTATTATGTTACGCCACAGTCAATCATTCCCTGTATTCCAAACAGATGGAATCCTGAATACAGCACGTACCCAAGCAGGATTAAAAAGTACAGATGAAAGTCAAAAATACATTAGCCGTTTAGTCATGTTCAAGCGTAAACAAACCACCCCAGAACGACTAGCGGGAAGAGAATTACTCCGGAGTTTGAATCTAACTACTGCTGATGAAAACAACAAAGATAAATACTGCGAGTATAACGGCGAAAAATCCTGTAAAAAATGCCCGGACTGTATTATTTACGGATTTGCAATTGGTGATAGTGGTTCTGAACGTTCTAAAGTCTATTCTGACTCAGCTTTTTCTCTGAGTGCTTATGAAGAATCTCATCGTAGTTTCACTTTTAACGCCCCTTATGAAGCAGGAACTATGAGTGAAGGTGGAAAAACTAAAAGTTCAATTAATGAATTAGATCATGTGATTCCAGAAGTCACATTTCCCACGGTAGAAACTCTACGTGACCCCACCTATGAAGGCTTTATCTACGTTCTTGGTAACTTACTTCGTACTAAAAGATATGGTGCTCAAGAATCACGCACAGGAACGATGCGCAATTATATTGGGGGTATTGTCTTTAGCGATGGAGAAATATTTAGTAATTTACACTTTACCCAGGCACTTTATGATGCTTTAAAAGCAGATGTCAATGCGCCTATTGATGTGATTTTACAGCAGGTGGAAACAGTGACTAAGGGCTTATTAAATAATGAACCTGTACGCCAAAGTAAGGTAATTTTTGGTGCTGAATTAGATAATTTAATTGGTGAAATCAATGGACTTTACCAAGATCACGCCCAGTTAGAGGAAACTATAACTACACTATATGGGCAAACTAAAGCCTACGCCGAATCTTTTGGAGCATCGAAAAAGAAAGGTAAAAAGGATTAGTTTTACCGATTAGTTTTACCGATTAATCGGTGAGATTAATCTTTAGTTGTTAGTGTTGGGGTGGTTTATCCACCTTAACACTTATTGAGAATATGAACACAGAATTTGATTATAGCATTATGGCACTATATCACTGTACATTGACCTTACATGATAATGTTTTTTTCGCCACGCGGGAAATGGGGACACTCTATGAAACTGAAAAATATTTACATAACTGGGGATTAAGTTTTGCCCTATTTTCTGTTAATTACATTCCCCTACCCTATGGTTTACAGGGTGAAAGAGCGCAGAAACCAGCATATTTAGATACAAGTTATGAACGTAATCTTTTACATCTGAATAAATTTGGTATTTATGTATTCCCGGCTCAACCTATTCAATGGTCATATCAAATTAATACTTTCAAAGCTGCGCAAGTTACCTATTATGGTAAAGCTCAACAGTTTGGTGATAAGGGTGCAGATAAAAACTACCCCATTAATTATGGACGTGCTAAGGAATTAGCTGTTGGTAGTCAATATCGTACTTATATTATTGCTCCAGAATCTATCATCATTCCTAAGTGGATTCGTTTGGGTAAGTGGTCTGGAAAGGTTAAGGTAGAAGTGATTAAAATCCCTGAGCAGGTTTTACAAACTAAGTCTGATAATTACACTTGTTTGCATCCATTAAATCCTTTAGATTTACCGAAAAATACTGAGATTATTCTTTATAATCGGATTGTTATGCCTCCTACAAGTTTAGTCAGTCACGCACAGTTAAGCGGTGAGCATTTAGTAACTAAGAATCAGCTTTGGAAAGATTTTAAGTCAAGTTTAAACAGGGAACAATATCAACAATTACCTGAGAAAATTCATTTACCAATGGGAGGATTTTATGGAGCAGGAACCGTTGTCGCTACCGCATAAATCTACTACACTACATTCAATTGTTGTGGAACTTGCAGCTGTGGAATCGGGATATCTTCCAGCTACTTTATCCCGTGCATTACACGCCCTAGTACTGCAATGGTTATCAGGAGTAAACCCATCCATTGCGGAATTTATTCATCAAACTCAATATTCACCATTGACTATTTCGGGACTATTGGGAAATCGTCGTCAAGGTGGTGTGCGGGTAGGAGATTATTTTTATTTTCGGATTGGGTTGTTAGATGGTAATTTGATTGAGCCTTTAATGCGTGGATTTGAACAATCAGAAACCAAATCTGTAGTATTAGCTCAGTTTCCATTTGTCCTACGCAATCTCTACGCTATTCCAGGAACACATCAGTTAGCAGGTGCGGCTGATTATACTTTGTTATCTAATCCTCCCCAGGTTTTAAGTGACATTGAATTACATTTTTTATCTCCTACTAGCTTCAAACAAAATCAAACTGTCCAAACTTTTCCCCTACCAGAGTTGGTGTTTAATTCTCTGCTGCGACGCTGGAATTTTTTCGCCCCAGAACAATATCATTTTGCTAGTTGTGAATGGAATGCTGTGGTTACAGCTTATGAATTAAAAACCTACGCTCTGAAGATGGAGGGAGGTGCAGAAGTTGGGGGTCAGGGTTGGGTAAATTACCGATTTAGTGATATGAACACGGCTCGCATTGCTACTATTTTGGCTAATTTTGCCTTCTTTGCTGGGGTGGGACGCAAAACGGCTATGGGAATGGGACAAACACAGTTAGTAGTTCAAGGTGGTAAGGATCTAAATTCCCCCAATCAAACTTTAAAAAAACGCCGTCAACAGAAATTAAGGTAAACCTCAAATGAATGAAGAATTTTATCTTCCTCTAGCTTATTTAAATGCTTGGGAGTATTGTCACCGTCGGTTTTTTCTGGAATACGAACTTGGGGAAAATGCTGATAATGAACATCTGGTTATTGGTCGCCACTTGCATCGTAATGTTGATGATGAGGGAAAAACTGTGGAGGGGGATCGGGTGATTTATCGACATCAGTGGGTGTGGTGCGATCGCCTGCTGATTAATGGAATAATTGATGCGGTGGAAGAAAAAGATGATCAATTAGTCCCTGTGGAATTTAAAAAGGGAGCTATGGGGAACCACCTTAATGACCATTTCCAACTGTGCGCTTCCGCCTTTTGTTTAGAAGAACGCACAGGACGGTCTATTACCTACGGAGAAATTTTTTACCATGCAAACCGTCGCCGCCAAAGGGTAAATTTTACCCCCTCATTGCGACAAGCTACAGAACAAGCAATTGCATCGGCTCGAGCTGCAATTGGGAAAAAAATACCCCTTCCTATTGACCATCCTAAAAAGTGTCAAGATTGCAGCTTGCGGGGAATTTGTTTACCCAAAGAAATCAAAAAATTACTCCTTGAGGTCTAAAATATGTCCATCCTGTATGTTACCCAGCCTGATGCTGTAGTTAGTAAAACTGCTGAAGCCTTTAAAGTAGCTTTAAAACAAGAAAATGGCAGTTGGGAAAAAAAATCAGTCCCCGCTCAAACTGTAGAACAAGTGGTATTAATGGGGAATCCCCAAATTACTGGGGATGCTCTGGTGTATGCTTTGGAACTGGGAATGCCCATACATTATCTTTCTGGTTTTGGTAAATATCTAGGTTCGGCACTTCCTGCCTATTCTCGTAATGGTCAGTTACGATTAGCACAGTATGCTGCTTACTGTGATCATGGCCAACGGCTGGAGATTGTCAAAACTATCGTCACCGGTAAAATCCATAATCAGCATACTGTTTTATACCGCCACGAGCAAAAAGATAATTCCGTTAAAGCTCGTAAACAGTTAGTTAAAGAACAAACAACCTTAGATGAAGTCCGGGGTGTGGAGGGGTTAGCAGCACGGGAATATTTTGCGGCTTGGTCAACAATTCTGGATGAGGAATGGGGTTTTACACACAGAAATCGCCGCCCACCCACAGATGGGGTGAATGCTTTGTTGGGCTTTGCTTATGGGCTTTTGCAAGTCCAAGTCACCGCCGCCGTACATCTAGCAGGTTTAGACCCCTATGTTGGTTATTTACACGAAGCTACTAGGGGACAACCGGCCATGGTTTTGGACTTAATGGAAGAATTTCGCCCCTTGGTTGCAGATAATTTAATACTTTCTGTGATCAGCCATAAGGAAATTAAACCCGATGACTTTACAGCAAATCTGGGAGCATATCGACTTTCAGACAGCGGACGTAAACAATTTTTGCAAGGGTGGGAACGGAAAATGAATCAAGAGTTTAAACATCCCACCTTTGGCTATCGTTGTACCTATCGTCGTGCTATTGAGTTGCAAGCACGTCTATTTAGTCGATATTTACAAGAAGGTGTTCCCTATAAACCCCTGATATTGCGATGAGTAGCTTATTTTACCTAATAATTTACGATTTGCCAGATAATAAAGCAGCTAATAAGCGACGGACAAAACTGCATAAAATGCTCTCTGGCTACGGAACTTGGACGCAGTACAGTGTGTTTGAATGTTTTTTAAATGCTGTGCAGTTTGCTAAACTGAAGGTGCAGTTAGAGAATTTAATTAAACCTGCTGAAGATTCCGTGCGTATCTATGTTCTGGATGCTGGAGCAGTACGTAAAACCATTACCTACGGTTCCGAACAACCCCGAAAACAAGAAACAATTATATTGTAATCTTGATGTGATGGTGATATGATTTTTTTGGCATGGGAAAGCATGGTCAAAAACCCCCCACCTCCCGCCAAAACCTCAGAACCTTGACAAGTTAATAGTTTCGGACTTTTCATAATGGATGTAGAGCCTATTAGTGAACGCTGAAAACGGACTTTTAAAGTAGTCCCGCCAAAATTGGCTGGGAAAATGGCTCTACTACTAGCTTCTGGCTGGCGGACTTTCAAATTAATGAATCCCGTTCGCGGGATTGAAACTTTGACAACACGGATTTGAAATTTGATTTGGTTGATTTGCTTTCAAATTAATGAATCCCGTTCGCGGGATTGAAACAAACAAATATTGGTGGGTGTCCATCTTGATGTCAGGGAGGCTTTCAAATTAATGAATCCCGTTCGCGGGATTGAAACCAGGTGAAGATGGAATACCTTCGTATATAGGCTTAATCCTTTCAAATTAATGAATCCCGTTCGCGGGATTGAAACTTCCCCGTCAAAACATAGCAATATAGTCTTCCTTTCCTTTCAAATTAATGAATCCCGTTCGCGGGATTGAAACAAGCAATCTGATTAAGCTTGCTCCTACCTACGTCAACTTTCAAATTAATGAATCCCGTTCGCGGGATTGAAACCTAGAGGTGAGGTATGGAGGAAATACAAGCAAACTTTCAAATTAATGAATCCCGTTCGCGGGATTGAAACGTCTTTCATTGCCGTAGAAAAGAACATTTTATCAATGGCTTTCAAATTAATGAATCCCGTTCGCGGGATTGAAACAAACTGTATTTGCTGCTAGCACAGATGAGGTGAAACAACTTTCAAATTAATGAATCCCGTTCGCGGGATTGAAACATCCCGCTTCTTGTAGATTATCCATGGTGATTTGACTTTCAAATTAATGAATCCCGTTCGCGGGATTGAAACTCAAGGGCTGGACGGGTAAAATCACCCATATCAACGCCACTTTCAAATTAATGAATCCCGTTCGCGGGATTGAAACTCTTTGATCGTGTGTCCTGGGAACAGTCTAAAGGTTACTTTCAAATTAATGAATCCCGTTCGCGGGATTGAAACAATATCCATCAAGGTTTACTAAGTCTGCTAATACCTCTTTCAAATTAATGAATCCCGTTCGCGGGATTGAAACGGTCACAGTAGAAGAGGGTTTGAGGTGAATCCCATCGCTTTCAAATTAATGAATCCCGTTCGCGGGATTGAAACGCTAACAGTAGTAGTTACATTTCTGGGGTTGCTTCGCTTTCAAATTAATGAATCCCGTTCGCGGGATTGAAACATGATGTAAACAAAACGAAGGAAGTCCACATGATTACTTTCAAATTAATGAATCCCGTTCGCGGGATTGAAACTCACGGACTCAAGAATACAGTCCAGAGAGACGTACTTGTCTTTCAAATTAATGAATCCCGTTCGCGGGATTGAAACGGGGTAATCGATTGTTACACGGTTAAAATTCTTGAGCTTTCAAATTAATGAATCCCGTTCGCGGGATTGAAACACTTTCCCTAGTTTATTTAGTCCGCAGAAGCTGTCATCTTTCAAATTAATGAATCCCGTTCGCGGGATTGAAACAACTTGTTGAGTTACCTGTCTTTAGATTCCATACCTGCTTTCAAATTAATGAATCCCGTTCGCGGGATTGAAACTAGCAGATGGGCATGGGTTTCAATTTGCCCTACACTTTCAAATTAATGAATCCCGTTCGCGGGATTGAAACCATTCTGGCGGCCAGTTATCAGTCCTTTGCCTTTGCCCTTTCAAATTAATGAATCCCGTTCGCGGGATTGAAACTTTAACTCAAATCTTACCAAGTGGCGCTTGCCTCTGTCTTTCAAATTAATGAATCCCGTTCGCGGGATTGAAACAGTTTAAAAGAGCTATTATGGTTTCTGAAAGAGTATGCTTTCAAATTAATGAATCCCGTTCGCGGGATTGAAACAAGGCAGAAGTTGCTAATCCCCACAATGCAAGTGATTCCTTTCAAATTAATGAATCCCGTTCGCGGGATTGAAACTTTACCCAATGGTGGGTTTAACTCGTTCTGAATTTAGAGCTCTTTCAAATTAATGAATCCCGTTCGCGGGATTGAAACAATGTCTGAGATTGCTGCTACTAGGCAACCGCTACCAGAACTTTCAAATTAATGAATCCCGTTCGCGGGATTGAAACAATTTTTGACCAGGATACTTTACGTAGCACTGCCTAGCTTTCTTTCAAATTAATGAATCCCGTTCGCGGGATTGAAACTGGTCGCAATTTAGCTTCTGTGTTGCGTTCTACCAACTTCTTTCAAATTAATGAATCCCGTTCGCGGGATTGAAACTACAGGCATTGATTCTGCCCATTCGATAAATGGCAAAGACTTTCAAATTAATGAATCCCGTTCGCGGGATTGAAACGTTCAATTAACCGTGGCAACCCCTACGCTAGATAACTTTCAAATTAATGAATCCCGTTCGCGGGATTGAAACATTTTTGTAGGCTTAAAATCGTGGGAATACCATTTCTCTTTCAAATTAATGAATCCCGTTCGCGGGATTGAAACTAGTGCCATAGCGATCGCTCTCGCCACCTCTAACTTTCAAATTAATGAATCCCGTTCGCGGGATTGAAACACTGCCATTTGATTCGACTGTGTAGTGAAATTCTTTGCTTTCAAATTAATGAATCCCGTTCGCGGGATTGAAACTAGTTATATACGGTTCTTTCACTTACACCCAGAAATGCTTTCAAATTAATGAATCCCGTTCGCGGGATTGAAACCTGCCAAAGAAATCTATAAAGTTGTGGATCTGGCAGCTTTCAAATTAATGAATCCCGTTCGCGGGATTGAAACTAGCACGGGTGCAAGCAAAAAGCAAGCAAGAAGAAGGCTTTCAAATTAATGAATCCCGTTCGCGGGATTGAAACATCTTATGTTTGACATTAAATTGTTTAGCTTTGAATCCTGAAATATTTATGGCGACTAATGAAATTTTTTCTATGGTGTGCGATCGCCTCCTCCCTCGTCTCATCTCAGGAAAACTTTCCGTAGAAGACTTAGACGAAAAAAGTTAAAATTTATCTAGGAGGTAAGCTATATGTAAAAAACAATTCCAGAAATTTATTTACAGAATAGTTGCCTTATTCAATCATCAGGAAAAATCATCATGGTAAAATCAGCCCCAAAGCTAATCACGGTTGATGAATTTATTGCTGAATACGGCGATCAAGAAAATTATGAACTAATTGATGGGGAATTAATGGAAATGGAACCAACCGGACCCCATGAGCAGGTATCATCCTTAGTTGGGCGCAAACTTAATGTAGAAATTGATCATCAGGACTTACCATACTTTATCCCCCATCGCTGCTTAATTAAACTATTAGGAACAAATACAGCATTTCGTCCCGATGTTATTGTTCTAGACCAAACACAACTAATTAATGAGCCATTGTGGCAACAAGAACCAGTTATTACATCATGTAAATCTATCAAACTAATAGCTGAAGTCGTCAGTACCAATTGGCAAAATGACTACGCCCGTAAAGTCGAAGATTACGCCTTACTGGGTGTCCCTGAATATTGGATAGTTGATTATTTGGGTATAGGTGGTAGAGAGTATATTGGCAAAATCAAGCAGCCTACTGTGACAATTTGTAAATTAGTAGAGGATGAGTATCAAAAGCGATTGTTTCAAAACAACGATCAATTGGTATCCTCCATTTTTCCTAATTTGCAATTAACAGCAAAACAAGTCTTTACGGCTGGGGGTGCTGTATTTATCTAGTTTCCCTAAACTATGCCTAACTTTATCTGTGAAGATGACATCGAACAAGCCGTACCCCGCAAATTAGCACAGCAGCATGGTTTTAAAATACTCAACTGCTACACCGTCAACCCTGACGACTTAAAGGACTGACACCACACAGATAAACCAGATGTAATTTTTAGCGATCGCTTAAAAGCTGCGTCCTTACGCCTCAAACCCAGCATAACCGTCAACCCTCAACCAATAATCATCACTCAAATACCACCGTTCTATTAGAATAGACTAATACCCGATTTTGCAGATGTAACCGTACTGCTCTAGCTAAAACAACCCTTTCTAAGTCTTTACCCTTTCTAATTAAATCCTCAACTTGATTGCGGTGACTAACTCGCACCACATCCTGTTCAATAATCGGACCTGCATCTAAATCAGGTGTAGCATAGTGCGCGGTAGCGCCAATAATTTTTACGCCACGTTCAAAGGCGCGGTGATAGGGATTTGCACCGATAAAAGCCGGTAAAAATGAATGATGAATATTGATGATTTGGGGAAACCGAGCCACAAAATCTGCACTAACAATCTGCATATATTTAGCTAAGACTACTAAATCAATCTTGTATTTCTGTAGTAGTTCTAGTTGTTGGGCTTCCTGTTCGGCTTTATTATCTTTGGTAATAGGAATGTGATAAAAATCAATGCCAAATTGCTCTGCTACTTCTTTGAGGTGAGGATGGTTACTAATAATTAAGGGAATCTCTGCGGCGAACTCCTTGGCTCTTTGTCGCCAAATTAAATCAAATAAACAATGGTCTTGCCGGCTCACCCATATGGCAATACGTGGTATGGTATCAGAAAAATGTAGTTGCCATTTTGCATTTAAAGGTTGGGCGATCGCATTAAATGCTGGGCCAATCAGTTCTCGTGGTAAATTAAATCCCTCTAACTGCCATTCTATCCGGGTGAGAAATAATCCAGCGGAAAAGTCTGTATGTTGGTCTGCATGGATAATATTACCACCATTAGCATAGATAAAGTTGGCAAATTTGGCAACTAGTCCTCTTTCGTCGGGACAGGAAATGAGTAAGGTGGCGGTGGGTTGGGTCATGTAAGCTGGGTTGATGTTTAATTTTTCTGTGGCTGCTTTTTATGTTTTAATGTGGCGATCGCTTAATTTTTAATAGGTTCATCTTCAGGTGTTATGTCTTTTGGTTGTTGCCATTCTGAGAGTTCCCGATTTACAGCATTTTGAAAATCTGTGGATACAAGTATGACATTTATCTTACCATTTTCTTCTTGATTGTCGTCAGTTCGAGCATATAAAAACCGACTGTTAAAGTCAGGGTTACCTAAAATTAGTTGGTGTGTTTTCTGGTTTTTCAAGTTAATATTAATGGTGGCTAAGGGTTGAGTCAAACCGAATCCATCTAATTGATTAGGTGTAATTTCTAATGTGCGATCGCTTTGACCATTAACTAATAAATTAGTTAAATAAGCAACGATCGCATCATTAGCTGGTGCTGGGGTGGGGGATGTTAATAACCATTTAGGTTGTGCTGATGGGGTGTTGCGTTCTAACTTAAGGTTAATATCTTGTTTCTGAATTGTTAAAGCTCCTATCTCATCTTCTGTAAAGGAAAAAATTCGCTGGTTTTGCGCCTGCAATTGTTCTCGCTGGGTTGTACCTTGGATTTCGTAGAAATAGACAAAACCACCCAAACCCAGAGCGAGAAAGATTAAAACTAAAGTTGTGCGTGGTAATTTCATATCTTTAATTTCATATCTTTAATTTTATATCTTTTGATTATCTCCGCTTCCACCAAATAATAACCGCTGTTACTAACCCCAATAATGGTAATAGTAATAAAGATGAGAGTGCTAACAGATTAGCTTGGAGAATGGTCAAGTTAATCCGGCGGTTTGTGGGTTCTTTGGGGCGAATAGAAAGGGGTTGTTGGTCTTGTTGACTTAACCAAGTGACGGAGTTAAGAAACACATCTCCATTCAGTTGCTGTTGAAATAAGCCATCAGTAGCAAACTCCGAATCTCCAATGATTACTAACCGGGATTCCATGGTCGGTGCTGGTGGGGGTGTTTCTTCCTTTTCCGGGGGTGTGGTTGGTATGGTTTTAGTTAAAGCGACCCCTAAAGTCAGGGGTCCGGGGATATCTGTTTGGGGGTTAAAGTCTAATTTTTCGCTGTTGAGGTCACTTTCAGCCCAACTGTTAGGATAGGGTTTAGTTTGTAGTAAGATGGTTGATTCAATTCCATCTACAGGTTTAATTTCTATATGTCTTGCTAATTGATAGAAGGAAATACCATTACCAAAGTCTTGTGTAATGGGATGTTGTCCATAATCTGTGACAATGGGAACAGCTGGGCCAAGTCCTACAGCAGATCCGGAAACATCCACGGCTAAACGATTGTCTAAAATAACACCCCATTCTTTGAGTAAACTGTCGAGATTGGTATTAGTATTGGGGTCAATCATTAATAGGACATTTCCACCGCCATTGAGATAATCTTGTAAGGCTTTGACCTCGCTATCAAATAATTCTCGTTTGGGACCTGCTACGACGACAACCGCTGCATTTTCTGGAACTTGGGATTTTTCTACTAAATTCAGTGGTAATACAGTATAATTCCTATCTCCTAAGGCCTGGATGGCTTGTGAAATTCCCCCCTGATCGGATGTTAAGGAATGTTCGCCATGACCTTGCAGAAAGTAAACTGGAGTGGTGGTTGTGCTATTAAGTTGTTGCAGACGATTTGTGAGTCTAATTTCTGACAGACGTTCATTGATCGTTAAGGTTTGCACTAATTGGCGGTTATCTCCAAATTCTAGGTACACTTCCCCATAGTCTTTAACACCAAATTTGTTTGCTAGGGTTGGTTGAGCTTGGGGGTCTATATACTCAAATTGAAATTGGGAATTTTCTCGCCGATAGTTTTCTAGTAGTTCCCTGTCCAGAGGATTTCTGTTATTATCAAATATCCATACTTTGACTGGTTTTTCTAATCTCCTGACTAATTGTTGAGATTGGGGTGCTAGGCTAAATAATTGGGTTTCTGTTAAGTCTTGACGCAGGTAATAACGAGTACCTAAGAAGTTAACTAACCCCACAATTGCGAATACAGCTACAATGGCAATCAGAGCATTAGTACCCGCTTGGGTGGAACGACTATTCCACCATTGATTTTGGTGAGTTTGCAATATTATCCACAAGGTAAGGGTAATAGTTCCTGCAATCAGGAATATCAGGGGGATAATTCCCCAGGTTTCCGCTACTATTGCAGATGTTACGCCAACAGCGAGTAAAAATAAGCCTAGGAAAAATAAGTATTTTCCCAGTTGATTTTTTTTTATAATTTTCATGTGTGATTACTCATTGGTTTGATAATTACCGACGGTGAAAGCGCAGTGCATCAATTGACTGGGCTGTGAGAAAGATCCCCAAAAATATATAACTACTGAATAAAATCAAGGCGCTGGTATCGAAAATACCTTGAATTAGGGTATTGTAATGTTTTAATAATGAGAAATGACCTATTATTTCTCCCATGGTTCCACCGATACCTTTGGCAATGACATCAACAAATAATAATAATAAAATTACGGCGAAGGTGAGGAGAGCAGATAAAATTGTGCTATCGGTGAGGGAGGAAATAAACATTCCTAGTGATAATATTGCCGCAGCTAGCAAGATTAAGCCCAAATTCCCTAGTAAGGGAATTGTTGGCGACATGGGGGGATTGGATGCACTGATGGCGATCGCCTGCAAGATGAATAAGGGTACAATCAGGGTGGTAAAGAATGTGAGTACACCTAATAATTTACCTACTGCTACCGCCCAGTTAGTGACTGGTGAGGTGGCTAACAGTTCCAAAGTACCCAGCTTTCGTTCTGACCCATACAATCCCATGGAAAACATAGGTAATATAAATAACAGTATCCACCCCAATCTATCCAGGAAGGCGCGGATAAATTCATAGGGGACATCTATGGGTGGTATTGGTATATTTAGTTGTTGTGCTTGGAGGTCTAGTTGGGCAACAGTTGGTAAAATCCCATTTGGACCTACTAAAATTGTCACAAAGAATAACCCGGCTATCAACCAAAATACACTGGCGATCGCATAGGCAAAGGGAGAGATAAAATAACTCTGGAACTCTCGGCGATAAATGGCAATAATATTACTGAGCACTATACCCATTGAAGCTGTTTCTCCTTAGTTTGGTGAATCGGAATCTAGATGCTTTTCTGCTGTAGTCAGTTGCAAAAATACATCTTCTAGGGTAGCGCTGACACGTCGCATTTCATGTAATCGCCAACCTCCACTGACTAATGTTGCAGCAATATCTTTTCCCGCTTCCACTCCTGGTTGGGAAATTACCCGCAGCTGGGTGCGGTTGTGATGAGATAAGTCATTACCCAGAGGTTCTACCAAACTTACACCGGGTATATTTTGCAAGGTTTGTGTTGCTAAACTACTATCTCCCTCAATTTCTATTTCATATCCTGACCCACCTGATAACTGGGTCATGAGGTTTTCTGGTGTGTTAGTAGCGACAATTTTACCGCCGTTGATAATGGCGACACGGGTACAGGTCATACTCACCTCTGGCAAAATGTGGGTAGACAGAATAATAGTGTGAGTACCAGCGAGACTTTTAATTAAATTGCGGACTTCAATAATTTGTCGGGGGTCAAGTCCCACGGTGGGTTCATCTAAAATAATTGCTGGTGGGTCGTGGACGATGGCTTGAGCAATGCCGACTCTTTGACGGTATCCTTTAGATAGTTTGCGGATAATTACTTGGCGCTTATCTTCTAAGTTACAGCGTTTCATCGCTGCTGTGACTTTCTGGGTGCGATCGCCCGGGGGAACACCTTTAATTCTGGCGACAAAATGTAAGAATCCCTCCACGGTCATTTCTGGATATAACGGTGGTGTCTCCGGTAAATAACCAATGCGTTGGCGAACTGCGAGGGAATTTTCATGAACATCAAAGCCAGCAATTGCGGCTTTACCCTTGGTAGCTGGTAAATAACCGGCTAAAATTCGCATGGTTGTAGTTTTACCCGCACCATTAGGTCCTAAAAATCCTAAAATTTCCCCAGGTTCAACCCTAAAGGTGACATCATGAATAGCTGGGGTAGAACCGTAGGTTTTACACAGATGTTCTACTTCAATCATGGCGTGACTGGTAACAAAATAGAGAATACCCAATCATCTTAGATCACTTGAGGGCTGATCCTCATCTCTAGTGCTGGGAGTGGGAATTAAGTAACATACAACAAAAGGTTTCTCATCTCTCCTTGACTCTTAGAGGATGTTTGGAAAGTATTAAACAGGTAATTTTTATATTAGGGAACAGGGAACACCGGAACAGGGAACACACCGAAGGATTGGGAAGGATTGGGAAGGATTGAGGAACACGGTTCGACTTCGCTCACCGACCGCACAAAAAACAATAAAATCCAGTCCCCTCCCCTTACAAGGGGAGGGTTAGGGTGGGGTAAAACAATAGTTGATACACTAATCATGACTTATCAAACATCCTCTCAGGAGGAGGTGGGGTCAGGTTCCATATTTGCTCAAATCTGCACTATGTCCAACCAACGCACAATTAAAAGTATATACACTGATGGCGCTTGCACTGGTAACCCTGGTCCTGGGGGTTGGGGTGTGGTAGCTTATTTCACTGATGGCGCAGTTCATGAAATGGGTGATGCTGCCAATTATACGACTAATAATAAGATGGAGATGACAGCGGCGATCTCCGCTTTAAAATTCTTCCATACATCTGGACAAGCTGAACCAATTACCCTATACACCGATAGCGAATATCTGATTAACTGCGTCACCAAGTGGTTACCAGGATGGAAAAAAAAAGGCTGGAAAAAGGCTGATGGTAAACCTGTCCAGAACCAAGACCTGTTAGAAATTCTTGATGAACTTAATACTCAGAAAATAAATTGGCAGCACGTGCGCGGACATTCTGGTAACATAGGTAACGAGCGGTGTGATGTGATTGCTCGCTCATTTGCTAGCGGTCAAATTCCATCTCTACAAGAATTATCTCCTACTAATTCCTACAAATCTTTACATTCTTTAGGTGAAGGAGACGGGGAAGAGGTAGCCTGTTATGAGTCTAAATCTACAATACTTCACAAAAGTACACAAGAACACAGTACTTTGATGTCAGATATAAATGCCATGGAACCATCCACTGCACTAGATGCGGGCACAAATCAGGAACAGCTATCGACAACCAGGGTCAAACAACTGAGAAACTTGGTGGAGACGCTGCGTATAGCTGATGAGATTGCGGAAAAAGGCTATTTAATCACTAGTTCGGAACTAGCAGACTTGATGGATGTCCACGCCAGCGCGGTCACTAGTCGAGGAGACGAGTGGCGCTGGCGCAACTGGATTGTGTCACGGGTCAGACGGGAAGGAAATCAAATTCTCTGGGAATTAGAACGGGGCGATCGCCTAGAAACGGAAAATGAAATATAAGTGAGTAATCAATTATACTGCCTCCCTCGCCATTCCCTGGGGGTGCGCAATGCTGAGAGAAAGATTCGCAATACAGCTAGGGGGTCAGCTAAAGGAGAAAGCCAAAATAACCAACCACCTTGAGCAGTTTTGCGATCGTATGAAGGTGCGATCGCAAAAACCAGAGCAAAACGGATGACCAACAGAAATATATTTAACCCCAATAAGAGGGGGTGGGAGGAAAGTAACAAGCAAGTAGGGACAAGCAATAGAGGTAAACCTTGCACTGCAAAGAGTAACCATAAATCGCCCCACACTTGACCAGGTAGAGATGCGTCTTTTAAATCGAGACTGCGCCCCCACTCCTTCCAAGTTTCCCTTGCGCCCTCATACATCCGCACCTTGAGCACCTGGGAGCCATCCAGAAAGCCGACTTTAAACCCTTGCTGTGCAATATGTCGCGCTAAGGTGACATCATCACAAAAAGAACTACTAGCACTAGTATAACCACTGACGGCAGCCAAAACAGAACGGCGACACAAAAAGCATTGACCATTAGCCATAACCCTTTCCGGCTGGGTGGTGGTAATTCCCGCCGGGTCGAAGCGATAAAGCAAAGTCATTAATAATGCTGGTTGCAGCCAACATTCACCGGGATACTTGAGAATGAACTGGGGTGAGAGGGAAATTAAATCATATCCTTGGGCTTGTGCGGTTTTGACTAAACTAGCAACTAGTCCCGGATGTGGTTGGGTGTCAGCATCCATCCCCAGAAACCAGTTACTTGCTTCGGAACTTTGCAAAAATCCGTTGTGTAAAGCCCAGGGACGACCTACCCAATTAGGGGGTAAGGGGTCATCTGTGATTAACCGAAAACGGGGGTCTTGCTGCTGTGCAGTTTTAACTAAGTCCGGGGTTCCATCTTGGGAATTACTATCTACGACAATAATTTCCCGCACTTCGTAACTTTGGCGGCTTAAGCCAGACAACAGGGGACTAATGCGCAGGGCTTCGTTAAGGGTGGGAACTACAACGCTCACACTACCCAGGAGTTCCGGTGTTGGCTGTTGGGGTGATATGGGGGGATACCTTCTTGGCCCCTTCAACAGACGGGAAAGTAAAATCGCCGTTGCTGGTATTTGAATAAGTAGCAATAGAAAAGTTATGACGCTTTCTACTGTTAAAGCGTTTTCCACAATAAAAATATCTAGCAATGAAAATGGTGATTACACAAGAAAATTGGGCAGGAGACAGGGGTTTTTGGTTGTTTTCGGTAGTCTTCCTGTCCCCTAAATTTTATTTCAAGGCAACTTTGATATTTGCCACTGACATTTGGTTGGTGGTTGATTGGGTATCAGTTTGGTTAGATACTGCTGACCCTTTTAACCACAGTGCTAGTGCAGGGGCTACTCCTAGGAAACAGCCCAATACTACGGGGATGGAGAATCCCGCAGCTAAACTCATGACTGTAGCAAAGCCAAAGTTGGCTAAATATACTACTAAGGGTAGATTGAGCTGCGATCGCTCAAATTTGATGGGGTTGTTTTTCCATAGTAAGGCGGAGACGGTCATAAATACTGCACCAGTACCCCACCAACCCGCAAAGTTTTGATAAGGCATTCCAAAGAAAGCCCCCGGTTGATGCCAATACCAGAAGGGTAGAGAAGTTTGGCTCATGGCAGGATCAAGCACAAAATCCCAGGAAGTTAACAGTAAAGAACCTAAAGCAATAGCAACAATATGTCGCCACCAGCTGGGTTTTGTGTCCACTTCTAAACCAGCACGGGCTAGTAGGTAAGAAACGCATCCCAAATAAAACCATGATAGGGGAATTGTAAAGGGCACTAAACCAGAAATTTTATAGCCCAAGCCGCTCAAATAGCTGTAGTGACCGAAAGGAAATCCTGTACTGGTTCCCAGTAGTTCACTGGTGAGGGAAATCAATATTGCTGGCAGCATAAATGCCAAAATTCTCCCTAACCCCAAGGTACGCATACCGTACAAAAATACAGCCGCGGTTCCCAAGATCATATAGACCACACCACCCCCAGCCATACTCCACTGCATGGCAGTTTGTCCAATTTCAGAGAAATGGAAAATTACTTCGGCATTCGGTACTACTATTAGTATGCCTACCAATCCAAAGACCATTGACACGATATGGCCAATTAGGCCTACGCGCTCCGCGATTACAAGTTGTTTCATGATCAGTCCTTAACAAGATGTGACGTGTGGCTGCTGGGCTGTTAATAGTTTACAAATATTTACGCAAATATTTAACTAGTTTGTACCATTATTCCCCTGGAAGTTGTTAATTTTTCTGAGTAAGTGCATGATAACCTATTAAACTTATACTGTTAGCTCTAGACAAAATGTATATGGGGTGTTAGCAGTATCGGTATGACCCTAGAATGCCTAGACCAACTAATCTTAGTTTTAAAACACTGCCTTGGATGTCTTTAATACTCGTCTCACTGAGTTACACTCGACTAGGGCGTGTATTATCCCAGACTCAAGCCCATTTTTACCTGTGGATATTAGTTATAGTAGCTATTTTAATTTTGGTGGCGAGCTTAACTGTTCCTGTGTCGTCCATCTCAAAGTATTCTAGTCTATTAGTTAGCTCAAATCTTAGGTCTTTTACTGTTGGCATTCTTGCTGCCTTATTATTTTTTCTGATGCTGGCTTGGTTCGGTATATTTCTGGATATGTTGCTGATTATTTGTGCTGGTATCTTAGGGAGAATCGACTGTCAAACCGCTGGTCTCACACAATTACAAGCTTTTTTAATTATCTTGCTCTTTTCATTAGGGGGGTTAGGTTGCGGTCACTTACTACACTTACTATCTTCAGGTTATATGTAGTGGTTGGAGAGGGTGGGGATTACCCACCCACGCACATCTAAACGGTAGCTGTCTCTGCTGGGGTTGCAACTGGATAAACACTAACTTTTTTGCGGTTTTTACCTTTTCTTTCAAAGGCTACTAAACCATCAATCAAGGCAAACAAGGTGTCATCGCTACCAATACCAACATTGTTACCAGGGTGAAATTTGGTTCCCCGTTGACGTACGAGAATGTTTCCCGCTAGTACGGTTTGACCACCGTAGCGCTTGACTCCCAAGCGTTGAGCATTAGAGTCGCGTCCGTTACGAGTACTACCTGTTCCTTTCTTATGAGCCATAATTACCTCTTGGTTTTCTCTATATTATTATTCAGCTACAGCTTCTACAGGGGAATTTTCGGTAGTGGGATCGGCTGATACCTCTTCTGGAGCGGTAAATACTGCTCCATTCAGGGTGATGGAGTCAATCATCAGTCTAGTAATTTCTTGCCGATGTCCCCGTTTTTTACGGGTTTTCTTTTTCGGCTTCATTTTATATACTATGACTTTGCGGCCTCTCAGATTCCGCACAACTGTTCCCTCTACAGTCGCCCCTGTTACTAACGGCTGTCCTATGGTGACTTCGCCGTCATGCTGCACTAGTAATACTGAATCTATTGTAACTTTTTCGTCGGCTTCGATATGGAGAAGTTCAATATCGTAAAAGCGACCTGGCTCAACTTTCAGTTGCTTGCCGCCAGTTTCAATAATTGCGTAGGTCATGAAATTGTCCTTGAAGTTGCCGTACAGGTAGCTGGCTTTAAAGGCGATCGCTCGCTGTTGCTAGCTTTTGTGTATGTCTACCTGATCCGAGCAGGAATAAGACAGACAATCTATAACTATACTTACATTAAGGCGTTTATGTCAACTGTAGTGATGGTTTTATTTGAGTTATATATATTACTCAAAAGTGTTGAGTGTTGAATTACTGATTCAAAACTCAACACGGTAACTGGTTAATTTCTCGCCCCTAACTTTTGACCAACACCATTTTTTTGTGCTGGGTCGTCTGCGGGTAATTCCACACCAAAAACCCGCCCAAAAGCTTTTTCTACTTTGTAGCCAGAATCAATGGACTCTAAGGGGTCTTTGCGGAGTCTATGACGCAGACATAAAGTAATGACACGTTTGATATCATCAAGGGTGACTTCGGTGCGACCTTCAAAAGCGGTTAATGCTTTGGCGGCGCGGTTACTAACGATATCACCACGCAAACCATCCACATCCAGTTCTGAACAAATTTCCGAAATTTTCACCCGCTGCTCATAGTCAAGGGTAACTTGGGGTAACAAATTCTGAGCACTGACAATTTTTTCTTGTAATGCTTCCTGTTCAGGTTGATATTTTTGTAGAAATTCAGCCGGATTTTGGTCAAATTCCGCCCTTTGTTCCACAATCTGCACCCGTAAAGCAGGTTCTTTGACGGTGTGAATTTCTGCGTGCATCCCAAAGCGGTCTAACAGTTGGGGGCGTAATTCGCCTTCCTCGGGGTTACCAGAACCTACCAGCACAAACCGGGCTGGGTGGCGAATAGAAATACCTTCCCGTTCTACAGTATTCCACCCACTAGCGGCGGAGTCAAGTAGGACGTCTACTAGGTGGTCGTCAAGCAAATTGACTTCATCTACATAGAGAATACCCCGGTTAGCCTTGGCTAGCAGTCCCGGTTCAAAGGCTTTCACACCTTCAGATAAAGCTTTCTCAATATCGATGGTACCACAAACTCGGTCTTCTGTAGCTCCCAATGGCAGGTCTACCATTTGGACTTTTTTATGAGCTATGGGTATTTCCGCCCCCTGTTCCACCATTTGGCGAACTTCATCGCTCATCACGTCGGGGTCGTTGGGGTCACTATTGAAGGGGTCATTGGCCACCACTGGAATTTCCGGCAATAAATCGGCCAAAGCCCGGATAGTCGTGGATTTACCGGTGCCGCGATCGCCCATAATCATTACACCACCGATTTTGGGATCAATCACGTTTAACAACAGGGCCAATTTCATTTCTTCCTGGCCTACAATTGCTGTAAATGGGAATACCACGCGACGCGCACTTGCCGTGGATTGAGCAGTTGGAGTCACTAAATTACCTTAACAATATTTTGCTTATTACCGTTCTCTATTGTGCCACAGTTAGGAGGTGAATAAGCGACTACAGCAGCTGGGTAATTTGAAATTAGCCTCTGATGTGGTGACATTGCATGGAATCAGATGTGAGTTCACAGTCGATCCCGTTAATTTAAGTACATCCTTAATTTAATTGAAATATCCCCCATGGATCAAAAACTGAGTTTAACTTGTACCCCAGAGTTCTCCACTCATCAACATCCCAGTTTTTCCACCGTACAGTTATCTGGGAGATCATTGATTATCCTCGGTCTAGAACTGTTACTAGCAATACCTCTGGGTTTAATCTTAGTCACATTACACGTGGGCGGAATTGCTTGGCTATTTGGCGGTCTGGCCTCTGGTGCCATACTTTTACAAATATGTCGGATTTTATATCAATATAATCCCCCGCCTAATCGCCGGGCCCGCAAGGTGGGAATGGCCCTTGTGGGCTTGACTGTGGGTGCATCAAGTAGTGGTAGCGATTTAACTACCTTGGCTTCTGGGATTCCTGTATTTCTTTTTCTGACTTTATTCTTAATAGTTTGTGGTATCTGCATTGGCTACATCTACTCACGCTTGAGTCGAACCAATTTATTAACCTCTATGTTGGCGACGGTTCCCGGTGGTGTAGGAGTTATGTCATCTATTGCTGCGGATTATAATCGCAATGTCACCCTTGTAGCTTTAGTTCAGGCTATTCGGGTTACATCAGTTGTATTACTGATTCCATTCATTGTAAGGTCGTCTGTTGCTGATGTGATTAAGTGGCAAAATTTACCTGTGAATGGACTACTTAATTTTGATTTATCTCAATTGGGCTTACTGTGCTTGGCGCTGCTAATTACCACTTTAGTGGTGTATCTGGCTGGTTTATGTAAACTCCCAGCTGCGGAGTTTTTTGGTGCATTATTAGTTGGTCTGGGGTTTAATTCTTTGCTCCACTGGATACCTGTTTGGGGTGATGTGACTTTTAATCCCCCTGGGTTGATGAAGTTATTAGGCCAAATGCTTCTGGGAATTACCATTGGTGAATATTGGGGAAAGAAACCTAATATTGGCACAAGAGCCATTAGTTACGGTTTTATGTCTGTGGCTATGACTCTAGCTGCTGGTGCGATCGCTGCTCTGCTAGCTATGCAGTTAACTTCTTGGGACTGGTTAACTTGTCTACTGGTTACTGCACCAGGAGGAGCGCCGGAAATGATTCTGGTATCCCTGACATTAAATCATGATGTCGAAATTGTCACCACTGGTCATTTAATCCGACTGATTGCTATTAATAGTTCCCTACCCCTGTGGATCTTTTTGTTTCGCCGTCTTGATAGCCAAGTTTCTCAGTCAGTTTAATTCCCCAATGTTTCCATGAATAATCAGCAAGAATTAGATGCTCACCAATGGGTCAAAACTCGTTCTTCCCTTGAACCCAGAAAATCTACATTTCTCACCTGGACAGGTAAAATTTACAGTTTTATCCCTGGTGAGAACAGAAAACTGCTGTTTCAAATATCGGGAGTCAGTGTTAGTAGGTGCATTCCCACAGCACAAGATAGCTGGGATTTTACTTCTAGGGAACTTACTTACTATTTAAGTCCCCAAACCGGGGAGATTATCCGCCACTGGGAAAATCCCTGGACAGGTGAAACAGTACCTGTTATGCATGTAGCAAATAATCCGGTGCAGGGAAAATTTCAAGGTAAATTTCCGGCACAAGTAGAGGGAGATACTACAACTTTTGTTTTTGATATTTTTCCCACCTATCCTAATCCACTGGCCGCAGATCCTAAGTTTGCCGAATATAGCCCATATCCAGTTTATCAGGCTTCGGAACTATTTAAATTGGCTGTACCCACAGTAGATTTACTTAACTCTCAACTAGCCTCAGTATCCCATCTGCGACTTAGTTGGGATAGGATCGGTCCATGGTTACCCTGGATGAAAATGGGCGATCGCCCTGGTTATCTCATTTACAGTGCTTCCGGGAGTAAAGTAAATGATTTTACAGAGTTACCTGAGTTGATTCAGGATGAAATTAATACTCGTCTCCCTCTGTACAAGGAAGCCCCAAAGGCTGTTTTAGATGCTGAGGATATGACCTCGTGGCTGTACTTCCAAAAACACTTTCAGGCTTACCTGGCTGGTGCAATTTTCCCCTTAGCGGAAGCCGAGGAGTGATGCTCGTTAAAATTTCTGCATATTGTGACTGTGGGGGTCAAAGCCTCGAGAAAACCTGGTGCTGTCATCATAGCAAGCCCCTGTTAAATCAGCTCCATACAACTTGGCTAAATTCAATTTCGCTCCCCGGAGATTCGCCTGGGTCAGTTTCACCCCAGATAAGTTAGCCCTGGTTAAGTTGGCTCGCGCTAGGTTGGCTTGACTCAGGTCTGCTCCCCACAGTTTGGCTTGGGCTAGGTTGGCTTGACTGAGATCCGCTCCCCACAAGTTAATTCCCGGTAGGTAAGCGCCTATAAGTTTGACTCTATTTAGCTCGGCGGCGGGAAAATACCTCTGACCTGCGTTATAAAGTCGGATTAGTTCGTTAGCATCCATGAGTTTCTGGTGTGAAATCTCTATTTCTAGGATAATCTGCAATAATTTTTAACGCAGGGAAATTACTTCAAAATCAAAGGCACCAATCAGGCGGTTATCAATGTAAACCTGTATTTGATGCTGACCACCAGGATCTCCAGGAACCATTGTCCAAAAGTTTTCAATAGTACCATCATTAGTATACACTGTCCGCGTTGTTACAGCTTGCATACTATCAGCTGATAAGGATAAATTTTCTCCATCCTCTGCAGACCAAGTTTCCGGAGGTTTTGGCAATCTTAGTACTTCCCTCCATGTGACTTGACCCCGGTAATTCTTTAGTTGAATCCTCCATCCGTATTTACCACCTTGGTATAGTAATACTCTGGTTGTTGGGGTAAAGGTACTTTGACCTTGGGGGTCAACTCTGAGTACTCCAAACTCTGCTTTACTGGGGGTAATCAGTTGAGTGTTGCTGGAGTGATAGGACTCAATACCATTATCTGCTAAAGAAGGCAAGGCTACAGAAACTATGAACCCACATATCAATACGGAAGAAGTTACTACAATCCTCGCGGCCCAATTTCTCTTTACCACAGCAAATCTTTTTGGTCGGTTACTGCTATATATTCATCTATTCTACTTGCTTTCCGGGGTCGCGATTATTTGTTTATGCTATCAAAACATAGTGGGAGCGTGAGAACCCCTACGCTTTAGCGAGGGGATGAAACGCGACTCAAGGGGATTTATCCCCATGTTTCCTCATTTGATACACTAAAGGGAACAGGGAACACCGAAACAATAAAATCAAGTCCCCTCCCCTTGATCAACCGCCAATCCCTAATCTTCCCGCCACACCGGGAGTTAAAGGTAACAGAGTAGTAATCATTAAAAACAGTGCTAATAAACCTAAAGCGGCTCTAGCATCATCTGGTTCCGTGATTTCATTTAAAGTCGGACGTTCCAAATCCCTTTGTAACAAGAAAATCACCACTGCCCAGTAAATAGCCAGGGGATTGCCTAAAGAAATCAGACCCAGTAGAATTAAAGTTGCTGTAGTTGCGCGTCCTGCGGTTTTGCGGCCATAAATTGCTTGGACAATCCGACCACCGTCCAATTGTCCAGCTGGCATTAAATTCAAAGCCGTAACTACCAATCCTAGCCAACCAATCACTACCAGGGGATGGACGCTAACCGTAGATGATTGTAAAGCCGAACCCAGAACCACCCGCGCCAAACTACCTACCAAAATAGAACCTTGGAAAAACTGATTAGGTAATTGAAATAAACTACCAGGGTGGGAAAGTAGCAAACCACTCACCAACATTAATAAAGAGAGAATACCACCAGCAGCCGGCCCTGCCAAAGCAATATCAAATAGCACCTTACGATTAGGTAACAGAGACTCAAAGCGAGTAATTGCACCAAAAGAACCTATTTGCACAGCTGGTAAAAAGAAAGGCCAGCTCAAGCGGACTTGATGACGACGAGCTACTAACCAATGACCGATTTCATGAGTTGCTAAAATTGCAAATATCCCCGTAGCAATGGGTAAAGCCTCAGCAAAGCGTCCGGGATTGGTAAAAAAGTCAAAATTCAGCAACAATCCCGCTGCTTCCAAGCTGGTAGCGATAGTGGCGACCAACAGAATCACTGCAAAGAACTTCTGCTGTAATGACATCGGACGGGGATCATTACGGCTAGGTAAAATAATTACCACCGGTTTACCCTCCGTACCATCCACCAAAAACAGCCGATATTTATCCCCCAATTTGGCTTGTAAACTCGCAGTTAGGTTTTTGTGAACTGCTTCCGGTTCGCCACGCATATTACCTTTAAAAATCGCCCCCTCTTGATAAGAGATAGTTTCCGTGGTAAAAAACGTATCAATACCAAAAATAGAGCGAATAGCGCTTAAATCTTCCTCTGGAATTGGTACAGCTTCAACTTTCAGTTCTGCTAATACCACTTGGGGAGTATTTTCCGCTGTAGGTGAAGAATCCGCAGCTAACCTTTCGGTGGCGCGTTGTTTAATAATTGCATCTTGTCCAGCTGCGCGTAACTGTCTACCTAAAAAGACATAGAACCCAGCAGAAGTTACCACCAAAATCAATATACCAGCTATATTAATGTCAATGCCAGCGGCAAACAAACCAAAAAACAGTAACCAAGGAACCATCAACACCACTGACTGTAACCAGGCTAAGATTCCCAGTTTCCCAAAGGGTCTAGCGCGATAAAACCCCCAACCTAAAATACCCAAAGCAACTAATAAAATTATTCCCACAATGGGAATCTCTGACACAGTAAACATTTGCAAACCCTTCACTGTCAAAAAAATTAGCCTGAACTAGTCAGCCGTTACAGACATTATAAGGAAAATGCTCAATCCCCCTAAAAAATCATCACTCTCCACCCCTGGAGGGTTCTGAGTGAAATAACCCCAAAAAATCAAACAAACAATGAGCCACCTGTAACTTAGACCCCAGTAGCACTTCTGTTTGATTTCCTTGTTTATCTAAAAAAACCGCCTGATTATTGTCACTACCAAAACCGCTCTCAGGTTGATCAATAGGATTAGCAACAATGACATCTAAATTTTTAGACTCCAACTTAGCCCGCGCTGGGGTGATTATATCCCCCGTCTGTGCTGCAAACCCGACTAATACCTGTGATGGTTGTTTAAGTTGTGCTAACTCGGCAATTATATCTGGTACTGGTTCCAAGGGTAAACAACTGGGGAGCGATCGCTTAGGTAACTTCTGTGTACTATAATCTTTAGGCTTGACATCTGCTACCGCCGCCGACATAATAATTATTGTAGCGTCCTGTAGGTGAGATTTCATCGCCCCGTCCATAGACTCTGCACTGACTACAGGTATACCTTTCACCCCCAAGGGTACTTCCCAACTAGCTGGACTATGTACCAACGTGACCTTTGCTCCTCGGTGCATGGCTGCTTGTGCTAAAGCCAGCCCCATTTTACCTGTAGAGGGATTACCAATAAACCGCACCGGGTCAATATATTCCCTAGTTCCCCCGGCACTAATTAAGACATTCTCACCAGCTAAATCTCGCTTACCACCAGTATGTAACAGAGATTGGATATAAGTTAAAATTTCCCCGGGTTCTGCCATTCTCCCCGCACCAATGCGATCGCAAGCCAACAGCCCCGACCCTACACACATACCATGATATCTACTATCTGTCAATAACTGTTGCCAATTGCGCCTCACCGCCACCTGTGCCCACATATCAGTATTCATAGCGGGTGCTAACAACACCGGACAACTAGAAGCGAGGACAGTATTTGTGAGTAAATTGTCAGCCAGACCACAAGCCAACTTAGCCAAAGTATGAGCCGTCAAAGGGGCAATTACCAATAAATCCGCCCATTCTCCCAACTCAATATGTAAGGGTCGCAGGTGACTTGCTTGCCAAAAATCATCATCTGTGTATGCACAATGGCGAGAGAGAGTAGCTAAAGTCAAAGGGGTGATAAATTGTTGTGCAGCTTGGGTAAGAATGACCCTAACTTCTACCCCAGTTTTAAACAACCTAGAAACTAATTCACAGACCTTGTAGGCGGCGATCCCACCACATACAGCAATCAGCACCCTTTTTTTTCGGTTTGGGGTTTGCCCTTGGAGATTGAACATAATCAGAAATTAGGAGTTATGTGATAACTCCTAATTATCAAATTATTATGCTTCGTCGTAGCCTTCTAAATCCAAGAGATAGATATAGGGTTCAACCAACTCAGGACGCTGAAAGGCGATCGCACGCAATAGATGCCAATCATTTAAACCCTCAAAAGCATTGCTGTAATTATCTGCTTCCAAACGATTAGCCAACTGTTCTACATCTGCCGTAGTCATCACAGAAATGTTTTTCTGAGAAATGCTTAAAGTTTTCACAATGCTTGCCCCTCCCTTATGCAGAATTCTTACCAGAACCTCCGTAACGTGGAGACCCAGCATGACTTGGGTTGTAGCTCTAACGCTGCCACCTAATCTATCTTACTCATTAGAGAAGCTATATTTCCGAAAAAATTCCAACTTTTTGGCCATAATGCGGAAAAAAATTGTACACCAGACTACCCAATCACATTAACCACGAAATTGCGTAACACATCTAACATATGGGGTTGAATTTCATGGCCCACATCAAACTCATGGTACTGCACCGCCCCCCCCAGACACTCCATAAACTCCCGTGCTTTCACAGCAGCCGCCAGTGGCACAACTTGATCATACCTACCATGCATAATTAAACATGGGGTCAAATTACCTTGAACCGTGGTTGCTAAATCTGGATGTAAATATCCACTCATCACCACTAAACCCCCTAAAGGCAATTTTAACCCCACATCCAAAGTCATAGCCCCACCCTGAGAAAAACCACACAAAATAGTCTGGGACAAAGGTACACCAGTAGTACTCTCCAAAGATTGCAACCAACCCATTAACAATTCCCGACTTTCGGGCAAACCTGCATACATATTTTCCATTCTGAGGTCATACCAAGCCCTACCAGTAGAAGAATTGGCAAAAGGAAACGGTGCATTAGGAAACAGAAACTGGTAATTAGCTAACTTAAAAAACGGTGCTAAAGATGCTAGATCCTTAGCATTAGCACCCCAACCGTGTAAACAGACAATCAGACCGGCGGGTGCTGCAGGTGCAACCAGGGGAAGAGAAATAAACTCTAGAGACATTACTTTTGTGGATATAAGCGCTAGACAGATAACCGGACCAGGGAAACTTGAAACTTTGTACGAATTAACACGAAACAATGGGGCTGATGAATGCCAAGATCAAAATAAACCAGCCAAAAGTATTGAAATTAATATGCCAGAACTAGGTGAATCCATTGCCCAACACTACCACGAACGGACTAAATACGATCCTCAGACTTTGGCCTCTAAATCTCAGGGTTTAGACTGGGCTAAACAACCAGTACCCTTTAAAGATTACAAAATTGGTACAAATTTTGACCTCAAGCCCTATATTCAAGAAACAGCACAGACATTACTCCATAACCCCGATGCTCAATGGTGGCGCAGAATTTCCCGGTTATTGTTTCGCAGTTATGGACTCACAGCCAGAATGCCTTCCATGGGGAGTGCAGTATACCTACGAGCCGCACCCAGTGCGGGGGGGTTATATCCCGCAGAAGTGTATCTAGTTTCCCGTGGTACCCGGTTATTACCACCCGGATTATATAACTACCAATGTCGGGATCATTCTCTGATGCATTATTGGGAAAGTGATGTCTGGCCAGCTTTGCAGTCAGCTTGTTTTGACCATCCAGCCATGCAAAATACCCAATTAGCAATGATCATTACCGGGGTTTTTTATCGTTCAGCCTGGCGATATGAGGATAGAGCCTACCGCCGCATTTTTTTAGATACAGGGCACTTGCTGGGCAATATTGAGCTAGCAGCAGCCATGAATGACTATCGGCCCCACTTAATTGGTGGTTTTGTAGATGAAGCTGTGAATGACCTACTGTATATTGACTCGGAACAAGAGGGAGCCTTAGCTATTCTCTCCTTGGCAGATTTATTAGATATCGAACAAAATTTACCACCAGGATGTACAGCTTTACCCTCCATTAGTGAAACTAATTATCCCCCCATCCCCGATGGTGAATTACTCAAATACTTTCACTCCCGCACCCGAATTACAGCAGATGCAACTCATCAGACTTATTTACCTACTCCTAAGCCAGAGAATCTTTTAGAAGATAAATACAATTTTCCTTTCTGTCTGAAAGTTCCCACCGCTACCACTCCCATTAACTGGGGAGCAAAACTGTCAGGTTTAGAAACAACCATGTACAAGCGACGTTCTACCCGCGCCTACAGTGGTGATGATTTAACCTTGGATGAACTTAAAAGTTTACTTGACTTCACCTATCAACCCCAAAATTACCTCGACCAAGGTTTAGATAGTTCTCCCGATTACTTTGACACCAACCTAATTGAAACATTTATTGCCGTTAGTGGGGTGAATGGTTTAGAGTCTGGCTGTTACTATTACGCCCCCAAAGCCCAAGAATTGCGACAAATTCGCTTCAAAAACTTCCGCCGAGAGTTACACTTTCTCTGCTTGGGACAAGATTTAGGCCGGGATGCTGCGGTAGTCCTATTCCATACCGCTGATCTTCAATCCGCCATCGCTCAATATGGTGATCGCGTTTACCGTTATTTACACATGGATGCTGGACATTTAGGACAAAGGCTAAATTTAGCCGCCACCCATTTGGGCGTAGGCGTCAGTGGTATTGGTGGCTTCTTTGACGACCAAGTGAATGAGATTTTAGGCATTCCCTCTGACGAAGCCGTGATATATGTCACCACACTGGGAAGACCTAGGTAAAAAAAAGCATGGAAAAACCCACCTTTGTGGGCTTCCCACCTCAGCATTTTCTCAGTATATAAGGTAAAAATTTAAATGGTAAAACTCCTGTACCTCACTTATTGACATTTACTATGGTTACTTTTGAGAACCTACACAAATGCAGTTTTCTAACTGAAAAATCAGACCTTCCTCATCCAAATTTTGACCAATTAGCACTAACTGGGTTTTGGGTGTACCTCTCCATTCATCATCATCTAAAGTAAACCGTTTACCGCACAGATGAAAAATATGACGGTTAGGACTTTCTTCAAACCAGAGAATTCCTTTAGCTCGGAAAATATTTGTCGGTAATTCGTTATCTAAGAAATACTGAAATTTTCTAATACTAAAAGGCTGGCCACTTTCAAAAGAAATAGAACTGAAACCATCATTTTCTAAATGGTGATCATGGTTATGGTGATCATGGTTATGGTGATCATGGTCATGGTCACACTTTGAGTGGTCATGGTCATCCACTTCCTGAAAATACCTGTCAGAGGTAAACAAGCCCACACTGAGAATTAAACCCAGTGGAACTTGCGATCGCTGCGTACGGATAATTCTAGCACCTTCTCTCACATCATTGATTTTCCGTTCCAAATCATTCAAAGCCTGCTCATCAACCAAATCTGCCTTATTCAGGATAATGATATCACCATAGGCAATTTGACTATATGCCGCTTCAGAGTTAAATAAATCCAAACTGTAGTTAGCTGCATCTACCACCGTAATAATTGAGTCCAGACGGGTTAAATCTCGTAACTCCGTACCCAGAAAAGTTAAAGCCACCGGTAACGGGTCAGCCAACCCCGTAGTTTCCACCACCAAATAATCTAAGTTCTCTTCCCTTTCTAAGACTTGGTAAACTGCATCTACCAAATCATTGTTAATAGTACAGCAAATACAACCATTGTTCAGAGCCACTATGTTCTCTTTTCTGGAGACAATTAGCTCATTATCAATCCCAATTTCCCCGAATTCATTGACTAAAACCGCAGTCTTTAAACCTTGTTGGTTACTAAGGATATGATTTAATAAAGTCGTCTTGCCACTACCAAGGAACCCAGTAATAATTGTCACTGGTATTCCTTGCCTCGGTGCATCCATTTTGTTTAATTGGGGAGTAACAAATGTTTCCATAGAGATGTAATCAAATATCAAAAATAATGTTAATTCCTATCTGTCGCACTAGCCTAGAAATAGGCAACTGCGGTCTCTGCCTTTTTACCCTATTATTACCGATCATAATCATAAAATCCCACTGCCATCTCTGGAATTTTCTCATCACTAATGACTACATAATCAAATATGTCCGAACCGCGTAAGTCTATTTACTTATCTGACCTTTTCCTGATTGTTGCCACCTTTTTCTTCGTCGTTCTCCTGTGGCAATTACGGAGCTTACTAGTAATTTTAATGATTGCCGTAGTCTTGGCATCTGCGATCGCCCCCCTAGTCAACGCTGCGGAAAAAATACGTCTTCCCCGTTGGCTAGGGGTAATTATTGTCTATGTTAGCCTAATTTCTGGATTAATTGGGGCTGGCTTAATCATTGGGCCATCGGTTTCTGAACAAATTCAGCGACTAGCTAGTAGACTACCGATATATTTAGATAATTTGTGGAATGCTGCTGAAAATTTGGCTCTGCGCCTGGGAATCACTCAAATAGAGTCAGTCGAAGAATTTTTTGACCTCCAGTCCATAGCTAATTGGTTACTGCGTTCGAGTCAACAGCTAGTTGTGCGTTCCTTCGGCTTTACTCGTGGCTTTATTGGCGGGGTAGTTAATCTGATTTTGTCCCTGGTCATATCCGCCTATATGGTAGCTGGAAGTCAAAACTTAATTAAAGGTCTGGTGAGTCTGTTTCCCCAACCTTGGGACCAACGTCTGAGGGAGCAAGTTATCCCTATTTCTCGCCGCATGGGAGGATATATTCAAGGACGAGTCTTAGTTTCCGCCATTCTCGGTATTGTGATTACCGTGGGATTGAGGATTTTAGGACTGTCAGAATTTGCCTTAGCTCTAGGTGTAATTGCGGGGTTTACTAACTTAATTCCCTTTGTCGGTCCAGTCTTAGGGGCCATTCCAGCTTTAATTGTCGCTATTCCCCAAAGTGGTTTAACTTTTCTGTGGGTATTGCTGTTATTTGTGATTATTCAAAACATAGAAACTTATGTTCTTGACCCCCTGTTAGTGGGTTCTTCGGTGCGAGTGCATCCTTTATATCAACTTTTAGCTGTACTGGGAGGAACACAGGTTTTAGGAATTATTGGCGCTGTCATTGTCCCCCCTTGGGTAGCGGGTGTAGGTGTACTTGTCGAGAATCTTTATTTACAGCCGAAGTTGTTAAGTGAAGAAAAATCTGCTGTTTGCAACTTATCTGTAACTTCAGATAATCAATCAAATTCAGATGGGGCCACAATATCAGATCCTGTCTCTCCTAGAACGGAAAATTAAATTTTAGATTACACCTTGATATACACTCTCAGGTCAGCAAATACATCTATTTACAATAGACAATGTAAGCTTTTTGTTAAGTTCTACTTTAGACATAATGTAAATATGATACCATTGTTCTGGCAAAAAAAGAATAGACATCCAAATGCAACCTCTATACAATCATTACAGTGATGCCATTGGCTTAGTCAGTGTTCACTTGATCTGGATGACCTACGGACATGAAAGAATATTTGGTGAGAGCGCACTTCTCAAGCAGCAGTGTATTAAAGTCTTTCAGACTGTTGCTGATGACAAAAAATGGATGATTAAAGCTCTAGAAATCTCGCCAGATCAAGTTTATTTACAAATTGAGTATGACCACCATCACTCTATTGCTCAAGTAGTAAAAGCCTTTCAAGGTCGTTCTTGCAGAATTTTGCGCCGGGAATTTCCGGAGCTACGCAGACTACCCAACTTGTGGAGACCTTCTTATATATTTGATACCACGGGCAAAGTCAGCACTGCATTTGTTTCCGATTATAGTCAAACATCCTCTTAGGAATAAACATATTCCCGCATCTGTATAGTTTGGTGCGGGTGCTTGGGGTTTACCTGTTCTAATTTTGTAGTATAAAGAATTAACTTGTAATTAACCTATTCATAATTTACTATCAATATGTGGTCTGAACTGACACAAGCGATCGCTCATCTCAACATTGCAGCAGATTGGGTAGGAATGAGAGCCGTCAAAACAAGCTGCTCCACTCGCAATGTGCGGGATGGCTTACCCCAAATCAACGGTAAATCCTCCACCATCGGAGCCATGGTAGAAGTCCTAGTTAATGGCTGTATTGGTTATGCAGCTACAAACTCCCTAGAAATACCATCACTACAAGCAGCAGCCCATAGAGCATATCAACAAGCGCTAGCAGCTAGCAAATGGTGGATATATCCCTTTAACACCAATCAACGCCCCAAAGTCGTGGGGGAATATAACTCACCCTACCTGGAACCCTTAGATGGTTTGTGTCCTGGAGAAATCAATAATTTCCTGGTACGTGTATGTCAGACATTAAAAGTTAATGACAAAATTGTCCAAACCTCAGCCAGCGCCACCACCACCGAGATGGAAACTTGGTTTGTCAGCAGTAACGGCTCCGAACTATATCAAAAAATTGTCTCATTAGGAACCCATTATGGCGCGATCGCCCAAGATGGTACAATAGTCCAACAACGCAGTAACAATGGTTGGCAAGCACACTGCTATCAAGGCGGATGGGAGCTATTAAAACAAGAGCAATTATGGCAGCGAGTGCAGCAAGTTGGGGAGCAAGCAGTAGAACTGCTAACCGCCACAGAATGTCCCAACACCCGCACCAACCTACTCCTAGCACCAGACCAAATGATGCTGCAAATTCACGAAAGCGTCGGACATCCCTTAGAAATTGACCGAATTCTAGGAGACGAACGCAACTACGCAGGGGGGAGCTTTGTGAAACCAAGTGACTTTGGTAACCTAGCTTATGGTTCACCACTGATGAACATCACCTTTGACCCCACCGTACCCGGTGAATTTGCTAGCTACGGATTTGACGATACAGGCGCAGTAGCCACAAAAGAATATGTGATTAAAGAAGGCGTACTACAAAGGGGACTAGGTAGCTTGGAAAGCCAAGCTAGAGCCAATATACCCGGTGTAGCTTGCGCTCGTGCTTGTTCTTGGAACCGTCCCCCCATAGACCGCATGGCTAACTTAAACCTAGAACCAGGGAAGCAAACCACAGCGGAAATTATTAGCAGTATAGAACATGGCATTTACATGGAATCCAATCGCTCCTGGTCAATAGACGACCGCCGTTATAAATTCCAATTTGGTTGTGAATATGCCAAATTAATTGAAAACGGTCAACTCACTAAAACCCTACGGAACCCCAACTATAGAGCCACCACTCCAGAATTTTGGCACAGTCTCACCCACATAGGCAATGCCGACACCTGGGAAATGTATGGTACCGCCATGTGTGGTAAAGGTGAACCCAACCAAGCCATTTGGGTAGGACATGGTTCCCCCCTGTGTGTATTTGCTAATGTCGAGGTTTTTGGGGGTGGTTAAACAACTGCAAATTACCCCACCCACAAGAATCCTGCTACTTTTGCTATATCAACCCCCTCATCCCTAACTACTCCCAGAAATTCCCCATCCAAAACACCCCATGACCTTAGAAAACAGCTTCAATCAACTTATAGAAACACTACTCATACAAAAAACAGCTACCGAACAATTTACCCTCATACTCAGCAGTGAACACAGCCAATTTACTCGTTTCAATCATGGGAAAGTCAGACAAACAGGTGTAGTTGCTGACGGTTCCATAGAATTGACCTTAATGGAAAATCAGCGCCGCAGCTTTCGCTGTTTTCCCTTAACAGGAAACAGGGAAATAGACTCCCTCGCAGCATACACAGCATTACTCGAACTGCGGGAAGAATTGAAAGTTTTACCCCTTGACCCCCATTTAGTATTACCATCAGGAAATAATATTAGTCGCGAAGTCAATTCTGGGCAATTATTACCACCAGATTCAGTAGTTCAAACTATATTAGCCCAGGTGGGAGAATTAGACTTTACTGGTCTTTATGCCGGAGGGTTAGTCATTAAAGGCTATGCTGATTCTCAAGGTCAAAAACACTGGTTCACCACTGATACCTTTACCTTAGATTATTCCCTATTTGATACCCGTGGACAAGCGGTTAAAGTCATCCTTGCTGGTAGTCATTGGGATGAAAGCGCTTACATCGCCAAGATGAACGCAGCTAAAACCCAACTAGAATTACTTTCCCGTCCAGCTAAACAATTGACACCGGGACAGTATAAAACTTATTTTGCTCCCGCAGCGGTAGCAGATTTATTAGATATGCTTTCTTGGTCAGCGGTAAGTGAGGCTGATTTACAACAGGGAAGCAGTGCTTTGGCTATGCTATCACGCCAAGAAAAACAACTCTCCCCTAAATTTACTTTAAAAGAAAACTTTCAACAGGGGTTTGTACCCCGATTTAATCAATTAGGAGAAATGGTAGCTCCTGAGTTACCCATAATTACACAGGGGGTTTTAGTTAATACTCTAGTTAATTCTCGCACCGCCAAGGAATACGGTAAAATCGCCAACGGTGCTAATAGCTCGGAAACCTTGCGATCGCCCCACATCAGTCCGGGTAATTTAGGCGTTGATGAAATTCTCAGGAGATTAGATACAGGACTATATATATCCAATTTACATTATCTCAACTGGAGCGATCGCCCCACCGGGAGAATTACCGGGATGACTCGTTATGCTTGTTTTTGGGTAGAAAACGGCGAAATCATCGCCCCTATTGAAAATTTACGCTTTGATGAAACTCTCTATCGTTTTTGGGGAGATAATCTTGTAGACTTTACCAACTTCCAAGAATTTATCCCCAATGTGGGAACTTATGAGAGTCGCCAATTAGGGGGTAGTTTAGTTCCCGGAATGTTAGTAAATGACTTTACCTACACTTTATAGAAAATTACTTTTATGTTCTTACATTTAAACCTTAAATTGATACCTTGACTAATAAACACAGATGAAAATCATCTATTTCTGGTGGGGAGAGTGTGAACTACCCGTAGGAGACATATTACGGCGTAACTGCTGGCGACCATTGACAATAATACCTAACATATCCTGCAAATCCTTCTCCATATTTTCCAGGACAGTATCAGCGTATTCATCCGCACCATTTTCGATTTCTTGGGCTTGAGCTACAGCAGTTCGGCGCAGCTGCTCCAACTCCTCCTCACAACTGCGGCGCTTTTGCTCAATTTCCGCCAGAGTTGCTTGCATCATCGCCTCGCACTCCTGCTGAACTTGTCTGCGCAACTCCTGGGCCTTTTGTTCCGCTTCGCGGAGAATATCACTTTCAGCTAAAATTTGCCCTCGTTTAGCTTGAGCTGCTTCAATAATTTGCCTTCCATACTCTTGAGCTTCTTGGATAACCTCTTGCTTTTGTTGCAGCACAAAAGTTGCTTCCTGAAAAACCCCTGGTAAAGAAAGGCGAATAAAATCGATTTGTTCAATCAGCTTATCTTCATCAACTATAGTGCGTCCAGTGAAAGGAATACAAAAACCATAGAGAATTAAATCCTCTAAACGATTAAGTTCCTCGATAATATTTACGCCTTCGGTTCCATTGGTATACTCTTCCGCGGGGGGATAGGTACCGTTGTCATTCAATTCGTCGGAGAAGTGTGGTTGTAGCATTTATATATATCCAGAGCAATTTCTTGGGGAACAAGATGATCAACAGATCCGCCAAATCTTGCAATCTCTTTTACCACACTACTACTCAAAAAACTATACTCATTAGATGTCGCCAGAAAAACAGTTTCTATTTGAGTGGAAATAGTTTTATTAGTATGAGCCATTTGTAGCTCTACTTCAAAGTCGGAAATTGCCCGTAAGCCTCGTAATAAAACTTGTGCGTGTCGTTGTTGGGCATAGTTAACAGTCAAACCGTCAAAACTGTCAACCTCCACATTAGTCAGATGTTGAGTCGTGCGACGAATTTGATTTAATCTTTCCTGTACAGTAAACAGTGGTACTTTATGAGGATTCCTGAGTACAGCAACAATCACCTGCTCAAACAGCCGACTACCACGCTTAATGATATCAAGGTGACCTAAAGTGATGGGGTCAAAGCTACCGGGATAAATAGCAATCACAAAATTTTCAATATACCAAAGCTACTCTATTGACACTCCCCGGTCAAAGGACACAGAGATTCTTGATTCAACGAGTCCACTTAGAATCAATTCCTTGCGGTATTTGTTCTAGAGGTGGTTCTCTCCACAAGCGTTAACTTTGGGTCTGTCTTACCCTAGTTGCACAACTGCAAATGTTGTTTTGGTATTAATACTGGTGGTCTAGCACCTGTGAGTATTTTACCTACTTCTGTGGTGGTACTAGAACTTGGAAGTAGAACCAGCAAGACTTAATTGTCAAGGCACAGTGTGACCTGTTAGGCGACATAGGGTATGATTAGGTTGATTACCCTTACCTGGTAGGATAACTTTAACACAAAATGACTCTGGTGTAAACACCTCCTAGGGCTTTCATGGCAGCTACTGCCATAATATCTATTAATTACCTGATATCCCCTGAAATTATATTCAGGGTCTTTACGTATCAAAACTAGTAATTCATATGGGACTGGATATTTACACTTTGCCTTTAGCATTTGAATTTACGTCTCCCGGTCCAGTCATCCTGGACATAGGGCCCATCAGTATCCGCTGGTATGGATTATTAATTGCCATAGCAGTTATCACTGGTGTGAGCCTTTCCCAGTATCTAGCAAAGCGCCGTCATGTTAACCCAGACTTGATTGCTGATTTATCGATTTGGTTAGTGATTGGAGCGATTCCCGCAGCGCGGCTTTATTATGTTTTATTTCAATGGTCAGAATATGAGCAGCATCCAGAGAAAATTATCGCTATTTGGCAAGGAGGTATTGCCATTCACGGAGCGATTATGGGTGGTACTTTAGCAGCTTTAATCTTTGCTAAACTCAATAGGGTTTCTTTTTGGCAATTAGCTGATTTAGTCGCCCCTTCGCTGATTTTAGGACAAGCAATTGGACGTTGGGGAAACTTCTTTAATTCCGAAGCCTTTGGTGTTCCTACCAATTTACCTTGGAAGCTATATATTCCTATCCAAAACCGTCCTCCAGCTTTAATTAATTTTGAATATTTCCATCCCACATTTCTCTACGAATCACTGTGGAATTTAATAGTATTCGCCTTATTAATTACTTTATTTTTTCGTGGTTTATCTGGGAAACCACGGTGGCGTTTAGGGACAATATTTTTATTTTATGTGGTGGGATACAGTTTAGGTCGCTTCTGGATTGAGGGTTTTCGCATTGACAGTTTAATGCTGGGATCATTGCGGATTGCCCAAGTTGTGAGTTTAATTGCTATAGTATTGAGTCTAGCAGGGTTAGGTTGGATGTACTTATTTAAACGCTCTTTACCTGATGTGATTCTGCTAAATGGGGATGAATAAATAAGGGATATATAGGGAAAAAATGCCCTAGAGTAAACTCTAGGGCCTAACCAGGGTGCATCTACCATTCATCTCTACTAATAATTAAAGAACCATCCGGAAACTTAAAGCCAAAATCCCAAAAAAAGCTTTTTGTCATTTATATCTCGCGTAAATTACAGAAAATAAATCATTATTATTTGTATGAAAAATAATCCAGATATTCTCCAACCAGCAGTTTATATTGTGGGAGCAGGACCAGGAGATCCGGAGTTACTAACAGTCAAAGCCCAGAAACTCCTGGCGGTTGCAGATGTAATTTTATTTGCTGATTCTTTAATACCAGAAGAAATTGTAAATTTATGTGGAGAAGATGCGGAAATTATCCCCACTGCAAATAAGACCTTAGAGGAAATTTTAGCACTGATGAGGGCAGCGGTGCGATCGCAAAAATCTGTAGTCCGTCTCCATTCTGGAGATCCCAGCCTTTACAGTGCTATTCATGAGCAAATGCAACTCTTAGCTAAGGCTAATATCCCCTTTGAGATCATCCCTGGTATTAGCGCCTTTCAAGCTGCAGCGGCGAAGCTCAAAATTGAGTTAACTGTACCCAGTTTAGTCCAAACCATTATCCTCACGCGCATCAGTGGACGGACTCACGTCCCCCCCACGGAGGAGTTAGCCTCCCTAGCAGCACATCAAGCTAGTCTGTGTTTATATCTAAGTGCGCGTCACATAGAAACCGCCCAAGCCAAACTTTTAGCACATTATCCCGAGGATACGCCCGTAGCCATTTGCTTTCGCGTGGGCTGGCCTGATGAGAAAATCATGGTTGTGCCATTGCGGGAAATGGCAAACTCTACTCATGAACATAACCTAATTCGTACCACACTTTATATCATTAGTCCAGCACTTGTACCAGGACAACAGCCATGGGATACTCCCTCCCGGCGGAGATCGCGTTTATACCATCCCGAACACAGTCATATATTTCGCTCAACCCATAATTAAACATCTATCAGCTATATCCATTTTCCCCGGAGTTCGATAAAGTTAAGGATATTCACAAAAACTGTAATTCTAACTCAATACTATGCCTTTACTCAAAGTCCAAACTTCTGTATCTATGCCTCACAGAGCAGATGTTGAAAGCATGCTCAAGAACTTATCCAGCAAGTTAGCACAACATTTAGGCAAACCTGAATCTTACGTGATGACCGCCTTTGAGTCGGATATTCCTATGACTTTTGCAGGGACTACAGACCCGGCTTGCTATATTGAAATTAAAAGTATAGGGACTATGAAACATCAGCAAACTCAAGCCATGACTCATGAGTTTTGCCAAAAGATTCACCATTATTTAGGTGTCCCTGAAAATCGGATTTATATAGAATTTGTGGATGTTAAGGCTACAATGTGGGGTTGGAATAACTCAACTTTTGGTTAATCAATTTGATGCAACCCTGCGAGTTGTGCTTCAGCAGGGTGTAACCACCAGAGGAATTGAGATTTTTAGTCTGATGTGGGATTGCAGCGAATTTCTAGCATAAACCCGTCGGGATCATAAAAGTATACACCTTTACCTGTAGGACGAGTCACAGGCCCATGGGCGATCAGAATGTGATTTTCTCTCAGGACTGTGACAGCTGACTCAAATAATCGCGGATCTATGTCAAAGGCGAGATGGTATGCTCTGGTAAAGGTTTTTTCTGGATTGGGATCTGGTGGTGATAATTCCGGTGTCCAGAATAAATCTAAAATTGTCCCATCGGGAGTGACAAAGTTAGCGACTTTCCCTGTATTCACCAGTTCTACTAAGGTGGCTGGTACCTCCTCCCCAGTGAGTTCATGCAAACCTAAAATAGTACCGTAGAAGTAGCGTGAAGCTTGCATATCCTTGACATTGAGGGCAATATGATGGATAGAACGGAGATTCCCGCCTATAAGGCTGGGTTTGGGGGTAGTGCTAGGTTGCATACTAGAAACTGCTCCTGTTGGTTGTAGTTATCGCCGATACTCGTCGCCGCAGTCGCCAATTAATTGATATAAATCCCGTGACTGGCTGCAAATAGAATTAATGCGATCGCTCTCCTGTGTATCTAGGGTAAAACTAAATATTTTTTCATTATCTTCTATGTGTTCAGATATACTTAATCTTGCGCCAACTATCACCCCTCCCACAGATGGCTGATCTAAAATATAACGTGTTGCTACGTTAGAAATACTGACATTATGCCTCTGGGCAATTTGCTTGAGTGTAGATAGCAGTTCTTGAAATAACTGCCAATTCCCCCAAGCATCTACCATATTTTTATACTTTCTTAAGCTAACCGTAGTTAATTCATTTCCTCGCGGTTCTGGTTTACCCAAATATTTCTCTGATAGCAAACCACCGCACAGAGAACCGTAAGTAAAGAGTTTGATGTCATGCTCTTGACAAAACCAGACCATATTGACTAAGGGACGGCGGTCAACCAGAGAAAATTGTACTTGATTAGAAACTATTTTAATCCCTGCATCGACAATAATTTTCAGGTGTTCCGTATCAAAGTTAGTTAAGGCTAAATGCTTAATCTTACCCTCAGTTTGTAGTTCTGCCATATACTTAAGGGCATCTAGATAATTGGGGTCTCGATATTCCCACCAATGGAACTGCATCAAGTCCAAAGATGCTACATCCATCCTTTTGAGGGAAATGTTGATATTTTCCTCTACGAGCTTTTTGGTCATTTTTCCCGGACGAGGTACCCATTTGGTGAAGGCTTGGATCCCAGCTAAAGCCTGTTCACCACGGGTTTTAATCACTTGACGGCGAAACTCACCAATAAAATCTTCCGCCGGTCCATAATGGTCTGCTAAGTCCCAAGTGGTAAAACCTGCATCCATGTATTGAAACATCGCGTCTATTGCGGTTTTGGGGTTAATGCGTCCGTGTCCGCCGGAAACTTGCCACATCCCATTTAAGATGCGACAAATATTTAGGTCGGGGGTGAATTGCAGTCGGCTTTGTAGTGGTAATGGCATATTTTTAATCTTTGATTTTTATAGGAACCACAGATGTAGATATCAGTTGTGGGTGTTTAACGCCAACCGGTTTCGGCTTGTTGGAGTACATATGAGGCTACTGCTTGTATTTCCTCTGGGGTGAGGCGGTCTTGGTAGGCTGACATATTATTTTTGCCGTTGGTGACTATAGATGTGACTGCTTCTATGGTGTTCATACCATATTTTTCTAGGGCTGGCTTTTTCAAGTTTTTTCCCCGTCGGATAATGTTACCGCCGTTGATATGACATCCGGCACAATGAATACTAAAAATTTCTGCCCCATGATTGATGTCTGCTGCCATAACAGGGAAGGTAAAAGTATTTATGAATAGGAATATTGTGGTTATGGGCAATATGAGTAGTCTGTGCACAAAATTACTCCGAATACTGAATACTGATGTGGCTATCAATATCATAGGGGAGCTTGTCAACCTACGCTAATGAGCAGGTAAGATACCCACTCACAAAAGGTTTTGCTTGATTTAAATGTCTAATATCAACCGTGCTATTTGCAGGTAAATTAGGATTCCCGCTACATCTACAAGGGTAGCAGCTAAAGGAGCAGACATTAAAGCTGGGTCAAATCCTAGCACCTGGAAGAAGAATGGCAGCATGGAGCCGCAGAAACTGGCTAAGAGGGAAATAGCAAAGAGGCTTATGCCTATTACTAGTGCCACAATGGGATTATCTTGTAATAGTAATGCTTCCCCTGTTACCAGGATTCCCAGAATTACCCCGATAATCATACCAGCGGTCATCTCTCGGTAAAGAACTTGTGTTATCAGAGCGTTGAATTGAGACTTCTGGGAATGGAGCGCACGTACAACAACTGTGGCTGTTTGTGTACTAACGTTTCCTCCGTAGGCAATCAGAAGGGGGATAAAGCTAGCCAGGACAACTACTTGCTGCAAAATCTCTTGCTGGCTTTTAATTACAGCTGTAGTACTGGTACTGGCAACCAGCAGAATGAACAGCCAACCTAAGCGCCGTTTGACAATTCCTAGGGGGCTATGTTCCTCATTCTCTTGGGGGTTAGGTGTGTACAGTAATTCAAAGAGTTGTCGGCGCTCTTGGGGGGATAATTCGGCAGTAAAATTTAAGGTGTCTTGTTTGTGAAAGTCTTCTCTGAGGCGTTCTTGCACGCTACTATTCAGGTATTGATAAACTGCGATCGCTTGATTTCTCGGTAGCTTATAGAAGGCTTCAGCCTGCCAACCACAGGGAAGTTTAGTAATTTCTGTGGCTATGTCGGTTATTGTTTGATCACCGAATATATTTTGATTCTCCTGGATGTTCCCTTGTTCAGGCAATGGTAACGGTGGAGCATCCTCCCCAGTTTCCACTTCTTCGCAGGAGTCCATCGATGAGTCATACATAGGATGGGATAATTAATCTTTTTGATGGTCACTCATATCAATAGTAACGAGTATTATCACTAATGTTGAACAGACTTAATATATTTCTACCTCTAGCTAGAAATATTTTCTTGCTGAATTTCCTTAAGGGTATAACAGTGCGATTTCCGTGAGCAATTCGATTTTTTGTTGCAAATTGTGAAGTAAGTCGATAGTTATTTTATAGGCGATACTTTTTCCTTGATTTTGAAAGTATTCAGATGCTTTTTTCAGGTCGGCGATCGCGCCTTGATGATATCCTAAATCATATCGAGCTATACCCCGATTTAGGTAAGCTGGGGCATAGCCAGGCTCAAGTTTGATAACTTGGGAAAAATTACGGATGGCACTCAGGTTATTACCATTTCTGCCCTCCGCACAACCACGATTAAAGTAAGCTCTATGATCCTGGTCATTGAGGCGAATTGCTCGATTAAAGTCGAGGATAGCAGCTGGATAGTTTTGTAAGAGTAAGTAGGCTAAACCTCGATCATTGTAGATTTCGGCGAGGAATAAACTTGTGGTTGAGGGAATTTGAGTTAGGGCTAAATTATAATCAGTAATAGCCTGGGAGTATTTTCCCTCACCGGTATGGGCTAGACCCCGGTTGTAGTAAGCTCGAAAATCAACAGGCTCAAGAGCGATCACCCGATTATAATCGGCTATGGCAGCTGAATCCTCGCCTCGTCTATAATGTGCTAGTCCTCGGAGTAAATAGGCTTGCCAATTATCTGGGGCTAAATTTATAGCTTGATTGCAATTTATAATTGCTTGGTGGTAATCTTGTAATTGCACATGAGTTTGACATCGATCAGTGTCAGCTAAAGCATCATTTGCCTGAAGTGGCGGCACTTGGTGAAAATTTTTTCCTGCTGGCTGGTAATTACCACTCTGCATATTATTTACATCCAGACTTAAAAAATCACTGACTGTAAGTCTATTGACAATGGGTAAGGAATATGCAATGGTATTTGAACAATTGAGGAGAAAAGCCAGCCCGAGAGTCAGGAATAATCGCCAGAAATAAGTCATAAGCATCCTGGTTAACAATTTTGGCCAAGTTGGATTAACGGGGCAAAAATCACCCCTAATTGTTAAATTTTTGACTAAGACTTGGGTGAACTAATACCACACGCAAGCCACAGCATTTGAGATGCTTCGTTACCAATTGTCAGAAAGGCATTATTCCCTAATGCTGATCCAGCAAAAGGGAGAGCGAGTGCAGCGGTTGCAGCATTTAAGGTTATACCCTGATTTAGTAGAGTCCCCCAAAGCTGGAGGAATCTACCTCTTCCAACCTTGATCTGCTTGTTCTAAGACATAAGCAGATACATCAGAAATCTGTTCTGGTTTTAAACGACCCTTAAAAGCTGGCATAGCAGCTTTGCCATTTGTAACTTGACTAATAATGGCCTCTAGGGAGTACATATTGTATTTTTCTAGATCATTCTTGTTCAAACTTTTATTAGCTTGAACCAAATTTCTCCCACCAGCATGACAAGCAGCACAATTAGCACTAAATATTTTCGCTCCATTAATAGTATCTGCTGCTAAAGCTGGACTACTAAAGGCCAAGGTAAAGATAGTTATGGTTAGAAGTATCAGAGAAATAATTTTTTTCATTTTGTGTTCTCCTCAAAAACGGTTAATTGCTGACAAAGACCCTTGACAACTATTGTGAGTTCAACTAATTGCCCGCGTCAAAAGACAATCTGTCAAACTTGATTGTGAGCAGAAACTATCAAAGAGATTTTAATTTCTCGCTTCTACCTCGATTTGCTAACTGTTCCATAGCCTCTTGAGTAACGCGACAAATGCGCCAATCATCCAAAATAGTAGCCCCCATACTGCGGTAGAATGCTTGTGCCGACTCATTCCAGTCCAAGACACTCCATTCTAAGCGTCCACAATTGCGCTCTACAGCTATTTGCGCTACTTTAGACAAAAGAGCCTTACCAACACCTTGACGGCGATATTCCGGTAAAACAAACAAATCCTCTAAGTAAATTCCCGGCTTAGTCAAGAAGGTAGAATAGTTGTGAAAGAACAGCGCGAAACCAACTGCTTGCCCTGCATATTCGGCTAAGATGGACTCAATATACCTGGGAGAGCCAAATAAATGCTCCTCAAGGGCCAAAGCATTACCAGTTACAGCGTGGGATAATTTTTCATACTCAGCCAGCCCCTGAATTAAATTAAACAGTACTTTGCTATCAGAGGGTTCAGCAAAACGCAAAATCAAATTGTCAGAACCAGTCATTAATTGATCATGTATAGTTTATAGACCATAGTCTACAGCGAATTTTTGGATTAGTTGGGATGAGGATGTGCCTAAATATATGAGCAACTCCTAAGGAAGCTTAGGAACAGACAGAAAGCCTAGCTTAACCAGAATGCAAGATTTAATTTTCAGGTATCTTAAACATCCTGTAACACAAAATGACTTAGGCGTAAACAGATGAGTTGGCTTTCACCCCTGGCCTAATACCTGGTGTGGCCTAGCCATACTTAGAAATTGGCAAATAAACTGGTGTTGGTGGTGGGGTTCTCTGCTTACCTTATTTAATAATTATGAATTAGGAATTAAATTAACCATCCCTTTAATCGCTTGGCGATATGAGGACGGCGCAACTTGCGCATGGCTTTACTTTGAATTTGTCGTACTCGTTCACGGGACAGATTGAACATATTACCAACCTCTTCTAAGGTACAAGGTTCGCTGGTGGTCAGGCCGTAGCGTAAAGATATCACATCTTTCTCTCTGGGGGTGAGCACATCACCCAAGACATCCCAAATCTCCTGACGCATCATGTTTTCATTCATTTTTGCTTCTGGAGACAGGTTATCTTCGTCTTCTAACAAGTCCATCAGTTCTGTGTCTTCCTCTTTACCCACACGGTGATTCAGAGAAAGTGCTTGTCGCCTTAATTGTTGCAATTGGCGCAGTTGTTGGACACTAATTTCCAACGCTTGGGCCATTTCGGCTTCATTGGGATTTCGAGAGAGTTTTTGCTTGAGTTCTCTTTGGGCTTTTTTGAGCTTGTTGAGTTTCTCAACAATATGGATGGGTAACCGGATGGTTCGCGCATCATTGGCGATCGCGCGGGTAATTGCTTGTCTAATCCACCAGTAGGCGTATGTGGAGAACTTATAACCTTTATCTGGGTCAAATTTTTCCGTAGCACGATTTAAACCCATAGCGCCTTCCTGGATTAAATCTAGAAAAGGTACACCGCGATTCAGGTACCGTTTAGCAATGGACACCACCAATCTCAGGTTGGAACGAATCATTTTACGTTTCGCGACTCGACCTTGATATAAGCGGTTTTCTAGCTGCTTTTCTGTCATTTCTAGCTGGGAGGCTATTTGTAGCTTAGTGGTTGACTGTCCCAGTTCTAATTCCAATGCAGCTTGTACCTCCCTGACCTCCTCGAGAAACCGGACTCTGCGGGCTAACTCTACCTCTTCTTCGGGTTTTAAGAGGGGATAACGCGCCATTTCTTTAAAAAACGCCCCTACAGCATCATCATGCTCAGTTTTGTTGTATCCTGAAGGCCTTGCTGCAGCCATGTCATCCCCATCACGTTCTTCTGATTCCAGATTTTCGATGATTGGGGGTTCTGACTCTACCATTGATTCTAAAAGTTCCACTGAGTTTTCTTCATGTTCGACTGTAGTTTCCAGTATTTCCATTGTTCCCAATTCAGCAATGTTCATAGTTTCCTTTAGGGATTTTTGCTTTGTTTGGTACATAATTTCATGACACGCTGCTTTAAGCTTGGTAGTTTTCCCTAACCAACAAATGCACCCTTTTGTCAGAAGAATATACCCGGAAAGCTAATTGCTTATTCATTAGTGAAAATCAGCCCCTAGCTGGTTTTTCGTGGTTCTGTGTTAGATAGAACCTCTAACAAATAGTGGTTTTGGCTCCCAGAAACTATCTTCTCAGGTTCCAACACAGATATTCCTGATTTTTTTTCGTCAATACCCGAATCTGTCAAATGCCCTCAACCTTTATCCACCTTAACAAATATAAAAAACTCGGGTAAATACCCCCTAGCGTTAATCTTTTATAAGTTACATGAGTTTTTCTGCTTCATCGGTGAGAATTTACTACATAATAATAAATCATCATCTTGGTTTGGGTTCGGTACTGACTTCATCCAGGTTCCTCAAGGGCATGGTTTGACTAGTCTAATTTTACAAAATAGTTTATTTGTATAAAAGCATCTCATATGTACAAAGGGTTGAATATCTATCAACAGGATGAAAAACACTATATCCTATTTAGTAGTTATTCAGACCATTTCCGGAATCCCTGGAAAGACAATTGGGTTTTTTATAGAGGATTTTAAATATTTATGCCACGAATTGTTAAGACAAAATTGTCTGGTACATTACATATATGGAAAATATCAATTTTTATGGGTATAAAAGTATGATCAAATACATTTGACTTCAGGGAAATAAAAATATTTGATGAACTTGTCTAGCGCCGAAACAATTAAGTAGAAATTAGAACCTGATTTGTTGACAAAAAAATATATGTATAAAACTCAAATAAAATCACTGCATTTACTGGTGGCTGAACCGGGGGAAAGTTACCAATCAGTAAATGTGAATCGGTGGGTTGAAGTGTTGGTAGACTGTCCAGGAACTACGGGATTATTTACTTATAGATTACCCAGTGAGTTAAAAGTCAAACCAGGTGATATTTTAAGTGTACCCTTTGGTACTCAAAAAGTAGGAGCGATCGCCATTAGGTTGTTGGCAGAACTAAATATTGATCTACCACCAGAAAAAATCAAGGATGTAGAAGAGATAGTCAGCGCCGGGTTCTTCCCCAGGACTTATTGGGAGTTATTAAATCGAGTAGCTGCATATTACTATACGCCCTTAATTCAGGTAATCCGGGTAGCATTACCACCAGGATTACTAGGGCGATCGCAACGTCGTATCCGCTTGGTTGAGGATGCACAAATAAACAGACAAATCTCCTCAAGTTTAACCTTCCTTAGTCCCGCAGCCCAGCAAGTTCTCAACCTTTTGCAAGGTCAATTAGCAGGAGACTATAGCCTAGTCTACTTGCAACAAAAAGTCAAAACCGCCTATAAGGGTGTGCGGGAGTTATTGCGATTTGGGTTAGTAGAAAGTTATTTAGAAACACCGCGAATCAATCGGCCAAAACTACAAAAAGCGGTGACTTTAATTGGTGCTATTGATAATAGTTTAACCGAACGTCAAAGAGAAATCTTGGAAATACTGCGACAGCGTGGGGGAGAATTGTGGCAAAGGGAACTGTTGCAAATTTGTCATGCTAGTTCCTCTACCCTGAAGACCATGGCACAAAAAGGTTACATTGTGATCGAAGAAAAACAAGTGCTGCGAACAGAACAGGGACTAGCAGTAGCACAAGACCACCCCAAAACCTTAAATTATCACCAAGCAAATGCATTGAAGAGCATTCAAGATTTAAATGGTTTTGCTGAGGTTCTGTTGCATGGGGTGACAGGTTCAGGGAAAACTGAGGTATATTTACAAGCGATCGCACCTCTACTAAACCAAGGAAAATCGGCCCTGGTATTAGTTCCAGAAATTGGACTCACACCCCAGCTAACAGACCGTTTTCGCGCTCGTTTCGGGGCTAAGGTTAGCGTTTATCATAGTGGTCTTTCGGAAGGAGAACGTTATGACACGTGGCGACAAATGCTCACCGGGGAACCGCAAATAGTCATCGGGACTCGTAGCGCCATTTTTGCGCCTTTACCTAATTTAGGTTTAATCATCCTAGACGAAGAACACGACAGCAGCTTTAAACAAGACTCTCCCATCCCCACCTACCACGCTCGCACCGTCGCCCAATGGCGCGGGGAATTAGAAAACTGTCCCTTAGTTTTAGGTTCTGCTACCCCGTCATTAGAAAGTTGGGTCGGTCTGACAAACTCCTCCACACCAATTCCTAGTTATTACCTTTCCCTTCCCGAACGCATTAATTCTCGCCCATTACCACCAGTGGAATTAGTGGATATGCGCCTAGAGTTACAGCAGGGAAATCGTTCTATCTTCAGTAGGTCGCTCCAAGCAGCTTTACATCAGTTACAACAGAAGCAACAACAGGGAATTTTATTTATCCATCGCCGGGGACACAGTACTTTTGTGTCTTGTCGCAGTTGTGGGTATGTGATGGAATGTCCCCATTGTGATGTGTCGCTGTCCTATCACCACACTGAAGAAGGAGCGCCACAGTTACTACGCTGTCATTACTGTAACTATACGCGATCGCATCCTCAACAATGCCCACAATGCGGTTCACCTTATCTCAAATTCTTTGGTAGCGGTACTCAGCGGGTCGCCCAAGAGTTAGCAAGACAGTTTCCCCAGTTGAGTTATATTCGTTTTGATAGTGATACTACCCGTAATAAAGGCGCACACCGTACTCTACTAACTAGATTTGCTAGGGGTGAAGCCCATTTATTAGTAGGAACACAAATGATTACCAAAGGTTTAGATTTACCCCAGGTGACATTGGTGGGTGTAGTTTCTGCTGATGGTTTACTGCATTTATCAGATTATCGCGCCAGTGAACGGGCATTTCAAACTTTAACTCAAGTAGCAGGGCGTGCGGGTAGGGGTGATGATGTGGGTAGGGTGATTGTGCAAACTTACACCCCAGAGCATCAGGTAATTGGGGCGGTACAACAACATGATTATCAGTCCTTTTGCCAAACTGAATTAGAGCAACGCCAAGCACTTAATTATCCTCCCTATGGAAGGTTAATTTTATTGCGCTTGAGTAGTTTAGATATGATTAAAGTCCAAAACACAGCCCAAATCATTGCCACTGCTTTAAGTTCTCGCCCGGGATTTGATATTCTTGGCCCAGCACCAGCTAGTGTCATGCGAGTAGCTAACCGTTATCGCTGGCAAATATTACTCAAGTTTGCCACGGATGTGTTACCACAATTACCTGACTGGGAGTCAGTGCGATCGCTTTGTCCTGATGCTGTGAGTTTAACTATAGATGTAGATCCACTAAATATTATGTGAAACTTTTATGTGAAACTTGCAAAGATGTAGCAGTTTTATAACTGCTACACCAGGTAGATGTCGGGCAGGAACTTGTGTTTCAATACTAAATAAATTCTTCCCCAGTCCATACTTCATTGATGTTAGTCATCCAGGGTATACCTTCATTTACTGGAGAGCTAACGCTAATTTTAGCTTGATTGGCAAATCTTTTTAACTGTTTGGCTAAATAAGGAATAGTAGTCATGATATGCTGATAACTTTTAATATCATGACAGACAAAAATTAACAAGAGAATACCGCTGTTGACTTTGAAATACCAGTGACAACTGGATAACAAAATCCGCACTGTAGGCTTACAAACCAGGAAAAACCTTTTTTTGGTGGCTTCTTCTAGTTGACTGAGCCAAATACCGCTCATTTGCATTGTTTTTGGGGATGGCAAATCATCGGGAGATAAAGATGGTTGATACATAGTAACTCTGGCATTATTCAAAAGATTAAAAACCTAAATTAAGCTGAATGATCTAGAAATAATTACCTAAAGATCAAATTCAGCCAGTAGGCTCCAGACTCCATCAAGTTTTGATTTTAGATCCGTTCACCCCTTTATAAACTTTATATAATTCATCAGATATTCTTGTTGATTTTCCTCATATTTCCTTAGTATTTAATCCATATAAGTTAATATATTGCATAATGGTAGTATATTTACATGAATAGATAGGCGATTTTTTGTGGACTGAAAGGATGTTTGTCAAGTCATGATTAGTGTATCAACTATTGCTTGACCCCACCCTAACCCTCCCCTTGTAAGGGGAGGGGACTGGATTTTATTGTTTTTTGTGTGTTCCCCAATCCTTCCCATTCCCTATTCCGGTGTTCGGTGTGTTCCCCATTCCCTAAGATAAAAATTACCTGTTGAAAAGTTATAAAACATCCTCTGAGAATGTTTCCCAAAGTATTATCTGTTAGTTCTCCACACAGAACAAATAAAATTGAAGGTAGAGCATTTTACCACCTGAGAAAGGAGCTTCCAAAATTATTTAAAAGCCTAATGGGATCTTCAAGTATGCTGACAGTTTTGATTCCTGAGATCAAATAAGATGATCTAAACTCTGTTACGGCTGCTGCTGGGGTTGTCCCCATATTCAGTATCAGAGTAAATTTTCAGTATTTCTGACGGAAACTTGAAAAATAATCTGAAAAATAGTAATAAGGGAAAACCAAATACTTTGAGGTTATATATTAAGAGACCCCGGAGGTATTGGGTTGGTATGTGTAAAATCTATCATTAACTGAGTTGGGTGCGAAATAGATGGGACAAGGTTCTTTGCAAATCGGCTTAACGCTGTGTATTGTTATAGGGATGGTACCAGTTTTGGGAAGGTACATGGCGCGTGTTTTCCAGGGAGAAAAAACGCTGCTAGACCCCTTCATGAAGCCCATAGAGCGCGGCTGCTTGCTTTTAATCGGTGTGGGTAGGAAAGATGATGGTTATGGCGGTAAGTCGCAGACCGTTGGGGAATATATTCGCGCAGTCTTGTACAGCAACCTAATTATGGGGGCTTTAGTATACCTGATAATATTTTATCAGAGATTTTTACCTTGGAATCCCAATGATTTTGATGCGCCTAGCTGGGATATATTGCTGCATACAGTTGTTTCATTTGTGACTAATACTGGACAGCAACACTACACCGGTGAAACCACCTTAAGTTATTTTAGCCAAGTAGCAGCTTTAGGCTTTTTGATGTTTACCTCAGCCGCCACAGGTTTAGCGGTAGGAATTGCGTTTATTCGGGGCTTAACAGGTCAAAAATTAGGTAACTTTTACGTTGATGTCACTCGTGCCATCACAAGGATATTCCTACCAATCTCAATTATGGGGGCGATCGCTCTAGTTTTCTGGGGTGTGCCGCAAACATTAGCTGACACCCTAGTTGTAGAAACCTTAGAGGGAAGAACCCAATATATTGCCAGGGGGCCAGTAGCCTCCTTTGAGATGATTAAAATGTTAGGTGATAACGGCGGCGGTTTTTTTGGCGTTAACTCAGCCCACCCCTATGAAAATCCCAATGGTGCCACTAATTTAATCGAAACCATAGCCATGATTGCCATTCCGGCATCTTTAATTTACACCTATGGCATATTTGCGAAAAATATGAAACAGGCTTGGCTGCTGTTCTGGATGGTATTTGTAGTATTTATAACTCTCATGTGGGTAACAGTAGGGGGAGAACAACAGGGTAACCCTCAGGTGAATGTCATATTGGGATTAGAACAACCGAATTTAGAGGGCAAAGAAATTCGATTGGGTTGGCTACAAACATCACTCTGGGCAGTGATGACTACGGCTACCATGAGCGGTGCTGTGAACGGGATGCATGATTCATTAATGCCCGCAGGATTATTTTCCACCTTATCGAGCTTATTCCTACGCATTATCTGGGGAGGTCAGGGAACTGGCATAGCTTACCTATTTACTTACCTAATTCTGACTCTATTTTTAATGGGGTTGGTAGTGGGGCGCACTCCCAAATTGTTAGGGCGCAAAATTGAAAGACGAGAAATTATCCTTGCCAGTGTGGTGCTGCTGATTTATCCAATAGTGGTTTTAATTCCCAGTGCTATGACATTAGCTTATCCTGTTTCCCTATCTGGAATTACTAATCCTGGATTTCATGGCATTTCCCAGGTAGTTTATGAATATGCGGCTGCTGGTGCAAATAATGGATCGAGTTTACAGGGATTGAATAATAACACCCTGTGGTGGAATTTAAGTACCTGTTTGAGTATGTTTGCCGGGCGTTACATTCCGATGATGGCGATTTTGCTGTTAGCTGACGGTATATCTGGTAAACCAAAAATCCCAGAAACCGCTATTACCCTTAAAACCAATTCGCTCTTATTTACGGTTGCTACGGCTGGATTGATCATGATTTTGGCAATGCTGGCTTTCTTACCAGTATTGGCCTTAGGTCCGATTGCCGAGGGTTTGCAACTAGCTGCCGGTAGTTAGAAGATGAGTTATTAGTCAACATTTCCCCAAGATCACATAAAATGAACGTTGCACCTGCCTCTGAAGGTAAATCATCACGTTTTCGTCCCGGCGCGGGGGGAACTTTACCGAGTCATCGCCGCCCCACCCTCAAAAAAGCCAAGATAAATAGCAAAAGACTTTATATCAAAGCCATAAGGGATGCTTTTATCAAGCTGCATCCCTGGTATGCAATCAAAAATCCAGTCATGTTTTTGGTTTGGCTGGGGACACTTGTCACCCTAGTATTCACTATTGCGCCCAACTTATTGGGGCCAGCGCCGGAAAATCACCCACACATCGTTTACGGCTTGTTGACAGCAATTTTGTTTCTCACTGTTTGGCTGGCTAATTTTGCCGAAGCATTGGCACTGGGACGGGGTCAAGCCCAAGCAGATGTACTGCAAACTACAAAGTCAGAGGCGATCGCCAAAAAACTGGCCAGCGATGGCACAATTACCGAAGTTCCTGCCAGTAGTCTCAGAGCAGGTGACACCATATATTTGGTGGCTGGGGATATTATTCCTGCCGATGGCAAAGTGATCATGGGTGTGGCCTCTGTGGATGAATCATTAATTAGCGGTGAAGCCGTACCAATACTGAAAGAATCAGGTAATCATGTTGCCAGTTCGGTCATCGGCGGTACACATATCATCTCTGATGAGCTGATTGTTCGCATCACATCTGACCCAGATCAAGGGTTTATTGACCAGATGATCGCTTTATTAGCAGGAACAACACGCAGGAAAACACCGGGTGAAATTACCTTAATGATTTTCCTCACAGTTTTGAGTTTACTTTCTCTGTTAGTGGTGATGACTTTGCCGGCATTTGCCCATTATGTGGGTATTCCGGTGAGTGTACCCATTTTAATCGCCCTGTTGGTGGCGGTGATGCCCACTACCATCGGCGGATTATTCAATACTATTAGTATTGCTGCCATGAATGGAGTTGCCCAATTTAACATTATTGCGACTTCTGGAGAAGCCCTGGAAGCTTGTGCTGATATCACCACGGTGATCTTTGACAAAACACGGACAATTACCTTTGGTAATCGCTTGGCACAAGAATTTATCCCCCTCAATGGACATTCATTAGAGGAGATGGCTAATGTTGCCTTGGCTGCAAGTGTATTTGATGATACATCAGAAGCAAAATCAATTACCCGAGTAGCACAAAGCTTAGGGGGACGACTTGATTTTGACCTTAACCAAGCCGTAGGGGTAAAATTTTCCGAGGACACCCGCATGAGTGGCACAAACTTCGACCGGGGGCATAAAGCTCGCAAGGGTGCGGTAGGAGCAATTAAAGAATTTATTCGTCTGTGCAATGGACAAGCCCCTGCAGAATTGAATTCTGTCTGCCAAAAGATTTCCCAACAAGGAGGTACACCCCTAGCAGTTTGTCTAGATGAGGAAATTTATGGTGTGATTTACCTCAAAGATATAATTAAACCTGGTATCCGCGAGGCTTGTCAGCAGTTAGGCTACATGGGAATCAAGACCATTATGCTCAGTGGGGACAACCTGATCACCACATCTGTGATTGCCAACCTTGCAGGGGTGAATGACTTTATTGGTGAAGCGACACCAGAGGATAAAGTCAGTATTATCCACACAGAACAGGCAGCAGGTCAAGTAGTGGGAATGATAGGAGACGGGTCTAATGATGCTCCGGCGCTCCTCAAGGCCAATGTCGGCGTTGCCATGAACACAGGTAGTCAAACTGCTAAAGAAGCAGCCGATATCATAGATTTGGACTCTGACCCGACAAAGCTGATTGATCTAGTAAGTATGAGTCGCAATGTAGTAGTTACCCGTGGTGGGCTAACTATATTTTCCCTGGCGAATGATATTACTAAATACTTTGTAATTATCCCATTGATTTTTACGGCCGCTCATCTGCAAGGTTTAAATATCATGAATTTGTCCAGCCTGAATTCGGCTGTAATATCGATACTAATTTATAATGCTGTGACGATTCCGGCTCTAATTCCTTTAACTTTGAGAGGTGTAGAGGTAAAATACCTGCCAACCAGTCAACTGCTACTGCGCCATCTGTTGATTTATGGTTTAGGTGGAATAATTGCATCTTTGTTCGCGATTAAATTCATAGATATGCTAATTGCGACCACTGACTGGGGATAGAAACGCCCCAATTTTATGCTGTGAATTATCCCTGTTCATCTGTGTAATCCACGGGAAGCCGCTCAGGAGGCTACATCTGTGGTCAACTAATCTTTCCTGAACTAGAAACTCATCGCCAATAAATTTTTATGAATTTTATTCGTGAAACTATCACAGCTGTTCGCATGACCCTAGTGCTTTGGTTACTAACGGCAATAATCTATCCCCTGGGTATCTTGCTCATAGGTCAAGCCTTGTTTCCTTTTCAAGCTAATGGCAGCGTTATGGTAAATTTAGACAATCAGGTAATTGGTTCAGCTTTGATTGGTCAGACATTTACATCAGACCGTTATTTTCACGGACGTCCCAGTGCTGTGAGATATAGCGAAGGAAAACAAGCCAGCCCGACGGGGATATCTGGCGCGAGTAATTTTGCTCCTAGCAACCCAGCACTGTTAGAGCGAATTGTGGAAGAAGCAAATCAATTACAAGAGCAGAATATTGAACCCCTGGGTGATTTAATTTATGCTTCTGGTTCTGGCTTAGACCCGCATATTTCTTTGAGATCCGCCCGCCAGCAGTTGAGCCGAGTGGCCCGCGCCCGGGATGTGGGAGAAAATGACATAATACCTTTAATCAATAAGTATACTGATGGGAGATTCCTGCGGACTTTTGGTGAGCCGGGTGTGAATGTGTTGCGATTGAATTATGCTCTTGACTTACAGGAGATTAACTTTCCTTGACTTCTCCCTTGGTTGAAACACAAGGGATTCTAAACTGATGTTGCTACGCGGTCTGAAGACACGCTACGCAATGTTTACGATATGATTTATTTAACCTAATGAACAAGTCATATCGTTGTGGCACAGTCAAAGATGCCCTACCCACCTCGGCTAAACATAAACCTAGCTGTGTGGTTACTTTTCTTAAAATATTTGCTGCTGCTTGAGCATCTGCGGAGGTTAATAATCCTTGTAGTTAAACCCGCTCCCTTCTCAGGAAAGGGGCGGGTATGAGATTGTGTACTTGAAGAAATCCGCAATCCCATGACCGAGGAAAATAATTAGGCTTGACGTGAGTAGTATTCCACTACCAGCAGCTCATTGACTTGTAACGCCACCCATTCTCGTTCAATAACGCTGTTAACTTTACCGGTCAACTTAGCTTTGTCAAATTCCAAATGACTGGGGAGGTTGGCTAATCCTGGATATTGTAAATTGGCTTCTACTAACTTCCGGGAAATTTCGCGGTCTCTGACTGCAATGACTTCACCGGGGCGACACTGGTAACTAGCAATATTGACTCTGCGACCGTTAACCGTTACATGACCGTGATTTACCAGCTGACGAGCTGCTGGAATGGTGGGAGCCATCCCCAAACGAAAAACGGTGTTATCCAGGCGCATTTCTAACAGTTGTAGTAGCACTTGTCCGGTGGAACCGGTGACGCGTCTAGCTTTACGCACATAGCGCAACAGTTGCTTTTCGGTTAAACCGTAGTTCATCCGAATCTTTTGCTTTTCTTCTAGACGAACTGCATACTCAGAGCGTTTTTTGCGGTTCTGACCATGCTGTCCTGGTGGATAGGCTCGTCTAGCACTTTTACGACTTAATCCTGGCAATTCGCCTAAGCGACGTACAATTCTGAGGCGTGGCCCTCTGTATCGGGACATGAGTTTCCTTAATCTATTCCTGTTAACTTTTAACTAGACATTGAATTTTGACACTTTCCTGATTATACATCAGGAAATTCTTGGTGATCTGAAACTGGTGACTTTGATCTTGTTGACACTCCCCACGGCTAGAAGCCGGGGGATTCTTGCTTCACGGGGATTCCAATGAATTTACCCTCCGCAAGCATCTTGACCGTGTGCCCCACGGCTGCAAGTTTGCGGGTAAATGGTTGTTTTACTCGCTTTGAGCATTATATCACTGTGGCTAAAGCCAATCAATCGTTTGCAAGCTGCTCTGGGTTGAAAAATTGCCTTTGATGCTATGGGGGGAGCCGGGGGTTAGAAACCCCCGTCTCAAAGCTAAAGTCAGATAAATCTGACTAGAAGATCATATATTTGATGGTCCTGACGGGATGCGATCGCGAAGCGCTGCTATTAAAGGCGATCGCGCCAAAGTGAGTAAGATCCCCGACTTCTTAGATAATTGGCATAATCTCATATAATCTGTCCAGAAGTCGGGGATCTGTGTGAGTCGAAGATCATGTATTTGATTATCTTGACGGGATGCGATAGCGAAGCGCTGCTGCAAGCAGATCGTGAAACGCTGCTGTTAAAGGCGATAGCGAAGCGCTGCTGCAAGCAGATCGCGTAACACACGGGAAATTTACCCAGATATCATAAATATTGAACCCAGTACCGGCGAAATAGTTTTATATTCCCAAGAATCTATCTTTAGATAGATGACAAGATTACCTAAATAGTATCACTGAGGCTTAGGTATCAAAAAAATATTTATTTACATATGATTTAAAATCAAATGTGATATTATTGGTCTAATTTGATTCAAAATACGTTAAATATCGATTAGTTTTCAGTAACATTGACGCTACGCACTGTTACTAGATTTATGGCTGCGCAGTAGTTGTAAATCCCCAATCATCCCACACAATAAATGGTATAAATTATGGCAAATGTCAAGCAAATTTTGCACGGATTCCCAGATGCTGCTACATCTCAACAGGATTTAGGTGATAAGTAAGTTTGAGAGGATGTTTGTCAAGTCATGATTAGTGTATCAACTATTGTTTTACCCCACCCTAACCCTCCCCTTACAAGGGGAGGGAACTGGATTTTATTGTTTTGGTGTGGTCGGTGTGTTCCCCATTCCCTATTCCCTGTTCCCTAAAATAAAAATTACCTGTTGAAAACTGATCAAACATCCTCTGAGAGATAATTGTCAAATTTTCTGATCTGCTTGCTGTGTAGGCATTTCAAATGCTACCAGTCAATCAGAATAGTTACAAACTATTCATATTTAGTCGATTGTTGCTTAACAATTAAGATCGCAAATTCTACTCAAATATACCTGAATCGCCATCTGGGTAGGCAAATCACATAAAGTTAATTTTGTCAAGGGTTATTAAGATGCACTTACCCTGGTTGAACTATACCCTCACCGGACATTCAGATTACGTTTATTCAGTAGCCTTCAGCCCGGATGGTCAAACCTTAGCTTCTGGGAGTGGGGATAACACCGTCAAACTGTGGGATGTCGCCATCCGGCGGTCAATCGCTACTCTCACCGGACATTCAGATTGGGTTTATTCAGATTACGTTTATTCAGTAGCCTTCAGCCCAGATGGTCGCACCTTAGCTTCTGGGAGTAGGGATAAGACCATCAAACTGTGGGATGTAGCAACCCAAGAGGAAATCGCCACCATCACCGGACATTCAGAGTATGTTAATTCAGTAGCCTTCAGCCCGGATGGTCGTACCTTAGCTTCTGGGAGTGATGATGAAACCATCAATATTTGGCAAAGGAATTTATCTGACAACAATGATAAAGGTGATGAACAGGATGATGGCGATGAACAGGATGATGGTTATGAACAGGTAGATGGTTATGAACAGGATGATGATGATGAACAGGATGATGGTTATGAACAGGTAGATCAAAATCCTGAATTATCTGAGCTAAAAAATGCAGCAAATAATGATGCTTGGGAAGATTTAACAGAATGGATTGCTGAATCTATTTGTGATATTAATTTCACCGCAGCTGGTGAATCAGTTACAAGATTAATCACAAGAGTCCGACATAAAACTCCCCGTGAAATAGCACAGAGACTAATTATTCATAAATCCTTACAAGCAGCAGGATTAGAATTAATTGGAGATGTGGTAGCAACGGTTAATAATATTTTAGATGGATTAGGAGCAGAGGGGATTGATATACCAAAAATAGCCAAATTAGGGGCAGAAATGGTTTATCAAATCGCAGAGATTTATGGATTTAATATGGATGCTCCCGAAAGAAAACAAGAAGCTTTATTTATATTTGGCTTTATTTTCTCAGGAGAAAAAATAATAGATATAGGAATAGATTGGTTAAAGTTGGGTTACATTAATAAAATACTAAAAGTGGGTATTAAAGCCTTAATGATTTATGGTCTAGGTCATGTGGCTTGTTTCTATTATGAATATAAAGATAAATTTGAATTTAGTCTCATTCCTCCAGATGATTTACTTAATAAATTGCGTCGAGAAAGAGATGATTACTTCCCAGATGATGTATCAGAAGCAACTGTCAAACAAAAATTAATAGTAGAAATTTCCATTGCTTTCCCTGAAATTACCTATGAACTTTTAGAGTGTCTACTAGCAGAAAAGAAATGGAGAGAAGCAGATGCAGAAACAGAATATATAATTTCAGAGTTATTAAATAGAGAGATTAAAGACGACACTAGCAAGATATTTACCAAAGATATCAATCAAATTAATCAGTTATGGTATCATTACAGTCAAGGTAAGTTTGGTTTCCAAGTCCAAAGAGATATTTTTCATCAATCTGATATCAATAAAGAAATTGGTAAGTTTGGAGAAGCATTAGGTTGGCGTGGAGAAGCATTTTTAGGTATTGGTGCGTTTAGTTGGAAAGACTATGATGAATTAGTTTTTGAACTTGATCAATCACCCAAAGGACATCTACCTGCTTTTTGGTTTCATAAATATGAAAAGCACAAAGGTTTTATTGTCAAATCTTATTTGAAACCAATACTAGAAAGAGATGATTGGCACAATATAAAAGCTTTAACTTTATCTGAAGATAATTAGCACCAACACTTGATGATGGTGGGGTTAACTTACTTCTCCAAGCTTTAACCAGAGACGAATCAGCCGATGTCAAGGATGCGGCTTATAATCTCCTGTACTCTAAGTATGGCAAGTTAATTGAGTCTGTAAACGCTTATCAAGCACAAAAATCACTAACATCATGGGAGTTAGAATATACCCTCACTGGACATTCATATTCGGTTTGGTCAGTAGCCTTCAGCCCGGATGGTCGCACCTTAGCCTCTGGGAGTGGGGATGAAACCATCAAACTGTGGGATGTCGCCACCCAAGAGGAAATCGCCACACTCACCGGACATTCAAATTACGTTTGGTCAATAGCCTTCAGCCCCGATTGTCGCACCTTAGCCTCTGGGAGTGTGGATAATAAAACTTAATTAATACTTCATTAGTAGGTAATATTAAAGAAGGTCACGAAAGTAGGGGCAATTCATGAATTGGCCCTAGGCAAAAATAGGGTTTTCAGCCACATCTTGCGTAAGTACTATAATATTATGGGCAATAATCCCCTGAAAAATTCTCATCATTATTTAATAATCTCAAAACTTATATGATTATTAATTCTATAAAATAAAAAATCAGAATCAATAGTAAGAATTTGATAAAAACCAGTTTTCTCCGCGGTCAATACCAAAGTAGCATCAGCCAAATCCATTGGTCTATCTTGATATTTCTCCATTAATACAAACAACCGATTATAATCACTAGATTGAATTTCATAGATAGTGAGCAAACCGTCTAAAAGCATTTGCCCCAGTTGTTTTTGCATCACCCAACCGCCTCTATGAAGAGAAAGATACATCGCCTCAGTCAAACAAGCCCAAGTTGTCACCATAGGTTTACTGACACGCATCACCAGATTTTTATAAATTTGATGTTGCGGTTGTGTGCAATCTACTAAACAAAGCAAAACTCCTGCATCACACAGAATCATAACTCTAAACCCTGCTGACGATATTTTGCCAGCAAACGTTGTTGATACTCATTCTGCGGTTCATGATTTAATATAGATAATTGATCAACCTTTTCAAACCACCGCTTCCACCTATCGGTTAAAGATTCTGAAGATTGAACATTAACTGCTTGATTTTGCTGTTGTGCAATCAAGAAATCAATAAACTCATCTACCCTCGATACCAGAGGATCTGGTAATTGTTGTAACTTATTAACCACAACTTCACGAGTATTCATAGATTTATTCCTTTACTCTGTACTTAATGATAACCTAATTATCCCCCGCAATCTCTTTAATATTATGTGCAATAATCCCCTCTAACAAATGCACCTCTTGATTTAACTTTTCCAACTCCTGATTTAACCCTAAAATCTCCTCAATAAACTCCTCCTCCGTCTTCCCATCTTCCTTATGCAAAAACCACGCAAAAATAGTAGTAGAAGATTTAAACGTTTCTGGGATGATTTCAAATCACTTAGCCCAAGTAATAGCTGATTGCAGTTGATGAAATGCGATCGCCCCTAGAAGCAGCAGAAATCAGAGCTACAGAAAACCACTCAAAGATCAAGTAGTGTTAAACTTCAAAAGCACCAACACCTTAAACTGGGTATACATGATGGGTGGGTAAAAATGGTCAAAATCACTGGACGTAAATTTGTAGGTCGAGAAAATGTTTATGATATTGGGGTTGAGGGTGACCATAATTTTGTGATTAAAAATGGTCTGATAGCCTCTAATTGTTTCAATAAGTCTCATTCCACTGCCTATGGATATGTAACTTATCAAACTGCGTATTTAAAAGCTAATTATCCATTGGAGTATATGGCGGCACTGTTGACGGCGAACAGTGGCGATACGGATAAGGTGCAGAAGTATATTAATAACTGCTCTAATATGGGGATTACAATAGATGCCCCTGATATTAATCGTTCTGGTCTGGATTTTACACCGATAGATGGAAAGATTTTATTATTTGGATTTACAGCAGTGCGGAATGTGGGACAAAATGCGATCGCCTGTATTTTGTCTGCAAGAGATGAGGGGGGTGATTTTAAGTCCCTAGCTGATTTTTGCGATCGCGTGGATTTGCGTGCCATTAACCGGCGGACTGTAGAATCTTTGATTCAGTGTGGAGCTTTCGATAAAATTCAACCAAATCGTCACCAATTAATCTGTGATTTAGAACTAGTTTATGATTGGGCGCAATCCCGAGCCAAAGATAGGGCTATAGGTCAGGGGAATCTTTTTGATTACTTAGGTACTAGTAATAATACCAGTAAGCAAACAGGGAATAATAGTTTTGAAACGGTTCCCAAAGCTGAACCTGTGGCTGATTTGATGCCCCAGGAAAAGTTACGTATGGAAAAAGAATTACTGGGTTTTTATGTATCAGATCACCCATTGAAGTCCTTAAAGCCAGCAGCATCGCTGCTCACTCCGATTAACCTTTCACAATTTAAAGAACAAACAAAAGATACGAAAGTTTGTGCAGTGGTCATGCTGAACAATGTCAAAAAAGTGATGACTAAGAAAGGCGACCAAATGGCAATTTTACAAATAGAGGATTTAACTGGACAATCGGAAGCGGTGGTTTTTGCCAAAACCTATGAACGTATCAGTGAGCAACTCGAAGTTGATGCGAGGTTAATTGTCTGGGGTAAAGTAGATCGGCGGGATGATCAAAATCAACTGATTGTTGAGGACATAGAAAAAGTTGAGCAGGTACAAATGGTAATGGTGGAACTGAATCCGCAACAAGTAAGTGACATCCAAACCATGCATAATTTAAGGACGATTTTACAAGAACATTCAGGGGACAAAGAAAGGGCAAAAACCCCGGTGGTGGGAATTATACAATCAGAAACTTCTCGGGAATTGGTTCGCTTCGGTTGGCAATATTGCGTCCAAGATTCTCGCGGTACAGTGCAAGCCTTGCAAAATGCTAGATTTAGCGCACATCTAAAATCACTCACAGGTAGTTAACATCTGTGGAATTTAGAATTATATTTTCTCTTGAGGAGGTTTGGCAATGCCTTGCTTGAGGAGATTTGCCTCAATTTCCCTGATGAATTGCATATCTTCGGGGGACAGGGGCTGGTTTAGGTTTCCAGAATCTTCGCTGAAAGCGGGTTGCTTGTGGAGAAAATCGAATGCTTGGCGGAATTCATGGGGACTGGCTTTAATAGGCGAATCAAAATGACAAGCAATAATCTGGCGAAAATCCCAGGTTGCTACTTGTTCAGCCCACTTGAGGACTTGTTGAGGTGCTTGGGGTAAAATGAGAACTTGGAGGATGGGGGCTACAAACGGGCGTCCATTACCTTGGAGCATATAGAAAGACTTTTGCCAATCCTCTCGCCACCGAAAGGGAAATAAACCAAAGTAAGCTTTTGGTGAATGGTCTGGTGCTTGGAAAGCATCGCGCAGCATTTTGCCTAATCCAGTGGTTTCTAAGGAATGAGGACTAAAGTAGACTGCAAATAGTGAAATACGTTGCCATCCTTTGCGGCGATTTTCTGGATGATCTGTGATGGCTTCCCCTCCATGATCCCGAGCATGGAATAGTAAGGGGTAAGGGTCTAACTGGTTGATTGGGGGTGGTTCTTCGGGTATGGACAGTATGGAGTCAGTCAGAAGTAGGGTGTGCGATCGCTTGTGAAAAAATGCCACTTCTACAAATGAACCGCGTCCCAAGTTGATATCCAGCACCTGATAATCAAACTCATCAGCAAAAGGACTGTCACTACTATCTTCTGGAAGTACCTGAGTGCGTTCTGGGGGAAAACCCAGCCAACTCAGGGGTAAATTGATGGGGAAACTCCATTGATGGGGCGCAACAAAAACCTGTGCTTGGGGGAAGCGGCGAGCAAAAGGACCAACAAAAACCTTATGTTCTAGACCGGAGCTAGTGGGTAGAATGATGTATTTAACATCGCCGTGTTGTGTGACTAAGTTGTTAACGAGGCGGACACATTCAGGAGTGGGAGCAACTGGGGCGTAAACCAGAAGACCTCCCCGTGCAAGTTTCACCACAGTCATCCGAATGGGCACAACAGTGTAAAGAATGCCTTGAAGCTGATCGAATGTCCAGATAGTATCTTTGACTATTTCTGAGCAAATTGTCCGCCGTTTACCGTAGGGATATAGAGGTACAGCGGGCCAGAAGTGCCATGACCAATCTCGGGGATGAGTACTGGGTTGTTCCATTTATGTCTGTGGACGTTGAGGTTTTACACTGTTAATTGTGATTATTGCCACTAAGGCTATGGCGAAAATTAGTGCCAGGTTTCTCAGTAAAGAATTTTGCCAGTGCTTGATTGCGATCGCCACCAATGCCCAAACTGTGACTCCTGTATAGGCAAAGTCTTGGTGTTGGGTGACAATGAGGGCGGCAATAGTAAAAGCCGCTAATAACATAATAGCAGAAATGTTGAATGTCTTTACAAAACTTTACATAATTCTGTATAGTAGTCTTATCAAGGGTGAAAATGTCAACATAGCATAATATCTTCCATCCAATGGACGTAACTGATTTGTTGACACATACAGGCTTGGAGATAGCGAAATTTATCTAATAACTTATCACCCCATTCTTTAGGAATAGAGACGAGTCCTAAAATTAGATAAGCGATGAGACTTGCATACAGTTGAATCGCAATACCATTCACATTTTTAGTAATTAATTTATCCAGCTTCAAGTGCATCTTTAAGAACTTCCATAACAGTTCGACTCCCCATCGACAGCGATAAATATCCCGGATATCTTCATCTGTCACTGGTGCTTCTCCATCGGCTGGTAAATTAGTAACCAACCGGAATTCTACTTCAGTTTCTAAGTCACAAAAATTAATCACTCTATAAGCTTTAGCATCTTTAGCTGAACCAATTTTTACTAGTCCAGTTTCTGAATCAGGCTCTAGTTTCCAATTATTTTTTATTCGTAAAACAAAATACTTACTAGCTTGGTTTAATTCGTCGATAAAATTTAATCCGGCGAAGCCCCTATCCATTACTCCAACAGCATCTGCTGGCAATTTAGACATCATTTTTGAGCCAAACTTATAATCATGTTTATGCCCAAAATTGATGAAATTATCCTCTGGAATTCCCGTGGCAAGATTGAGAGAACTAAAAAGCTTTACTTGGTGATGACCTAACACCCATAGTAATTTACTTGTCAATGTGATGACGGTTGAATCAATTGGACATATTGCGTATTTATTATGTAACTTCTTCTGGGCTTTTTTCTGAATTAATTGATTTAATTGCTGATATATTTTTTGGAATGGTTCTTGGCTTCGATGTGTGTTGGCTTTGGAGAATGTGCCAATATTCACGCTAAACCCTGTATGATTTAATCTTTTAAATAAATCCCGCATACTCGTTAAGCTATTATCCAGTGCATAAGCTAGCCAACACTCCACGAACAGACGGCTATTCAATACCGGATAATCGTTTTTTGGTAATGGGCTGAGGATGTCTTTGACAATCTTCGGAAATGAATTTATAATCGTCATTAAACAATACCTTTTAGATAGCTAGCCCAAATTTTAATATATTTTGGGCAATTTTTATACCCTCTTTCTTAACATTCAACACTTGTGCATAATAGCAGTCCATATTTCAGGAGAAATCCCCCAGCCTTGCCAACCGTGAAAATACAAAGCAGAGGCTATATTAACAATAGTTGCCACACTAATCCAGCCCAGATAAATACTGATAGGAAAGTGAACACACCACCTCTTGCTTTGAGACACACGCTTTTTGCCAATGCCTAAGCGCAAATAGATAGCAATTAGTGGTATGAGAATTAAGAGTATGGCGATCGCAGACAGAGCAAAGAGTTGGGAGAGGAAAAGATATACCCAGATAATTTGAGCCACAGAGGCAATCACCAACAAGTACCCGCTTTTGCGTAAATCGTCATCATACCTGTGGTTGGGGAGAAATTGATAAATTCCGAAAGTGAATAAACCTAGATAAATCAGTCCCCAAATAGCAAAAGCATAGTTAGCGGGGATAATCAGGACATTAGCGAAGAAAGTATTAGAAATTTCTCCTATAGTCAATCCCTGGAGCGGAAAAAGATTGGATACTACGTTGACAACAAAACCGGCAATAATTGCGCTTAAAGTCGCAACTTGCCTGATCAAATCCCCATCATTTCCAGATGTAGAATTCTGCATAAGAGAATCACAAGATTTATGTCCTGGTCTACTTTTAGTTTACCGCTTTATGGAGTAGGAGTTGATTTTGACAAACTGCCTCATAGCAGAAGTATAAAATACCAAAAAAATATCAAATATAAATAGGCAACAAAGCGTCAAAGGAGGTTTGTCAGTGGATAACACATCTACAAAGAACCAACATTTAGTATCAGTGGCAGCAGGTGAAGTAAACTTAGAGGGGAATTTGGTGATTCCTGATGGAGCCACAGGTATAGTAGTATTTGCTCATGGCAGTGGTAGCAGTCGCCATAGTCCCCGTAATCGATATGTTGCTGGAGTTTTACAACAGGCTGGACTAGGAACGCTGCTAATTGACTTACTAACTCATGAAGAGGAAGAAATTGACCTGATAACAGGACATTTGCGCTTTGATATTGAATTATTGGCACGGAGATTAGTGGATACCACAGACTGGCTAGGACAGTACCCACAAACCCATCACCTGCAAATAGGTTACTTTGGAGCGAGTACAGGGGGCGGGGCGGCTCTGGTAGCGGCGGCGAAACGCCCTGTGTCTGTGAAAGCGGTGGTTTCTCGTGGCGGACGACCTGATTTAGCCGGTTCAGCGTTACCTGATGTCCAAGCACCAACACTGCTGATTGTTGGTGGATACGATACCCCAGTGATAGAGATGAATCAGGATGCACTGGAACAATTACGTATACAAAAGCAGTTGGAAATTATTCCTAGAGCCACCCATTTATTTGAAGAACCGGGGACATTGGCAGCAGTAGCACAATTGGCGAGTGACTGGTTTACCCGTTACCTGACACCGGAAAGCTCATAAGCAAAGCCCTCAGATAGTCTCTGGGGGCTTTGATAGAAAAGAATATTGTCCCGCCCTTTGCTGGGTAGGACTGGCTATCTATTCCCACCCTATAGGCAGATGGGAAACTCCGCAAACAGGTTAATTGCGGAAACGTCTCTTACTCTGCCTGTGCTTGGCAATTTCTTTACGTTTGCGTTTTTCCAGAGGGGTTTCAAAGTGACGATGCTTCCTCATATCTGGAAAAATGCCTGCTTTAGACACTTCTCGCTTAAACCGACGTAAAGCTGACTCGATAGCTTCATTTTCACCCACTATGATTTGGGTCATTATCTCTCCTAATATGTTAATTTAATTGATCTTCCGACAGTGGTAACCAATTCAGTTACCTAGAGTATACAAAAAACAGACCTTTGTCTAACTTTAAGATTCCAGCTGATTGAAAGCTTAGTGGGGTTTACGGGAGCAGCCAACCTAGATGCCTGCTGTAAAACCTACCCAAAGCTATACAAGTGTGGGAGTATCTGACTAAAACCACGTATCATCTTCGGTGTTTACTTTCTGTTTTAACTTAGTCTGAGTATGACTACTAGTAAGGGTTTTGTTCACTCCACAGGCTGAAATGGTAGAACTCACCGCTTCTGAAAGGGTACACCGACTGACGGATGGCATTTTATGGGCGATTTAACGAAACTGGTACTAAGACTCCCACATTTGTGCAAGATTTAGGATTTTTGCTCCTGGTGTTCTGGATGTCTTCGACAAGCTATGGCAAGTCCGGACGTACAGGATCCCTCCAGGCTTACGTACTTCGCTGTTTATATGTGAGCTTGACGGACATGAAGATATTTTAGCATTTGTAAATGTTATCTGGGAATCGGGTTTTATTTTGGCCGGATGCGGGTCAATTAAATATATCTAGTTGCTTGTAGCTGATTTTCTAGGTTTGCACGTAAGCGTAGGTCTGCTATTGACCAAACCCACAACAACTTATTTGTAGACAAGGCGAAATCTTCCTGTTTATGGGTAACAATTGCATCTAGCTGCCAATACTGAGCACAGGATAACTCTACAGCGGATTCAAAATCCTTGAGAGGTAATGAGCGTGCTGTTTGGATAATTTGTTGGTCAACGTGAGAAACTGCAATTTTCTGCTGTAACCAGTATACTAATATATCAGTAATATTACTTCCATTTAAGCAACTGGCATAGACGGAAATTTTTTGCCAGCCGACATTTGTCAAATACATCTGAATCAATGGATCTACACCGTCTAATAATTGTCTAATATCTTCTGTTAATTCTCGGCGGTTCATGAAGGCTTCTAATATTAAATCAGCATCCAATAAAATTCTGATCACTTGAAATACCCTTTATAGTCTGATAACGATAGCGTCAGACATCCTCACCAGAGGCATTGATTTTACATCCTTGATATTGATATCTACCGTACTTACTTGAGTAATCAATCATCAAGGATGCAATTTATACAACACAATGTGTAAGTATAAACAGGCTTTAGCTATCTCAATTTGGTATGGACATAATTAAATACAAGCTGAACTAGCAAGATTTCAGATAAATCAGCGATGAAATTAGGTTTTAATTTGTAGTGTTTAGCCCAATTATCTGCAATTCCTATGGAGGGAAGTCTGGAAAAACCTCAAATATGAGCTATGGGATTCCCGTTTAATGATCAATTTATTGTTTGATGCGGGGGGAGAATCGTGAATCAGGGAGATTTCCGTGGGTGAGATTAGTCCACACTGTATGCTTACATACAGTGTGGCCCTATGGGTGACTCTGGGTATGTCGTCAGACATTAACTGACCTGGAGGAATTAAAAATTTAAACTCGGCCAGTCTGCTTGACGATAATAGTGGGTCATGTCGTCAAATTTCCGTAGTTCCACAGAGTGGATGGAAAATTCTGGAGAACTTTCCAGCCATTGCTGATTCAAATCAGACAACATAGTGGTGAAATTGCTCCGGTCTAAATCGGAGGGAATGTCGCCAAAATAGCCCAATGTAACGTGAGCTGTCAGGTGATAATGCTGTTCAATACCCAAAGCCATTAACTTGGGATTTTGATAGATTTGGCGGCGAAATTGAATAATCTGCTCATAAGAGGGTTGGTCATGGGGAACTAAACAAACACCTAAAGCTCTGGGCATTACTATCAATCCGAGCATTTGCCATTGAATGGGATCAGTGGCGTTGGTGATGGATTGTTGATATTGCTGCAATATTTCCCCACAACAAGAACGTAACTGTTGTTCAAAGTCAGGGTTTTCTTCGCATGCATGAAGATAAGCACTGTCCCAAATCAAGTCAGCTAAAGTCAAATGAAAGCTAGTAGGGGGTGTAGGGACAATCAAATCACTATTAACAGGTAACTGTAAAAGTTCCTGCTGGTAAGACTTTAATTTTGTATAGAAACTAGAGTTTTTCCTATCTTCCTCTGCAGGTGGGGTAATGAATGAATACCCAGGAAAAGGTGTAGCTTGTCTGAATCCAGAATGCAAATGAAACTTAGCAGACTCCTGAATATGCTGAATTTGGGATCTGTAAGCTTCCGGTAGCGTCATTCTTGCTACCCGGTTCAGGTAAGTTTGATAGTTGTCGTCCAATCTTGCTAGCCTCGCGCTCTCACTTGATAGATTTTAAGGAAATTTACTCAGATTATGCAGAGTGATTTCAAAAGTGTTTAACTTTTTTTCCAGGATTTTCTTCCTTAGTTCTAATTATCACACAGGAAGAGGATATGCTAGGGCGAACGGTTAACGGTTTCAGGTCTACAGGTCTATTATTTGGTATCTCAACCATCTACCAAAAGAGTGAATTTTGTATTGGTATAGATATGAAAAGTAATTCATCCGTTCTGTTGCTGTCAATTTATATTAAATCAGTCACACTTAAACTAAACATTAAAACACACGATGATAAAAATATTAGATGCGCTGATTAACGCTCTCGAGGGTATAGAAATTATCACTGAACCTAGCCATGTGGCTAAATTATCTCAAGATTATCACACTTTTAGCCCGGTTCTAGTACCAAAGCTGCAAGGAAAAGTTGGGGATATGGTTGTCCGTCCCAGCAATGAAAAAGAAGTAATAAAAGTTGCCCAGGCTTGTGTAGAATCCCAAATCCCTGTAACTGTGAGAGGTGCGGGAACTGGTAATTATGGGCAGTGTGTGCCTTTACATGGGGGCGTAATTTTAGATATGTCGAAGATGCAGGGGATACCTTGGGTAAAACCGGGGGTAGCACGGGTAGAAGCTGGGGTGAAGTTGGCGGCCATAGATAAAAAAGCTAGGGAAATAGGCTGGGAAATCCGAATGGCACCCTCGACATACCGCACAGCGACTATTGCTGGATTTATTGCTGGTGGAAGTGGGGGTATTGGGTCAATACAGTATGGGTTGTTAGGCGATCGCGGTAATATTTTAGCCCTGCGAGTGGTAACCTTAGAAGACCAGCCCCGTGTAATGGAATTGCGAGGTGATGATGTCAGTAAAGTAACTCATGCTTGGGGTATCAATGGCATTATTACTGAGGCGGAAATTCCCTTAGGGCCTGCTTACCCTTGGGCGGAAGTGATTGTTACTTTTAATGACTTTATGGCAGCTGGGAGGTTTGGGCAAGCCCTGGGTAATGGGGATGGGATGATTAAAAAATTAATTGCGGTGTTTGCAGCGCCCATTCCCGAATACTTTCACCCACTACAAGACTATATTCCTCAAGGTAGTCACTCAGTTTTTTTAATGTTGGCGGAACCGAGTTTAGAATTATTACCGGGTTTAGTGCAGCAATATGGTGGACAGATTACTTATAAAAAACCAGTTGCACAAAAAAGTCTGAACTTGGGGGAATTTACTTGGAATCACACCACCCTTCACGCCCGGAGTATAGATAATTCAATTACCTACTTACAAAGTATGTTTCCCCCCGATCCTAATTTGGAATTGGTAGAGCATATGTATCATTACTTTGGGGATGAAGTGATGATGCATTTAGAATTTTTCCGAGTGCATGGAAGGGTAATTCCTGGTGCTTTACAGCTGGTGCGTTACACCACAGAAGAACGCCTAAATGAAATTATTCGCTATCACGAAGCCAAGGGGGTATCTATTGCTAATCCCCACACATATATTATTGAAGATGGGGGGAGAAAGGTGATTGACCCTGAGCAGTTAAAGTTTAAGGAAATGGTTGACCCTTATGGGTTAATGAATCCTGGTAAAAGCAAGGTTTTAGAATTTAAGAAATGAAGCTGTGAAGATGATAAGAGTATTGATTCCTGTGCAAATAAGTTTTTACAGAATTCGCTAAAGCCTTTGCTAATAAAGGAGGTACAGCATTACCAATCTGGTTAAACTGATTATTTTGGGAACCTTGAAATTGAAACCAATCAGGGAAACTTTGTAGACGCGCGCCCTCACGAACTGTCAGCCTTCTTCTCCGTCCATCTGGTAAACGAATGCGTAACATATCACCGGTTGGACTGGATAAATTTCTACAAGTGACTGTTCTGACAGGGGAATCCAAATGAATATCTCTAGGGTTGATGCATTTAGAAGCTATAGCAACCGCCAAGGAGGTTAGGACGCAAAAAGCAAGACATCCTCAATGGCATCTCGTAAAGAATCAAACCGCTCAAGTTTTTTGCGGATTCGACTTTTTAACCAAGACCAACATTTTTCAATCTGATTCAGGTCTGGAGAATAAGGTGGTAGGTACAGCACTTCACACCCTGCGTACTGAATCAGTTGTTGAATGCGCCCACCTTTATGAAATGTGGCATTATCCATCACCACAACCTGTCCTGGTTTGAGTGTGGGAAGCAAACAAGCTTCAAGCCAAGTCTCAAATACTATTCGATTACACGCACCCTCAACAGTGAAAGGAGCTATCAGCTTATGGTTACACAGCGCGGCAATTATGTTCACCCGACCTTCACGACGACCTGATTTAAGTGCATGGAAGCGCTGTCCTTTTGAGTTCCAACCGTAATCATACTGGTCTCGGTTGTCCATTCCTGACTCATCGAGGTATACAATCTTCTCCACAGGTAACTCAGACAACTGCGTTACGAAAGCCTGTCGTTTGACCTCATCGCGCTCACGGTAGCCATAAGTCTTTTTTTTCGCGTAAAACCAATTTTTTTCAAAGCTCTTGAGATTGTGCGATCGCTAATTTCTTCAGGCCAAAGTGAGGCCATCTCTACTTGGGTTTTATCGCCATGTACGGAAGCAAACTCACGAAATTTTTCCCAATCGGTAATTTTGTGACCATTCCCAGGACGCTGATTAGGCAAGGCTTGGAAGTCCCCCGTTTCGGTTTTTCGCTTCAACCATAGGGTGATGGTGTTGCGACTAATATTAAACATTTGACTGGCTTGAGTTTTCTTCAAGCCATCGAGTTCAATCGCTTGGATTACTTTTTGACGAAGGTCGTAACTGTACGGCTTGGGCATATACCTGTAGCAAGCGATCGCTTCACATGAAAAGGGACTACTTATAGTTTATGCTTAAATTACCTTGGCGGTTGCTATATCTCATACTTTTTAATATATTGATCCATGCTAGGAGTCAGAAATTTAGAATTAGGTGGTGCTAAATATGCTAATTCTCCCAAGGCTTCCCCAGCAGTGTAAGGTGCATATAAATGTGTTTTTTCCGGCCACTCCCACCCGCCTTTATGTGCCACACAAAACAGTCTCTCTCGTTTTTGAGGTACACCATAGTGGGCGGCGTTTAAAATTTCCCATTCAACTATGTAATTAAGTTTTTTTAAGGCTAAAACAATTTCTGCAAAATATTTCTGATTACGAAATAGCATTCCCCTGACATTTTCAAACAAAGCTAGTTGAGGACGATAACGCTCAACAGCAGCAAGAAAAGTTGGGAAGCCATCACGACTATCTTTTAAGCCTAATTGATGACCACTGACGCTAAAGGGTTGACAAGGGGGACCGCCAATTATAACTGTAGCTCCCTCAATTAAATCAGATAATGGTGTTAAATTAACCTGATGACAGACACTCGGCAGATTATGTTGATATGTCGCGCAGGCATCTGCTAAAATTTCGTAACCAATTGTTGGAAAACCTGTAGCTTCAAAGCCCAGGGCTAACCCACCACAACCAGCAAATAAATCAATGACTAAATGCTGAGTTTTATTTGTTTGAGGTAGTTGTAGTTCTGTTTCTAGAAAGTTCGGGTAAGGCGGTCTGAATGTCAAGGTTTGAAATCAAATCTTAAAGAACTAATTAGATAAAAGTAGGGCACAAGCCCTAACTATAAACCTTTAAGACGTGAAAATCTATGGTGTGAAAACCTGAACAGTATCATTGGGGACAGATAATTGTACCCGTGCGCCGATGGGTAGGGGGATATCAGCGATGGTGCGAGCATGAATTTCTTTCCCAGAGGCGGTTTTTAAACAATAGAGATACTCCCGCCCTAAAAATCTGCGGCTGTGAATAAATACAGCCGAATCAGTGGCTGGTTCTAATCTTAAGCCTTCCTGACGGATCATAATTTCACCCGTATCGTTGCTGAGGTTAACTGGTAATTCAAAATTACCTACTTCGGTTTGCCAAATATTACCTTGACGACGGGCGGGAAGGAAGTTAGCCTGGGTGACAAATTCAGCGACAAACCTGGATGCAGGATGAGTGTAAATTTCTTCTGGTGTGCCTATTTGTTCTAAATGTCCTTGTCTCATGACACCGACTAAATCGGAAATTGCTAGCGCTTCTTCTTGGTCATGGGTAACAAAAATGGCTGAAGTACCTGCGGCTTTGAGGATGTCGCGAATTTCTTCCCGCAAGCGCAACCGCACTTGTATATCTAGGTTGCTTAAGGGTTCATCTAACAGCATGAGTTGAGGTTGGGGTGCTAAGGCGCGGGCGAGGGCGACTCGTTGCTGCTGTCCCCCTGAGAGTTCGTAAGGGTAACGTTTTTCTAAGCCTTGCAGGTTGACTAGTTCTAGGACTTCGTTGATACGTTTTTGTATTTGCTGTTTTGAGGCATTTTTTAAGCCAAAGGCGACATTTTCGGCGACGTTTAAATGGGGAAATAGGGCGTAGTCTTGAAAGACAATGCCAATATCACGCTGTTCGGCTGGGACGGAAATAGAACGATCGCAAACTATTTTACCGCCAATTTCAATTTTTCCTGCTTGCAGGTTTTCAAAGCCGGCTATCATCCGCAACAGGGTAGTTTTACCGCAACCAGATGGGCCGAGCAATCCCAATATATCCCCTTGTTGGAGGGTTAAGGATACGTTATTGACGGCGGGAGGGACATTTGCAGAAAACTGCTTGGTAACATTCTGTAATTGGACAATCGGGGGTTTCATAGTAGCTCACAGAGGAAATAATGCGATGAGTAATTAAAATTTGGCGGGAGTTTCTGTTTTGGGTGTGGTTTTCTCTTGTTTAATGTTTTCTTGAGATAGCACTAAGAAGGTTGAACCCATGGAAACTAGCAGCATAGTCAGGGAGGCGGCGGCCGCATCGGCAAAATCTACGTTTTCTGTGGCTTGCCAAATGTGTGTGGCTAGGGTTCTGAAGCCTATGGGTGACAGCAGCATGGTGGCGGGGAGTTCTTTAATGGCTGTGAGAAATACTAATACTGCACCACTAAGTACACCAGGTCTCACTAGAGGAAAGGTGATTTCTTTTAAGGTTTGCCAAGAATTTCTACCTAAGCTACGTGCTGATTCTTCAATCTGGGGATTTACTTGTAACAGACTGCTGCGGATAGCTCCCACTGATTGGGGTAGAAATAAAACTAAATAGGCAAATATTAACATTGGCAAGGTTTGATAGATCAAAGGTAAGTAATTAGCCCCAAAAAATACCAATGATAAAGCGATGACTATTCCTGGTAGACCAAAACTAATGTATGAGCACCGTTCAATGATGGCGGTGATTTTCGTGGGGAATCTCACTGATAAAATTGCTATGGGTAGGGCAAAGATGATGGCGGCGATCGCTGCTAATCCAGAGGCTAAAATAGAATTGAGGATAATGGGTAGCAAGTTGGGGAAGTTATAACCGGTGTTGAGTCCCCGAATTAGCCAAAATAAGGTGATACCTACTGGTAACACTACGCCGAAGCTAGTTATCAGTAGGCAGAAGCCCAGGGCTGGCCATTTCCAAATTCCTAATTTGACAATTTTGGGCGGGCGCAGAGAGGCGGAACCACGTGTGTAATATGCAGCCCGCGATCGCATCCGATATTCTAGCCATAAAATAAAAAGTACCAGTGTTACCAACATTAAAGATAACACTGCGGCTGTATTGCGGTTAAAGCTAGCTTTGTATTGGATAAAAATTACTCTTGTAAAGGAGTCAAACCGCATCAATGAAGGTGTACCGAAGTCGCGCAATGCATACAAAGCTACTAACAAACCACCTGCAATCATTGATGGTCGCAGCTGAGGTAAAACCACCTTAAAAAAGGTTTCTTTACTGCTATAACCTAGACTGCGCCCAGCTTCTTCTATCGAAGGGTCTATACCTTGTAGTCCTGAACGTATACTCAGGAGTAAATAAGGGTAAGTAAACAAAGTAATTGCTAAAACTGCTCCGGGAAAACCATAAATAGAAGGTAACTCTTCTACTCCCAAAGGTTCTAGTAATATTTGTAAAAAACTGCCTCTGGGTGCTAAGGTGGCAATCAAAGCAAAACTGCCCACATAGCTAGGAACTGCCAAAGGTAATGTAGTGGCTACTAGCCAAAATTTACGTCCTGGTAGGTCTGTGCGCACTGTTAAAAAAGCTAATGGCACAGCAATCAGTGCGGAAAATACAGTTACTGTTGCCGCCATAGCAGCACTCTGTAAAAATACATCAATATTACGGGGACGAGTGATTAATGCCCAAAACTCATCCCCACCAATACCGACTGCGCGAATCACTAAATATACTAACGGTAGGGTAATAGCCACAGCTACCACCGCCGCCGCTAATATAAGAAATAATGGAGGGCGAACCGATGATTTCAACTTTTACAAAACTCCTGCCTCTTGTAGCAATTCTAAGGTTCCTTCTAAATCTTGTAAATTAGTCAGGTTAATATTTGGCCCCTGAATCTGACTTAATGGTACTTGATTTGCTGGCCCTGCTACTCCTTTGACTAAAGGATATTCATTTGTTTGTGTAGCAAAGTATGTTTGTGAACTTTGTCTGAGCAGGTAGCCAATAAATCTTTCGACTTCGGCTTTTTGCCCAGTAGAGTTCATAATTGCCACACCTGCGATGTTAATCATCGATCCGGCGTCTTTATTAGTGTAGTGAGCCGCCACAGGGAAATTAGGATTAGTGTTTTTGAAGTTAGCTAAGTAGTAATTATTCGTGAGACCGATGTCAGCTTCTCCGCGTCCTATGGCTTCGACAATTGTAGTATTGTTGCGGTAAACTTTTGCGCCATTGGCTCTCATAGCTCGTAACCATTGCAGAGTTCTGGGTTCTCCTTCCAGGGTGCGCATGGCGGTGACAAATGATTGGAATGAGCCGTTAGTAGGGGCCCAAGCAACTCTACCGCGCCATTGTGGTCTGGTTAAGTCCCAGATAGAATTTGGTAGTTCATTCTGTCTGACGCGATTCGTATTATAGTTTAATACACGCGCCCGTCCAGAAATACCCATCCAATGTCCCCGGGGAGAACGAAAGCGAGGGTCTACTTGGTTGAGCAAGTTAGGTGAAATAGTTGTGGTTAGCTTGCGTCTTTCTAACGCGCCTAAAGCACCTGCATCTTGAGCAAAAAATAAGTCAGCACGGGTATTTTTACCTTCTTCTACAAGAGCAATAGCCAACTCTGCAGTATCACCATAACGCACTTGGATATTCATACCCAAGTCTTTTTGGGCTTGTTCCAGTAAGGGGGAAATCAGTCTTTCTCCTCTACCTGAATAAATAGTGATAGTTCTTGTCTGTGCATTGACACTCAGACCAACTCCCCAGCTGAGCATGAAAGCTACAGCTCCGGCTGAAACTTGCTTTAATGACAAAGTTTTCAATTGTTTACCCTCGATTTTTCCTTAACAGAAATATTTGGCAATAGATTTGACTACTTATAACTATTATCATTAAGTAGTCCTAGTAAGCAAGAAGAATTCTCAAGTTTTTTTGAGCGGGTTCTGCTGGTGTGAGCTAACCAAGAGCCAGAGCAGCTTAAATGACTGCTACTTCCTGCATGATTTGTAGTGTTTTCTCCAAATCATTGAGGTTACTCAAATCAATTTTTTTATTTTGTTGGCGAATTTCAGTCAGCGATATCAAATTCCCTGGGGTAGAAATTCCCGAAACCAGAGGATACTCATAAGTTTGATTAGCAAAATAGTTTTGAGCATCTTGACTGAGCAAAAATTCTGTAAACCTTTGAGCTATATTAGGATGCTTGGCAGTGTTGAGAATTGCTACGCCGGCGACATTGACTAAAGACCCAACATCTTTAGTAAAATGATGTGCCACTGGAACTTGAGGATTATCTTGTTTAATCCTTTCCAAATAGTAATGGTTAACAAATCCTACAGCTACTTCACCACGACCTAAAGCTTCCACTATTGATGTGTTATTAGGATACACCTTTGGCTGGTTAGCCCTAATACCTCTTAACCATTCCTTAGCTCTCTCATCTCCTTCGGTAACCCGTAACCCGGTTACAAAGGATTGAAACGAACCATTGGTAGGTGCCCAGGCGATTTTACCTCTCCATTTCCGGTCAGTAAAGCCAAAAATTGAGGATGGTAATTCCTCTGTTTTTACTAAATTAGTATTGTAATCTACCGTACGGACTCGACCAGTAACACCTACCCATTTACCCTCTGGAGAACGGTAAGCACTATCGACCTTATTTAGCAGGGAGTCGGGTAATTTTACGGCTCTACCGGCTTTTTGCAGCGCTCCGAGAGCGCCTGCATCTTGACCAAAAAATACATCTGCGGGACTATTTGTACCTTCTTCCAAAATTGCTGATGCTAATTCAGCCGTATCACCATAACGGACTTGAATTTTAGCATTAGTTTCTTGTTCAAATTGCTTGATTAATTCACCGATGAGTTTTTCGTTGCGTCCTGAGTAAATTACTAATTCTGACTCTAGCTGTGTGGCACCTTGATCAGAATTCCCATTACAAGCAACTACTAATCCAGCGCTAGCAGTTGCTATTCCTAAATAAATAAATTGGCGACGTTTCATGCTTTCCCTAAATCGGAACTATTACAGATTTTCATCAAAAAATCAACTGGTATAGTCAGCTGAGACAAAAATTGTCCTCCTCCTACCAATTGGATGCAAAGATGACTGATTTTGCGGTAATGCTGTGTTTTTTTAGTTCATATTATTGACAATACTTGTAAATTATGTTTCCATCAATACTTGAGAGTAATTTCTATTAAATCAGAATTTTGCTCTAAAAGCAATTAGATTCACATAGGAATTATTCTCTAATAACTACGTGGTGTGAAGAAGAAAGATGTTGTCAAATAAAGTTTATTTATGGCTGCTAACCTCTGTAACCGTGACAGGACAGGTACTTCTGGGAACTGCAGTATCAGCCACTGAAGTCATAGATCAGCAAGTAAATTCGGTAGAAACATATATCGCTCAAACCAGCAGTATTACTGGTGATCTAGGTCAAGTTACTAATGTTTCCCAACTATCAGACATAAGACCTACAGATTGGGCGTTTCAGGCTGTACAGTCTCTTATCCAACGTTATGGTTGTATTTCTGGTTACCCTGATAACACATTTCGCGGTAATCGCACCCTCACCCGCTATGAGTTTGCGGCTGCTTTGAATGCCTGTTTAGACCGAGTTAATGAACTGATTGCTACAGCCACCGCTGATGTGATTACTCGCAGTGATTTAATCACTTTGCAGAGGTTACAAGAAGAGTTTTCCGCAGAATTAGCTACTTTACGCGGTCGAGTGGATACTTTAGAAGCTAGAACTGCTCAACTGGAAGGGAATCAATTTTCCACAACCACAAAACTGAGTGGGGAGGCGATTTTTGCTGTAGCCGATGTATTTGGTGGTGAAAGAGGTGACGATGTGAACCCGATTCTAGCTAATCGGGTGCGTCTGAATTTTGACAGTAGCTTTACAGGTAGGGATCGTTTACGAGTGCGGCTGCAGTCTGGTAATATCTCACGATTTAACTCTGGTAGTCCTACTGGTACTGACATGACTCGTTTGGGATTTGATACCTTTACGACTAATGGTAACAACTTAGTAATTGATGACTTTTTCTATCGCTTTCCAGTTGGTAAAAACACCACAGCTTGGTTAATTGCCAATGGATTTGGCTCTGATAATGTTGTTCAAAGCACCTTCAATACTTTATTGCAAGGTGGTGGTACTGGTTCTATTTCCCGCTTTGGGAGGTTTCATTCCATTTACCGCCTAGCTGAAGGTCCAGGAGTGGCGGTCAATCATAGACTCAGTAATAGTGTAGCGGTTTCTTTGGCATATCGGGCTAGAAATGCTAATGATCCCAGTGACAAAAGAGGACTGTTCGATGGTCAACAAGCTATACAATCACAACTAACCTTCCAACCTAGTAGGAATGTGGGTTTGGGTTTAACTTATGTGAACTATTACGCACCTAGTCGCGCTGTCAATTTAACTGGTGGTATTGGTAGTGGTTTTGCTAGGCAACCTTTTGCAGATGATTCTGCTACTTCAGCTAATGCTTACGGTGTACAAGCTAGTTACCGAGTGAGTCCTAATTTCACTGTTTCCGGTTGGGGTGGTTACACTCAAGCGGAAGCTGTAGCAGGTAGTAATGCAGGTAGGAAAGCAGATATTTGGAACTGGGCGGTAACTTTAGCTTTCCCGGATTTAGGTAAGAAAGGTAACTTAGCTGGTTTTGTATTTGGTATGCCTCCTAAGGTGACTAGCAATGATGTGGCGGACCGTGAAAACCGAGATACTTCTTACCATATAGAAGGTTTCTATCGTTATCGGGTGGCGCAAAATATCGATGTTACCCCTGGTTTGATGGTGATTCTCAATCCAGAACATAATAATGATAATGAGACCCTCTGGGTGGGAGTTTTACGGACTAGGTTTAGTTTCTAAACAGTCTGGGGCTATCAAACATTTTGCCTGTCCCTGGGGTGAAATGCATTGTCATGGAAATTTCAGGGATAGTGGGGCGATCGCACAGTGAGCCTAGGAAACAGACGCAAGTCCATAAATTGATCTGTCTGTAGTTACTCAATTTAAGGTACAATCAAAAGCCTGCTAATTAATGACAATGCTGCTGACAGGAGATGCATATGGCCCGGATGTATTATGACGAAGATGCCAATTTAGACCTTTTGGCTGGAAAAACTATTGCCATTATTGGCTATGGTTCCCAAGGTCATGCCCACGCCCTTAATCTCAAAGATAGTGGTTTGAATGTGATTGTGGGACTATATCCGGGTAGTAAGTCAGCAGCTAAAGCCGAAGCAGCTGGTTTAACTGTGAAATCTGTAGCCGATGCTGCGAAAGCTGCTGATTTCATCATGATTTTATTACCGGATGAAGTCCAAAAGACAGTTTACAAAAACGAAATTGAACCAAATCTAGAAGCTGGGAATGTTCTGGCCTTCGCCCATGGCTTTAATATTCACTTTAGCCAAGTTGTACCACCTGCAAATGTAGATGTGGTGATGGTTGCACCCAAAGGACCGGGACATTTAGTACGCCGCACCTATGAGCAAGGACAAGGGGTACCGGCGCTGTTTGCAGTTTATCAAAATGCTAGCGGTCAGGCACGCGATCGCGCCATGGCTTATGCTAGAGGTATTGGTGGTACACGGGCTGGTATTTTAGAAACCACATTCCGGGAAGAAACCGAAACAGATTTGTTTGGTGAACAAGCGGTATTATGTGGTGGTTTAAGCGCCTTAATTAAAGCTGGATTTGAAACCTTAGTAGAAGCTGGTTATCAACCAGAGTTAGCTTATTTTGAATGTCTCCACGAAGTCAAACTAATTGTTGACTTAGTTGTAGAAGGCGGACTAGCCCAAATGCGGGATAGTATTTCTAACACTGCTGAGTATGGCGACTACACCCGTGGTCCTAGAGTGGTTAACGAAACAACCAAAGCGGAAATGAAGAAAATTCTCAGCGAAATTCAATCTGGGCAATTTGCGCGGGAATTTGTCTTAGAAAACCAAGCGGGTAAACCAGGATTTACCGCTATGCGCCGCCAAGAAGCTGAACACCCCATTGAGGAAGTTGGTAAAGATTTACGCGCCATGTTTAGCTGGTTAAAGAAAGTTTAATTAGGGTTTGTAGTGAGGGCTTCAGCCCTCCACACTGTTAAATATTTGAGTACTTTGCCTTCATGGCGGGGTGCTGACCCATCACATCTGTTGACACTCCCACGGCTAGAAGCGCGTGGGATTCTTGCTTTTATTTTTGTAAAAAATCCCTTCTTTGAGCTACCTCAAAGACAGCATCATAATATTTATGGCAGATTAGGGGTATGATGAATTCGGAGGGTCACGCCGATGACCAAAACTACCCTCAAATTCCCAAACGCTTCCGGACACGAAGTGTTAGCCGAAGCAGGTAAAAAATATCTGCGTCCCGGCGGACGAATAGGGACAGAAAAATTATGTGAATGGGCGAATTTTCAGCCGGGTGAAACAGTTTTAGAGTTAGCTTCTAGCTTTGGATACAGTGCTATATCCTTAGCGCAACGCTACCATGTGAGAGTAGTGGGGATCGAAAAAAATCCTAATAGCGTAATTCGGGCGCGGGAAAACATTCGCCTGGCTGGCTTAGAAAATCAAATTGACATCATTGAGGGTGATATTTTTCATTTGGATGTCATCCCCAATAAGTTTGATTATGTTGTAGCGGAAGCCATTCTCACAATGCAGTCTACCAGCGGAAAAGCCAAGCTGTTGAGGGGAATACATAACCGACTGAAACCGGGAGGTAAGTTCCTCTCCCATGAATTATTAGCTGATAACAAAGAAAAGATAATTGGTAGTGAATTATCCAAAGTAATTCGCGTTAATGCTAAACCACTTTCAGCAGACAAATGGATAACAGCTTGTGCAACAGCAGGATTACAAGTAGAAAAACATCAAACTGGAAAAATGAATTTATTGAACTTCCGGCAGATGTTGCAAGATGAAGGAATTATCGAAACCATGGGGATTTTATGGAATATATTCACCCAGCCATCTATCCGTCAAAGGGTATTAGAAATGCGTCATGTCTTTCATAAATACCGCCAGGAATTAGGCTATATCATTTTGTATGCTGTTGCTCAATAGCAGCATAACTTGTTGGTGAAATTGTGTCAAACTCTTTCATTTTGCCTTTGTGCCTTTGTGTACTTTGCACTTATTTTATGCCCATATATCCTCAAAACATCGGAAAAATGACTAATCAAACCAAATCTACCGAATATTTAGTTACCCAACTGCGAGAACTTGAATACCCCCGTGCTGGGGTTCTGAGCAAAGTAATAACTCAAGATGAAAATTGTCAATACACCTTATTTTGTTTAGCAGCCTCAACAGAGATTTCTGAACATACTTCTACTCGCAATGCTAGCATTAATGTTTTAGAAGGAAAAGGTTTACTAAACTTAGCAGGACAAGAAATTACACTTGAACCGGGAGTTTTTGTTTTTATGCCTGCCCATGCACCCCATGCTTTAAAAGCAGAAGAAAATTTAGCTTTTTTACTCACCCTTTCCGACAAAGTATTAGATAAATAATAACTTTAGGTGCGCTCAATTGCTCGATAAAATCCTTAAATTCCATTGATTTAACTTTTTTTCTTTTGTGTGCATCTGTGGTTAATTATCCTTTCATCTAGTATAAACTACCGGTAAATTTGAAGAGGAATTTACCCAAATGTCAACCTTAATTTCTACCTTCAACCAACAGTTAGATATTTCGCCGGTGCAATTAGAGGATGTTTGGAAAGTCATGATTAGTGTATCGAATATTATTTGACCCCATCCTAACCCTCCCCTTGTAAGGGGAGGAGACTGGATTTGATTGTTTTTTGTGTGTTAGGTGTGTTCCCTGTTCCCTGTTCCCTGTTTCCTAAGATAAAAATTACCTGTGGAAAACTTATCAAACATCCTCTGAGACTTGTGCTAACGATGCCTGCATGTTAACCTTGTGTTACCAAATTCGGTCGATGTTGCAGCCAAGGGTTGGCCGCTTCTAATTGCGCAGCTAGACTAATTAAAGTGGATTCCGCCGCGGGTTTGCCAACTAGCTGTACACTGATAGGTAACCCGTTAGTATCAAAACCCACAGGAATTGCTATAGCCGGTTGTCCCGTGGCGTTAGCAGCGGGACAAGGTGCTACCCAGTGAATAATTTTTTGGAATGTCTCTTCTGGAGTTAAATCAGCCCATTCCCCCACCCGGATAGGTGAATGTAAATATACAGGCAATACTAGTACATCTACGGTATCGAAAAACGCCACAATTTGCCTGGCTAGGATTTGCATTTGGGAAACCGCCCGGAGATACTCACCCACTGAACCTATGCGGGAGAAGAGAAAGCGATTCACCGGCTGTAATGCTTCCGGTGGTATTCCTGATGCAGCTACAGCACTTTGCCACACAGTTTGAAATGGTTCTACTAACCCACTCAAATCAAGGGACTTCTCTTCTATAGTATGACCTAATTGTGCTAATAATTCTACTGTTTGCATTACCCCTTGCTGACAGTTGGAGTCAGCTAGGCCCAGGGGAGGGATACCGGTACTAAATGCGATGCGTAAATTATCGAGTTTATCCGTGGTTGCGGCGAGGAAGGAGGTTTGAGGATCTGGTAACCAGTAAGGATCACCTGTGACATAGCCAGACATAACATCTAAAAGGGCGGCTGCATCTGCTACTGTCCGGGCTATGGGTCCATTAGTACCAAGTCCAGCTACGGGACTTCCTACGGGTGCATGGGTGACTCTACCCCGTGATGGTTTTATACCAACCAACCCACAGCAAGCCGCGGGACCGCGAATAGAGCCACCACCGTCGGAACCTTGGGCTATAGCACACAAACCCGCTGCTACCGCTGCAGCAGCACCGCCACTAGAACCGCCGGGGGTGTATTCTAAATTCCAAGGGTTTCTAGCTGGGGGAAATCCTGTAGGTTCGGTGTAAGGAAATGAACCTAGCTCTGAGGTGGCGGTTTTACCCAGGATAATAAATCCAGCTTGTTTAATGCGAGTGACTACGCCATCATCGTAGTTAGGGATGTTTTGTAATAAAGCAGGACTGCCATAGGTACAGGGTACACCAGCCACGGCGTTTAGGTCTTTAATGGAAATGGGGACACCGAAAAATGGCGGTAGTTCGGAGGTGGTTGTTAATATTTCTATTTTAGCCTGAGCATCTGCGATCGCTTGTTCTGCTGTGACTGTAAAATAACTTCCTAGTTGGGGGTTAAACTGCTCAATACGGTTTAAATATAATTCTACTAATTCCAGGGGTGATACATCCCCACCACGAATAAGCTTGGCTAATTCTAGGGCTGGGGTAAAAGCTAAATCATTGTTATTCATATTTTGATTAATTAAAATATATCTAGTTAATAGTATATTTAGCTACGAAGTGAGTTATATAACCTCCAAGTTTGTATTAGGGACAAAAGTCCCCAAAACTATGTATATTACACTTTGGTGCGGTCTGTTAAAATCTCGTAACCTGTTTCCGTCACTAAAACTGTATGTTCAAACTGTGCTGATAGAGAATTATCTACAGTTACAGCAGTCCATCTATCAGACAATATTCTAGTATGCTTAGAACCTGCATTTAAAATTGGTTCAATTGCCAAAGTCATTCCTGCGCGCAGTTTCACATTTGGCATTTCCCGGGTGCGGTAGTTAAAAACTGAAGGTTCTTCGTGTAAATTCCGACCTACACCATGCCCTGTAAATCCTTCCACCACACTAAAACCATGACTTTTTACATGGTCTTCTATAGCTCCGGCTAAGTCAAGTAAATAAGCACCCGCCTTTACCTGTTCAATACCTTTATAGAGTGCTTCTTCTGCAACGCGGATGAGTTTAGCAGCATCCGGGGTCACATCTCCCACGGCGATGGTAATACAAGAATCACCATGAAAACCTTGGTAATAAGCACCGGTATCTACTTTTAACACATCCCCGGTGCGAATTACTTTCTTAGTACTGGGGATACCATGGACAACTTCATGATTAATACTGGCACAAATGGAACCGGTAAAGCCATGATAGCCCTTAAAGCTGGGTGTAGCGCCCATTTCCCGGATGCGGTTTTCAGCGTAAGCATCCAAATCAGCTGTAGTCATACCAGGCTGGACCATCTCAGAAATTTCTTTGAGTACGGTAGCCACAATTTTAGCTGATTGCCGCATGATTTCAATTTCCCGGGGAGATTTAATTTCAATTCCCCGGTGTTGTTTTGGTGCAGGTTGGGGCTGAGTTTTTTGGGAAAGCAAGTTACTGAGAATGTTCATGGAGAGTTTAATAATTACTGATGACTGACTGATATGGCTATAAATTTAAGTTACCTTATTTTTAACCAAGCCTGGTTTGCGATTCCTGTCATCAGTTACTGTATAGCAATTTCTCCTGTCATTCCTGCTTCTGTATGTCCGGCTATGGAACAGTTTAAGCTATATTTTCCGGGTTTGATGGGCACAAAGAACCATTCCGCTTCTGCACCAGGTTTGAGTTCTAGTTCATGAATTGCGCCTTTGACTTCTACTTTGCCAGCTTCGACTTTTTGCGTCCAGATACCATCAGCAAAATCTTTGGCTGTGAAATAATGTTTTAATTGGCTGGGATTATTTAGGTGTAATAGGTAGCGTTTACCCGGAACAAATTCTAAATGATCTGGTTCAAATTTAAGTTCATTGGCGGAATTACCTAAACTAATTGTAATTTCTCTGGCTGGCTGTTTAAGTAAATTAGTAGAATCAGCTGCGATCGCCCGGCTCTGAAGCGCAAAACCAAAGCACAGCAGCAAACATAGGAAAGTGAACTGGCGAATTAAACGCAGTACATTAGGTAGAATTGGGTACAATATATTTTGATGAAATTCTGTAAATAACCGATTCATTGAGTAGTTAAGCCAAATTTTGCCCACCAAAGGTATAATATATTAACTAATTTTTATTAACTAATTTTGACAATTCTCGTTACAAAAAAACCAAAATAATTGTAACATGGTTTAATACACCCTGTAACTAATCAAGTTGAGCCAGACAGCGAATAAATTCCAGGGGTAAGCCATCGGTATCAGCAATAAAAGCTACCTCCCAAATGCGATCGCCTATTTGCTGCTGTGTGGGTTCTAAAAGTATTTTCAGGGGTGGTAAATTCTCCACACACATAACACGTGATTGTAAATTTATCAACCAGCCGGGTAAATCTGATGTAATTGTAGTTAAATCAAAAGACAGATGATAATAACCCACATAATGCTCATCCGTAAAAGCATCTGGTGCGGGTTTAGGTTGAGGAATTTGGATTAATTCGATCCTTCCCCCTAACCCTTCCATCCAACAAGCCAGAGTATAGCCTGTGGTGAAGCGCTCACAAACTGTAAACCCTAACAGTTCATAGAATGCGATCGCCTGGTGAATATTAGCAGTGCGAATCGAAACGTGGTGCATAATTTAGTCATCCTTGATACTCCCCACGGCTATAAGCCTGGGGATTCTTGAATAGTCCATAAACGAACTTTCAATGGTGCTATCAAAAACACCCTACACGCTCAAAACAATTACCAGTATGAAAGGTATTGCAATTGCGCTTACTTTTATTTTTTTTGGCTTTGGTGAGTCCATCGCGATGCCAATTAGGTACGCTCAACATCTTGCCATTATTTGCCCTTTAACTATTCCAACTAAAATTGGATATGTCCGTTGCCGGGATTTCTCCGTACTAGGATGTTTTCTCACGTAGATGGTTGTTCTTACTCACTTTGAGCATTATACCACTGTGGCTAAAGCCAGTCAATCGTTCTAATGCGACTAAAGTCGCTATCGACTTATCCCCATGTCTAAAAGCCATTGGCTCAGGTCTCGTTTTCTGGTCATGGACACCCCTGGTAGAGACAATTGATCAATTGTCTCTACATCTCTTACTCAAATAATCGGAAATAGGGATAGCGTACAGGTACACCCGGCTCCTTTTCCAGATCAAAATTAATCACATCCCAGCAGGGAACTTCGGAAGCATCGGGGCTAAATTCCACGGGTAATCCGTATAATCGCCCAGAGTTAGCTTGCGGCTCTCCAGAACGCCAAGGAGTGCTACGTTCTAGATAGCCACTCATCAATTCCTGATAACGTTGAGCAATAATCACCCGTGTTGCTCTGTAACCTTGAGTATACAGCTTATCCAATGCCTCGTGGATTTCAAAGCGAATACCATCGGGGTGGGTATGCTGTCTATACCATTCATTATTCCAGCGTCGCCAATGACGACCCGACTGGAGGTGAACCAACTCTCCATTTTTAGGGTTGGCCTCAAAAGCACCATGACGCGGACACAAATAAGTATCTGTGAGTGTCAGGGCTGGAATAGACTGACGACAGTGGGGACACTGAATGTCAGGGCCAAATATAGGGTACTGCAAGCCTGGATTCATCATGAAGTGGATAAAAACATATTTTCGTCTTCACCAGCACCAGTGAGTTGGATTTGACACTTATACCCCTCTATGTTCGAGGCTTGCTCGTTGCTGCCAACAAACCCAGCTTGAGCGTGAACAATCTCCAGTGTATCTGACTCAGATGAGAGACATGATACTGTGATATTCTGGTTATGAAACCAGCCTCAAAGTTTAGAGTTTCTCCAATGTTCGGTGGGTACCATATTCATATTCTATCGTGTCTACAACTTCTTACTGGCCATCTCCCGATTTTTCTCAAGCGGCTTTCATCGCCGCCAATGCTGTGGTCATGGGTGCTGTGAATATTCAAGCCGGGGTCAGCATTTGGTATGGTGCAGTAGTTAGGGGAGATGTAGAAAGCATTGACATTGGGGAATGTACAAACATTCAAGATGGGGCAATTTTACATGGCGACCCTGGTTTACCAACAATTCTAGAACATCATGTCACTATCGGCCATCGTGCTGTGGTACATTCTGCCCACATTGAATATGGCTGCTTGATTGGCATTGGTGCAATTATTTTAGATGGGGTGAGAGTGGGTCACGGTAGCATCATTGGTGCTGGCGCGGTGGTAACTAAGAATATCCCCCCCCAGTCTTTAGTGGTTGGTATTCCCGGTAAGGTATTGCGCCCAGTTTCAGACAAAGAAGCCGCAGAACTGATAGAACACGCAGAACGTTACAAAAAGTTGGCTTTAGTTCATGGGGGAACAGGAAGTGATCTCGGTTTTTACCACCAGAAATAGTGCCAAAGATTGTAATATAACTATATATTGGTAATTAGCCTAAAGGCAGCAATGCTTAAGTTTATTGGCATCCAAGCTGAGGCTTGTAGTCCCATGGGACTAGCGAAATTTGCCAATTAGGCTAAAAATAAACATGAGAACAGTTCATAAAACTTTAATTTTCACTTAAAAGGGGAGTTCTAGATAATGGATATCGATTACCGTATTGTCATCGTTCTTGCACCAATTGTCATTGCTGGTGGTTGGGCTGCATTTAACATTGGCGCTGCAGCTTTAAGACAAGTACAAAACTTTTTGAACAAAGAAGCATAAGCCTGGTTGTGAATTTGCTTTGCGTGGCTTTCCAGTCACGCACATTTCATTTTTCCCAGATGTCTATGATTAAATCGCCTCACCCCAGTTTAGCTGTTTGTGGATATAAATTCTTTACTAAAACCCTTTGAGCATTTTGGCGTAAATCTGGGACTCTCCCGCATTATCAAACTATTGGCGAACCTGGGTAACCCCCACCTCCAAGTTCCGGTAATTCACGTTGCGGGTACTAATGGTAAAGGTTCTGTTTGTGCTTATCTTCACTCTATACTCACTGAAGCTGGTTATAAGACTGGCTGTTATATTTCTCCTCATTTAGTTGATTGGACGGAACGCATTTGTATTAATAAACAGCCAATTACTACTGAGAAATTTAGCCAATTAATCTTACAAGTCCAAGATGCTGCTCAAGGTGATGATGAGTACCCGACTCAGTTTGAAGTGATTACCGCCGCTGCTTGGTTATATTTTGCTCAAGCTCAAGTTGATGTTGCAGTCATAGAAGTGGGTTTGGGAGGGCGTCTGGATGCGACTAATGTTTGCTCAGATCCAATGGTAACTATAATTACATCTATTAGCCGGGAACATTGGCAGCAATTAGGACCGACTGTGGCGGATATTGCTCGGGAAAAAGCAGGTATTATTAAACCTGGGTGTCCCGTTGTGGTGGGGAAATTGCCCCCAGATGCCCAAAAAGTTGTGCGATCGCGTGCCCAAGAATTACAATCCCCCTATATTGAGCCAAAATCTGCTCGTGAAATCTCCCCCGGATGGGCTGAATATGAAACTCAAGTAAATTCCTCAATTATTAAATATCCTCTCCCATTAAAGGGGCAAATTCAACTAAATAACTCAGCTTTAGCCTTAGCTGCTGTAGAAATTCTGCAAAACCAGGGTGGGAATATTTCCCCAGAAGCAATTGTGAACGGTATGAGTAAAACTCAATGGCCCGGACGAATGCAATGGGTGAGTTGGAAAAACCACAAATTATTAATTGATGGCGCACATAACCCCGCTGCTGCTCAAGCATTAAGAGATTATGTAGACAGTTTAAATACCCCAGGATTAACTTGGGTGATGGGAATGCTTTCTACTAAAGAACATAGAGATATTTTTCAAGCCTTACTGCGATCGCATAACCAATTATATCTAGTTCCAGTACCAGATCATAGTTCAGCCGACCCCAGAGAACTAGCCCAAATAGCGACTAAAATTTGTCCAGAATTGTCCAAATGTCAAACCTATTCGGATTTAACATCCGCCCTAGAAGCAGCAGTTAATGATAATAATAATCAAGTTGTTCTGTGTGGCTCTCTTTATTTAATCGGTCATTTTTTCAGACACAACAGATAGATACCCGACCAGTCGAACTAGTCGGGGATGTGGTGAAATTGTCAAACTATAGCCTGTTATTCCACTCTTGCGCCGCATCTTCCAGCGCCTGATCGACGGTTTTCTGTCCTAACATAGCTGCTTGTAAATTCTCATAGATTGCCTTTTGTAATCTTTTAGAATCTCTCAAAGTTGGCGTTAAAATCTCAGCTTGTTGCAATTGTTTAGCACTAATTACCCGTGCTCGTTCCACGGTCGAAGCAGTATCAGGGACATTTTGAAAGTAACTATCTGCCAATGCTTGTTTTGTAGATGGTAAAACATTAGCAGCTTTAGCAAAGGCTAGCTGATTCTTGTCATTGGTGAGAAATAAAGCAAACTTAACAGCTGCATCGGGATGTTGACTAGCTCGGGGGACAACTACATTCATCACAGCCACATTCTTTTTACCAGTATCACCGGTAATCTGGGGTGCGATCGCAGAGGCCTGAGCAACTTGGGGTGCATTGTTAGCAATAGTATTGAGAAACTCAGGCCCAGAAGCTAAAAATGCCGTTTCGCCAGACTGGTATAAATCAATGCCATGGCGATGTCCTTGGGTTAAAGCCTCCCTAGGAAGTAACCCCTGTTGATATAAATTTACCCAATATTGAAAAGCTGCTTTACCTTGGGAAGAATTAAAAGCCGCCTTACCCTCCTGATCTACCAGGGTAACGCCCATTTGCACCAATGACTCCAACACCTCACCAGAATCTTGGGGTGCAAAAGTGACAAAAAAAGCATATTTACCCGTCTGCTCCTTAATTTTCTGGGCTACATCTGCCAATTCTGCATAGGTTGACGGTACTTTGTTAATACCTGCGGCCTGCAATAAATCCCTGTTATAAATAGTTAGCCGGGTAGTCAAATACCAAGGAATACCAAAACTTTTACCATTGAGGGTGCTAGCCTGCCAAATATTCGGCAGATAAGAAGAACGTTCTGCATCAGAAATTTTAGTATCCAAGTCTAACCAAGCATTTCGCCCCGCCAGTTGGGAAGCAAAAACCGGATTAAGATTGACTACATCAGGTGGTGTATTTGCTGAGACAGATGTTAAAATTTTGTTATCCATAGCTGCCCATGGCACATCCACCCATTTGACCTTGATACCAGGATTTTCAGTTTCAAAATTAGCAATCAAACTTTGGAAGTAGTCAGTAAATTTAGGTTGGAGTTGCATTGTCCAAAACTCAATAGTAGCTTCTCCTGCCGCGGTTGATTGTGTATTAATATCAATATTGGCAGTATTACAACTTACTAACCAACTGCCCAGCAAGCCAACCAATACCCAGATAGCCAGTTGTTTTAATTTTCGCAATCGGATCATTTTAGCCTGATGATTACATTTGCAAGGGGTGAAAAAGTTGTCAAAATCAGTTGCTTAGTCTAGCAAAAATTGTCAAGTATCAGTCGGTTGATCATGTTAATCTGCTCTTAATCGATGACCAGGTTGAGAGCAAAAGCTGAAAAAATATGTGGCATTTTTCAGTATTCCGGGAATTTCTCTGTATATTTTGTGGGTGAAATTTACTGAAAAAGCACAAAAAAACCCGAAATCCATATAAATTAATGGTTTCATCTATCCACTTCAGGCTACAACACTTTAGAATGATTCATTGAAAAGTCGATCTGATGGGATGTACAGGTATTTCTTACATGAATACTCCCCAAGAGCGACTTTCTAATTCTCTGGAAAAATAATCCAACCGTCGAGAATCTCAAGTAAACATCAAGGAGTTTGATATGAACAAGGGTGAATTAGTTGATGCAGTATCTGAAAAGGCTAGTGTGACTAAAAAACAAGCCGATGCTGTGTTAACTGCTGCTTTGGAAACGATTATCGAAGCTGTCTCTTCTGGGGATAAAGTAACATTAGTAGGATTTGGTTCCTTTGAATCACGCGAACGTAAGGCACGTGAAGGTCGTAACCCCAAAACCAACGAAAAGATGGAGATTCCTGCCACTAGGGTTCCTGCTTTTTCAGCTGGTAAACTCTTTAGAGAAAAGGTTGCACCCCCAAAAGAACCCAAAGAATAGATAATGTAGGGAATCTCTTATTGATGCGGCAACCAGTTCACGGTGGAAATTTAGCCTGGGCGGCAGCACTAGCTGGCTGTCCACCTGAAGCTATTCTGGATTTTTCTGCCAGCATCAGCCCTTTGGGACCCCCAAATAGCGCCATCGCGGCTATCTATGCGCAAATCGATAATCTTAGACACTATCCGGAACCAGAGTACAGTGAACTAAGATCTGCTCTAGGAAGCTGGCATCAATTACCTCCTGAGTGGATTCTGCCGGGAAATGGCTCCGCAGAATTATTGACTTTAGCAGGTAGAGAGTTAGCAAATTTATCCGGGACTATGTTAGTTACTCCAGCCTTTGGCGATTATTACCGCACACTAACGGCATATAACGCTAACATCCTGGAGTTTCCCCTTTCTTTGACTGGACAATGGGAAATTTTATCCCCTTTATCTGCACTAGGAAATTATGGATTATTGCTAAATAATCCTCACAACCCCACAGGCAGGTTATTCTTGCGGGAGGCTATTTTGCCTCATTTAGAGCAATATGCTTTGGTGGTGGTGGATGAGGCATTTATGGATTTTCTGCCTCCCCATGGGGAACAAAGCCTCATTGATATGGTGCCAAAATATCCAAATTTAGTAGTATTGCGATCGCTAACGAAATTTTACAGTCTCCCAGGACTAAGATTAGGCTATGCGATCGCTCACCCTGAGCGTCTGGCGCAATGGCAATCATGGCGAGATCCCTGGCCTGTGAACAACCTAGCCGCTGCCGCTGCCATTGCTGCTATCCAGGATCAAGAATTTCAACAGCGCACCTGGAAATGGCTACCACCGGCACGAAAGCAACTTTTTCAAGGTTTAGCCTCAATTCCAGGTTTGCAGCCCCTAGAAGGCAGTGCTAACTTCCTACTTGTAGCATCCCAATCATCAACTTGCCAATTACAGCAACAACTACTCGAGCATCACCAAATTTTAATTCGTGACTGTCGGAGTTTTAAAGAATTAGGCGATCGCTTTTTCCGGGTTGCTGTCCGTTGTGATGCTGATAACCAACGTCTACTCAAAGCGTTATATTCAATAGCTGTTGACCATTGACCAATAACCAATGACAATTGATTACGACCTAGTAATTATTGGTGGTACTCTTGCCGGACGCTATGCGGCCTTAGTTGCAACCCAACTCAAAGCCACCGTGGCTTTAGTCGAATCTCAAGTAAATTATGGCTTTAGTCAACATCAGTCCATCAGCGAAGTTGCCAAAATCCTCCACCACCTCAATGATGTTCGCGGCCTAGGAATTAACACCACACCTGCATCTGTTACCTGGCCACAAACCCAGTTGTATAGTCACCGTCTGATCGAGCACATTCAAGCACAAACTTCTCCCCCTAATTTAGCCGCTTTAGGTGTGGATGTAATTCTGGGTACTTGTCAATTTCAACCCTTACCGCATTTAGCCTTGGCGGTAAATCAACGCTTGTTGCGGGGGCGTAACTACTTACTAGCTACTGGTTCTGTTTTGTCCCATCCAGAAATTGAAGGACTGCAAACCAGTAGCTACTTAACCTTATCTAATATTTGGCAAACTCTCAATCAACCAGACCTACCACAAAATTGGCTAATTATTGGTGGTATTCCCCAAAGTATTGAAGTCGCCCAAACTCTGGCCCGGTTGGGTTGTAGTGTAACTTTAGCAGTCAAATCTCCATCCATTCTACCTTCCGCCGACCCAGAGATCACCCAGCTACTACAAGCACAGTTAGAAGTTGATGGCGTACGTGTCCTGAATCAACAACCAGCAACTCAAGTCAAAGTAATTGAGGGTAAAAAGTGGGTTCAGGTAGGCAATAAAGCCATTGAAACCGACCAAATTCTAGTCGCAACTGCACAGCAGCCAAACCTAGAGTATCTGAATTTAGGTGCTGTAGGTGTGAAATGGCGGCAACGTCGCTTACTGGTGAATAATAAATTACAAACCACTAACCCCCGTATTTATGCCTGCGGCGATGTGATTGGGGGTTATGATTTTCCCAATGTTGCTAATTATGAAGCAACAATCGCTGTCAAAAATGCCTTGTTTTTTCCCACATTCAAGGTCAATTATCGCTCCATTCCTTGGGCGCTCAATTCTCATCCCCGATTAGCGGTGGTGGGTTTAACGGAAGCCCAAGCAAAACGCCAATTTACACCAGATAAAGTTTTAGTTTTACGGCAATATTATAAATCAATCCCAGCTGCCCAACTGCAGGATGAAACCACAGGTATATGTAAGTTGATTGTACACCGAAATGGGGAAATTTTGGGAGCCTCGATATTGGGGGAGGAAGCGTCGGAGTTAATTAATATAATTGCTTTGGCTATGTGCCAAAAAATTCCAGTTAAACATTTAGCTTCTTTATCTTTCGCCTATCCTAGTTTTTCCCAGATTATTGAAGATACAGCCAGACAGTGGGGTGAGCAACGGTTACATAGCAATCATGCTTTACAAGATTTCCTGGAAAGCTTTTTTCATTTTCGCCGTGACTGGAATTGGTAATCGGCTTATTTCGGTCGCTCACTATGACGCTTAAAGTTCTTTTCTGTTAATGATACGCTACCAATTCCTTGGAGGACGCCACGACCGATTAAACCTAAACCCCTTCCCACTATTTTAGTCAGTAAAAAAACAATACCACTACCCACAATAGATAATAAGGATTTTAACCGCGGAGCGATCGCATCTCGAAATTCTAGTGCAAGTGTTACCAATAAGGGAATACCAGAAAGCTGCCCTAATTCCTGACCACGGGGCGCATAAATTGCAGTTTTGGCAATCCCTCGCGGTGCTAATACAAATAGCTCATAAGTACTTTCAAATATGGCTTTCGGCTCATTAATATACTTGTTTAAACGATATTTCCATGACAATTCATTGCGAAAGCGTTCTATTTCTCTGGTGGAAATTAAGTGCTGATCATAATAATGCTGTTTAATTTCTTCTACATCTGCTAAATAGTTAAGTAGTGGTTGAACTACACTATTGGCTACCTGAATCAATAAATTTTCTAAAATTATTAATGCTTGGAATTTAGCCTCAGGAGTACCCGCTGAGTAGCAGCTATTATCAATATGTAAGTCTGTCTGGAAGACTAAATGAGAAAATAATTCTAAAACTAGGGGTATTTTATTAATAATCTCTGTTTGTACCACGCGATAATCTTGCAGCAATAAGTTGACAACTTCTATGTTTTGCTTACCTAATTGGACGCGATAGAATTTCCCAAAGTACTCTGTAATTACTGCTTGCCATAAATCATATAATATCGTGTCTTTTAAACTTTCTAATTGAGGGATGTTCACTTGAGGAACACGCAATTCATCTAGTTTTTGCGCCAGTTTTTGCAGAATTAAATACAGTAGTTCTCTTTTTTTATCTTCCCGAAAGATATCAATTTCTAGAGCTACATCTGTGACATTCTGTAAAGAAAGTTGTAATTTATTTACACATAATGCAAATAAATCAGATTGTAGCGATCGCGGGCTAAGTAGAGGCGGTGCTGTTGGTTGCTGTTTTAACTCTAACGGCACTATGTTACTACTGAATACTGGAATTGCAGGCGGTTGCTGGTGTTCCTGTTCTCTTTCCTGTGGTGAAACTAATAACCGACTCAGTAACCAACGAGATGCTAACAGTTCTCGTCGTTGTCCAGCCAAAACAGCTCGATCTATTAACGGTAGTCCAGGGATTTGTAATTGCCTAATCACTGCGGCTAAATCCGCCTCAATGTAAGCAACTGCTGACAAATACCAATTTTTCCGCAGCCTAGCTAGAGGAAGAACCCCTAATGGGGAGATGGAATCCTCAGAAGTGGTATCCACCGCTCCCTGTGGGGGAACCCAGTAGCAACCACCATTTACTACAGCTTCCATAGCAGCCACTAATTCAGGAATAGGAGTACCTTTAGGACAGTAGCCATTAACCCCAGTAGCACGCACTGCTAAGAGTAATCCCGGTTCTTGAACCGAACTAAGTAAGAAAATTGGTAGTTCGGGGTACTGGTTTTTAATTTGTTGACACAGTTGTAATCCCTGCTGCTGACTGGAAATAGACCGACCATTACCTAATTCTAAAACTACCAAATTCACTTGGTTGGGGTCTTGTTGAGCCAGTTGTGCTAGTACCTGCAAGGCGGTTGTATCTGTTTGTGCTTCCGATACTACTTCAATGTCAGGTAATTCTGACAAAGCCACCCTTAATCCTAGCCGGAATATGGGATCTTGGTCAATCAACAATAATTTTAGGGGTTTATTACTCATAATATGTTGTATGCGGGCAACTTAGTCACCAACCCTGCTCATATCAGCTGATCATGGCAACCCCAACTCTAGCTTTAACTATTGCTGCAGCCCTCCTGAGTATGACATTCTCCTAGGGTAATTGTCACGCCCATGGTGTAATAATGTTGCCGAAAATCCTGTTAAAAATTATTCTGTTTTTTGGGGATGGCGGTAACCATAAAAGTTAATACTGTACTCAGTAATCCTTACTCCTGTTTGTTTTTCCACTTCACGTATCAATTCTTCTGGTAGTTCTATGTGCACATCCAGGAGTTGATTAGTATCAATACAGTTTACATGACTATGGGAATCACTGATATTACCGTATAAGCGCCCGTCACAGCGTTCAACACACTCAATGATGCCCTGACTTGATAGGGCTTCTAAATTTTGATAGACAGAAGTATGACCAATATCTTTACCTTGCTGGCTGAGACGATCATAAATTTCCCTAGCAGAAAGGTGTTCATTGGCCTGCCATAGCAGTTCTAAAATGAAGCGGCGCTGACGACTGACGCGCATCCCCAAGAGTTGACACCTATCTAGGGCTTCCTCTAAGGAACGAATTGGTTTGGGAGATATCGACTGATTTTGCATAGTTAAGTTGGTTAACTATAAGGGGATTTTCCCGGTTTGGCTTTGCTTTGGGAATTTACACTTGAATAATGTGGTGATTATCTGTTATTGATTAGGGTTTGCTGGATTACACTCTGCTGTTAAACAAACTCATTACAACTTTAACTTACAATTATAGCAAATGTCCAACCTGAGGGAGGTGTCAAGTGTGCCAAGTTAGACATATACAAATCACAAAAATAACTGGGTGCAAATTTGCCATCTCACCCACCAAAGCTAGTGATTCTCTATCCTACTTTTGAGCATGACAATTACAATTACACTCGATACAGAACACGTTAACAATCTAGATATTTCACCCGCCCTTGAGGTGATTTCGCAACTACTGCAACACAAAGCCATGGCATCCTCGGAACAGCAGTTAAGCTTTAATATCCAATATGCCTTATCACCGGGGGATCCCCGGGAACTGTCAGAAATCCCTGAATTGCGTCTATGGTTTGTCCGTTTAGATGCTAAATACCCTTGGTTACCATTTTTACTCGATTGGAAATCTGGGGAATTAGCTCGTTATACTGCTATGCTGGTACCACACCAATTCAGTGCAAAAGAAGGTATTCAATATAACCCAGAAGCTTTAGAAATATTTCTCATGCATAAAATTTTTATATTAGGTGATTGGCTCAAGGAACAAGGTATCCCCAGCCGATCGCGGTTAAAGTCTATGGCGCAAATGCTGGGTTATGACTTAGATGAGGCGTTGTTTGAGATGGTTTGAAAAGCCTACACCTCTTCAGAGGTGTAGGAGGATTTTAGCCGCCCCAAATTTTCTGTAAAACTATTTGGGGTGAAATATCTGCTACTTGTGCAGTTGGTGATTTAATCGCCAGAAACTTATCGTTTTTGGGCAACAACAATTCTGGATCTGTAGAGCCGAACAGAGCAATAGTATAAGTTTGCACTGCAACACTTAAATGAAGTAGTGGGTCAACAGTAGATAACATCAAACTGGCTCCTGCAATCATGGCAGTTAATTTGCCAATGTTATCAGGGGAAGTCAGCTTAATCCCGGTGGTCTTTTCCAGTAGCGATCGCCAAACCTGCTGATTTTCAGAGCCGCGAATCACCACAACAGGCAAATCCGGCTGTTTTTGTTGGCATTCCTGAATGATTTCCTCCCAATATTTGACAGGGTAGAGTTGATCTAAAGCTGTGGAAGAGATATCACTAGAACCAGCATTAACTAATATGTAGCCTGTGTCATTGATTCCCAAGCGTTTTTGTTCATTTTGTGACCAGTCAATATCTGGTTTAGGCACATTCACGGCTAACTCTGGGCAAGGGGTTTTAATCCCAAAAGGTCGCAGCAAATCGTGGTAAGCTGCCGCCATGTACTGCTTCGGTTGGTATGGCACAGAATCAGTCATAAAACCCGCTCCTTTGCCTTTGTAGCCAACGCGGGTAGGGATTCCAGTTAGCCAGAGCAAAAGACCCATGAACCAACTTTCTCCCGGAGTGATTACAGCATCATACTCGCGATCGCGAATCATACCCACGAAATTGCTCCAATCAGCCAGACTATTGCGGTCTGTGTAATCAAAAGCCAGGACATCATTAACTGACTTGCTCACCCGGTAGGCAGCCTTTGACCGGGGTTCGACAACGACATCTAACTGAGCCTGAGGGTAATAACGCCTCAAGTCATCTAGAGTCGGGAAGAAAAGAATTTGGTCGCCAATTCCGCCAGGAACAAGGGCTACTACTCGCATAATATTTATTCACGCGTACTCGCTCTTATTTTAGGTGAATATAGTCATTAGTTATTGATTATTAGTTATGAGTCATGGATGATAAGTTATTAATTTATTGAGGTTTTCTGTGCATTTACTTATTCCAGCGGCTGGAACCGGCAAAAGAATGGGAGGAACCCGTAATAAACTCCTCCTGCAAGTGCGATCGCAACCAATTATTGCTTGGACTCTCAAAGCTGCGGCAGATGCGAGTACAATCAAATGGATCGGGATTATTTCTCAACCAGTTGACTGGTCTGACTTCAAGGCAATTGTCGCTGACCTAAATCTGACTAAACCAGTGGAATTTATTCCGGGCGGCTCCTCCCGTCAAGAATCAGTTTATAATGGCTTACAGGCGCTCCCAGCCAACGCAAAACAGGTATTAATTCACGATGGCGCCCGATGTCTGGTGACCCCGAACTTGCTCAACTCATGCGCCCAAGCCATCCAACAATGTTCTGGTTTAATTGCTGCAGTCCCCGTGAAAGATACAATCAAAGTTGTAGATGAGCATGGCATCATTCAAAGTACCCCTGACCGTCAGCAATTATGGGCAGCACAAACCCCTCAAGGCTTTAATGTTAAGTTATTAAAACAGTGCCATGCCCAAGGCCTTCGTCAAGGTTGGGAAGTCACCGATGATGCTGCTTTATTTGAAAGATGCGGTATTGAAGTCGGAATTGTCCCAGGAGAAGAGACCAACTTAAAAGTCACAACTCCCCAAGATTTGGCCATGGCTGAATTTATTCTCAGCCAACGATAATGGGGTGTAAACTCCCTCCCCTGTCTCCCGGTGCAGGGATTCTTGATTCAATGACTAATGACTAATGACTACAGCAACTAAGATAGAAGCGATTCTGTATTTAAAAGGTAAGCCTTTATCCCTGACTGAAATTGCCGAGTATGCAGGCTGCGATCGCGCGACAGTGGAAGAGGGAATCATGGAACTAATGGATAATTATGCTCACAGAGATAGTGCCTTAGAAATCCTAGAAACCCCCAATGGTTACAGTTTGCAGCTGCGCTCTGACTTTCATTACTTAGTACAAAGACTGATTCCTGTAGAATTAGGATTAGGTGCATTGCGAACTTTAGCCGCCATCGCTTTAAATAACCCCATACTCCAAAGTGATTTAATTGAACTGCGAGGTTCCGGAGTATATCAACACGTACCGGAACTAGTAGAACTCGGTTTCGTCAAGAAACGCAGGGACAATGATTCTCGCTCCTACTCGCTGCAAGTCACACCGAAGTTTTATCAGTATTTCCAAATTGAAAACTTACCCCAAATCTTAGAACAGCAGCCCGAGGAAAACTAGAACTAAACCACCAAACCCAAACAAAACAGCCAGGCGGCTCATTGACATCTGTGTGTAGCCAGTTGCGAACCAGCGTCAAAGGATCAGCCTAATTTAGGACGGTGAGTGTAGAAGTATGGCACACTAGGATCAGCAACTAAGCTCAAATTTGCCAATGGTGTTTGACCCTGACTTTTTAAATGACAATTCCGAGGACAACTCCAATCAGCTTCTCAACGACCACTTCGACCAAAATCCGAATCAGTTACTCAAATATTTACAACATCAGCCCCCTGAAGTTCTAGCCCGTGTCGCTCAGTCCGTCAGTCCGGAAATTAAACACATAATTTCGCAAAACGTCCAAGGGCTAGTGGGAATGCTCCCCCTAGAAAACTTTAACGTGCAAATTACCACGGATAAGGAGAACTTAGCTGGACTGCTGGCGTCGGCTATGATGACGGGATACTTTCTGCGCCAGATGGAGCAAAGGATGCAGTTGGAGGATTTGTCTAACAGTTAATTGTCAATGGCGCAAGTTTTTCGGACTATGACTTGAGTTACCTTGATTGTATAGTTCATGAGCAATACGGGTAGCAGTTTCAATGGGAATAGCAAAGCCCAACCCTTGAGCATCGGCGCGGATAGCAGTGTTCACACCAATAACTTCACCGTGGGCATTTAACAAAGGACCGCCAGAGTTACCGGGGTTAATAGCTGCATCAGTTTGGATAAAGCTGACTTGCTTATCTGGGACACCAACTTGAGCGCTAGTGCGACCCGTAGCGCTGATAATGCCGATAGTGACAGTATTATCTAAACCCAAAGGATTGCCAATAGCGATCGCCCATTGTCCGGGGATTAAATTTTGTGAATTGCCTAACTTAACAGTGGGCAATTTATTTTCGGGAATTTTCACCACCGCCAGATCTGTAGTCGGGTCAACTCCCAGCACCCGCCCCTGAAAAGTGCGACCATCTTTGAGAGTAACCTGCACAGTATCTGTATCGGCCACCACATGAGCATTAGTCAGCAATAGGCCATTTTCGCTGAAAATAAATCCCGAACCCGTACCGCGCTCAATGCGTTCTTTGGGAATTGGTTGCTCATCTTCGCCAAAAAATCGGCGTAAGAGTGGATTTTTGAAAACATCTGAGAGGGGGTTAGCAACTTTGCGAGTAGCATTAATACGTACTACGGCAGGGCCGACCGTTTGCACTGCCGCCGCAATGAAATTCAGGTTATCATCCCTAGTAGTGCCCATGGGTCTGCTCAACTGATGAGGAACCAAAGACTCGGAAGGTAAGGGTGCGGTTACATTGCGTAACTCTTGAAAAGAGCGATTATGTGGTACAAGATAACGACTACCGAACACCCCTGCACCAGTACCAATTGTCAGTAAAGATAGATAAATAGCTAGCTGTTTTAAGGATAAATTCATAAAACCTGATTAGATGTGTGGGAACCAGCCCGTCTTTAGACTTGAGAGTGTCAATAGGTTGAAACAAAGCAGTGCAGTTGCTAACTTCTAAGTGTAGTCAAGCAATGGGCAAGTTAACAGATAATTTCACAGATAACAAGACAATAATCTACAACAGGCACTTAGGACATGACCAAATTCTCAGAGGTTGTTTGATAAGTTTTCAACAGGTAATTTTTATCTTAGGGAACAGGGAACAGGGGATGGGGAATGGGAAGATTGGGAAATAGGGAATAGGAAGGAATGGAGAACACGGTTCGACTTCGCTCACCGACCGCACAAAAAACAATAAAATCCAGTCCCCTCCCCGTACAAGGACAAGACTTGGTGGACAAGGTGGACAAGGTGACAAGGGAGAAAAACAGTACAAAGTCTGTATTTTTAGTAAGAAAAATAGCCCCTTAAAAGACCATTGTCCGTATAAAATCTTCCTTGTCCACTTTCCTTCCTTGTCTTCCTAGTCTTGCCTTCACAGATCATATTAAAAACCTACCCTTGCAAGGAGAGGGTGGGGTCAAGCAATAGTTGATACACTAATCATGACTTGACAAACATCCTCTCATAGTCAGCATTTCACTTTTGACTTTGGCTATACCTGTTCACGTGTTTTTTAAATGTCCAAAAAGAGTCTAACTGTGGCAATCTGAAATACAGAGACTTTCAACCTTATATTTTAACTACAGTCAATTTACCTAATTAGGTTATGCAAACTCTGCCAAATCTTACAACCGTTGACAAGACAGCAAATCAAGCCACCTTTGATACCACTATTAAGCGGCGAAAAACTCGTCCCGTCAAGGTGGGAAATGTCATGATTGGGGGTAACTACCCAGTGGTAGTGCAGTCGATGATTAACGAGGATACCCTGGATATAGATGGTTCAGTGGCAGCTATTCGTCGTTTACACGAAATTGGCTGTGAAATTGTCCGCGTCACAGTACCCAGTATGGCCCATGCCAAAGTGATGGCGGACATAAAAAAAAGATTAATTCAAACTTACCAAGACGTACCAATTGTGGCCGATGTGCATCACAACGGCATGAAAATTGCCTTGGAAGTCGCCAAGCACATTGAAAAAGTACGGATAAATCCGGGATTATATGTGTTTGAGAAACCAAACTCCAATAGAAGCGAATATACCAAAAGCGAATTTGAAGAAATTGGCGACAAAATCCGTGAAACTTTAAAACCTTTAGTAATTTCCTTGCGAGATCAAGGTAAAGCCATGCGAATAGGTGTAAATCATGGTTCTCTGGCCGAAAGGATGCTATTTACCTATGGCGACACCCCAGAAGGCATGGTAGAATCTGCCTTAGAATTTATTGGCATTTGTGAATCTTTAGACTTTCGTAACCTAGTAATTTCCATGAAAGCCTCACGAGTTCCGGTGATGCTAGCAGCCTATCGCCTCATGGCCAAACGCATGGATGACCTGGGGATGGATTATCCCCTGCATTTAGGTGTAACAGAAGCTGGTGATGGCGAATATGGACGGATTAAATCCACTGCGGGCATTGCCACATTACTAAGTGATGGCATTGGCGATACAATTCGCGTATCACTCACAGAAGCCCCAGAAAAGGAAATTCCCGTTTGTTACAGCATCCTGCAAGCCTTAGGACTGCGCAAAACAATGGTGGAGTATGTTGCTTGTCCTTCTTGTGGGCGGACTTTATTTAATTTAGAGGAAGTCTTACACCAAGTTCGGGAAGCTACCAAACATTTAACTGGGTTGGACATAGCAGTTATGGGTTGCATTGTCAACGGTCCTGGAGAAATGGCAGATGCCGACTATGGTTATGTTGGTAAAACACCAGGTTACATTTCTTTATACCGTGGTAGAGAAGAAATTAAAAAAGTTCCAGAAGCACAAGGTGTGGAGGAATTGATTAACCTGATTAAAGCAGATGGGCGTTGGGTAGAACCGTGAACAGGTGGGTATTGGGGAAAATCTCTCCTCAATGCCCAGTCCCCCGGATTGTCAACTATTGTAATGAAATTAGTAACACATGCCTGCTCTCTCCAGTGCAACCCTGTGTTAGATTGGGCATACCGACTATAAATTCCTCCCTCCGACGCAGCTGTCATTATGGTGATTACAAAAAGTAGACTTGTTTTGGGTGCTACGGCGGTAACTCTTTCCAGCATTGCTGTTACCAGCCTTGGCATTCACTCGCGAGGTCAGGCTTTATTTAAACCAAGTCCCAAAGAGTTGGTAGATCAAGTTTGGCAAATTGTTCAAAGGCAATATGTAGACGAGAATTTTAATCAAGTTAATTGGCTGGCTGTGCGGAAGGAGTTCTTGAGCAAAGACTACACCAGTCAGGAAGATGCCTATGCATCCATCCGGGAAATGCTGCAACGGCTAGATGATCCCTACACCCGGTTTATGGATCCTGAAGAGTTCAAGAATATGCAAGTGGACACTTCAGGGGAACTCACAGGTATTGGGATCACAATTAGTCAAGATGAAGAAACCAAGCAAATTGTGGTCATTTCCCCCATTGATGATACACCTGCATTTAAGGCCGGCATTTTGGCTAAGGATGTGATTAGGGCAATTAATGGTCAAAATACCAAGGGTATGGATACGAACCAAGCAGTATCCCTAATTCGTGGTGAGCCGGGAACAAAAGTTAATCTGACAATTGAACGGGACGGTAATGTCAAAGAGTTTGAAATCACACGCGCCCGCATCGAAATTCATCCTGTTAAATATTCTAGTCAGCAAACGCCTGTAGGTAAGTTAGGGTACATTCGCCTGAATCAGTTCAGCGCCAATGCTAGCAGGGAAATGCAAAGCGCCATCAGGGATTTAGAAAGGCAACGGGTCAATGGATATATTCTAGACCTGCGTGGTAACCCCGGTGGTTTACTCTACTCCAGTGTGGAAATTGCCCGCATGTGGCTAGATAGAGGGACAATTGTTTCCACTATTGACCGTGGGGGTGAACAGGAGCGGGAAGTGGCCAGGGGACGTGCTTTAACTGATAAACCTTTGGTGGTTTTAGTGGATAAAGGATCGGCAAGCGCCAGTGAAATTCTCTCAGGAGCTTTGCAGGACAATAACCGTGCTGTTTTGGTGGGTTCTCAAACTTTCGGTAAAGGCTTAGTACAATCTGTACGTCCTTTAGAAGATGGCTCAGGGTTAGCGGTGACAATTGCTAAATATCATACTCCCAGTGGTAAAGATATTAATAAACATGGGGTGATTCCCGATGTGACTGTGGAATTGTCTGATGAACAGCGTCAGGAATTGTGGTTGAGACAGCGTGAAAAACTGGCTACACTAGCAGACCCTCAATTTGCTAAAGCCGTGGAAGTGTTGGGTAAAGAAATTGCCGCTAGAAGTCTCAGGAGTTCAGAAAGTAAGTAAGTTTGATACTTAAGGGGTGCAGGTTTATGCACTCCTGTGAGCAGTGGGAGGAAAAAGTGACCAATAGGGTACACTGGCAAGAGCGAATTGGTAATCAAAGAGATTGGGTGTGGCGAGGATGGCAAACTCGTTATACTTATGTCCGACCTAGCACACCTTCCCACAAAACTACACCCTTACTCCTGCTCCATGGTTTTGGTGCTTCCATTGGTCATTGGCGACATAACTTAGAAGTATTAGGGCAACACCATACAGTCTATGCCCTGGATATGCTAGGGTTTGGTGCATCTAAAAAAGCCCCAGCCAATTATAGTATACAACTGTGGGTAGAGCAGGTATATGAATTTTGGCAGGCATTTATCCGTCAACCAGTCATATTAATCGGTAATTCTAACGGTTCGCTGATTTCTTTAGCCGCTGCGGCTGCCCATCCAGAAATGGTTCAAGGTATAGTTATGATGAGTTTACCTGACCCATCTTTAGAACAAGAGGCCATCCCGCCTGTTATGCGACCTGTGGTCATGGCAGTTAAAAAATTAGTTGCTTCCCCTTTGCTCCTTAAACCCATATTTCACTTCGTCCGTCAACCCGGCTTTGTACGTCGCTGGGCTAGTATGGCTTACGCCAAACCCGAGGCCATCACCGATGAACTGATAGAAATTTTAGCAGGGCCTCCCCAAGACCGGGGCGCACTTCGTGCTTTTATTGCCTTGTTTAGAGCGGCGATCGCTGTTAACTTTAGTCCTAGTGTAAAAGCTATATTACCAACCGTTACAGCACCAATGCTGCTAATTTGGGGACAAAAAGACAGATTTGTTCCTCCTGCATTGGGGCGCAGATTTACTCAATACAACCAGAACCTAGAATTACTCTACTTAGAAAATGTCGGTCATTGTCCCCATGATGAATGTCCAGAAAGAGTGAATCAGGTAATTCTAGATTGGGTTAACAGACATATCTAATTAGCTAACTGTCACCTCATCAGTGTTCACAGATGCAGCACCATGAACCGAACGGGCTACAGCAACCATCTTTTTGAGAAGATCCTGACTAGGAACCCGACCTTTTAACACCACAGTACTACCTGTTTGAGCCACCCAGAGAGTATCAATATCCCCCAGTTGGGAATCTTGATCAAAAGCCAATGCAACACGCTTGGCTAAACCACTTTGGTCGTATTCTCCATCAAGTCCTAAACGTTCTGGGGGAATTGATGTAGTAGTACCAGCACTGGGCTGTACTTGTTGAGAGGGGGGTTTCTCTAATCCAAAAATTCTTTTCAACCAACCCATAACTTATTTTCTCCCATTGTTGATTAAATACTCTGTATCCATCATCAAAGCATGACAAATAATCTACATCTGTCGTAGAAAAGATATTTACTCTTTTGTTGTACACTAAAATAATCTCTATAAAAGATAAAAGATAGCGCGGTGAGCAAAATAATCGCCTGAACCTGTTTTGCGGAATATGAAACATACCCTTTCAGTTTTGGTAGAAGATGAGTCGGGTGTTCTTTCCCGTATCTCCAGTTTATTTGCGCGTCGTGGCTTTAATATAGAAAGCCTCGCCGTTGGTCCAGCAGAGCAAGGAGGAGTTTCCCGGATTACGATGATTGTACCTGGGGACGATCGCGTGATTGAGCAACTCACCAAGCAACTGTATAAATTAGTCAACGTCCTCAAAGTACAAGACATTACCGAAACTCCTTGTGTAGAGAGAGAGTTAATGCTTCTGAAGGTGAATGCTACTAGCAGCAACCGTGCAGAAGTAGTGGAATTAGCTCATATTTTTCGGGCGCGAGTGGTGGACGTGGCAGAGGATTCTTTAACTTTGGAAGTGGTGGGAGACCCTGGTAAAATGGTGGCCATCGTCCAAGTGTTACAAAAATTTGGTTTGAGGGAAATCGCCCGCACTGGTAAAATTGCCCTGACTCGTGAGTCTCGTGTCAATACTGAGTTGCTGAAGTCTTTAGAAGTTAAGGTTTGATTTCGCACCCGCCAGTTGGTCGTCAGAACTTGATTCCTGACCAGCAGCAAATATTTTCTTTTAAGTTTGATGTCATCATTAAATACCCGACTTCTTTGAGAGGTCGGGTATTTGTCTGATCAAACAGCAGATTAGGAGTAAATAAAGTACAAAAATTAAGATCATAAATTTTGTGGGGTGGGTAGGAAAGCCCTCCCTTATTTACCTTATCTAGATGAAATATGCTGTATTTACATATTTATAGTATGGCAAATACTGGTATTTACTAACATATTGATTAAAATTATAGCGTAATTGATTGTTAAAGACATAAAATTATCTAGAGGAATAAAAAAATATATATATCCTAACAATATGCCATTATGGCATGACAAGAAGACTAAAAAACTGCTACAAAGTTGATGGTTGAGTACATTAGTGATCACAAACAAAATTGCGAAAAATCTAACAATAAACATTACTAAGGTTAATTAATTTTAGGCTGATACAAGGATGAGATACTCATTTGATCAACTAATTAAGTAGGTAAGATTAAACTTCAAATTTACTAACTGCTTGTAGTGGTGCTTGTAGTAATTTTCTCTGGTTTTGAGCAGATGACAGCCTTTGTAAACAACTTGGATTTATTTTTATCGACCTACTAATATTCTGGTTAACATGAGATATTTTGCATAAATCAATCATCCATTGTGTAGCCATGGGTATCCAGGAATATGGAAAATATGGGTATACTTATACACAGCATGATGGGGAATATTTGTAATGAGGAAATGCCCCTAGGGAAAAAAATATTTTATAGATATTCCCAGAGCAAACTATAAAAAGTAAATATACCAATATTTAACTCTAAATCAGGCATTTACTATACACCAAGTTTTTATGAGTCATTCAGTTGACTAATGCCGTTTTGGAGGTTAGATAATGACAACAGTATTTTCGCCACAACATTTAGGTGAAAAACTCACGGATACCTTAGGAGAGAAGCTGGCAAAATCAGACCTGCAAAACTGTTTAGCATCTATGGAACTGATAGAGCCGCCAGTAGCACAACAGTTTTGGCAATCCGCAGGAATGAACCCTGGTATTTACATGATTCTGGCCGGTAAAGTCAGACTATCAGATAGTGCTGATAATTTAATTACCACCCTGTCAGCCTCATCTTCATTTGGTGAAATAACCTTGTTTCCAGAGGAAAACTTGAGTCATTACACCGCTAGAAGCTCACAAAACCTACAACTGGGGTATCTCAGACAAGAAGTATTGCAAGATTTGCTCGACAAATATCCTCAGATGCGCGATCGCCTATTATCTCGTGCCCAAATGTGGGATTTACTGATGTGGTGTCGGCAAAACGGACAATTCCCCACACAACCCGCCCAATTTCAGGCCATGGTCAAAGCCTTAACAGTGTTTGAGCGACACAACCTAGAGATTGGCTGTGTAAATACACAATTTGCAGATTCCCAGTTATGGCTGTTGTATAAAGGTCAACTGCTGGATTCCGAGGGTAACTCTTTAGTACCAGGGCAAATCTCCGCCCAACCGAATCAAGGTACATGGCAAGCCATCCAACCAACCATTGCTTACATCCTCAAAAGTTCACAGTGGGAAAAAGCACTAGAACACTGTCCAGAATTAGCTTCCTTTGTGAGTGAGCGTGAACTAAATACAACTGTGAAGACACAATGGCAAGGAACCTCATCCCCAAGAGCGCGCCCATCCCCCACAGCCAAGGTGATTCCCTTTCCCCACAGAGAACGACAGTCACAGAAAAATTCAAATCAAACACTCCCTTACTTTCCCAGCCCCAAAGTGAAAATAGGGCATTGGTGGCAACAGCTCAGTAAACGCTATCCCTTCTATGCCCAACAAAGCGCCTCCGATTGTGGCTGTGCTTGCTTAGTGATGATTGGTAAATATTGGGGTAAGCAGTTGAGTGTGAATCGCTTGCGGAATATGACCAATGTTGATCGCAGTGGTGCATCTCTAAAGGCTTTAGCAGCAGTAGGGGAAAACCTGGGTTTTGCTACCCGTCCGGTCAAAGCCACCTTTGGTAAATTTGCCGAACAATCTTTACCGGCGATCGCCCATTGGCAAGGTAATCACTTTATAGTCGTTTATGAAATCAGCAAAAAGCAGGTAATTGTTGGTGACCCCGCCATTGGTCAACGCACCCTGACCAAAAGCCAATTTAATGCCGGTTGGACTGGGTATGCGTTATTACTACAACCTACAGAACTACTGCAAAAAACCAAGGATGAAAACCCCGGCTTCTGGAAGTTTTTTGAGTTAGTTAAACCTCACTATTGGGTACTGGTAGAAGTGTTCGTGGCCAGTGTGCTGATGCAAATATTTGGACTGGTAACGCCGGTATTCACCCAGTTATTACTAGATAGAGTGTTGGTGCAGCGCAGCATTCCCACCCTCAACGCCGTGGGTATAGGGATGATTGTATTTGGTTTGTTTAGTATTGCCATGAATGCAGTCAGACAATATCTCTTAGAGCATACAGCTAATCGGGTGAGCATTTCCCTGCTGGTGGGTTTTATTAAACATACCTTCAGCTTACCCCTGGCTTATTTTGAGTCCCGTTATGTGGGAGATATTATTTCTCGGATTCAAGAAAACCAAAAAATCCAGCGCTTTCTCACGGGTGAGACTCTTTCAATCATCCTGGATATGCTGACATTAGTCATCTATCTAAGCATCATGTTCTGGTATAGCTGGAGTATGACTGTCTTCGTACTATTAACAGTACCGCCATTTTTTATTTTGGCACTGGCTAGCACAAGTATTTTGCGTCGCATTTCCAGAGAAGTTTTCAATGCGGGAGCCAAAGAAAATAGTTATCTTATAGAATCCCTCACAGGAGTTCGTACAGTGCGCTCCTTAGCCATTGAACAGACAGTACGCTGGCGTTGGGAAGAGCTGCTCCATGATTTGGTGAAAAAAGGCTTTAATGCTCAAGTGGTTGGTAACCGCTTGCAAATTATGAGTGGCGTTATTCAAACTTTTGTAAATGCTTCCTTGATGTGGTTTGGTGCTTGGCAAGTTATTCAAGGAGAACTAACTATGGGGCAGTTAGTAGCTTTCAATATGTTAGTGGGTAATGTCTTGAGTCCTTTTCAACGGCTATCAATGCTGTGGAATGAATTGCAGGAAATTATTATTTCTACAGAACGGATTAATGATGTTTTAGATGCACAACCAGAAGAAAACTTGCAAACTCAAAACCGCAGACCTCTAGGGATACTGCGCGGACATATTTGCTTTGACAATGTTACTTTTCGCTATCATCCAGAAAGTCAGACCAACGTCTTAGAAAATATCAACTTTGAAATTCAGCCGCGGCAAATGGTGGCTGTGGTGGGGCGCAGTGGTTCGGGAAAAACTACACTCAGCAAGTTAATTTTGGGTTTATATCCACCTACAGATGGCAAGATTCTGATTGACGGATGTGATATTACTAATATGGCGCTGCGATCGCTGCGTTCTCAAATAGGTGTAGTAGACCAAGATACCTTTTTATTTGGTGGTACTATTCGAGAAAATATTAGTATTGCTCACCCACAGGCCACCTTAGAAGAAATTATCGCTGCGGCCAAATTAGCTGGCGCCGATGAATTTATTCAGAACTTACCAATGGGCTATGAATCCCAAATTGGTGAAAGTGGCGGAATGCTTTCCGGTGGACAACGCCAACGCCTAGCTATTGCTAGGGCTTTAGTGGGTAATCCCCGGTTATTACTCTTTGATGAAGCCACCAGTCACCTAGACTCAGAATCAGAGCGCATTATTCAGAATAACCTCAAAACCATACTTAAAGGGCGTACCAGTGTGATTATTGCTCATCGCCTGTCCACAGTCCGCAATGCAGATTTAATTTTGGTTTTAGACCGCGGTGTGTTAGTGGAAAGCGGTACTCATGATCAATTAATTGCCAAAAAAGGACATTACTACTATCTCAATCAACAACAACTAGGTCAAGTAGTTTAAGTTGAACAACCGATCATCCATCGGTTTTTGCCAACCCTAACTTTCCATAAAACTATGTCATATGCTTCGTCAAATTCCTCATCTGCACTTCTCAAACAAGAAGAGGATGACTATAAAGTTTATATTCAACCCCAAGAAGAAACCACGACATCTCACGAGTCGATTCCAGAAGGTAATACTCAGGATTTATATTATGGTACTGAGGAGCTACTAGATGCTTTACCAAAGGTCTGGACTCGTGGGGTGTTGTATGTATTAGTGGGCTTTGGGGCTTTGGCTTTACCCTGGGCCACCCTTTCGAGAGTAGATGAAACTGGTAGCGCTAGAGGACGTATAGAGCCTCAAGGTGCAACACAAAAATTAGACTCCCAAGCCGTGGGCAATGTCACAGCTGTGAAGGTGGCTGAAGGGGACACTGTAAAGGTGGGACAGGTGCTATTAGAACTTGATTCTGAGATTTTGCAGACTGAACTTCAGCAAGCTGAGGCTAAACTTTCAGCACTGTTAAATCAAGAAACCCAGTTTGATGTGCTCAGAAATCAACTACAGCTGACACTAAGTATTCAGAAACAACAAAATCAGTTTCAAGCCTTAGAGAAAATGTCCCAAGTTAACCAGGCAAAACAAAATCTTGGTTACAAACAAAGTATTTATAACCTGCAAAGGTTAGAAAGACAGGCATTATTGAGTCAAGTGCAGCAGCAGGTTAAAACTGCTGAAAATGAGCAACATTCAGCTTATGAGCGTTTGAGTATAGATGCTCGGCAAGTCCAGCGTTTTGAGCAACTTTTGAACGATGGGGCGGTTCCCCTCAATCAAGTTGACCAAGTTAAAAAAGAAGAGCAGGAAAGCCGACGCATTTACACCAGGGCGGAATCTGATGTCAAACAGGCACAATTACGCTTGACTGAAGAAATGAGTCGCTATGAGGCGACGATGAATCAGTTACAGTCTGATATCGAGCGGGCAAAACTGCAACTACAAGGGGAAGAAAACAGCTATCAAAGTTTACTACAAACTGGTAAATTGGCTGTGCTGAAATATCAAGAACAACTTCAAAATCTAGAAAAGCAAGTTGCTAGTTTACAATTGGAAATTACCCAAACTCAGAGCAAAATTAGGTCGTTGAATTTACAAATGCAGCAACGAGTGGTGCGATCGCCTGTGGATGGGGTAATTTTTGAGTTACCAGTCTCTAAGCCCGGGGAAGTAGTACAAGTTGGTCAAAGAATTGCTGACATTGCCCCGGAAAATACTGATATCATCCTTAAAGCTCATATGCCCGTCGAAGATAGCGGCTTCTTAAATGTGGGAATGCCGGTAAAAGTCAAGTTTGATGCTTACTCGTTCCAGGAATATGGCATCGTCCAAGGGCGTGTTTCTCGAATTTCTCCCAATTCTAAAATGGCTCAAACACCTCAAGGAAATATAGAAACCTATGAGTTAGAAATCACTTTAGAACAGAACTATATCCAAAAGGATGGAGAACGTATTCCATTAACCCCTGGTCAAACAGCAAATGCTGAAGTTATTGTCCGTCAGCGCCGCGTGATTGATTTTGTTTTAGATCCGTTCAAGAAGTTGCACAAAAATGGTTTAGAGCTTTAATACTTTATTTCCGGAATTGTATCATGTCTCAAATTATCAATATTTCCACGGCAGATATCATTCACAGCCTCAAACTATCCTCTCAAGTTCCTGGTCTGATAGAGGCGATCGCCTCTCAAAAAATTATTCAGGAAGCTGCACAAAAAGCGCAAATCACCGTGACCCCGGGAGAAGTTCAGCAAGAAGGGGATAATCTCCGTTTAGCAAAGAAGCTTGTTAAAGCTCAAGATACATTGACATGGCTAGAAAAACACCATCTTTCTGTGAATGAGTTTGAAGAATCAGTATATAACAAAATTCTGGCTCAGAAGGTAGCAAATCATCTATTTGCGTCTCAAGTTGAACAGTGTTTTTATCAACACCAACTCGATTATGTCGCCGCCATTACCTATGAAATCATTTTTGATGATAAAGACTTGGCGTTAGAAATGTTTTATGCGCTAGAAGAGGGAGAAACCAGTTTTCCAGAAATTGCTCGCCTATATATCTTGGATCCTGAGCTTCGCAGTACTTATGGATACCAAGGAAGGCGACACCGCAAAGATTTTCGCCCAGAAATTGCGGCGGCTGTATTTGCTGCAAGTCCGCCCCAAATTATCAAGCCCATTGGGACTGCAAAAGGGGTATATTTAATTTGGGTGGAAGAAATTACTCAACCCCAATTAGATGAGTCCTTACGGGAGAAAATTATTACAGAATTATTCAATAGTTGGTTAAAGCAACAACTGGACTGTATAGAAATAATTACTCATCTTGATTCAAACAGCTTACAGCCTGACAAGGAATTACTCAAGCTGTCCTAATTTATGGGCTTTGCTGGTTGAAAATCTGAAATATCATTAATTTTTAATTGATGTAATGTTTGAGTAACCTCACCCCTAACCCCTTTCCTTACTAAGGATAGGGGGTAATCTCATATCTTTTTAATTTCCTATTAATTTCCTAAATATCCCCAACTTCTGGTCAGAATATTCTGATTATTAAATAGATGAATATAGGACTCATATTATAGAGTTCTATATTGTTATAACTATTCATTTTCCATCAATAATCATCTAAATATAGTTCATAAAATACCATTGCATAAGTTGTTTAATTAGCTAGTTAATGCGCTATCTTAAAAATATAACTGATGTGAAAAACACGGTTATTACAACTAATCTTTCTGGGAGAATATCCATGATTATTTCCGATTTAAATAACTTAGAAACAGTTAGCGCAGAAAATGTGGTTGGCGGTTGTGGCAGGAAGTATAAATATGATACAAAGCCCAAATATCAGCCAACTAAGTATGATGAAAAGCCCAACTATTATAAACCAACCAAGTCTTATGATCCATGTGATACAGTATGCTATCAAAAATGTGATGAAAAGGATAACAAGAAAGAGCCTACAAAAGTATATATCACAAAGTGCGAACCTTATAACTCTTACTCTTAGGCTTAGTTATCGCCTTAACTAAAGACCAACAGAATCCATTCATGTTCTCAGGGGCTCTCAGCATTATTAAGTTGATGCTATATATGAGAATACTGACAACCGAATTTAGTTAGTTTCCCTGTATTTCTCCAATTGAAATCAGGTAGTGAGAAGCTCGCTGGAATTGTTAAAAAAGCATTCCAGCGATTTTTTTTATTTATTTATTGATTTATATTGCAATGGATATCATAGACAGTTACAAACCCTCCCACTCCCAACCAAATAAATATATGAGTGTTGACGCCGAGAGTTGCGTATAGCTATCAATTGAGTTACTATTAATCTGTATATGAATTATTTTTCTTAAAAATAAAATAAATGGCTATTCTTTTTCTTTAAAATCTTAGCTATATTCTAAATATAGCCAAGCGGAACTTGGTTATAAAAAACAATTCTCAACCCAGCGTAAAAATTCTAGGAAAGGCTCATGATTATTTCTGACTTAAATATTTTAGAAGCTGTTGACGGTTCTGCTGTTGTTGGTGGTGGCGGTTTCAAAATCAAAAACAAGAAGTTTGAAACAATCGAAAGTAAAGTAGATGTTGATATTCGTAAGAAACTTGACGTACAAGTTGATATTCACGGTAACTTTGCTGATGCTCAAGCAGTAGCTCAAGCATATGGTCACAATACCGATGCTGAAACTATCACTTTTGCAGAAGTATATGAAGGTGTTTCTTCTGATGCTGCTTCCCGTTCAACTGCAGCAGCTCTAAGAGAACCTAAGAAAAAATACAAGTACTAAGTCCCAATCATCAAAGATATAGATTATTTCTTTGACGGAATTTGACCGCAGAAGCAGGGATAGAAGCAATTAACGAATTACCAATATAAAAGTTAGTTTGCACCTCTTCTGCTTCTGTGGTCTTTACTCATTTATTTACTGAGAAATCAGATTATGCCTCGTTATCAAGTTACAGTGAAACGTATAGTCTCATCGGATGGCCAGATTATTGGTGAGGCTAAAAGTGTGGTTTCAGCATCGCCCAATAGTGAAAGTGAAGTTATTCAAACCACTGCGGTAAAAGTTTCTGCTGGTAGCAGTTCTAGCAGTTCTGTAACATCGGCTAAAGCTAGATTAGTGCGGTGAACAAAATCAACTATAAAACGAGATAATTTTCCCAATTTTACTGATAAATTGTAATTATCCCATGCTTATAAGGCATGGGATTTTCCATATCAAGTCTTTTTAAAAGTAATACCCCACTCTGTGGGGTATTACCAGAAATTCCAAATAACAAAATAAAAAATAGACAATGCAATTTTGCAGCTATAACGTTAGTTTGGAGTTAAAAGCTCACCAATCTAGATATTTTTAGGAATTATGCCTGATTAAAATCGCTATGTGTTTTTGGTAGGACGACATAAACCCGTTCTTATCCCTAGCTGTAGCGAAAGCTTCTCCCATAGCCTTACTAATCCTTGTCCGACCAGTATCATCTACAATACTTTGGGCTTGGGTAAAAGTGTTGGACTCATATCCAACTGCGGAGGCTGCTGTGGTTATTTCCGCATATCCCGGGGCGACATGTGTTTGAATATCTGTAATAGCATCTAACCCACCAATAATACTGTCTTGTGTTGTTTCACAATAATCTAAGTCATTAATAACCATGTTTTTACCTTTTTCAATAGGTACTGATTTAATTACAATAATACTATAAAAAATCAATAAAGACTAGTAAGTTGAGTTGATTTATTTTTATTTATTTAAATATGTAACTCTAGAAAAGATAGAAGTAATTCTTAGTTTCTGTAGATAATCATTGAGATAGATATCAAGATAATTGTTATTGAAGAGTTATATCTATAATATTCGCCCCTAGCATTATGACTCATAACGCAGATATAACTACAATCTTAGGCGGTACTGAGTGAAAGTATAAATTAGTTTCGCCCCCCAAGGCAGACTTTGGCTGCTAGTCAAGCGCAAAGGTGCAAAGAAAAAAGAAGGTCATTTTGGCATTTTATATTATGATTCCGCAAAGCCCCATTTTACCTTCGCGCCTCTACCTGGAGGGAAAGCCTAACGGCGAATACGGTTAAAAAAAAATTCCACAAAAGCCTTAAACTGACTCATGACTCATCAGCAGGATAACCTGACTCTTCATAGAAGCAAATTTTTAGAAGTTGATAAGCCTGAGCTGCTTCCCCCACAGAAAATCTATGACTAAGGTGTCTTTGCTAGGAGACCGCTACAGAATTTCTCGATGATGCTCCAGGCTTTTCTGCGAATTTTGCAACATAGGAGTGAGGATTAATTGTCACCCCAAATTAGGATTATCTAATTTGGCAGTCTTCCCAAAAATAAAGGTTAGGTAGGTTTTATAACTTCTTCTAATTGCAAAATTTTAGGATTACTGACCGCTGTCATTAAAAATGGTTTCACAAATATTGTCTCAACATATCCAGTTATTTGCCAATTGAGCGCCGTCACGAGAAAAAAATAGATATATTCGACAAAGGATGTAGTGAAATTATCTGCAATTTACCTATAACAATTAATATACTAAATCGATTTTTGTATAAACAATATTAGTGTATGGATAAATATTTGTATAAAAATAAAAATCGAATTCTTCAATCAAGTTTTGGCAGATTGGCATTACATAACTACTATAAACATGGTAGTTATGTAATGCCTAAATAAAACATTAGTTGCGAATAAATTGGATAAAAATTATATAGGGAGTACGCATAACTACCTCTCAACACCTCATTCCTATGTTTAATCTGTGTATTTTATGGTTAATTTTGCATTATCAATACATAAGTGGTGATTAAATTAAATCAGGCATTTACTATTCACCGAGTTTTTATTAGTCATTCAGACTAATGCCGTTTTGGAGGTTAGATAATGACAACAGTATTTTCGCCACAACATTTAGGTGAAAAACTCACGGATACCTTAGGAGAGAAGCTGGCAAAATCAGACCTGCAAAACTGTTTAGCATCTATGGAACTGATAGAGCCGCCAGTAGCACAGCAGTTTTGGCAATCCGCAGAAATGAACCCTGGTATTTACATGATTCTGGACGGTAAAGTCAGACTATCAGATAGTGCTGATAATTTAATTACCACCCTGTCAGCCTCATCTTCATTTGGTGAAATAACCTTGTTTCCAGAGGAAAACTTGAGTCATTACACCGCTAGAAGCTCACAAAACCTACAACTGGGGTATCTCAGACAAGAAGTATTGCAAGATTTGCTCGACAAATATCCTCAGATGCGCGATCGCCTATTATCTCGTGCCCAAATGTGGGATTTACTGATGAGGTGTCGGCAAAACGGACAATTCCCCACACAACCCGCCCAATTTCAGGCCATGGTCAAAGCCTTAACAGTGTTTGAGCGACACAACCTAGAGATTGGCTGTGTAAATACACAATTTGCAGATTCCCAGTTGTGGCTGTTGTATAAAGGTCAACTGCTGGATTCCGAAGGTAACTCTTTAGTACCAGGGCAAATCTCCGCCCAACCGAATCAAGCTACATGGCAAGCCATCCAACCAACCATTGCTTACATCCTCAAAAGTTCACAGTGGGAAAAAGCACTAGAACACTGTCCAGAATTAGGTTCCTTTGTGAGTGAGCGTGAACTAAATACAACTGTGAAGACACAATGGCAAGGGACCTCATCCCCAAGAGCGCGCCCATCCCCCACAGCCAAGGTGATTCCTTTTCCCCACAGAGAACGACAGTCACAGAAAAATTCAAATCAAACACTCCCTTACTTTCCCAGCCCCAAAGTGAAAATAGGGCATTGGTGGCAACAGCTCAGTAAACGCTATCCCTTCTATGCCCAACAAAGCGCCTCTGATTGTGGCTGTGCTTGCTTAGTGATGATTGGTAAATATTGGGGTAAGCAGTTGAGTGTGAATCGCTTGCGAAATATGACCAATGTTGATCGCAGTGGTGCATCTCTAAAGGCTTTAGCAGCAGTAGGGGAAAACCTGGGTTTTGCTACCCGTCCGGTCAAAGCCACCTTTGGTAAATTTGCCGAACAATCTTTACCGGCGATCGCCCATTGGCAAGGTAATCACTTTATAGTCGTTTATGAAATCAGCAAAAAGCAGGTAATTGTTGGTGACCCCGCCATTGGTCAACGCACCCTGACCAAAAGCCAATTTAATGCCGGTTGGACTGGGTATGCGTTATTACTGCAACCTACAGAACTGCTGCAAAAAACCAAGGATCAAAAGACTAGTTTCTGGAAGTTTTTTGAGTTAGTTAAACCCCACTCTTGGGTACTGGTAGAAGTGTTCATAGCCAGTATATTAATTCAATTATTTGGCTTAGTAACACCAGTATTCACCCAGTTATTACTAGATAGAGTGTTGGTGCAGCGCAGCATTCCCACCTTAAACGCCGTGGGTATAGGAATGATTGTGTTTGGTTTATTTGGTATTGCCATGAATGCAGTCCGACAATATCTTTTAGACCATACAGCCAATCGGGTGAGCATTTCCCTACTGGTGGGTTTTATTAAACATACTCTCCGCTTACCCCTGGCTTATTTTGAGTCCCGTTATGTGGGAGATATTATTTCTCGGATTCAAGAAAACCAAAAAATCCAGCGCTTCCTCACGGGTGAGACTCTTTCAATCATCCTGGATATGTTGACATTAGTAGTTTATCTAGGGATGATGTTTTGGTATAGCTGGCGCATGGCCTTATTCGTTTTGGTGACAGTACCGCCATTTTTTATTCTGGCACTGGCTAGCACAAGTATTTTGCGTCGCATTTCCAGAGAAGTGTTCAATGCAGGAGCCAAAGAAAACAGTTATCTTATAGAATTTCTCACAGGAGTTCGTACAGTGCGCTCTTTAGCCATTGAACAGACAGTACGCTGGCGTTGGGAAGAGCTGCTGCATGATTTGGTGAAAAAAGGCTTTAATGCTCAAGTGGTCGGTAATCGGCTGCAAATCATTAGTGGTACGATTAACACCTTTGTGAATGCTTCCTTGATGTGGTTTGGTGCTTGGCAAGTTATTCAAGGAGAACTAACTATGGGGCAATTAGTAGCATTCAATATGTTAGTGGGTAATGTCTTGAGTCCTTTTGAACGGCTATCAATGCTGTGGAATGAATTGCAGGAAATTATTATTTCTACAGAACGGATTAATGATGTTTTAGATGCACAACCAGAAGAAGACTTGCAAACTCAAACCCGCAGGCCTTTAGGTAGACTTGGCGGGCATATTTGCTTTGACAATGTCACGTTCCGCTATCATCCAGAAAGTCAGACTAACGTCCTAGAAAATATCAACTTTGAAATTCAGCCAGAGCAAATGGTGGCTTTGGTGGGGCGCAGTGGTTCGGGAAAAACTACACTCAGCAAGTTAATTTTGGGTTTATATCCACCTACAGATGGCAAGATTCTGATTGACGGATGTGATATTACTAATATGGCGCTGCGATCGCTGCGTTCTCAAATAGGTGTAGTAGACCAAGATACCTTTTTATTTGGTGGTACTATTCGAGAAAATATTAGTATTGCTCACCCAGAAGCGACCTTAGAAGAGATTATCGCAGCTGCAAAATTAGCGGGTGCAGATGAATTTATTCAGAACTTACCAATGGGCTATGAATCCCAAATTGGTGAAAGTGGCGGAATGCTTTCCGGTGGACAACGCCAACGCCTAGCTATTGCTCGGGCTTTACTTGGTAACCCCCGGTTGTTACTCTTTGATGAAGCCACCAGTCACCTAGACTCGGAATCAGAGCGCATTATTCAGAATAACCTCAAAACCATACTCAAAGGGCGTACCAGTGTGATTATTGCTCATCGCCTGTCCACAGTCCGCAATGCAGATTTAATTTTGGTTTTAGACCGCGGTGTGTTAGTGGAAAGCGGTACTCATGATCAATTAATTGCCAAAAAAGGACATTACTACTATCTCAATCAACAACAACTAGGTCAAGTAGTTTAAGTTGATCCGGTTTTTGCATTGGACTAGACAAAAGGTGCGGAGTCATTAGACATTAGTCAGTTCCCAATTCTCAATTTCCTATGGAACTATGCCTTACACTTCTCCCAATTCTTCATCTGCAATAGTTACAGATGATCATGAGTCTCAAATTTATATTGATTCCAATAGTGAAAATACTGTTCTTAATGAGCATAGTTCACAAACTAATACTGAGGATTTGTATTATGGTACTGAAGAACTGCTAGATGCCTTACCCAAACTGTGGACTCGTGGTGTGTTGTATGTGCTGGTGGGCTTTGCTACCATTGCTTTACCTTGGGCAACTCTCTCGAAAGTAGATGAAACCGGCAGCGCTAGAGGACGGATAGAACCTCAAGGTGCAACCCAAAAATTGGATTCTCCGGCTGGGGGAAGTGTCAAAATTGTCCAAGTTAAAGCAGGTGATACTGTGACAGCAGGACAGGTTTTACTGGAACTTGACTCTGATATTTTGCAGACGGAAATCCATCAAGGGGAGGCGAGGCTGGCTGGACTAATTCAGCAACACGCCCAGTTTAATGTCTTGAGAAATCAACTAGAGTTGACTCTGAATGTTCAAAAAGAACAAAACCAATCTCAAGCCCTAGAAAAGATTTCTCAAGTGAACCAGGCCAAGCAGAATTTAAGTGTTAAACAAAGTATTTATAATCTGCAAAAGTTAGAAACAGAGGCACTACTCAATCAAGTACAGCAGCAAATACGCATTGCTAAGAATGAACAGAGGTCGGCTAATGGTCGTTTAAGTATAGATTCTAGACAGGTTGAACGTTTTACCCAACTGGTAAATGATGGTGCGGTTGCTGCTACTCAAGTTGACCAACTTAAAAAAGAACAACAAGAAAGTCAACGCATCTTTCAAAGAGCGCAATCTGATGTCAAACAAGCAGAGTTACGCTTAACTGAACAGATGAGCCGCAATCAGGCGACAATAAATCAGTTAAAGTCTGATATTGAACAAGCAAGACTGCAAGTAGAAGCGGAAGAAAATAGCTATCAAACTTTACTGCAAGCTGGTAAGCTGGCAATTCTCAGACAGCAGGAGCAACTGAAAGATATAGAAAGGCAAATTGCGGCCTTACAATCAGAAATCAGGCAAACTAGGAGTCAAATTACATCCTTGAAACTGCAAATACAGCAGCGTGTAGTGCGATCGCCCATTGATGGGATAGTATTTGAATTACCAGTGACTAAGCCCGGAGAGGTGGTACAACCCGGTCAGAGGATCGCCCAAATTGCACCTCAAAATAGTGAAATGATCCTCAAGGCGCAAATACCGATTCAAGATAGCGGCTTTTTGCGGGTAGGAATACCGGTGAAAATCAAGTTTGATGCTTATCCGTTTCAGGAATATGGTATTGTCCCGGGTAAAGTTAATTGGATTGCACCGGACTCTCAAGTTACCCAAACACCCCAAGGAAATCTAGAAACCTTTGAGTTAGAAGTGGCTTTGGAGCAAAGATATATCCAAAATGGTGAGCAAATTATCCCCTTAAGCCCCGGTCAAACGGCAAATGCTGAAGTGATTGTGCGTCAGCGCCGGGTGATTGACTTTGTTTTAGATCCCTTCAGGAAACTACAAAAAGGTGGTCTAGAGCTTTAGTTATTTAGACAGATCACAAACTAGTCAAAATAGTCAAATTATCAGGGTAATTGTGTCATGTCTCAAGTTCTGACTATTTCCGTTTCAGATATTATTCGTAATCTCAAACTATCTTCCCAGGTTCCTGGTATGGTAGAGGCGATCGCTTCTCAAAAGATTATTCAGGAAACTGCGCAAACAGCAGGAATTATCGTCACACCAGCAGAAGTGCAGGAAGCGGGAGATAACTTACGCCTAGCCAATAAACTGGTGAAAGTTCAAGATACATTGGCGTGGTTAGCAAAACACCATCTTTCTGTCGATGATTTTGAAGAATTAGTCTATAACAAAGTTCTGGCTAAGAAGTTAGCCGATTATCTTTTTGGTGGGGAAGTTGAAAGGTTCTTTTATCAACATCAACTAGATTATGTCAGTGCTATTACTTATGAGGTCATTTTTGATGATCGAGATTTAGCTTTAGAACTGTTTTATGCCATAGAAGAAGGAGAAATTAGTTTTCCTGAAGTGGCGCGGCTATATATTCAAGACCCAGAAAGCAGATGTAATTATGGATATCAAGGAAGGCGACACCGCAAAGATTTTCGCCCGGAGATTGCTGCATCTGTATTTGCTGCAACTCCACCACAGGTGATTAAGCCCATTGGGACTGCAAAAGGAGTGTATTTAATTTGGGTGGAAGAAATTAATCAACCCCAATTAGATGAGCAGTTATGCCAAACTATCATCACAGAATTATTTTCTGATTGGTTAGATCAGCAAATTAAGTCTATAGAGATAATCACCCAGATAGATTTGGATACTATACAGCCACAGAAAGAATTGATGGGGAGCATCTGATTTTCTCAACCCTCATGAAGGCTAGGGTATACACACAAGTAATCGCAGAACATGGGTTTGACCCCACCCTCACGCTCCCCTTATCAAGGCGAGAGGGCTAGATTGAGCGTTTTTCCCCAGTGCATCGGGGGGAATAAAGGGGGTAGTGCGATTTGTGTGTACACCTTAGCTTTATTAAGGAGAAGAAAATTTAAACCTGTTAAAAAAGCATTTTTTAACAGTCAATTCTGCTGGAAAATAATTAATCAACTTAATAAAATTAACTGTTAGGCAATATATTTTACTGCCTAATTTTTGGCGTTTTTATGGTTACTAATTAATCAATATATAAATATTTTATTACCTGGAAAAATAATCAAAAAACCTATTGACTTTTTCGGAGAATAAACTATATTAGAAACATAGCCAAACGAAACAAACCGGCTAGACAAGAAAACAAATTCCCAGGAGAAATCCAAATGATTATTTCTGAACTAAACACCCTAGAAACAGTTGAAGCAGTCAGTGTTGTTGGTGGTATTGTAGATCGTTCATACAATCAAACTGACTTCATTGGTATTACTTTTGCGTCTCTCAATGCTTTTCAGACTGTAATTACATCTCCCGGCAATCCTGCTAATAACAGTGCTGCTGCTGGTGCTAAAGCTGATGCACAAAACAACCGCTCCTTAGCTGGTGTACCGTTTTTTGTAACTTCCTACACCAAAGCTGATACTATGGCTGTAACCGAGACATTAGGTAGCTCTTTCTCCGCCAGCACATCTGTTGCTGTAATCGCCTTGGCATTGTAACGGCTAAATATTTAGATTGATAGTTCTTGCTTTAGCGCTATGGACGCAAAGCGTCTTCCTCAAAGGAGCAATAACTATCAATGATCTCAAACAATTGCAATTGACTTCGTAGAACACTAAACACAGACACTACTCAACTTTCAATACTTGTGAAAGAGAGTGGTTTCTGTGTTAGAAGTGTTGATGATTGAATAAAAGTACTTGCGGAAAACTCCCCGCACTAAAAATGTAATCTACGAAATAGACTCAGTCATGAGTAAGCACTTAATTATCAAGGACTTAGATTATTTACAGGAAATTGGCGCAAGTAGTCCTGTCACAGGTGGCAATGTTCATGTTAGCACTGGTACAACTGTAAATTCTGGATATGCGGGAGCTTTTGCAGTTGCTCTTGCTGAAGGTGAGCATACTTTTACTGATACTCAGACTTTAGCAAGAGTTATATTATCTGGGAATTTTAGTATGAGTTTAGCTAGAGCAAGAGCCATTGCATTTGCTAGCACTGGAAACCGGATTTATCAGAGTGTAAGTAATCAAACTACTATGTCATTTCATTTCTTCAACTCCACTAGTTTTTGAATCAATGAATGATTACAGCAGGTATAGTAGTCCGTAACCAACCCAATTGCTTGATAAAATTTCTGCAAACACCATCAAACTTACCAGGGTACTACCAATGAATATTAATGATTTAAATATAATCGAAACCGTTGAAGCTGAAGACGTGATTGGCGGTTGTCGAAATCGATTTTGGAGAGGAAGACAAAATCACCAACATTGGAGAAATAGAAACTCACGAAGTTCTCGTAATATGCCGATAAATCACATCAATATTCAGGTATTTATTGTGAATAACTTTCAGTTTCTCACCAATATAGCCAACATCATAGCAGGAAACGGCAGTACAAATATTATCGACCAATCGAATCTTGCTAGTTCTGAAACTCAAGGTATGTTTTAGTTTGAGTTGTAAATTCAGGTTTGCTTTTGATTGTCATTTCTGGAAGTAAGAGATAAAACCGGACATAGATACCCCACTAGTGGGGTATCTGGATATTATTGTGTTAATTAGAGCTATTACTTCAAATAAATGAGTAAGTTTAATCCGGGAATAGTGCGGGAAAGAGTCCATAAAACCAGGGTAAGATATAGTAAACCCAAACCCCACTGATACCAGGCCAGGGTGGCGATAATACCTGGTAAATGTTCATCCCGGAGGCGAATATCGTTAAAACCTAACCTAACTAAGTTATTCAAACTAAAGTCATAGTAATTGAGCCAGTTCCAACGACGATTCCATAATAAATGCATATATCTTTCTCGGAATGTTTGATTTCTGGGTATGACAGGTAATCGCCCAATTAATAATCGTAACTGGCGAAAAGTGCCATCTTCAGTAAAATAGGAAACATCCATTAAATCGTGATAACGACCTTGTTGGTAAAGGCGGACAATTAAAGCCACTGGTAGAGGGACAATAATAATTACCAGACACCCTAGGGTTAGCCAAGGGTATTCAGCATTGCGAAAAATAGCTAATAAACTAAAGAGTGTTAACAAGCTAAAACCAACACATATAGAGATGGTTTCGTAATAGGTGGGAATAATGGGAACGGGATGTAAGCGACGACAGCGGTCTATGAGCCAGAATAACCAGCCGAAAAAAGCGATCGCCACACCTCCGACACCAAAGACTAACCAAAAGCTGGTACCATAGCCACTCAGGAGGAGTAATAGACTCAAAGCCAACCATCTGGCTGCTTGTAGGAACCACACGCCAGGGGAAAGGGGTTGAGCAATCACCAAGCGATCGCTAAGGTGATAAGTATCTAAATCGATATCTGCTAAACTTAGCAGATCACCACGATTACGGAATGGTTTAATTATACGACGACGGGCGATCGCCTCTGCCTGAGTTGCACTAAAACCCAAATCAAGCAAACTTTGGCGACTAGCAGTATTAATATTCCTATCTACCAACCGATGGGTTAACTCCCGCAAACGTAGTTTTTGTTTTGTATACTCCAACTGATTAGCGTCAGCGATTTGCTGCTGCTGACGGAAATTTTGCCCCAGATTGCGCAAAATATTCTGATTACCCTGAGAACTAGGAACCCGGAACCTTTGACCAATTTCCCCAGGATTTCCTAGAATTTTACCTTGATTAGAATTAAAAGTCAGACCGGGGACATTTAAAAAAGCCTCCTGAGAAAACCGCGCATCACTAAAATCCGCCTGATTCAAAATACTAGCACCACGCAAATTCACAGCATCATTAAAAATAGCTGCGCGAAAAACTACAGCTTGTTCAAAAATAGTTTCCGTAAAAAAAAGATACTGATGAAAATCAGCCTGACCAAAGTTGACAGTACCAGCAAAGCGCACACCGGAAAAATCTACATTTCCCAACCATTGCGACCTATTAAATTTAGCTGACTGCTGAAAACTAGCCTCATTGAACTTAGTAGACTCCGAGAAAGTGCTATTTTGGAAATCAGCCCGATCCTGGAATTGCGCCCTTTGAAAATTCAACTGATCAAAAAACACAGTACCTTTAAAATTAATTCCTTGGCGAAAACTAGCACCACTGAACCCCACAGAGCGGCTAAATCTAGTTTCTTCCCAGTTACTAGACTGGATAAAAATAGCATTCTGAGCATTCACAGGCTGAAAAAAGAAAGTATGAGAGAATTGCACCTCCCCATTAAAACGGGTTCCCACCAGATTTAAAGAACCACGAAAAATATTGATTTCACTAGCAGTTCCGCCACTTCCCAAAAGTGCGCGACAGTCAGGAGAACTAGGTAAAGCTATCCCCAAAGACTGCAAACAAACAGAACGTAAACTTTCCAATTGTTCCTGTTCACCACGGGTCAAAATAGGAGCATAAACAGGCGGTTCACTAGATACAGGCGCAGCATAAATAGGAGTTCTCAAACCCAAATCCCTACCCAAAAAACTCCCCTCAACCAGAGAACCACTCAAATCCAAACCCAAAGGCTTAGTCCCCGACCTTTGTAACTCCCTGCGCAGCAACTGGTAAAAATCATCCCGAAACCTCCCATTTTCCGGTCGCAAATCAATCACCATCTGCCGTAAATCCACAGTCAAACTCCCCTCACGGATTACCGGTGTCCGCAATCGTTCTTGTAACAACTCCAGACTTAAAGGAGTAAGTTCCAGTTGACTAGGAGACGCCCTAACCGGGAGAGAGAAAAAAAGCCAGCCAACGCAGACATAAACCAAAAGCCAATGCAGACATAAATCTAATTTTATCTTTGCGCCCCTTTGCGCCCCTTTGCGCCCCTTTGCGTTTAAAAAAAAACTGAATCACTAATTACCCATAAAAAGAACAATCTTACCCATCTATAGCACCAGACTAGGTGCAGTTGACAAGCCGCCAAAAGCCAGGGGCGATCGCTAGTATAGTTCTTTCTGAAAAAACACAATCCCGACGTTGCTAATACACCGGGATTGCTCATGTCTATTTTATAGACTTTTATGGATTGTCTTGATTAGCACCCCGTTTTTTGAGAGAGGCGATCGCGTCTACATCTAGGTTTAAAATAGAAGATATCAAGCTGGTATCGGTCAATTCTCCTAAGACGCTGGAGACCTTAACATCTTGGCTAACCTTGACTTGCTCGGATGCAGTATCAACTGTTGCGTCGATTAATTCTTCTACTCCGGAGAATAGGGAGCCAAACAGAGAAGATGATATGTTCATGAGTTACTCGTTACGATTAAATTATCCGCCCGGAGAATGGGCGTGTTAAATCTTAGACTATTAAGTATAAGTCTACCACAATACGCCTGTTCGGGAGGGTGAAGATATCCACACTAATTAATTCTTAAACCGTATTGCTAATTAGCAGATACCCGAATTCCTCCAAGAAATTCGGGGGATGTTTATCTGAGAGGATGTTTGTCAAGTCATGATTAGTGTATCAACTATTGCTTGACCCCACCCTCTCCTTGCAAGGGTAGGTTTTTAATATGATCTGTGAAGGCAAGACTAGGAAGACAAGGAAGGAAAGTGGACAAGGAAGATTTTATACGGACAATGGTCTTTTAAGGGGCTATTTTTCTTACTAAAAATACAGACTTTGTACTGTTTTTCTCCCTTGTCACCTTGTCCACCTTGTCCACCTTGTCTTGTCCTTGTACGGGGAGGGGACTGGATTTTATTGTTTTTTGTGCGGTCGGTGAGCGAAGTCGAACCGTGTTCACCAATCCTTCCTATTCCCTGCTCCCTGCTCCCTGTTCCCTGTTCCCCATTCCCTAAGATAAAAATTACCTGTTGAAAACTTATCAAACATCCTCTGAGAATTTCACTGCGGCGAAATGTAAGCAGTGAGAAAATCGTGATATTTGTGCAACGCATCTTGAGAAAATTCAGGGTTATACCACACTAGGGTCACTTCCGACTCAAAACTGCCTTGAGGATGTCTAATTTTTCTGTGTGCTAAACTTTCTCGGACAAAACCATGTCGATCATAAAACTGTATAGCTTTTTGGTTACTTTCATGGGGCAACAGTTCAAATCTGAGAATATGGCGCATATTCAATTTAATTTCTGCTAGATAAGCATCTAAAAGTTGCCCACCATATCCGGCACTTTGATATTCTGGGTGTATCATCTTGACTTCTCCCTTGGTTGAAACACAAGGGATTCTAAACTGATGTTGCTACGCGGTCTGAAGACACGCTATGCAACGTTTACGATATGATTTATTTAACCTAATAAACAAGTCATATCGTTGTGGCACAGTCAAAGATGCCCTACCCACCTCGGCTAAACATAAACCTAGCTGTGTGGTTACTTTTCTTAAAATATTTGCTGCAGCTTGAGCATCTGCGGAGATTAATAATCCTTTAGCAGATTGGTATAATCCACGCTTGACCCTTTTCCCTGACGGTTTCCATCCTGCGGGTTTTTCACCATGCGTGTAGAGGCTATCGTCATCCAGGTAAGACGCTTTTGATGTATACGCTTCTTCCGTTAATGTCACAATAATTCCATATTCATTAGCCAATTCCTTTAATCTTTGAATCAATCTCCCTGTGGGGATGGGGACAAAGTTTTGATTGTTTGCCTTACCTAAATTAGCATTAACTTTTTGTCCTTGATTCCATCCAATAACTATATTTCCTATCTGGTCATTCAGACATCTGTTAACAATGAATCTAGCTGCTTTGTTAATGGCATCTCGCATCTGGTTATTGCGTTTGCGTTGAATACGGTCAAGGTTAGCATCCCAATAAAAATCAGACTTACCTTGCTTATATTTGGCAACTAAACGGCAATAACCTTGATTCATTGATTTTAGTTTCTTACCATCAATGATTAAACTTTTCCCAAGAGTAGAAACACCTGTTAACCAATTAGTCCCTCCGTGGTCAAATCCCCATGCTTGGGAGTAATCAAGATGTGGGTTGTTTTCAATTGGTTGCTTACCATCATCAATTACCCAGTCAATCCAGAAAAGACCATAATAAGGACGAACTGTTACTTCCTTTACCCAATCGGAATCAATAAAATCAGGCAAGGTTAGTTTGATATCTGTGATTAATTCTGGTTTGGTTTCTTTACTTATTGATGGCTTGAAATAACCATCTTTAAAAGTAAGTGCTTGTCTTGGGAATGTTACTGCCGCTAATCCTCCTTTTTTACGATACTTAGGTAATGAGGGTCTATCAACCTCCCCGTTGTAATAAGCTTTAACCAATCCGTTATAACTGGTTATTGCTTCACCAACTAGTTTTAAGGTTTGTTGTGCTGCTTGTGCGGCTAAACTTTTGTAATGGGGGTTATCTTTAAGAGTTTTATCTAATTCCGGGTAAGTTGTTTGGCAATAATAAGTTTTCCATCCACTACGCAATTCGTCGCCAGACCAATAAGTTGTAAAAGCATTGTCCATGCTTTCCAGTCGTGCGTAATGACTTTGACGAGTATAGTAAATTGCACAATTTATTAAGCTATTTGAGTGTTGGCATTGGTCAACCCAAAAAGCTTTTTCTTCATCAGTGAATTTAGCTCTGATTGGAATTGTTCTGTACAATCTTTACTCACCTACTGTTTAGAAGTATAGTTGAAACAACTTGTAAAATCAACAATATACAATGGCTAAATTATCAAAAGAAGATTATGAGTACAGATGAACCGAAAACTCTGTATCATCAATCAACTACCACTTTGTTTTTGTACCAAAGCGTAGAAGACCAGTATTAATTAAAGATGTTGCTACACGATTACAAGAAATTATTTTTGACTTAGTTACTGAACATGGATGGAAATTAATTGGACTTGAAGTTCAACCAGACCTCACTTTTTTATTAATGCGCCGACCCATGAATCCCCAGCAGATATCGCTAGATGGGTTAAAGGTAGGGCGTCGAATTACTTAAGAAAAGAATTTCCACAATTAAAAAAGCTACCTTCTTTGTGGACACCAACCTACTTTGTTGCGACAACTGGACAAGTAAGCACTGAGGTAGTTAAAAAATATATTGAAAACCAGCGTGGAAAATGAGCAAACAGGGGGATAAATCCCCTTGAGTCGGGTTTCATCACCCTCGCTGAAGCGGAGGGGTTCTCACCCTCCCACTATATTTTCGATAGTTGCATCACTGAGGACATGGGCGAGGCTCCTAAATTCTGAAGTAAAAGCCTTTAAGTAACCAACAATTTTATCGTCCTTTTCAATTACTAAAATTAGTCCCCTCTCTAGTCCTTGATGGACAACTGTCCTGATATATTCCCAGGTGATCTCGTCTTGTTCCTGGGTTAAGTTACCTTGATTAACTCTAGCGACAATTTTATATAAATGGTATATTGCCCAAATATCCTTGGCAGTGGCTTTGCGGATAGTTGCAGTATACCCTGCTTTGTGTTGATTTATTTGTGCTGGTAGTTGTGAAGTTTTCAACTGTCCTACCTCCCCCATAAACCTTTCCCTTCTCTATTATCTCTTGCTCTGAGGATATTGAGTACAGTTTTCCTCATCAATCAATGAAAAAAATACTCAGTAATAATGCGCGTGGTGATCAGGGTATATATACTTTTAGGAAATGTTACAGTAAAGTAGATTTGCCTAGGAGTGCAAAAATGTCATATTATCTTAACAGTGGGGTTAATATATTGACATAAAGCGATCGCTCTAGAAACAATCCCAAAATAGGTAAAATAAATAAGGATGATGACGATCAATTGATGAATTAGTTATCCTAGGAAAACAGACTCAGCCTCAATTCCTGAGTTTAATCAGGTAATTGTGCTGTTCAAGCAGACCAAAGCAAGCCAAGTAAACCAAGACCAAACCACATCTTAACTACAAAAGAGCTTCCATAATCATAATGCCTGTGATTGAGAAAAAACGAACTCGCGATCTACCCCAAATCAATGAACGCATCCGGTTCCCCAAGATTCGAGTCATTGACACTGATGGCGCCCAATTAGGAATTATGCCACCACAAGAAGCACTACAACTAGCCGAAGAAAAAGAGCTAGATTTAGTATTGCTCAGTGATAAGGCTGACCCACCGGTTTGTCGAATCATGGATTATGGGAAGTACAAGTTTGAGCAGGAGAAGAAGGCACGGGAAGCCCGGAAAAAACAACACACAGCTGACGTAAAAGAAGTAAAGATGCGCTATAAAATTGAAGAACACGACTATAACGTACGTGTGAAACAAGCAGAGCGCTTTCTCAAAGATGGAGATAAAGTAAAGGCAACTGTAATGTTCCGGGGTCGAGAAATTCAACACGTTGATTTAGCAGAAGATTTGCTTAAGCGCATGGCCAAAGATTTAGAGTCCCTGGGTGAACTACAGCAAGCGCCGAAAAAAGAAGGCAGAAATATGATGATGCTGATTTCGCCCAAAAAATAATTCTCCGATTTTTCCAGATATCCAGCATAATAGATGACCCCTAGTTGGGGAAGTCGCTGCAAAGTTGATAGTCCTGGGCGCTGAGTGATTAAAATCATACTCAGATGCTCGGGACTTTGGCAATTTATCCAGTCTAAATACCCCAGAGAAATTACTATGTATGTCCTTATAGGTGGAGCCGGCTTAGTTGGGCTAAATTTAGCACAAAAATTACTAGAACTAGGGCATACAGTAGCCTTAATTGATCATGATCCTCACGCCTGTCGCTATGCTCGTGAACAAGTGGGAGCAATGGCTTTTGAAGGTAGCGCCGTCAGTACAGACACCTTATTAGAAGCAGGAATACGCAAAGCCGATGCTTTAGCAGCTGTGCTCAGAAGTGATGCTTTGAACTTAGCCATGGTAACCTTGGGTAAACACTATGGGGTTCCCCTGATGATTTCCCGGATGCGTCACCGTGATTTTACTGAACCGTTGCGTATAGCTGGCGCTAATCATATCATCAGCACTGTAGAATTAGCGGTTTCCACCATGGTGAATGCCATTGAGTATCCACAAGTAGAATCAATCATGCATTTTGAACAGGGAAAAATCGAAGTTTTGAAACTGGTGATCCCTAATAATTCCGATGTTGTTGGTAGTAGTGTGGCGGAAATTGCTCAAAATCCTAAATTTCCTAAAGGTTCTTTAATTATTGGTTATCAACCTCATCCCCAGACAGATTTAATTATCCCCAATGGTAGTACCATCCTAGAACCAGAATCGACAGTGTTAATTGTCACTAAAGCAGGATTTTTACACCAAGTTATTGATTTTCTGCAAGGTAGCAAGTAATTAATCATCCTCAAGTTGTAATAATTTTTCATCAATAGTCTGGCAGCGATCGCGTAAAATTGCCTCAGACAGGATACCCTTACGCATAGCTTCAGTCAGTGCTGCTTTTTCAGCCAGAAGTAACCGGCGGCGGATAGCATCAAGTTTACTGCCATCTGGTCTTTTACTGCCAAACTCCTCAGGACGACGATTATAAAATTCCCTCAGTCTCTTTTCTGCATTAGCAATTCTCAACTGATAAGCCGAACGCATCTCCTCATAGACAAATTTCGGCAATACTCCGGACTTGAGCAGACTATCTAATTCATCCTGGGCCGCCTTACCGGTAATTAATTCTGCTTGCATTTCCTCCACCAGGTGACGCGAAGGGGAAAACTCAGATAAATTTAAACCTTTAACTAACCAAGGTAAACTCACACCTTGTCCCACCAAAGACAGTAAAACCGTCCCAAAGACAACGGCAATAATGCGTTCTCGCTCCGCCAGTCCAGAGGGTATACTTAAAGCCAAGGCCATAGACAAGGAACCCTTAATATTACCGATAAATAAAAGGTGTTGCCAAGGCCAAGGTATAGGACGGTCAAACCAACTGACCATTGCCAACAGAGGATACACAGAAACTATCCGCCCGATTTGGTAAGCCAGAATAGCTAATAATACCCCTGGTAGAGTGTACCAGAGAGTTGTCAGGTCAACCTCCAAACCAATCAACAAAAAAATCAAGCTATTGACACCAAAACCCAGAGACTCCCAAAAAGTAAGTAAAGTCAAACGAGTAGAAGCCGACACATCACCTGCAATACCCTTAGTCCCCACAATTAAGCCAGCCACCACCACAGCCACCACACCGGATACACCCAGCAATTGCCCAGCCTGAAAAGTCCCCAAAGCCACCGCCAATGTCAGTAAAATACTACTAAGGGGCTCATCGGAACGGATAAATAAACCCGTACTCAAATAACCCATAACTAAGCCCACCAAAGTACCACCCAGGATAACCACAAACAATTGTTGAAAACCATCCAGGATGATCACAGAGCCAGGGATCTGAAATTGTAAAATTAAGCTAAATAGAACCAGCGCTACACCATCATTAAATAAACTTTCTCCTTCCACAATGCTAGACAGTCGGGCCGGGACAGATACCTCCTTGAACACAGCAATCACTGACACAGTATCAGTATTTGCTAAAATCACCCCAGTTAACAGTGCAGCTATCCAATTCAGACCCAGTCCCCATTTTAAAATTACTGCTGTCACCGCCGCAGAAATCACAATTCCCGGTCCGGCTAACAAAGCAATAGGTTTAACAGTACTACGTAAACGGCTAATATCAGTATTAATTGCGGCTTCAAACACCAAAATTGGTAAACATAAATTTAATATGAGAGAATCATTTAAACCAATGCGACGGGGTAAGAATTCCGTAATTGCTAGTCCCGCCAACACTAAACCGGCGACATAGGACACTTTCAGACGCCGCGATAGCAGCGCCACACCTGTAGCCACCAACAGAAGAATAATTGAAACTTTGACTAATTCAGTAACATCCACTGGTATTTTGACCTAACTCACTCAATATAAAATACTACTAATTTCCACTTATGCTCATAGAAACAGCAATTGGTGAAGAAATCATCACAACGAACCTCAAACAGTTTCTGTTAGTGCTTTCCGTATCTTTGGGAGTAGCCACCTTACCACAGGTAGTTGGTTGGTTTCGTCATATACCATATACTTTACTCCTGGTGATTGTCGGCTTAGGGTTAGCCTTTGTCGATGTCCGTCTAGTCACCCTTTCCCCTGAGTTAATTTTATTCATTTTTCTACCGCCCCTATTATTTGAAGCCGCGTGGAATTTGCGCTGGGAGGAGTTAAAGCGGAATTTGGTGACAATTTGCCTATACGCAGTTTTAGGGGTGGTAATCTCCATTGCAGGTGTAGCAGTGGGACTAAATCAACTAGGGGGGATATCCCTAACCACAGCCTTACTGATTGGTGCTAGTTTATCCGCCACTGACCCGGTTTCTGTAACCGCTTTATTCCGGGAGTTGGGGGTGGGTAAAAGTCTCACCACGATGATGGAGGGCGAAAGCTTATTTAATGATGGCATGGCGGTAGTAGCCTTTGGTTTTTTGCTGGCCCTGTCCTTGGGAAATGCTCAATTGGGTATCCAGCCGATTTTATTACAGCTGGGGGTAGTCACGGGGATTGGGGTAGCAGTGGGGGGATTAATTGGCTTTGGTATTTCTTATCTCACCCAACGCTTTGATTTACCCATGGTGGAACAGTCTTTAACTCTGGTTTGTGCTTACGGTACTTACCTGATTGTGGAGGAGTTGGGCGGTTCCGGTGTGATTGGAGTGGTGACCACAGGGTTAATTTTAGGTAACTTTGGCTCTCGTATAGGTATGAACCCCCGCACTCGGGTTATTGTTTCGGAATTTTGGGCTTTTTTAGCATTTTTTGTAAATTCTATAGTTTTCTTGTTGATTGGCGACCAAATTCGCTTTAGTATTTTGGGGGAAAACCTGCAAATCATTGCCATCACAGTCGCAACTATGATTTTAATGCGGGCTATTAGTATTTATCTTCTCAGCAATTTGAGTGCTGTAATTACCCAATATCAAATCCCCTTACCTGAACAAACGGTTTTATGGTGGGGTGGAGTTCGTGGTTCTGTTGCTATTGCTTTAGCTTTAAGTGTACCGATAGGACTACCGGAGCGAGAAAAAATTATTGCGACGGTGTTTGGAGTGGTTTTATTTACTCTACTAGTTCAGGGGTTGACCATTAAACCTTTGCTGCAAAAGTTAAATCTGTTGGGTGATGCGCCTCTACGTGAGCAATATTTAGAATTTGCTACTCGTTATGTAGCTTTAGAAAGGGTTTTGCGACGCCTGGAAAAAGACCACCGTCCGGGTATTAACCCTGAGTTTTACCGTTACCAGGAGACACTAATTCAAGGTGAGATGAAAAATCTACAAAGCAAAATCGACCAGTTACAGCTTGAGTATCCTCATCTTAGTACTTTTATTACTGAACAGTTCCAAGATGAGCTCTTGGCTATTGAGGCTGATACTTATGCGGAGTTTGTCCGCGCTGGTCGGTTAAATACGGAACTAGCTCCGATGCTGACAGATGTGTGGGAAAATGGTAAGGGCTAAACAAAGATCATATATTTATCGACTTATTTATCGACTGGTTTTGTTCCACTTATCTAAAATATCCTTAAATACCAGTTCTTCTATCCAGGTTTTCGCAACTACCGCCAAGGGTAGCGCCATGACTAACCCTAAAGCACCGAAGAAGCTGGCGAAAAAGATTTGTGCTGTGAGGGTAAAAGCTGGTAAAAGCGCTACCTGTTTGGCCATGACTGTGGGTGTTAACCAATAGCTTTCTATGTTCTGAATAATCACGTATAGAATTAAAACCGCGATCGCCTTCCATGGTGTATCAAGAAAGGCGATAGTCATGGGTAAAATTACGCTTAAAGTCGGTCCAATATTGGGAATAAAATTGAGTAATCCCGCAAGTACCGCATGAGCCAGTGCTAAGGGTACTTGTAAAATTAGCAGTCCTAACCCGCTTAAAAAGGCAATAAATACCATTTCAATTAAAGCGCCAATTGTCCAGTTTCCCAAGCCCTCACCGCATAAGGTCAAAATTTGTTGGACGCGATGACGGTAAAATGACGGAAAACAGCGTACAAATACGTTACGATAGGGTTGAGGATTAGCTAACAGCATCAAAGTTAGAACTATGACTAGTAGAAATTGTAAGACGGCAGTCACTCCAGTAGAGAAAAATGCGATCGCCTGTCTAATGAGATTTTCAGTTAATGGCTGTAGTTGTTGAATTAAATTATTAATATCTGGTAAGTTCGTCACATAGGGGCCAATGATTGTACCTTCTAACCAAGTGATGATCTGTTGAATGCGAGCTATTCCACTAGGAAATAACTGTACTAATTCCTGAAACTGGGAGATAAAAGGTGGGACAATGACCAGGAAAAAACCAACTAATAAACCGAAGAGAATCACCACACTCAGCCACACAGCCCAAATGCGCTGCATCCCCGACCTTTGAAAGCGCCGCACTAGCTGACTGGTTGCTGTTGCTAAGACAATAGCTGTAAATAAGAGTAACAATAACTGGCGAATTTCCCAGAGTATATAAAGTGAGATCACCAGTGCTAAAAATCCCAGTAATTGGCCGATTTTCATATTTTCCATAATCCGTGATCTCTACCGCATAAATTGCCGCTACTGACCAATCACATCGGACTGCTGATGAAAAATCAATTATTTCAGGTTTTTTGGATTGTAGGAACAGCAATGACGCTGCTTTTAACTGGGTGTGAACAGGTAATTGAGTATTTACCACCGTTACCTGAAATGGAGATGCCATCAGCTAATTTACCACAGTTGCCACAAACAGCCCAGTCTAATACAAACGACCAAATAGAGATTTTAGTTCGACAACTGATTAATCAGAGGCGTGAAGATGAACAACTTCCGCCTTTAGAGCATAATGAAAAACTAGCACAGGTGGCTCGTAACTACAGCCGACAAATGGCAGAAAATAACTTTTTCAGTCATACCGGTATTGATGGTAGCACCCTAGAAGATAGAGTTAAAGCTGGTGGTATTATCTACTGGGTGGTAGGTGAAAATCTTTTCACAACTAGGAATATTCCCCAACCGGCGGAAGTTGCTGTTGATGGTTGGATGCAAAGCCCTGGACATCGTGAGAATATTCTCCGTCCGGTTTTTAGAGAAACTGGGGTAGGAGTTTGGCGAGTTAACAATACCTATTACATCACTCAGCTGTTTTTGCGGCGTTGAACAGCAATTAAGAACTATGTGAAATGTCAGCACCTTTCTATGGGGTCATATTTTGATAAAAATATGGACTAATAGATAGATTTTTTGGCGTTCAAATTTTCCCATAATTCACACTTTTAGTAGTGCAATCACCCGAGTTAATCGTTAAGAATTAGGCTGTATGATTATACATCTATCTGGGGAATTTTGTCTATTAAAAAGGTCTTGAATGATTGGATAATTGACAATATGCAACATTTATTGTTAAAAAAATGCGCTAATTTTGTAGTTCAAGAGTTTTTGTCTTTTTGGTTTTGATGAGTCAATGAATTCCATAGATAAAATAAAATTTCTCAGCTAAGAATTTTCCTGAAATTAATTTATTTGTCTGAAAACTTGAGTAATAAAACTGGAGTTAAGGCTATGGCATTTTTTGGCTATCACGCCTCTCACGAGCAGTTTAAACCGAGCGCTCTTTTAGAATATGTAAAAGCCGCTCATCAAGCTGGATTCAGTGGTGTGTCTTGTTCCGATCACTTTCATCCGTGGAGCGATCGCCAAGGAGAAAGCGGTTATGCTTGGTCCTGGTTAGGTGCTGCAATGCAGGTTACACCCTTAAATTTTGGTGTAGTTTGCGCCCCTGGACAACGCTATCACCCAGCGATTATTGCTCAAGCTGCGGCGACCCTGAGTGAAATGTTTCCCGACCGTTTCTGGCTAGCATTGGGGAGCGGACAAGCATTAAACGAACAGATTACAGGGGACTTTTGGCCAGCCAAAACTGTCCGTAATATGCGTTTGAGAGAGTGCGCCGAGGTCATACGTACCCTATGGACTGGGGAAACCATCACCCACTACGGTCTAGTAAATGTAGAACAAGCAAGACTTTATACTATACCATCCAAATCACCATTGATTATTGGTGCGGCCATTACCCCAGCAACTGCGGAATGGTTAGGAAGTTGGGCGGATGGAATGATCACTATTTCTCACCCAGAGCCAATGTTACAGGAAGTAGTGGAAGCATTCCGGCGGGGTGGTGGGGAAGGTAAGCCCATGTATCTCAAAGTACAACTTTCTTACGCACAGGAGGAAAGCACAGCTTTAGAGGGAGCATTTGAGCAATGGCGGACAAATATTTTCTCCAGTCCTGTATTAGCAGACTTGCGTCATCCCCAGCAATTTGAGGACATGGCGGAGTTTGTCAAACCAGAAGATATGTATAAACACATCCGCATATCAGCAGACCCACAACAACACATTGAATGGTTGCGCAAAGATATTGAACTGGGTTTTAGTCAAATTTATCTCCACAACGTTAACCGTCAACAGCAGAATTTCATCGAAGTATTTGGTAAGCAGGTCATCCCAGCCCTTCAAGGTAATAATTAAGGAGTCAATCAACTATGCGAGTAACTGTTGGCCCACCAATTCTGATGATTAACCATGGTAGCACCTTTATGTCTACTGACCTGGGTGGACAAATCAACCCCCATAGTCATCTGGGAATTTTTGCAGACGACACGAGGTTTTTAAGTAACTATAGCTGTTACATTGATGGTCATCCCTGGATTCGCCTAACTTCGGCCACCACAACATATTATGCAGCGCGGGTTTATCTGATTAATCCTGAATTTACTTGCAGACAGGGAAAAGTTAGCCAGGGTGATTTATCCTTAATTATTAGCCGCACGGTAGAAGAAGGAATTCATGAGGATCTGGATATTACTAATAATGCATGCCAACCTGTGACATTTAATCTCGAAATTGCCTTAGCTTCAGACTTTGCCGATATCTTCGAGGTAGAATCACAGGAATATGTGCGTCGGGGACATATTCAAACTAAATGGTGTGAAACAGAACATCAACTAGAAACCAGATATACAAATGGCTCATTTTCCCGTTGTTTGATGTACAAACCTTGTAACTTTACCTCCCGACCTTACTATGCAAACGGTCGCATTACCTTTGAGATATCACTAGAACCCAGTCAGACTTGGCACACTTGCTGTAAATATAATCTGATTGATCATGAGCGCGTGCGTGAAGCTGTTGATTTCTGTTATCAAGATATGGTAGACTTAAGTACCATCAATACAGAAATTGAAAGGCTACATTGTCAATGGCGGGACTCGGTAACTGGTATTGTCTGCGCGAATGAGGATGTAGTGCGACTGTATCGCCAATCAATTGAAGATTTAGGTTCACTACGATTATATGATTACGATTTTGGCCCTGATATTTGGCTACCCGCAGCAGGTGTACCGAAGTTTGTGGCGCTGTTTGGTCGTGACAGCTTGATTATCAGTTTGCAGAATATGATTGTTCATCCCGGTTTTGCTCGGGGGGCGCTGCAAAAATTAGGAGAGTTACAAGCTACTGATTTAGATGAATGGCGGGATGCTCAACCAGGTAAAATTCTCCATGAAATCCGCCAAGGTGAATTAGCATATTTTGCTAAAATCCCCCATACACCCTATTACGGTGCTGCTGACACTACACCTTTATTTCTGATTACTTTGCATGAAACCTGGAAGTGGTTAGGAGATAATTCTTTACTCCAGGATAACCGGGATATAGTGCTGCGTTGTCTGGAGTGGATTGATAATTATGGAGACTTAGATGGTGATGGTTTTCAAGAGTACCAAATGCAATCACCCGGGGGAATTGAAAATCAAGCTTGGAAAGATTCCGGTGATGCGGTGGTTTATCCCGATGGAAGCCAGGTAAAAGCACCAAAAGCATTATGTGAGTTACAAGGTTATGTGTTTGATGCTTGGATGCGGATGGCGGAGGTGTTTGATGTCCTGGGTGAAGGAAATTTTGCTCAAGAATTACGCACTAAAGCTGCTAAATTACAAATACGCTTTGAAGAGCATTTCTGGAGTGAGGATTTAGACTGTTATGTTTTTGCTCTAGACTCAGATAAGCAACCTGTGCGATCGCTCACTTCCAATGCTGGTCATTGTTTATGGAGTGGTATCGCCAGTCCTGAACGTGCTGCGCGTGTGGTGCAGCGGTTGATGCAACCAGATATGTGGAGTGGTTGGGGAGTTCGCACTTTAAGCACCAAAAATCAAGCCTATAATCCTTATTCCTATCATTTAGGTTCAATTTGGCCTCATGATAATGGGATCATCGCTATGGGGTTTAAGCGCTATGGTTTTACTGACGAGGTCGCCCAAATTGCTCACGGTATCTTTGATGCGTCCAAGTATTTTGCTAGCTATCGCCTCCCAGAACTATTTGCTGGTACTCAGCGTCAACCTGGAGCTTTTCCAGTTCCTTACATCCAGGCCAATGTACCTCAAGGCTGGGCTGCTGCATCGGTTTTTCATCTCATCCAAGCTATACTGGGTTTACAAGCTGATGCTCCCCATCAGTTGCTTTATGTTGACCCACATTTGCCACCATGGTTACCGGAAATGGAACTTCAGCAGGTGGAAATTGGTAACTCCCGTGTAGATTTGCAGTTTTGGCGACACGGTGAAGTTACCCATTGGGATGCGGTGGTGAAATCTGGGGAGGTGGAGGTCAAACAGGAAAGTTATTTCAGGAGTAATTTTCAGGAGTAATTTTTAAGTTGACCGGAAAACAGCAGGAATACTGACGGTAAATGTTGTCCCCTTGCCTACTTGACTATCTACGGAAATTGTGCCTTGGTGCAAGTCTACACATTTTTTAACTATGGACAAGCCCAAACCTGTACCAGCAATTTTACCGACGTTAGACCCGCGATGAAAAGATGTAAATAACTTAGCTTGATCTGCATCGGGAATACCAATCCCACTATCGCTGATTTTAAATATCAGTTTCTGCTTTCCTTGGGTCAAACTAAACTTGACTAAATGGTGCTCCAAAGAGTATTTAATCGCGTTGGTGAGCAGATTAGTCAGAATGTGTCTTAACAGTTTCTGGTCAAACTCAACTATGAAAAAATCGTCTGACATTTGCTGATCTAAACTACAAGAGAAATCTATTCTATGTTTGCTAGTGGTGGTTTGTATTTCTTCTGTGAGACGACGACAAAAAGCAATGATATCCCCAGATTCTGCTTGAAATTCCATGTTTTGAGCTTCAGCGCGGTTAATGAGCATTAACTCATCGAGGAGTTGAGTTACCCGCTGAACGGTTTGTTGGATGGTCTGGAGGTGCGCTTGTGTTTTTTGTGTATTCAGGCGATCGCCAAAATTTTGCAAAATCCCTGTAGATGAGGATATAATGGCTAGAGGTGTACGAATTTCATGGGCTGCGATGGTGAGCAAGTGCGATCGCATTTCGCTAATGGCTTTTTCCTGTGCTAAAGTTTGAATAATATTCTTTTGGGCTTGCTTGAGTGGAGTGATATCCCTGATTACCGATGCTATAGCAGTTGGTTGTTGGGTTTTCTCCTCTGGGATTAAGAAAAAATAAGCACTAGTATAAATCACTGCTCCTGTTTGTAAATGGCGCAGTCTGATTTCTCCTTCCCAATCACCTATCTTGAGAACAGTGGGTAAAATCTTGGCTGCAAATAAATAGCGGTCATCTGGATGAATATAATCCCGTAAATTTTCTTTTGTTAAAGAATTTTCGCCAGAAAAACCGATGAGGTTTTTACCAGAGTGATTGAGAAATATTAGTTGGTAATTAAGATTAATTATACCAATAAAATCAGAACTGTTTTTAACGATCATCGCCAGTTCTCCTGGCTCCGATGCAATTTTCCGGCGCTGATGTCTCTGGTAATTTAGATGTCCCCACCAAGTCAGTGCTAAAAAGAATACTAAAGCTATGATCACCAAGTAAAACAACTCCTGAATCAATGGATGTCCAGGTAAAAAGTCAAAGGCTTTCCTGTTACTGAAACCTAATAACCCATAGATACGTCGTGAAATACTTAACCGAGGATCAATAAATCTTTCCTGGGTTTTTACTACATCTGTATTAGTTAACTTTAGCCTAGTGTCTAGGCTATCCACAGTAATATTATTGAGTATATATTCAGTTTCTTGATTACGTAATAGTGCTGCACTTGAAGAGTTCAAAGATGGGGATAGGGCCAGGGTTGGCTTGTCGGTTACTACCCCTGCTATCAGTAAAACTAAAACCCATAATAGAGGGTGAAAATACTTTGATGATTTGAAAATCTTATACATTTGCACCTATGAAAATAAAATCTTGTTCTCATCTTCAACAAGCAATACTATTGATTTTCTACCAGTCCTGAATTCATCCTGTTATCAGGAGAGCAACTATTGCATAAGTTGCTGGTTTTGCTTTACTCCAGTTTGACTTAACCGTACAGCAGCAAGTAGTTTTACTGTTGAAAATAGCTTGGTTATATAGTCCACACCACCGAGACTTAAACCCTTGTCCTTACCAATGATAAGTATTCTAGCATTTTGTCACCGAATAAATTCGGTTGTTAACTCATATCCCCCCGCCGAACATGGGGGCTTTACGGATAATGTCTCCTCAGGTGTAACACTGAACATCTAATCAGGAATTACTGGGATTGCCAAACCAGTCTATTTTAGTAATTATTTTGATATTGTTCTAGGAAAAATCAAACTCATTACACAAGTTAATGTTAGTATAATTTTTCGACTCTACCAGGATTTATTAATCAAAGCAATATAATCCTTAATCCTTAAAGATGATTAACAAGTATGTCAACAAAATTTTTTTGTGTCTCAGATATCCACAAAGCTATGGTACCTTGTCCCTTAATTCTGAGTGCTCAAACCCCAGTCGTTGCAGCTGTGAGGTTAATGTGTCAAGTTGATGACACCTCTAATTTAACCTCATCATTGGTAGAATCAGATGTTAATCTGGCGGACTACAGAGAAAAACCCACTTGTGTGCTGGTAGTAGAAAACAAAAAATTACTTGGTATCTTCACACCAAAAGATCTTGCGAAATATATAGCCATGGGGGTCAATCTGGAGCAAGCGACCCTAGCTGAAGTGATGAATCAGAATCCTGTGACGCTAGAAAAATCACAATTTACAAATCTTTTTATAGCTTTGAATTTGTTACACCAATACAAAACTGACCATTTACCCATTGTGGATACACAGGAGCAATTTGTCGGTTTAGTAACACGTGATTCCTGTGAGTCTCTCTATGAAAATTCTGAATTTTTCATAGACTCCATACATTTAGAAGATTTCCCTTCAGTAATTCCCGCCATCAAGAAAGCCCTAGAGCGGGAAAGAGAACTGAGTGAATTGAAGTCGCGTTTTATAGCCATGACTTCCCATGAGTTTCGCACTCCTTTATCTGTAATTGCTTCCTCCGCCGGAATTTTAAAAGATTTTGGCGACCAACTCGACGAGGAGAGGAGAAAACAACATTTAGATTTTATTCTCACCTATGTAAAATACACAATTGAAATATTAGATGATATTCTATTAATTAATCAAGGGGAAAATGGCCAGTTAGAATTCAAACCTCAGCCTTTAGATTTAATTAGTTTTTGTCAGCAGTTAAGGGAAGAAATACAATTAAGCGCGCCACATCACACTATTGTCTTTGCTACTAATTCTCCATCTGGCGTAATTGAGAACTTGGATCAAAAACTACTCAGGCGAATATTAATCCATTTACTTGCTAATGCTCTGAAATATTCACCTCATCAAAGTACAGTAGAGTTTAACCTCCAGATGAGCGAATCAGATGTAACTTTTACTGTTCAAGATCAAGGTATTGGTATTCCTGAAGCAGACCAAGTTAAATTGTTTGAATCTTTCCACCGCGCCACCAATGTAGGTAATGTTCACGGTATGGGTTTAGGGTTATCTATTGTGAGCAAATGTATTCAATTACACGGAGCTTCTATTGCTGTGAAGAGTGCAGTGGGGATGGGGACTACTTTCATTGTTACTATTCCCTTTAGGTAGGGGCGAAAGTAATTATGACTGTGTTGAAACTATCCCATCCGGGATAGTTGAGTATATTGGCTTTTTTCAACGCACAGGGGCGCAGAGGTATGCGCAAAGGTACCAGAGGATTAATATTACAGATGCGATTTATACCAAGCTTGTCGCCACTGTTTCATTTGATTAATTTCTGTTACTTGGGCTTTGATCACTTCTTGAGCTAATTCCTGCAGTTCCGGACGCACAGACTTCTCTAAAGCATCTTGGGCCATGACTAGAGCACCTTCATGGTGGGGAATCATTCCATTGATAAAACGCAAATCAAATTTATCATCAGCAACACCCAAGTCCGTGCTCATCATCATGGCTTGCTTTTGTGCTGCTGTCATCTGCATCATGTGGCCCATTTCGGTATGATAACCCATAGGTTGATCTCCAGCGTTAGGATACCAAGCTGTTCGCCACTGCTGCATTTGAGAAATTTCTTGCTTTTGGGCGGTAATGATTTCCTCTGCTAGCTGTTTGATTTCAGGACGTTGTGATTTTTCCTGTGCTTCCTGAGCCATATCTATGGCTCCTTGATGGTGTAAAATCATAGCATCAATGAAGCGTAAATCATAATTACCATCTGCTGGCCCTAAGTCCATGGCATGATCCATATGAATGTGATCATTACTGGTTTCACTTGCGGTGATATTGGGGTTGGGGTTTTGGGAGGTAGTTGTGGAACAAGCTGTCAAAACTCCCGCGCTAAAGGATGTAAACACTACAAAGCTCCAAGCTAAAAATTTATTTCTCAAAGATAAGATTTGCATGGTTGATTCTTGACAAGACGTGATCTCGATTATATTTTGAGCTGTCTAATTAACCAGGCTCTGCGTCCTGAGTAAAATAGGAGGTGATTGGGTATTCATTCCCCAGTCCTAGAGCGTACAAATGAAAGGACTTCTCCAGCGATCAGTTTTTTGTTTAGTTTTATTCCTTACCGGATGTATCCCTACTAGAGATGTCAGGAATGCTCAACCACGAATACCCGGAAATACACTAGTACAATCAACGGTTAACAGTGATGTAAATTACATCTCTCGTGTTGTCCAAGAGGTAGGGCCTGCAGTCGTGCGCATTGACTCTACCCGCACTGTGGAAATCCCTCCAGACCCGATATTAGAGCGTTTTTTCCGGGGAGAATTACCGGCTAGGGAAGAAGTACAACAGGGTCTCGGCTCAGGATTTATTACTACATCCGATGGTCTAATTTTTACTAATGCCCATGTGGTAGCAAATGCAGATAATGTCACAGTTATATTGAAGGATGGCCGCCGTTTCCAAGGCGAGGTGGTGGGGGCTGATTCCGTCACTGATGTTGCGGTTGTCAAAATTGCAGCCACGAATTTACCGACAGTGAAGCTGGGTAATTCGGATAATTTAATACCAGGAGAATGGGCGATCGCCATTGGTAATCCTCTAGGATTAGATAATACAGTCACCCAAGGAATTATCAGCGCTACACAGCGTTCTGTAGCAGCTCTGGGTGTACCTGCAGAACGAGTTGACTTTATCCAAACCGACGCAGCAATTAATCCAGGTAACTCTGGCGGTCCCCTGCTGAATGCTCAAGGAGAAGTGATTGGGATGAACACCGCGATCATCCAGGGAGCCCAAGGGTTAGGTTTCGCCATTCCCATCAACACTGCTCAACGCATTGCAGAACAATTAATCGCCACGGGAAAAGTATCTCACCCCTACATCGGTATTCAAATGGCCCAGTTAAACCCTGAGTTGCGTGGGAAAATTAATCAAAGTGATGTGGGAATCACAATTACTCAGGACAGCGGTGTAATTGTTCTGGGAGTCGTCCGCAACTCCCCTGCTTTTCGCGCCGGTTTGCGTCCCGGTGACATTATTGAAAGTATTAATAATGTAGGGATTGAAGATATCAAGCAAGTACAGCAACAAGTAGAAACCACCAACATCGGTAATACCATGGTCATCACCATCAACCGCGATGGTAGCAGACAAAAGATTAGACTCCAACCAGAAGCTTTACCGACACCATAGCAACAGTCAAAAGGAACATTTTACCTCTCTATCATTTGTCAGAGGCAAAATAAATTACCTTTGTCTATAGTTGCGGTGGTGAAAATAGGACTTTCTTAATTAAAAATTCTTATGGAAGGTTTTCGTCTTGGTTCTATTTTCGGATTTGAAATCCGAGTTGATTTGTCCTGGTTGATAATTTTCTTTCTCGTTCTGTGGACTTTAAGCGCTGGAATATTCCCCACCAACTATCCCGGATTTGATAGTGGTACCTATTTTGCCATGGGTATAGTAGCAACGCTGCTATTTTTCACTTCCCTCCTAGCACATGAGCTTTCTCACTCCTTTGTGGCCAGAGCCAAGGGAATTCCCGTAGAAGGTATTACTCTATTTATTTTTGGTGGAGTTTCCCGCACTCGTATGGATGCACAAACCCCCGGGGACGAGTTCCAAATAGCTGGGGTGGGTCCGGTTGTGAGTCTGCTACTAGCTGCTGTATTTGGCTTGATTTGGTATGTGGGTAGCAATACTGGTTTGAGTGTAGTATTTACAGGTGTTTTTGCTTACCTAGCTGTGATTAATCTGGCTCTAGCTATCTTCAATATGTTACCGGGGTTTCCCTTAGATGGCGGTCGGGTTTTTCGTTCTATTCTTTGGAAGTATACAGGTAATCTCAAAAAATCGACAAAAATCGCCTCTAACGCCGGAAAATGGCTGAGTTATCTGTTAATCATCTTCGGTGTTTTGGAGATGTTTGCTGGGGCGATTTTGGGCGGACTGTGGCTAATTCTCATCGGTTGGTTCTTGTACAACGCCGCAGAAACTAGCTATGATGAGCTTTTGCTGCGTACCAGTTTACAAGGGGTAAGGGCCCAGGAAATTATGACTCCTCACCCGGAAACTGTCAGTCCTGACATGAAACTCCAAGAGTTAGTAGATAGATATTTTCTCAGTCGTCGCTATCATTCTTTTCCTGTGACACAAGACGGCCATCCTGTAGGTATTATTACTTTAAATCAGGTAAAGGATATTCCCAGAGAAGAATGGCAATATCGTACTGTCAAAGATACGATGATTCCCACCAAAAATGGTGTTACTGCTCGTCCAGAAGAACAGATGTCTCAAGTATTACAAAAAATGCAAGATTCAGGGGTTAGCCGTGTACTGGTGATTCACAATGACTTACTTAAAGGTATCATTACAGCCAATGATTTAGCTTACTGGTTACAGCGACAACGAGATTTAGGTGAGGTGACTTAATGATAATATATAAGCAGAAAATTATTTAAAGAGGCCATTTGGTGAGAATTTGCCATTTTTCGGTGAATATTCCGAGCAATCCTTTGCATCTTCAGTCAGGACGATAGAAGGTTGTACAGCACATTTGAGATAATGGTTATTTGAATAAAAGCGACAGTTTTTACATGGGACTTTATGTACACCATTGACAGTAAAAACCATTTTATTGTCTAAAATTGTACGAATTTTTTGCAAGATTAGGAAAAACATGACCCAACTGAATAGCAGAGCTATGGGAGATAAACTTAAAGCTACATCTGGGATATTTATACTATCTGGTTGCATTTGCTCTTGTTTAACTTCACTGGTGGTTACTTGAGAAATATTCCTATTTTTTGCCATTTCCTGCGGGATCATTACTTCAATAGACATATTCTTTATCCTCAGTTATATACAAGTGTGTTTTCATACACTGTAGTTTTTTATCTCAGCATAAACCCAGGTTTTGCTCTCCGGTTAATCATTGATTGATGAGAATTTTGCCAGAACTATGATTAACAAATCAGGGAGGTTAAATTTACCGCTGGTTCAGTTCTTCAACTCCAAGAAAATTTTTGCAGACGGATGGGGAATAAACAACCTAGAAGCTACAGAGTATAATGGACGGGGTAATATTCATTGTTTTATAGTCTAGATAACATCTGTCAGTGAAAATGCGTTGATATTAACTTTGATTAAGGGGCAAAATCCTCAATGTAGTTTATGGTTTAATTATATATTTAGCAAAAGAAATCTTATCCTATATCTGCCGATAGTTTTGTTTATAAATTTTAATTATATGTCAAAAGAAATATATAATTACATCGCTTTGATCAGGATTTTTTTATGATAAAATCTAGCAAGATACTAGTGTCAATCAATATAGATTAATCACAAGATAACAAGACAAAAATATCCTGTAAAATATCCATAAAATAGGTATGATCTCATGAGGAATCATAAATGTTAGACCTTATTCTCACTTGGGTAGTAACTACGATTAGCTTTCTAATCATTTCTAGACTACCTATCGGTATTGAAATTGATAGTTTGGGTAAAGCTGCAATTTCTGCGGCAGCTTTCGGTATATTGAATGCAATTTTACTACCGATTCTGGCCTTTTTAACCTTCCCTGTTATTCTTCTGAGTTTTGGGTTATTTGTCTTCATATTGAATGCAATTATTTTTGCTCTAGCTGCTGCTTTAGTCCCAGGATTTACTCTGCGATGGGGGTTTTGGAGCGCATTAATTGGCTCGATCGCTTTGGCGATTATTAATTCTATTCTCCTGGCTATTGTCAGAACCTGGAGTTAAAAAAAGTTGACTTTTTCAGAATACAAAAAAACATGGTGGTGTGAATGTTTATGTCTAAATTTTTCTTCAGAAAAATTGCCTTGCTACTCACAAGCTTGGTGATGGGGATAGTGCTCATTTCTGGTCAAGTATTACTCCCCGCTGGATCACAATCTCCTGGACAAACCGCTATTGCTGCTACATTTCCCCCCGTAGCCTCCCCCGATGGGGAACTCAGCGCCGGACCTGCAAAGTTACCACCATTACCCTATGCTTATACAGCACTGGGAAAAGCTATTGATGCGGAAACGATGAAACTACATCATGATGGACATCATGCTAGTTATGTGAATAATCTCAATGACGCTCTTAAGGAAGAGCCAGATTTACAGAAAAAGAGTGTTGAGGCTTTACTGCGGGATTTAAATAGTGTTCCTGAAAATATCCGCACAAAGGTTGGCAATAATGGTGGTGGACATCTGAATCACACAATTTTTTGGCAAATTATGACCCCTGAAGGTGGTGGTGAACCTACAGGGGAAATTGCATCGGAAATTAAGCAAACTTTTGGCAGTTTTGATCAGTTTAAACAACAGTTTAACCAAGCTGGAGGCGATCGCTTTGGTAGTGGTTGGGTCTGGTTGGTGCGTAACTCAACGGGTGAATTGCAAATCGTCACTACACCTAATCAAGATAACCCGATTATGAATGGTGCATACCCAATTATGGGTAATGATGTCTGGGAACACGCCTATTATTTGAGGTATCGCAACCGCCGCGGTGAGTATTTAAATAATTGGTGGGGTGTGATCAATTGGTCGGAAGTTAACAGGCGATCGCAGGTTTCCTTACAGTTTTAAACGCAAAGGGTCACAAAGTTTTTTTTGGGGGGGTATGTTAAGTCGGATATCTCTATTTTTTCTGGGAATACTCGCTTTTGTCTTTGTAGTTTTGATTGCTTCTCCGGCTACTATTATACCCCCCTCTGACCCTGTGGAACCGGTTACTGTTTATGTGGTTGATTTGGGTTTACATTCTAGATTGGTTTTACCTGATCGTGATCAAGGATTAATTCAATATGCTTACGGTGATTGGCGTTATTTTGCTTTGAATCAGCAAGGTTTGGGTAGTGGTGTTAGGGCGCTGCTGATTCCTACTCAGGGAACTTTGGGAAGGAGAAGATATGCAAATATTTCTGGGTTACAGCAGTCTGTTAGTTCTGATACTACTATCTTAAGTTTTGCAGTTGCTAGGAATAAGGTTACTGCTCTCAACCAGTTTTTAGATCAACGTTTTGAGAATAATATCTACACGGCGATTTTTAACCCCCAAAATCAAATGATTTTTGTCCAAGACGACCTAGATTATACTTTGTGTCACAACAGTAATCATGAGTTAGTTGTGTGGCTAAAAAAGTTAAATTGTCGTGTTGAGGGTTTTGTTTTGTTGGCTGATTTTCAATTGCAAGTCCCTCACTGATTATACACCTGAATAATTCATCCTCCCATCCTGTGAAATAAATGATAATTTTCCAACCCTAGAAATATGTAAATAAATATTTCAATTATCAGAGTATCAATTATTCGCAAGTTCAGGGAACTAATATGTAAATAGATTTACCTTCATCATGATTAGCGCTGATCAGTTTTTACAGGTGCATGAACATGAACAAAAGAAGTTTTGCAACCATAGACGCCAATCAGGCTGTAGCCGAAGTCGTTTATCGACTCAATGAAGTTATTGCTATTTATCCTATTACTCCATCTTCGCCTATGGCTGAGTGGGCGGATGCTTGGTCTAGTGAAGCTCAGAATAATATTTGGGGTACTGTTCCTACTGTGGTGGAGATGCAGAGTGAGGGGGGTGTCGCAGGTGCTATACACGGCGCTTTACAAACGGGTTCACTGACAACTACTTTTACAGCTTCTCAGGGGTTATTGCTGATGATCCCGAATATGTATAAAATTGCTGGGGAACTCACACCGACAGTTTTTCATATAGCAGCGCGATCGCTCGCTGCACAAGCCCTCTCTATTTTCGGTGATCATAGTGATGTCATGGCAGCACGGGGTACAGGTTTTGCCATGTTATGCGCTGCTTCGGTGCAAGAAGCACAGGATTTCGCCCTGATATCAACTAGAGCCACCCTAGAATCACGGATACCATTTATCCACTTTTTTGATGGCTTTCGTACTTCCCACGAAATCAACAAAATCAACAATTTAACAGAAAACAATTTACGAGAATTCATCCCCGATCAGTTAGTATTCGCCCACCGTTCACGGGCCCTCACCCCCGACCAACCAGTTTTGCGGGGAACAGCACAAAATCCTGATATCTACTTCCAAGCCAGGGAAACTGTCAATCCTTATTATTTAGCTTGTCCAGACATCACCCAGAAAGTCATGGATGAATTTGCAGCTATGACGGGACGACAGTACCAACTGTTTGAATACCACGGTCACCCCGGGGCGGAACGGGTGATGGTGCTCATGGGTTCAGGTTGCGAGGCGGTACATGAAACAGTAGATGACCTCAAGTCCCATGGTGAAAAGGTGGGGGTTGTGAAAGTCAGACTATATCGCCCCTTTGATGCTGTGCGCTTTGTGGCTAGTTTACCCAAAACTACCCGCAGCATTGCCGTACTTGACCGCACCAAGGAACCAGGCGCATCTGGTGAACCATTATATTTAGATGTGGTGGCTGCAATTCATGAAGCATGGGAAACAGGGGAAAAACCTCAAGTTGTGGGTGGTCGTTACGGTTTATCTTCTAAAGAATTCACCCCAGCCATGATTAAAGCAGTCTTTGACCACTTGGCTGCAACTCAACTGAAAAATCATTTCACCATCGGTATTGAGGATGATGTCACCCACACCAGCTTAAACTATGACCCTGATTTTAACATTGAATCCGACCAGATCATTAGAGCTATTTTTTATGGTTTGGGTGCAGATGGTACCGTGGGGGCAAATAAAAACTCTATCAAAATTATTGGGGAAGAAACTAACAACTACGCTCAAGGTTATTTTGTCTACGACTCTAAAAAATCAGGCTCGGTGACGGTTTCTCACCTGCGCTTTGGTTCTCAATTGATTCGCTCTACCTATTTAATTAGCAAAGCTAACTTTATCGGCTGTCATCAATGGGAATTTTTGTTAAAGTTTCCCATCTTGAAAGACATCATACCAGGTGGGACATTATTAATCAACTCCCCCTATGAAAAAGATCAAGTATGGCATCATCTACCGGCATCAGTACAAGAGCAAATTATCCACAAGGGGCTGAGAGTTTATGTCATCAATGCCTATAAGGTAGCTCGTCAAGCAGGGATGGCGGGGAGAATTAACACGGTAATGCAGGTATGTTTCTTTGCTTTATCGGGGGTGTTACCCAGAGCAGAAGCCATAGAAGAAATTAAAAAATCTATCCGCAAGACTTACGGCCAAAAAGGCCAGGAAATTGTACAGATGAATATTCGGGCGGTAGATACCACATTAGAAAATTTGTGGGAGGTAGAAATCGGGTCAGAAGTGACGGGGGAACAGTTTTCCTTATCACCAATTCCCGATACTGCGCCGGCCTTTGTCCGTGATGTGTTAGGAAAAATGATCTGTCGTCAAGGGGATGAAATCACCGTCAGTGCTTTACCCGCTGATGGTACTTATCCTACAGGGACTGCGAAATGGGAAAAGCGTAACATTGCTCAGGAAATACCCGTTTGGGATACAGATGTTTGTATTCAATGTGGTAAGTGTGTGATGGTCTGTCCTCACAGTGTGATTCGTAGTCAGGTTTACGAACCTCCGCAGTTAGAAAATGCACCCCCAACCTTTAAGAGCGCCAATGCTAAAGACCATGATTGGCAAGGTTTAAAATATACTATCCAAGTAGCGCCGGAAGATTGTACTGGTTGCGGTATTTGCGTAGATGTTTGTCCGGCTAAGGATAAATCAGAACCACGGCGTAAAGCCATTAATATGGCACCACAGTTACCATTGCGGGAGCAAGAACGGGAAAATTGGGATTTCTTTTTAAGTATTCCCCACCCTGATAGAAGTAAGTTGAAGTTGACCCATATCAACCAACAGCAAATGCAAGAACCATTATTTGAGTTTTCTGGGGCTTGCGCTGGTTGTGGGGAAACACCTTATATTAAGTTAGCCACACAGTTATTTGGCGATCGCATGATTGTTGCTAACGCCACCGGTTGTTCTTCAATATATGGGGGGAATTTACCTACCACACCTTGGACTCACAATAGCGCCGGACGTGGGCCAGCTTGGTCAAATTCCTTATTTGAAGATAACGCGGAATTTGGCTTAGGTTTTCGGATTTCCATCGATAAAAAAGCCGAATTTGCCGCCCAATTGCTGCAAAAACTCGCAACAGATATAGGGGAAGAACTAGCCCAGGGTATTCTCAATGCGCCACAAAAAGATGAAGCTGATATTTGGGAACAAAGACAACGAGTAGAATTACTCAAACAACGGTTAGAGCAAATCCCGAATAATCAAGCCAGCCAGCATCTTAAATCTCTAGCTGACTACTTAGTCAAAAAGAGTGTATGGATTATTGGCGGTGATGGTTGGGGTTATGATATCGGCTACGGAGGATTAGACCACGTTTTAGCCAGTGGACACAACGTTAATATTCTGATTCTGGATACTGAGGTTTACTCGAATACAGGTGGGCAAATGTCCAAAGCCACACCCAAAGCAGCTGTAGCTAAATTTGCCGCCGGAGGTAAAGCCGCACGGAAAAAAGACCTGGGCTTAATCGCAATGACTTACGGCAATGTTTATATTGCTAGTGTCGCCATGGGCGCACGTGATGAACACACCCTAAAAGCATTTCTCGAAGCGGAAGCTTATCAAGGGCCATCCCTAATTATCGCCTACAGCCATTGTATTGCCCACGGCATCAACATGACCACAGCCATGCAGAATCAAAAAGCGGCTGTAGATTCAGGTCAATGGCTTCTATATAGATTTCATCCAGACCGCATCAAGGAAGGACAAAACCCATTACAACTGGATTCGCGCACGCCCAAGTTACCACTAGAGGAATATATGTATCTAGAAAACCGCTTTAAAATGTTAACCAAAAGGGACAGCCAAGCAGCACTGCAATTACTCAAAGAAGCTCAAGCTGATGTCAAAACCCGTTGGCAAACTTATCGATATTTGGCTGCTAGAGATTATACCCAGACATGAATACAAGATTATCTGTGTTTCTGTGTGGTTAATTACCCCTTAGAACATTAACAACAGGAGTAATGAGTATGGACTTAACAACAACATATATGGGGATAAAATTGAGGTCTCCTCTTGTTCCCTCCGCATCTCCCCTGTCGGAAGACATTGATAATATCCAGCGCATGGAAACAGCAGGTGCTGGTGCGGTAGTGATGCATTCATTATTTGAGGAACAATTGCGCTTTGAAAGTCATGAACTCCACCATCATCTCACCCAGGGGACAGAAAGTTTTTCGGAAGCCCTCACCTACTTACCGGATTCCATTAACTTTCGGGTAGGACCAGAAACCTATTTAGAGCATATCCACAAAGCCAAGGAAAGGGTAAGTATTCCTATTATTGCTAGTCTCAACGGCTCATCCCTGGGTGGATGGACAAACTACGCCAAACAAATTCAGCAAGCGGGAGCAGATGCGCTGGAGTTAAATATTTACTATGTTCCTACTGATATGGAACTCACTAGTAATGAAATTGAGCAGACTTATATTAATATTCTCGATGCGGTCAAAGCAGTAGTTACTATCCCCGTAGCAGTGAAACTCAGCCCTTATTTTACTAATATGGCAAATATGGCTAAACGTTTGGATGCAGCTGGGGCTGATGCATTGGTACTGTTTAACCGCTTTTACCAGGCGGATATTAATCTCAGTCTGTTGGATGTTGAACCTAATGTATTGTTAAGTACACCCCAATCTCTGCGCTTACCCCTGCGCTGGATTGCTATCCTCCATGGTCGCATTCATGCCGATTTGGCAGCAACTAGCGGTATTCATCGGGGAGAAGATGTATTAAAAATGCTAATGGCTGGTGCGAGAATTACTATGCTTTGCTCAGTTTTACTCAAGCATGGAATTGACCATATTCGTGTGATCGAGCGGGAAATGCGCGAATGGATGGAAAAACACGAGTACGAGTCAGTACAACAAATGCAGGGGAGTATGAGTCAAAAAAATTGCCCTAATCCTAGCGCCTTTGAACGTGTCCAGTATATGCGATCGCTTGCCATTTATAAACCTGAATGGAAAGCTAATCACGATACATCATATTACTTTGGTTGAAAACTATGATCCCAACCCACCCCTTGACTCTTTAGCCCCTGGGGGTAGGTTTCTACATAGGAAAACAAAGAATAGGCGTTACTGAATCCGAGTATGAATCATGCGATCGCCTGTGCCAGTTCCGTAAGTCCTATAAAAAACAGATTAGGGAGATTTTATAATTATGCAAATCACCATAGATTTACCAGATAATTTAACAGATAAGATTCAAAATGAATGGGTTAATTTACCACAAAAAATCATTGCCAATCTTGTCTTAGACGCTTTGCGGGAAGGTTTAATTGATTTTCAGGAAATGAAGGAGATGCTTAACTTTTTCTCTGAGGCAGAATTAAAGGAATTTTTAAAACAAAAAAATATGCTTCATACTAAAGGAATCCTCAATTTATCTGGTGCTTGTGCGGATATTGATTTTAATGTTGATGAACAAGGAATTTATGAAGATCCGGATAATGATTTAATTGGCGTGTTTGATGAATAATAATTCTTTAGTTTATTTACTAGATACAAATGTTTGTATTATGTATCTCAAACGGACGTAACCCCCCTTCTGTGGGAAGTATAAAAGCTACCCGTCCTGATACCTGGAGAGTGGGTAACAGTAAATACATCACATATTAGGCTTCTGGGGCGATCGCCACCCAGGGGGTGCGGTTCTAAATAGGGAAACTAGGAATAGTCTGATCAATTAACTGCATTAACTTAATAGTCTCTTGCAGCGCCACCACTACACGCTGATAATGTAGAATATCTTCATCATTTAGGGTGCGTCCTTTCCTGTCTTTCAGCCATTTTTGACAAACTTGATAACCACCAATATAAAAGTTCCACACCTGTTCTGGTACTCCTGTGAATTTATCACCCTTTTTATTAATCACTACCGCACCTTGAATATATTTAGGATGTCCTGGATCTACTATTTGACCTCCCCCATTTTCTGTAAATTGGGTGATCAGGTTATTTAATTGGGGTGATTTCATTAGGTGTAGTGCTACTAATTCTTGTCCATATTCTGCAAGTTGACAGAATAACTCATTGTTACTGGTGAGGGGGACGCGGGGGAAGTCGATTTTGAGAAATTCGGCGTAACGGGTGCGGTAGGTGGGACTGTGGAAGATGGCGTATATATAATAAAATATGGTTTCTGCTGTGGGGAGGTAACCAAGGTTTGTTTCTATTTTGTTGAGGAAGTCTTGTGAAAAGTTGGGGCGTTTTTCTTGTTGGAGTTCTTGGGGGTTGGTTGTGTCGGGGTAAAGGTAGAGGGGGAATAAATTAACTCCACCTCTTCTGAAAACATTTTCATCAGCAGGTTGAGAAGAAACTGTGATTAAATGCCATATTTTATCGTTGACAGCAATACCTTGACGACCTAAACCCAAACACAAATTATCCTTACCTGCAACATGATTAATCAATTCACGTCTGGGATAATCCATTGCTACTGTACTATAATAACAGTAACGCCAATCAAAAGGACGATATAAACAGGTAATGATTTTTGATTGCCAATTATTATCAGCTTTAATTTTTGTCCGTGCTTCCTTTAATTTCCAATCTCGATTATCTTTTATATCATATTGCCGGGAGTATTCCTCATCAGAAAGTTTCTCATCTCGCATTTCGTTAAATCTTTGATAGATTTTATCTGGTTCAAAATCAATCGCAAAATGATCTCGATGAGTTTTTACACCAGTGGAATTAACAGCCATAATATCAGTAATCTTAAAATACCGTTCATACTCCCCTAACAAATCCCTATCTTGAGGAATGAATAGATAAAAAGGAGATTGGGGGTTAATTACCTGAAAATCTGTAGACTTAATCGTATTTTCAGTTAACACCTGATACTTATCTGACCTTAACCCATATAAATGAGCATGATTAATATATCTATCCTCTCCCTTAATCGCTAAAGTAATGCTTACCCCTTGCTGAATATCAAAAACATTCTCATCCTTACTTCCATCTATCCCCCTCTCCTTCTTCTTACTATTCCCATGTAAATCATAAATGTAAATTTCATCAAAACTTTTAATTAAATGCTGACGCATTCCCCTAAAAGTAGGATTATCTAAGAAACCATGATTAGTTACAAAAGCTAAAATACCTTGATTAGTTTCATCAATCCGCCACTGAGCAAACCTGATAAACTTAACATAATCATCTTGTAAACCTTTAGGATTTCTTTCACCCAATGGTTTACCATCAACTTGATAATAATCCTTAACTAATTCCCTAATCCAATCACCATTATTACTAGAATCATAAGAATAAGGAGGATTACCAATCACCACCATAATCGGTTCCTGTTTTTTAACCCTTGACCCATCCCGCGCTTCCTGTGCGATTAACTCCTCCATTTGGGGAATAGCCAAATTTAACTGCTGGGTTTCCTCCCTTAACCTCACATCCTCCAAGGTATTAATCAAATAAACCCCCAACCGCACCCCACCATCAAACTTATATCCCGTCTCCTCCAAAAACAAACCCAACTTGAGATGACAAATTGCATAGGGAGCCATTAACAACTCAAAACCGAATATCCTCGGTAATAACCTCTCCTTGACGTACCCAGACCAAGACTTATCAGCTAAACCTTCCGTAAGTGCTTCTGGTGACTCCTGAAACCGTTGATAAATTAATTGACATATCCATAACAAGAATGTCCCAGTACCACAAGCAGGGTCAAGAATCATCACCTCTGGGTCTGCTAACCCCAAAGGTTTATTAAATTTCTCCTGTACCAAAATATCTACAGACCGCACCATATAAGAAACCACCGGTTCTGGTGTATAGTACACCCCCCGACGTTCCCGCATTTGTGGTTTATATGCTGCTAAAAAGTCTTCATAGAACCGAATCACAATATCTTCCCGGTTCATCTTCATCTCAAAGTCACAGAGAATTGCTTCCATTTTAGCAGCCCGGAGGACACCAAAAATCTCGGCAATTGCCCCAATTAACTCATCACCTAACTCTGAAGCTGTCCGCTTTGATATGTCTTCAAATAGTTGACGCAAGAAAGGATTAGTTTCTGGTAACTGTTCCCAAGCTGTTTTTCTATCAAACAGGGTTTGTTGATTGCGTCCTTGTTTCCTATCCTTGACATAACCAAACACCCTAGCGGTAAATAAAGCATAGGCGATGGTTTGAGCGTAGATATCAGCAAAGCTGTAATCTTTGTCGTTATCGGAACTGAGTTTTAATGAGGGTAGCAATTCCCGTTGAAAGCTCTTTAGTAGGTTGTGTAAATACCCGGTTTCTAGTTCTTGGTGGTAAACTTGTGGGATGATTTGCTCAATTACCCGCGCTGATTTAGCTAATAGTTGGGCTAATTCCTGGGATGTTTGAATAGGTTCATAAAATACCCACTCTACTAGGGGAACAGGGGTAGAGGTTAAATTATCAACTGCTATGGGTAATTCAGTTTGAGTGAGTCGTTTTAACCTTGCGACTAACTGACTATCACCCCAGTTAAAGGTTTGGATCTGTGTTTGACGTAAACCTCCTTCTGTGGGAAGTATAAAAGCTACCCGTCCTGATGCTTGGGGACTGGGTAACAGTAAATACATCACAGGTTGGGCTTCAAATATGCGGTTAGTATAATGACCGTAAATTTCCTGTTGCTGTGCGGGGGAGGTAAAAAACTGCTTCGCCTGGGTGTCTGTCATCCCTGTAAGCTGTGGATAAAATCCCACTGCTATGGGGGAGGTTTCCTCAGCTTCTGACTGGTTATTACCGGGGTGTAGATACCAAAACCGTGAACCCTCTGGGTCAAGTTGTTTAAATGGATATCCTAACAGTTGCTGTAGTGCTTCAACTCGACTATCTGGGTCTGGGTTGTTGATGAGTGGTTGCAACTGTTGTGATATAGCTTTCATGGTGCGGTCGGGTAACTGTTGATACGGCAGCAATCAGGGTAAAAGATTTGCTATTGATAAATTATACTATAGTTGGTTGAGTGATGTTACAATTATTAATACTCAGTATACCCCACCCCCTAATCCATCCCTTCCAGAGGGGAGGGCGATGATCAGTTGATAATTCTATGTGGTTTTTAGAATTGGGAATTGGGAATTAAAAACTTGAAATTACCTGATCTTAGCCCCCTAAGCGCGTGCTTAGGGGTTGGGGTTGGGGTTCTCATCCCCGTTACGGTTTAAACTAACACTGGTTCAGATTTTACTGTGCTGACAGTATTTGTTTCGGATTCTGTGCAGTAAATTTCACAGGAGTTATTGGGACTTTCAATTAGTTTGATTTTGTACAGTTGAGCACCTAGTTCTTTAACAGGCGATCGCAGTAAGTTACTGATATATAGGGCGATATTTTCAGCGGTAGGGACAACTTCGGCAAAGAAGGGGATATCTTTGTTTAAGAAGGTATGGTCAAATGGTTCTACTACATGGTCTTCAATAGCCTGATTCAGCGCCCCTAAATCGACAATCATCCCGGTGCGTGGGTCAATTTCCCCTTTAACGGTAACTTCTAGATGGTAGTTATGTCCGTGACCATGGGGACGGGCGCACTTTCCGTAAATTTGCGAGTTTTCTTCGTTACTCAGTTGAGGATGAGCTAGCCGATGGGCGGCGCTAAAGTGGGTACTGATGCTGAGGTAAGCTTCCATTCCGTCTCCTGTATAATCTGCCCAAAGTTGAGGATGTTCAAATAACTGCACACGGACTAAGGGTAAATGCGGTGCTAGACGCTGCCAGATCACCCGTGCAATATTTTCTGTAGTGGGGAGATTTTCTTGAAATTCTGCCCATACATCATTGAGGTAAGAGAAGTCTAGTTGGCTGGTAACTTCGCGTTTAATTACGTGTTTGACATCAGACAAGTTAAGTACCATACCATATTTATCCAGTTCTCCAGCCATGGAGATAAATAAAACATAGTTGTGTCCATGTCCGGGAAATCTAGAGCAAGCACCAAATTTCTCAATATTCTCGGCTTCGCTCAGTTCCGGTAACCAATACCGATGACTAGCCGAAAACTGCGCGCGACGATTAACAATACATTGCATGAGTATTCTGTAAACCTAGCTCAACATTTCTTCAAGTTTCACTATTTACAGCATAAACTAATTGGGCTCCTCGATCACTGTGTGACTGAGAGGATGTTTGGAAAGTATTAAACAGGTAATTTTTATATTAGGGAACAGGGAACACCGGAGCACCGAAGCACCGAAGCACCGAAGCACCGAAGCAGGGAATGGGGGACACTCCGAAACAATAAAATCCAGTCCCCTCCCCTTACAAGGACAAGACAAGGTGGACAAGGTGGACAAGGTGACAAGGGAGAAAAACAGTACAAAGTCTGTATTTTTAGTAAGAAAAATAGCCCCTTAAAAGACCATTGTCCGTATAAAATCTTCCTTGTCCACTTTCCTTCCTTGTCTTCCTAGTCTTGCCTTCACAGATCATATTAAAAACCTACCCTTACAAGGGGAGGGTTAGGGTGGGGTGAAACAATAGTTGATACACTAATCATGACTTATCAAACATCCTCTGAGAATATATTCACTAGCTGTGCGATCTGCTTACAGCAGCGCTACGCTATCGCGAACTTATGTATTTATACTTAATTCACTTTTTAAAACCCTAAGTCGTGGTTCTTCCGGTAGTAACCACCGCGCAAATTCTTGCGGATATTTTTGGTGCTAGTAATTTACAAAGGTTGTCAAAACTCACAGGGGGTTTATTAGGGGTGTATATTTCTGTTTACATCCTCTCCATATGGGAGAGGGAAGTCAACATCCAGAAATCAGCACCTGACTTGAGCTATACTTGAGCTATAATTGTGCGATGACGCGGGGTGTTACTGGTAATAGTGGGAGCATGGAAACCAGCCTCAACTAAGGCTTGCTGAATATCCAAAGCAAAATACTGATCTAAATAAGGTTCAGTGCTTTTGAGCAGGGTCAAAATGTAGGGGGGCATTTGCTTGTATATTTCTGATTGGGGATTCATATCCATAATCCCTAAATGACCACCGGGACGCAGCAACCGGCGCATTTCTGCCAAAATATTTCGGGTTGCTGACTGGGGCAATTCATGGCACATTAAGAAAATAGAAACTAAGTCAAAAGAAGCATCTGGTAACCCAGTAGATTCTGCGGGAGCATGGAGCCAATTGATGTGAGCTTGATACTGTTGGGCGTGGTAGTCAGCAACGGCTAAAAAGTAAGGTGATAAGTCTAAACCTGTAATCCGAGACTGGGGATAAACTGCTTGTAGAGCCAAGGTACTTAGTCCTACACTACATCCCACATCTAGGATATCTTGGGGAGGATGGGGAAGGGAAGCTGTGAGAATATCGTGGTAACTCTGACGTAGTTTGGCATCACCTTGGGCATCTGCATCTTGCCAGATTTTAGCATGAACAGCATGGGCTGCGGGTTTTACTTCAAAAGCAGCTTGCCAACTGAGATTACCACTGTCGTAAGCATGAAATGAGGTGAGATAGTAGTCTGGGTAAGCAACCTGGGGATTGTGAACTTTTGTGAGTTCTGGTGTCCAATCACGGGACTGTAAGCTTTTAACTTCTTGTGTCCAGGGAACGCCAATTTTTTCAGCCCTTTTAATCATCATTTGTCTAGCTTGATGCTTGGCTAGATTGGCTAAGGGTTTGATAGCCAGGATACCATTTACTAAACGGGAGGCTAAACCAATAGCATTTGTTGTCGCAGCAGTCATATTGTTTTGGGTTTGGGTTGGGTTTAACAGCCTTGTTTACCTATGATACAATTGTGTATGTTTACTCTAGTAATACATTCCATTGTAGCTAACCTAAATGTAGTAACTGAGTGTGTGTTAGTCTCACAGATGGTCGAGACGCTTAATAAGGGATGACGTCAGTTGCAGCCAGTCTAGTTTGTATCATAAAAATTGAGGTTTTTATATTATGCCTAATAGTCCTTTGAGTGAAGCACCTCGTAACCAACGAGCTGCTGTAATTCGTACTAGTAATGAGTTTGTTTTACTAGAATGGTTAAAGTCAAGTGGTAGGCTCATAGAGCGTGAACCTCAAGAATCCCAGCCTCTGAATGTAGTAGAAGAAATTTCTGATATGATTGACCTTGATGATCTTCCCTATGATCATGATGATGATTCCCAGATGGATTTAGACGATTAACAGATTTTTCATCGGTGTTATGAGAGGGTGAATCGATACCCAGAAAGGTTGAAAAATTCCGTTTAATGCTACACGGGGAACCGGGGGTTAAAAACCCCCGTCTCAAAGCTCAAGTCAGATAAATCTGACTCCAAGATTATGTATCTGATTATCTTGACAAGAGGCGATCGCCATTCTCTATACCCCCCTCCCTTTACAAGGGGAGGGGTTGGGGGTGGGGTCAAACCTCATCCCACCATCTACGCAGGGCGATGGTAAATGCGATGTTAAATGCGATCGCGTAAGCGCCGTTAAATCACCAATTCCTCAAAAAAATTAACCATCACCAAATTCTTGTTGAAAAATAACCTCAATTTGTTTTTGCAGAAGTGGAACTTTATTTTGCACAATGTCCCAAATTGTTTCATTTTCTAGACTGAAATAACTATGAGCTAAAATATCTCTTAAGCCTGCTATTTTCCGCCACTCAACCGTAGGATAACGATTTCTAGTTTCCGTTGGTACTTGCTTAATTGCTTCCCCAATAATTTGCAGATTTCGCAGCACAGCATCAAACCTCAACTCATCTTCAAAAAACTGGTTATAGCTGATACCTTCGGTATAACGCAAAACCTTGTAACAACTGTTCAAAATATCCTCAAAATACAGTCTGACACTACGAGACATAGATGGCCTCTGTTTCAATGACATCTCTAATTTGAGGCTTTAACATCTTCTTGCTAACTAGATCTACGGGACATCCCAAACTATCCTCCAGAAAAAACTTTAAGTCCATATAACAATCAAAGGTCACCTTACCGTCAAACTCCACTAATAAATCAATATCACTTTTAGCCGTGGCCTCATCCCTCGCTACCGAACCAAATAAAGCCAGAGATTTTACACCATAACCCCGAATTTCTGCCCCATGAGCTTTTAAAAAAGCGATTAAATTTTCTCGGTTCATTTTTTTAATCCTCAAGGATTTTTCGCTGATTAGCTCCAATAGATAAAAATATGAGCAACCTAAATCGCCCAAAGGTAGAGAAACCACTTGGCGTTAAACAGTATAGTCAATCATGGTCTGCAAAGCATTTTGTAAGTCTTTGGTTAACTGACTGACAGCTTGACGAGTAGCAGGGCGATCGCCTTGAGATTTTTGCCAGCGTTCAGTAACAGAAATTGGTTCACCGACAGTAATCGTCGCCTTCCTGAAACCTAAACTAGGTCTACCGGGGAGAGTAGACTCCTGAATCCGAGAGAGCAGATCAAACATTAATAAGGCTGTTTCCGCCAACCTTTCGGGGGTTGGTTTTTCCTGAATATAATTAGCAGTGACGGCCACAAAAGTTTCTACTATTCTCATGTGTTGCATTTTCAAATCTGCTTCACAGGCCACCCAGTCTGCTAACCCACGTTGGAAGGGCGGTAAACCATGAATATCTGCTATATCATCCCGGTAGATATAATTCCAACCCGCTTCCTCTAAACGACGACAGCGATCGATAAAATTGCCTTGTGGTGTTACGCCAAAATATTCTTCCGCCACCTGTAAAGCTGTATCCATTAAATGATGTAATCTGCTAATTATCATCTGGTTACGGGTGGTAGATTCATCCACAGAGTTAGTTTTAGGTATATCTCGATGATAGAAACGGCGGTAAAACTCCTCCATCTGGGTAATTAAATACTCAGCCAAACAACAAATACGTTGATAGTAAACTTCTAGCTGGTGATTACTTCCTTGCTCAACTACCCCCAAACCGCTATCAGCTTCTAACTTACTTAACAGCCAATCTAGTCTTGACCAAGGTGGCTGGACGTAGCTATACTGAATAGCTACCGGGACAATAAACACAGTCTGATCACCCTGGGCTTTTTCCAGGTCTTCTACACACCAGAAACCTAATTGGGCTACACCCGGTTCTAAGGGGCTAACAACTCCACTATGACCATTATTACCTCCTTCTGGTGCCACGGCGATGGGCATTTGCCCATGACTAAATAAATCTCGTGCTGTTTGAATAGCTTTTCTATCTAATCGCCGACCACGACGAATGGGGACACCACCAACCCTAGAAAATAACCATCCTAACCAATCCCCAGCCCATATAGTCATACCCCGGTCATAGAGAAAATAGCTATGGAGGGGCGATCGCAGTTGAATATCCTGCTGGCGTGCAACCCGGGGCAAAATGTAGGAAAGTAGATAGAGCATACACAGAGGGTCTTCTACCTCTGGGTGACGAAATGCAATCAAAAAGCGAATTTTCCCAGCCTGGAATTGTTGATAAAGTTTAGCTAAGGTCTCCACATTCTCACCTTCCACTTGCACAATTCCTGCGGGTAACCATGGTCTGGTGCGAAAACGTAGCACAATAGGCAATAACCACCGGAAAATCTGTAGTATAAATGGGTTAAAGTGATGGGGAATGAATTTGAGTGGTGGTTGGGTACAACGAATTGACTTAGGCAAGGTAACCCTCCAGATTATGTAGTTGGTATGTAAAGGATTAAGTAATTTGAATATGATCAATACACCCGAAGATGGGCGAAAGTACGCGCCAGCTACACAAAGGAATCGTGAACCTATTCTAGAGGTACTGTTACAGGTGTTACCCCCAACTGGTACTATTTTAGAAGTCGCTAGTGGTACGGGTGAACACTCTGTATATTTTGCGCCCCGTATTACCCCCCGCCGATGGTTACCTACTGAACAAAATCCCTTATTACGTGCTAGTATTAAGGCTTGGGCTAAAGAATATCCATCAGATAATCTTTACCCACCCTTAGAACTTGATGCTAGTATGGCGAGTTGGACAGTCGAGAAAGATGTTGTACCTGACTTACCCATTGTAGCTATAGTTAATATTAATATGATTCATATTTCGCCCTGGTCAGCCTGTTTGGGATTAATGGCTGGTGCGGGTCGCATTTTGCCCCCAGGGGGAATACTCTATTTATATGGACCGTTTAAACAAAATGGAGAGCATACAGCACCCAGTAACGCCGCTTTTGATGACTCTTTGAGGGCGCAAGACCCAGCTTGGGGGGTGCGTAATTTACAGGATGTGATTGCAGCAGCCAGAGACCAACATTTGAATTTTCAAGCAACTTACCAAATGCCGGCTAACAATCTCTCTGTAATATTTGAACGCTCTTGACCATGGAGATTAGCAGACTCGAACTGCTGACATCCTGCTTGCAAAGCAGGCGCTCTACCAACTGAGCTAAACCCCCATAAACTATCATCAACTATAAACAGCTTTGAGAAACAGCTTTTGCTGATTTAATTAAAAATTATATCATTACCCAATAGATTATGCAAGAAAATATTCAGGTAGTGGCGGCGCTGTATAAGTTTGTCAGCTTACCGGACTTTGCCGAGAAACAAGAACCCCTACTGTCTTACTGCCAATCACAAGGTATCAAGGGGACTATTTTATTAGCAGCAGAGGGCATTAACGGGACTATTGCCGGCTCTCGTCAAGGGGTTGACTCTGTTTTGGCGTTTTTGCGTTCTGACCCCCGTTTAGCAGACTTAGAACACAAAGAGTCATATACTGAAATACAGCCCTTTGAACGGATGAAGGTGCGGTTAAAGGCGGAAATTGTGACTATGGGTTTACCAGAAGTTGACCCAAATCAGCAAGTAGGTACTTATGTTAGTCCCCAAGAATGGAATGATTTGATTTCTGACCCGGAGGTGATTGTCATTGACACCCGTAATGATTATGAGGTGAATATCGGTACTTTTAAAACAGCACAAAATCCCCAAACTAAATCATTCCGAGAGTTCCCGGAATATGTGAGTAACAACCTTGACCCCAATCAACACAAGAAAGTCGCCTTGTTTTGTACAGGGGGGATTCGTTGTGAAAAAGCCTCTGCTTTTATGCTCTCCCAAGGTTTTACCGAGGTCTATCACCTCAAGGGTGGTATTCTCAAGTATTTAGAATCAGTACCAGCAGAGGAAAGTTTGTGGGAGGGTGAATGTTTTGTTTTTGATGAACGGGTTGCGGTTCGTCACGGATTGGAGTTAGGTAGTCATGAGTTATGCTTTTGTTGCGGATATCCTATTTCTGAGCAAGATAAGGCTTCCCCTCAATATGAAGAAGGTATTTCTTGTCCTCACTGCTTTGATAGTCTGACTCCCGAAAAAAGGCTGCGTCAACAGGAGAAGTGGAAACAGTATAGATTACAGCACCTTTTTTCTGCATGAGCCATACCAGGGTGGGCTTTCCTGCCCACAGGAGAAGATTTATAATCTTAATCTGGATGACAAGATTATGACACAAATAATTCAAGCCAAAAATATTGATTTACGCTACTTAATTGATAATTTTGGTATTGAGCTAGTTTTAGATAGACAATTCTTCTGGGAATGGGAAGAGGAATTACCAGAAATTACAGATTTAGAGAAACAACTTTTAGATAAAGTAAAGGCTGGTTATTTGAATCTGCTTAATTATCCTCCCTTGTTAGAAGATGTTGTCAGAATGGCAATTGTAGATCCCATACTTTTTATTGGTGATTTTTACCTATCTCCTTTTTATGTCAAATCAGAAGAGTCTATAGATATTGCCGTACCAGATGAAGATATAATCATCAAGGGTAGACTGGATACTTTAGTTTTAAAAGACCGATTCTGGGTGATGATTATTGAATCAAAAAAAGCTTCATTTTCTATTGAAGAAGGACTTGCACAAATTCTTGCCTATATGTTAGGTAATCCCTATCCTGACCAACCCAGTTTTGGAATGATTGCTACAGGGAGCGAGTTTATTTTTGTGAAGTTAGTCAAAGGAAAACCACCCCGTTATTCTTTATCAAAAGGCTTTTTAATGCGTAACCCTGGGAATGAATTGTATGAAGTATTGCGTATTCTCAAGGGTTTAACTCAATTGGTGACTGTATGATATTTGTGAGTAAATCATCTGTGGGAAGTATATGTCAAGAATCTTCTAGGATTTGCTCTAGTCTGGCTTGAATTTGCCTGTGTCTTTGCACACCTTCAAAGGCATAACGATTATAACCATTACGCTGGATGATTTGTTCTAAATAGCGCATCCGGTCCTCAGATGCGGGGTGCGTACTCAAATAGGCGGGGATAGTTCTTCCTTTTTCCTGTTGCTTGGTAGTGACAAAGAAATTGCGTAAACCATCAGCAGCATAACCCGCGGCGGCTAATACACGAGTACCAACAACATCGGCTTGAGTTTCTTGTTGACGGCTATAATCTAGGATTGCTAAATTAGAGATCAGATTGCCAAAAGGGATAATTTGCCCAACATTTGCCAGGAGATTGGCATTGGTGATGCGTTGAAATCCATGAGATAAAACTGCGTGACCAACTTCGTGTCCTAATAGTCCTGCTAATTCTGCTTCTGAATTGAGGGCCATGATCGCCCCGGTATTGACAAATACTTTACCACCGGGTAGAGCAAAGGCATTGAGAGAATCATCTAAGATGACATTAAATTCATAATCAAAATCATTGCGCCCCATTAAGTTGGCAATGTTATTACCAATGCGGCTAACGTATTCTACAATGGTAGGGTCTTCTATCAAAGTTAATTGCTGCTTATAAACTGCTGCAACCTGCGCCCCCATAGCTGACTCACCTTGGAGGAGCAAAGGAGCCAATTTGACAGCTTGGAGATTGGCATTACCACTTAAAATACCAATTGTAGCACCCACAATACCCTGCAATACCACTTGTTGATTTAGTTGACTACGAAAGCGTTTAAAATTACTTTCAGCAATATTGGTAAATTCCTCAGCTTGGGGATGCTGAGGGTAAATCATGGCAAATTGACGCGCAGTAATAGAGGCTTCTAACCATTGTTCAGCTTCTTGCTGGGCTTTAATCAGGGCTTGATTTAGTTCTGTAGACTGGGGGAAAATACTGACTGCACGCTCTAAAACAGGTAGTATATCTTTCTCATTCCCATATTTTTTCGTGGCTTCTGCATAGAGTGTGTATGCAGGGGTAAATTCTGGGTGTCTTTCCAGAAGCATTTTTAAAGGGACAAAAATTTTACTTGTCAGTCCCTGTTGCATTCCCTCGGTGGCGTTGCGCCAATATACTCTACCAGCGCCGGAAAGTTGCTCTGGGTCAGTAATTGGCTGAGGAAGGGTACTTCTAGATGCTTCCTGAGCAAATGGGGGTTTGACTTGGCGGTAAAGTTTTTCTGCTGCTGCGGTATCTCCGGCTAGGTATAATTGGTCTGCTTTCACCAGAGTTTGGAAGCGTTTGGCTACATTGGGAGTTTGTGCCGAAGAAATGATGGGTATGGCTAGGTGAAGACAGAAGAATAAAACTATACCACAGGCTACCCATAGCAAGCGCATTTTTTTCATGCATTTTTCCCCCAATAATGGTAAACCAACCAAGACAGATGTATTTTAGGCGATCGCACTCGGTTTCTTTTATCTGTTTCTTTTATCTGTGCAACACAGTAATTTCACTATAATATTTTCCCCAAATATTATCCAGGGTTTCTGAAAAATTTTTAACATAAATATAAAAATTTATACTAAAATCACTAAGATAGCGATCGCCCCTCCCATAAACGGCGTTTCCCTTGGGTTGAGATATAGTCAAAGTGTAGTTATTGTTTTGAAGTTATGCTTATAGGGAACAGGGAACAGGGAACACACAAAAAACAATAAAATCTAGTCCCCTCCCCTTACAAGGGGAGGGTTAGGGTGGGGTCAAACAATATTTGATACACTAATCATGACTTGACTCATGACTTGACAAACATCCTTTTAGGCTGAACTAGAAAACTTACCCCTAATTACTTATGACAAAGCCTTTCAAACAGGACTAATTGAAATCATTCCTGATGTAAAGCTTGATCAATAGCGATCGCCTTTAGTGGTGACTAAAGGCAATTCAAAACACGATCAAAACACGATAATTATTTCTTATGGGCTAAAGTTAAACCATCGGCGATGGGAAGTAAACTCAAATTAATCCGCTGGTCTTGGTGTAGTTTTTCATTGAGAGCGCGAATTTTTGTGGTGCGATTGTCTTGGATTTCTGGGTCTGCAACACTACCAGACCAAAGTACATTATCAATCAAAATTAATCCCCCTGGTCTGACTAGTTGGAGCGATCGCTCATAATAAGCGTCATAATTACTTTTGTCAGCATCAATAAAGGCAAAGTCAAAGGTTTCTGCTTCACCTGCTGCTAATAACTGGTCTAATGTCTCTATTGCTGGGGCAATGTGTAAATCAATTTTATCTGCAACCCCAGCTTTTTGCCAATAACGACGGGCGATCGCTGTAAACTCTGCACTCACATCACAGGCTACTACCCGACCATCTGGAGGTAATGCCAAAGACACCACCAGGGAACTATAACCCGTAAATACTCCTATATCTAAGGTCTTTTTTGCACCCATCAATTGCACCAGCAGCGCCATAAACTGCCCTTGTTCGGGTGCAATCTGCATCATTGACATGGGATGCTGGGCTGTTTCTGCCCTCAGTTGGGAGAGGATTTCCGGTTCCCGTAAAGATACGGAGAGTAAATAGTCATATAGTTGTGGTTCTATTCCTAATGTTTTATTTGCCATAATTCAGTGAAACTAACATCCTAATTATTGGTCAATATTAATGGACTTTACGTCTTGAGAGTGAGAAAAACTGATTTGTCTTTCCACCTCAAGAATGATAAATTTCCATATTTTCATAGTTAACTTAAAAGCAGATGAACAGGAGCAATCCTGAGATTCCAAGAGAGTTGTGTACTTGTTTTCAGTGGTCAGATTAAGAGCGTGTGTCAGGTGTGAGGATCACAATGTCAGCTAAACTAGCTTTAGCTGACATCCGGGGTAAAAATCCCTGAACTTGCAAATTGTAAGTTGGGATCTGAAGTATAAATTTAAACCTTGGATCAGTAACTCAATCCAAGGTTTGCTTTTAGAGGTTGTTTGATAAGTCATGATTAGTGTATCAACTATTGTTTCACCCCACCCTAACCCTCCCCTTGTAAGGGTAGGTTTTTAATATGATCTGTGAAGGCAAGACTAGGAAGACAAGGAAGGAAAGTGGACAAGGAAGATTTTATACGGACAATGGTCTTTTAAGGGGCTATTTTTCTTACTAAAAATACAGACTTTGTACTGTTTTTCTCCCTTGTCACCTTGTCCACCTTGTCCACCAAGTCTTGTCCTTGTAAGGGGAGGGGACTGGATTTTATTGTTTTTTGTGCGGTCGGTGAGCGAAGTCGATCGCTTGGCGTTAGCCATACCGTGTTCCCCAATCCTTCCCAATCCTTCCCTGTTCCGGTGTTCCGGTGTTCCCTAATATAAAAATTACCTGTTTAATACTTTCCAAACATCCTCTTAGGAATCTTTGACATACTCACCGGAAGATTATCTTATGCCAGAAGAAATTTTGCAACCACCACAGCAACAAAAACCACCCGGTAAAGAATCGGAAATGAAGCCGCACCCCAAAGCTGATGATCCCCACTATCAAGGTAGTGGCAAGTTACATAATAAGGTGGCATTAATCACCGGTGGAGATAGTGGTATTGGTCGGGCTGTGGCCATAGCCTTTGCCAAAGAAGGTGCAGATGTCGCCATTGTTTACTTAAAGGAACATGAAGATGCCAAAGAAACCAAAAATTTGGTAGAAAAACAAGGGCGACGGGTGCTAGCTATAGCAGGAGATATTACCGATGAAACCTTTTGCCAGCAAGTTGTAGAACAAACTGTTGAGGAATTGGGTAAATTAGATATTCTGATTAATAATGCAGCCGAACAACACCCGCAAAACCACATTGAAGAAATCACTAAACAGCAACTAGAGCGGACTTTTCAAACTAATATTTTCTCGATGTTTTATCTGACTAAAGCAGCAATAAAATACTTGCATCCTGGTAGTGCCATCATCAATACTACATCAGTGACCGCTTATAAAGGTCATCCCCAATTACTTGATTACTCATCTACAAAAGGTGCAATTGTCGCCTTTACTCGTTCTTTGTCACAAAATTTAGTCTCTCAAGGTATTCGGGTGAATGCTGTAGCACCTGGTCCGATTTGGACGCCATTGATTCCTTCAACTTTTCCCCCAGAGCAAGTTGCAAATTTTGGCAAACAAGTACCCATGGGAAGAGCAGGACAACCAGAAGAAGTCGCACCCAGTTATGTATTTTTAGCTTCTGATGACGGTTCTTATATGTCTGGTCAAGTACTACACCCCAATGGCGGCTCTATAGTCAACGGCTAATTACTTGTAAAAAAGAACAACTACAACCTATGATATCCCCAAAACCATTACAAGGTACGGACTTAGTAGATTGTGCGAGAGCAAATGCCAAGCAGGGAATAGAAATTGCTGCTTATCAATGTGGTTATGGCGACGATATTAATAGTTTTGCCCAAGCACTTAGAGAATCTTGCCAGATAATGAATTTAAAGGTGAGGGAACTCAATGAATTAATTACTAATCAAGACAGGATTATAGAATTAGGCACTGGAGAAATTGTCGCCCCCGAAACACCCTCACAACTATAACCCTAAAATTACTCGCGCCAACTTAAAGTAAATCAAAACACCCAGAACATCAACGGCTGTAGTAATAAAGGGTGCTGACATTAAGGCTGGGTCTAAGCGGAAACTGCGGAATAAAAATGGCAGAGCGGAACCTGAGACGGAAGCAATTACAGAAATAGCTACCAAACTGATACCTACAGTCAATGCTACCTCTAGGCGGTCTTGCAAAAAATAAGCCCACACTGTGGCGATGCTACCTAGCATTAATCCTAAAAACGCCCCAGCGATCGCTTCTCTGCCAATTACCTGCGATACTTTCAGGGATCTAATCTCATCAGTACTCATACCGCGAATTACCACTGTAGAAGATTGAGCGCCCACATTACCACCAGTACCTGTGAGCAGAGGCATAAAGGCTGTGAGTATGACTACTTGTTGTAGGATATCTTCTTGGGACTTAATAATTGTGCCGGTGATAGTGTTAGTAATCAGTAAGATAAACAACCAGACTACCCGCTTGCGGGCAACCTGTAGTAAACTCATTTGAAAATAGTTGTCACCATCGGACTGCACACCACCCCCCAAGGCGTAGATATCCTCAGTAGTCTCCTCTTCCAGAATATCAATCACATCATCAACAGTGATAATACCTACTAGACACTGTTCTTTATCCACCACAGGTAGAGCTAAAAAGTCATATCTTTGAATTAATCTAGCGACTTCTTCCTGGTCTGTATCAGTGTAAACAAACACAACTTCACGGGTCATAATTTCCCCAATGGTTTGCTCTAGCTGAGATACTACCAACTCTCGTAAAGAAACAATACCCGTTAAACGCCTGACGCTATCGGTAACGTAAAGATAGTAAATGATTTCACTCAGATGAGCTTGACGGCGAATGCGTTCTATGGCTTCAGATACGGTGAGATGTTCTTTGATATGAATTAACTCTGGGGTCATGATCCGCCCAGCTGTACCCGCCTCATAACCTAAGAGTTGGGCTGTAGCTTGACGTTCTGCTGGGCTGAGTTGTTCTAGCAAGCGGTTGACAACTTTGGCTGGTAATTCGTCAAATAACCGGGCCCGGTCATCCGGGGACATTTTATCTACAATGTCACAGACATCTTGGCTTTTGAGTTCCTCAATTAAATGTTGTTGAACACTATAATCGAGATATTCATACACCTCGATCGCCTCAGTTTTAGGTAGCAAGCGAAAAACCAAAGCTTGCATGGCTTCTGGTAACCCTTCAATGGCCTGAGCAATATCCGCAGGTTGCACAGGTGTGAGAATAGATTTTGCTGCTTGTAAGTCCCCTAATTCTAGGAATATTCGGAGTTCCTTTCCCACCAGGTCTTGCAATTCGCTACGGGTGACATTTGGAGTGGTGAAGTTGAAATTATTTGTTTCAGTCAAAATCTACTTTCCTCATGCAGTTGCAACAGGTTTACTACTTTTAGTTTAGGGGAATAATCAGTTTTATTGACACAAATTTGACTCACTCACCCTCTGCTACATCGCCGGTTATTTATTAATCTGATCATTGCTAATTTCTGCTATGATCAGACTTTCCCTCAGAGTTTTTTGGGCAATTTTTGTGAGATATACTGTTATAGCAATAGTGGCAATTAACCCAATTATCTGCATGAGCCATTGCCAGATTTCCGCTTCTGGATGACTGGGCTGATTAGGTGTATTGAGCATGGCTAAATCACCGACTAATGAACCTATATAAACGTACATAACTGTACCGGGAATGATGCCCAAGGAACCTAAGATATAGTCTTTTAGAGAAACTTGTGTAACTCCAAAGGCGTAATTTAACAAGTTGAATGGAAAGATGGGAGATAACCGCGTCAGTAAGACAATTTTCCATCCCTCTTTAGCAACTGCTAAATTAATTGCTTTAAATTTAGGATATTTATCAATCTGTCCTTCAACCCAATCACGGCATAAATAGCGTCCAAGAATAAAAGCTAAAATTGCTCCGATCACTGCAGCAATTAAGACATATACAGAACCCCAAAACAGACCGAATAAGCAACCACCTTTTACAGTTAAGAGAGAACCAGGTATAAATAGTATAGTTGCTAGGTTGTAAATTATAATATAGGCTGTGGGGGCTAAAATACCCAGATTTTGCACCCATGAGATGGCATAGTTGAAAACCTGTTTAACTGGCAAATATTGGGCAGCAATAATTAGGGTAGCAACTAGGAAACTAATTATTAATAATTTCAATCTTCTATTTAATTGGGTTTTTGTATCCATAAAATATTTCTTTAATCCTCAGAGGATGTTTGATAAGTTTTTAACAGGTAATTTTTATCTTAGGGAACACCGGAACACCGGAACACCGGAACAGGGAATGGGGAATAGGGAATGGGGGACACACCGAAACAATAAAATCAAGTCCCCTCCCCTTACAAGGGGAGGGTTAGGGTGGGGTCAAGCAATAGTTGATACACTAATCATGACTTGACAAACATCCTCTCAAGGGAACACCGGAACACACTGAACAGGGAACAGGGAACACCAAAGAACAGGGAACACCAAAGAAAAAGGGAAGCAATAAAATCAAGTCCCTTTCTCTTCACAGGGGCATGGTGAGGGTGGGGTAAAACAATATTTGATACATTAATCATAACTTTTAAAACATCCTCTCAGTTACTAAAACACTCAGGGAATTTAATAACAGATGAATGGTATACTATGGCTAACTGTGAATTGATTAAACGCCAATAAATGCTACATCAAAATGTTTAATTTTGGGCTATATTGTGTTTAAGTGTTATTAGTATAGGATATTTATCAGGTTTTTATCGCCGATACCAACTGCGAATGCGTTGGGGTGATACCCCCAGAAGGTAAGCAGTAATTACTATTTGATTCAAAATGGTAGTGTAAAATACTCCTTTTTGCAACCATCTCCGCGCAGAAGTAATAACTGGTACAGGGATGATGATAATTTTGCCGATGCTTTTTAAACGTCGTATGAGTTCAAAATCTTCCATAATCGGTAAATCTGGAAAATTACCAACTTTATTGAATACTTCTGATGTTAAAAATATCGCCTGATCACCATAGGGCATTTGACAAAAACGCGATCGCCAATTGACTCCGGTTTCTACCCATCTCAAACTCCACAGGGAAGCATTAATCTGTAAAGCAAAGGCTCCCGCCACGATTTGCGGTTGCTGTAGAGCATTACGAATCATATGATCAAAACCAGGGGGTAAGCGTGTATCGGCGTGGAGAAACAACAGGATATCCCCACTTGCAGCCATAGCACCTGTATTCATTTGAGTAGCACGACCGGGAGCACAGGTGATGACTTTGACATTTAACGACTCAGCAATACTCACAGTCTCATCCTGTGAGCCGCCATCTACCACAATTAACTCTACATTGCTGCTGGGTTGAGTACAGGCGATCGCACCCCGAATATTTCCCTGCTCATTATAGGTGGGGATGATAATTGAAATTTTGTTAGACACTGCTTTTGTCAAGTCTCACCGGGAGTGATTGGAGACACAGGAATATTTATTAATTTAAATACCCCCTTCCCTGTATGAAAGGAAGAGGGTCGAGATGATCTACCGAGTTAGGAATGAAGAATTATGTTAATATCCGCCTTCTTCTTCATATTCTGGCTGTCTTTCTTTGATTTTCTTAGGAATATTTACCGGCTTTGGTGCATCCTCCCAAGCATCCCCTTCTATATCATCATAATCCTCGTACTCATTGGTGTAAGCCTGAGTTTCATATCTGGGTTGAGGTGGCTGTTGATATCTATCCCTGGGAGTAACTTCACTCCAGTTATCTTCCTCGTCTTGTTCGTATTGAATAGATTCGTACTGTTGCGCCCGCATGACTTGACGCTGGGGAATTTCTTCTTCCACATAGTCTTGAGTCCATTCCTCCTCTTCCACAGGTTCAGGAGCGCGAACTTTAGTTTTAGGTGGTTGTAATGGTACTCCACTAGGTAGCTGATTCGCTGGTGAAACCGCACGGGGAACATAGCCATATTCCTCTTCTGCTTCTCTTTCCCAGGGTGCTTTACCAATACCTAAGCGTTCTAGCACGCCCACGGTTAACTGGTTAACCCGTTCTTCGGCCCCCTCAAATACAATCAACCTGCTCGGACCAGTGCTAACGACTTCATCCATCGATAACTCATAGGTGCTGAGAAATTGATCAGGAATTTGGGGTACTCCTAAAGAGGCGATGACTATAGACAGGATCTGACCAGTTTCGCCATTGAACTTGAACCCCCGCACTCTCCCTAATACTTCACCTGTTTCTGTGATTACTTCCCAGTTAATCAGGTTGCTTAAACTCTCAATCTCAATATCTTCGATCGCGTCTTCGTTATCAACTAGAATTACATCACCAATTTGGTTGATGGTGTTGAGGTACATATAGCGTGGCAGACCCGAAATAGAGATCAGGCTGTCTCGCAAACCAAGAGCCACAACCTCTCTTTGATCAATATCAACCCAAAGTTGATTGACGATACCGAGCCGTTTGCCGTTATCGCGAGTAATCACCTGGGTGTTTAATATGTCGGAACGCCTAATTATCTGTTCAGAGGTCATTCTATACCGAGTCCTGATCTCGAATCCGGTTTATCTATACACTATTATTAACAAAATCTCAAGCAGATGCATTGGATGATTTTAATTTAATCCCCAATACTTGAGTGTAAGCTCCTCGTGCTTGAGTAACGCCAATAGTCCGTTCGGCCGATTCTATCATCGGACGGCGTAAACTCACAACTATAAATTGGGCTTGTTGGGCTTGTTGTTTGATCATTTTAGCTAATCGCTCTACGTTAGCCCCATCTAAAAACATATCTACCTCGTCAAAAGCATAAAATGGGGAGGGGCGGTAACGTTGTAGAGCAAAGATAAAACTTAAGGCTGTGAGGGATTTTTCCCCCCCGGACATGGAAGCTAGGCGCTGTACTGGTTTACCTTTGGGGTGGGCGACTAAATTTAGCCCACTGTTAAAAATATCTTCGGGATCTTCTAGTTGCAAATAGCCGTCACCTTCGGAAAGAACCGCAAAAATAGATTGAAAGTTGGTGTTGACCGCATCAAAGGCTTCTTTAAATGCTAGCTGTCGCAATGTGGTAAAGTTCTCAATCCGTAGGAGTAATTCCGTACGTTCTGCTTCTAGGGTCTGTAGTTTTTCCGTGAGTTCTTCCAGGCGGTTCTGGGTGCGTTCGTATTCTTCTAAAGCCAACATATTCACCGGTTCCATAGCCTGTAACCGTTTGCTTAGGCTGCGCAGTTCTTTTTGCAATTCCTCTAAATCTACCTGGTCTGGTACTTCTGGTAAGGGATTGGGCAATTCTGCGCCGGTTTCTCGTAATTGGTTTTGCAGTGCTTTTAACTCTTCGAGCCGTTTGTGTTGGGTTTCTTGGAGTTTCTCAATTTCCCATTGCAGTTGTTGTTGATGTAAAAGTTGCGATCGCAATTCTTGTTCTATTGTGTCCCGTTTTTGTTTCTCTAACCCTAAATTTTCGCTCATTTGCTGCAAATTAGCCTGGTTTTGATTAATTTCACTGCTGAGGCTAACTGATTGACTATTCAGGGAATTTAGTTGATTTTCTTGGCTGGTTTGTTGTTGCTGATATTGCTGGATTTTAGCTTCAGCTTCTTGGATGCGTTCTTGCGATCGCTGTTGTTGAGTTTGACAATTTTTTAATTTTTCTTCCGCTTCCCTTAATTCTCTCTCTTTTTGTTGTAATTGTTGCTCTTGGTTTTTAATAGTTACTTGTATTTCTTGCCATTCTCTGGGGGTTTGAGATGCTTCTAACTCCCCTAATTCTTGTCGCAATTGTTGTAACTCATTTTCTTTTATTGGTAATTCCCGATCTAACACTGATAAACGGGATTGGGCGAGGCTGATTTTTTCGGTATTTTGGGTCAGTTGCGATCGCGTCCCATGCAATTGCTCTGTTAAATTCTTGACTTCTTTTTGCAGTTGTTCCCATTGTAACTGCTGTTCTCGCCGGGTTTGTTTTGCCTCTGCGAGTTCCTGGGTATATTGTTTAGTTTGAGCCGATAAAGTAGTTATAGACTCAGTACAACGTAATAAAATTCGCTCAATATCTACCAAGCGACCCTTTAAAGCCATAGCTTCCTCAGATTCGGCTGATTCGGTTTTCCCAAACCGCAATACAGAACGCTGACTACTGCTCCCCCCAGTCATAGCGCCGCTAGTTTCCAACAATTCCCCATCTAAGGTGACAATCCGATACAGACCCATATTTTGCCTGGCTGCTTGGATACTTGTAAAAACTACAGTATTACCGAACACATAACTAAACACATCTTGATAACGGCGATCGCATTCAATTAAATTCACCGCATAATTGACAAAACCGTGGGCATAACGCAAGGTAGCATCCTGAGTAAATTTACTAGGCTTAACCTTATTTAAAGGTAAAAAAGTTGCCCTACCTGCCCGTTTTTGCTTGAGTAATTCAATTCCCGCAGCGGCTACGCTGTCATCTTCTACGACAATATGACCCAAACGCCCACCAGCGGCAATTTCCAAAGCTAACTGATAGCGGGGGTCTACCTTACCCAACTGTACCACCAAACCGCACAACCCGGGCAGTCCCGACTGTAAAATTACCTTACTGGCTTGGGTTCCCTGTACCTCCTGTTGGGCTTGGGCTTGGGCTTCAATTTTATCTAACTGGCGTTGTTTTTCCCGTTGTTCTTGTAAAAGTCGCTTTTGGGTTTCCTGTTGGATTTGTAACTCCTGTTCTGTAGCTGCGAGAGTTGCGGCTAAATTGGCTATGGGTTCACCCCCTCCCTGAAACTCCATTTCCCAGCGACTACATTCAGCTTGTTTACCACTTAACTCCGGTTCCCAACTATTAACCAGCTGAGTTTGTTCAGTAATTAGCTGCTGTAACTGCTCATAGCGTTCTCTGAGTTGTGCTTGTTCAGTGCGTTGGGGTTCCAGGATTTGCAGTAAAGATTCAATTTGACGATTAAAAGCTGTTTGTTGCTGTACCCAAGCTTCCGAAGCTGAAGCGATCGCCGCTGCTGCTGACCTGGAAGCATCTAAAACCCCTTGGGCTTGATCTCGTGCTTCCACACAACCCAGAATAGATTCTCTGGCTAAAACCTCAGTTTGGGCTAAACTTGTTAATGACTGCTGATATTGTGCCACATCCTGCTGAGTTTGGCTCAATTCTTGGGTTGTTTGCCTTATGGCTGCGGTTAATTCCTGTTGTCGGCGCTGGAGTTGTTTAAATTCCGCCTCTTGGGTGGCTAAAGTAGTTTGGAGCGCCAAGAGTTCCTCCTCACCCAAAGCTTTGACATAAGCATTGAGTTGTTCTAGTTCCTCCGTCTGGAGAGTAATGGCAGAATTGAGGTTATTTAACTGAGTAGTAAATTCAATATAACTGCGATCGCCCCCTTGGATTTGCGCCACCAACTTTTCTTGCTGTGCTTGAAGAGAGCGCCAAGATAAAACCGCCTCCCAGGACTGCTTACACTGAAACTCACTGCGGAGTACTTGATACTTTTGCGCCTTAGCACGGGCTTGAGATAGGCGATCGCACTGTATAGTTAACTCAGTCTGAATAATCCGACAACTATCTTCCTTGTCCTTCACCTCATCCAGAGTTTTCTTAGCTTGGACAATTTTACGGTCAAAAGCCGCCACCCCGGCCAACTCATCAATAATTTCTCGACGTTCCCTAGCATTCATAGAAATAATACTAGTAACATCTCCTTGTAACACCACATTGTAACCCTCTGGATAAATCCGCAGGTTATTCAACTCCTCATGTAACTCCGTCAGAGTACAAGGCTCACCATTAATATAATAGTTAGAGGTATAACTACCCTGCTGACTTACCCGCAACCTGCGGGTTACACTCCACTCAGTTACAGCACCCTCCCCAATCTGGGTTTGTGTCCCCGATACATCCCCCGACAAATCAAAGGTTACCGTCACACTGGCCTCAATTCCAGCGCGTCCTTTAGGCTTTTGAGCATTATTCACCAAATCCGGTAACCTATCCGCTCGCATTCCCTTAGAACTAGAAAGCCCTAAACAAAACAGCAACGCATCCAGGATATTAGATTTCCCCGAACCATTCGGCCCAGAAATGACCGTAAAACCCGGTAGTAGAGGAACCGAGGTAGTACCACCGAAGGATTTAAAGTTAGTGAGTTCCACGCGCTTGACGTGTACCATAGATGCTGCTTAACTGGGCTAATGTAGCATAAGTGTATCAATTAATTAAGATTTGGCAATAGGGATAAGACCATCTTTTAGCATCCTCTAGGGGAGAACTAGATTTAGGTTAAGTATGAGTTGACATTAAGCTGTTTCAGAATGAAATATCATCCTTCAGACTTCAGATATTTAATTTTATCCATAGCAGTTTGATAGTCTTTTGTTTTTCCTTGTCTTTGTCTTTTATATATAGGACTTAGGCAAAATTGGACTAAAAACCTAGTTCTGATGTACGGACAGCAGTCACAAAATCATCAATTGCACCCTGCTCGTCTCCTAACTCAGAGCGAGCATTCCCCCGGTTGTTGTAAGCATAAGCAAAATTAGGGTCAATCTTAATAGCTTGGGTATAGTCATCAATTGCACCCTGCTTGTCTCCTAAGTCAGAGCGAGCTTTCCCCCGGTTCAAGTAAGCTTGAGCAAGATTAGGGTCAATCTGAATAGCTTGAGTAAAGTCATCAATTGCACCCTGGTTGTCCCATAAGTTAGAGCGTTCTAACCCCCGGTTGAAGTAAAATTGAGCATTTGGGGAAACTGTCAAACTTTCTAAATAGCCCCGTAAACCCCCACAATAGAGCAACTCATTGATTTTTACCCTGGCTTTCCCCCCAGTCACGGTGGTCATATCAGTGGGTAAAAACCCTGCTAGGACTAAATGATATTGATTTTGTGCCTCATTGACTTCCTCTTGAATTAAAATACAAACCAAAACAGCATTTTTGTTAATTTCTTTTTGACTAATTGACCATTCAAGATCAAATTTACCCTGACGAGCTTTTACCTGAATACCAATAGATGAATCAGCAGCTAGGGTAAAGTCTACACTACCATCACCACCCTGATATTGTTCATAGTCAACATCCGTGAGCAGATCACCTAAACGGGTTTTAACTACCTCCTCCCCTAGCTTTCCCTTCAGGTTGTTAACAAACACATCCTCACTCTTAGAGTTACTACGTTTATATTTATCAACCATGCGCCAGCAAAACCGCCGTAATTGCTGTAACGAATCACCGGTGATCACGGTTAACTCGCTGTGCTTTCCTGGTTGGTCACACCGGAATAAATCACCGGATTCCATTCGGTTGATGAAGTCGGTCTGTTGCGCTTGTAATATAGTTTTCCAGTCCATTAGTAAAAATTCGCCTTTATCGAGAACTAGAAAGCCCTAAACAAAACAGCAACCCATCCAGAATATGAGATTTCCCCGAACCATTCCGCCCAGAAATGACGGTAAACCCCGGTAGTAGAGGAACCGAGGTAGTACCACCGCAGGATTTAAAGTTAGTGAGTTCCGCGCGCTTGACGTGTACCATAGATGCTGCTTATCTGGTCTAGTCTAGCACAAGTGTATCAATTAATTAAGCCTTGGCAATAGGGACAAGACCATTTTTTAACATCAATTTTTAGCATCAACAAGAAGATTGCTTAATTTGTATAAGATAGGTTGACTTCACCTAGAGTTAGGTAAAAAATAACAAGACAATACCCACAATAGCAATTATCACCCCAGCGAGCGATCGCCAACTCACCTTTTCTCCCAGACATAAAACAATAGGAATAACAAATATAGGGCTAGTCTCCAACAAAGTAGAAGCAATTCCCGCAGTTGTCAATTTAATTGCTGTTTGCTGTAGCCAAATACCCAAATAAGTACCACAAACAGCGGCCAAGCAAGCGGTGAAAATGATTCGCGGTGATACCTTTGAACTCGGGGAGACTTGCGCCCCAGCTCGCGACAGCCAAGCCAAGAGAATCACCTGAGCAGCACCTAAGCGCAATAAAGCCGCCCATAAAGAGGGTATATCACCAAGAGTAAAAGCTAGGCGAGAGATAACTGTAGCAATGCTGCTAGCTATGGCGGCTAATAAACCTAAACCTACACCCCGCCATAGGTGAGTAGGGGAATCATTGCTGCTGTGGGGAACTCGTTCTGTGACTACCCAAGCGACTCCTAAAACAGTCAGAAAAATCCCACACCAAGCGGTAATTTTTAAAGTTTCCCCCAGTCCAATCATGGACACAATAGCCGTGAGGGGAGGGGAAAGGGTACTCATCAGTAAAACCCGGCGAGGTCCTAAATAATTGATCGCCCCTAAAAAAGCAGTATCACCCCAACTAATACCAATTACCCCACTCAAGCACAGAAGAAAAATCGGCAAAGGGGTAGAGGTGGGTAAGGACTCACCAGTTAGTAAAATAGTGAGAATCAGCAGGGTAATGGCTACTATCCCCTTGAGGAAATTTAGTCGCAGTGGCGGAATATGATTTCCCACAACGCCATATAACACCGAAGCCACAGCCCACAAAGCAGCAGCAGTTAAAGCCGCTAGTTCACCCCCGGCGTTTATTAACAAATTATTAAAAATATACTTTCCCCCTTAAATAATCCGCCAACTTCTTTAATAATACAATAAAGAACCAAAAACATTCTAGCACTCTAACGAAGAGAGTGCTAATTTTCCCAGGTAATTCTTGTTAGAAGATAGAGAATAAAAGCCTCTTTTATAGATAGCTGTAGATGCTTCTAAGCAGGAATTAATTAACAGGTAAAAACCTGACCACACAAGTAATTAAATATTGGGAGGAGTAGAATGAAATACACATTTGATATTGTCGGGGTATCTCCTATTTGGCAATTCTTTAACCATCAACAACAAACTATTCACCAACCAGTCAGTCAAGGGGTAGAATATCTCAGCACCCATAAATGTACATTGGATGCCTTATTAGAATCTGTGGAACCTTTACCAATCAAATGGGGGTGGAATACTGAACAAGTCAAAGAAACTGTGGTCAGGTTCTGGGTTAACAATGCCGAAAGTATTCGTTATTGGCAAGCTCGTTTACTGGATGCCGGTCATGAGAATATACTGGTTGCTAGACTCGCAGAGATCCGTTCTTTACAGGCGGAATTTGAATCTTTGCTGAGAAAATAATGCCAGGTGGGGGTGGGTCTATGTCCCCTCTGGGTAAATCCCCATGTGTACTACCTAATCTCTCGAATATTGTTCATGACCCGTTGATATAACTCATTATTATTTTGTTGTTGGAAAAGAGAGGCGGCTTGTTGCAGGTCTTGCAAGGCGCCTTGTCTGTCTCCCTCAGCAGCACGCGCATTACCTCGATTATTGTAAGCAGGCGCAAAGGAGGAATTGAGGCGAATAGCTTGATTATAATCCCCAATAGCCCCTTGTCTGTCTCCCAGGGCAGCACGGGCATTACCTCGATTGTTGTAAGCCATTGCAGAGCGAGAATCTATGGTAATGGCTTGGTTAAAGTCATCTATCGCGCCGTTATTATCCCCTTGAGCAGCGCGAGCATTTCCCCGATTATTATAGGCTTCAGCATAGCGGGGTGATAGGCGAATGGCTTCGTTGTAGTCGGCGATCGCCCGTTGGTAGTCTCCTAGGGAAGCTAGGCCATTTCCTCGATAATTGTAGGCTTCCGCATCGTCAGGAGCAAGATTAATGGCTTGATTGTAGTCGGCGATCGCCCTTTGCTTGTCTCCCAGATCAAAGTAAGCCTGTCCCCGGCTCTTATATGCTTGAGCATAGTCTGGATCTTGCTCAATCACTTGGTTATAAATAGCGATCGCCTCTTGTAGGTCACCTTTGAGGTGGCGATTTTTCCCCTGAATATAAAGATTACCCGCCGGTGATGTTTGCACCATCCGACTGTTGGGAGCCTTCAGACCTATTTCCGTTATCAATACATCTTGACTGCTGTTACAAGCAATATTAGTAATTCCACTTAATAGAGTCACCACAGCTATAGTCAGTTTTCTTTTAACCTTTAGGTGTTCTCCCAGGAACAGTCGCATTTTCATAAGTTAACTAAAACCTTTAACCGGAATGACAATTAGGACGAGATTTACTGGTTGTTTTCATAGACAATTGCCTGTGTGTTGTGAGATCATCCCATAGTTTGGGTAGTCCAGAAATAACCACACAAACCATAGGCAATACTACAATCTTCTTGACAGCCCTAAACCCTGAAGGAAAATCTGTCGCTACAAGACCTGTTGACTAAACCTGATTAACTAATAGGTTGTAGACTTAATTAATATTCACGTGCTAGATTAAACATCTAGCATAAACGTACTTATCCGGAATAATTTATCTAATTGTTATATAATTGTTATATAAATATTCTAAACAGGTAAATTGATTTTTTATGTCTGTCCTGATACTGGATCTAGATTTTTTTATGGCAATGGTAAGTTAATTAAATCTTTAATTAATATTTCACTAGATTCAAATTAATAGTAACACAAGTTACATATTATATCCTCCCGGATGTGTACTGCCAAAATTGCATTACTATTGATACCAAGCCCTTGATTTCGGTCATTGGGTAGATGGTTAGCCCTGGGGGTGAATAGTAATATAGCTGTCAAGGTGTGGTGCTAGAGGGCGAGGTTTATTAGAGGTCTTTAATGAACAGTCCTTCCTTTGTTAGTGCTTCTAGTCCCCGGTTAGCAGCAGATGCAGCTGATTACAGTAGTATCCCATCTTTACCGGCGCTGTGGTCAATAGCGGCTGAAAAGTTTAGTCAGATCATCGCTGTACATGACCCCCACTCCCGGCCAGATGTGAGTTTGACCTATGCTCAATTGTGGGAGCAAATTCAACAGTTCGCCGCTGGTTTACAATCCCTAGGTGTATCAGTCAAAACAAAGGTGGGCTTATTTTCGGAAAATCATCTGCGGTGGTTGATTGCCGACCAAGGTATTATGGCCGCAGGTGCAGTAAATGCTGTGCGCAGTTCCCAAGCATCGGCAGATGAATTACTATATATTCTGGATAATAGCGGAGCCACTGCTTTGGTGGTAGAAAATCAGGCTACTCTCGAGAAGCTCATTCACCAAATAGATAATTTACCGATTCAATTAGTAATTTTACTGTCAGATGAGGAAGTTGCAGCGGGGTTACAGGTGCGGAATTTTTCCCAGGTAATGGAAATTGGCCGTAATCAGACTTTCTCCCCAGTTGCACAAACCCGGAATAGTTTAGCAACTTTGGTGTATACTTCTGGAACTACCGGTAAGCCTAAAGCTACAATGCTCAGTCACGGGAATTTGTTACACCAAGTGACTAGTTTAGCTACAGTGATGCAGTTACAACCAGGCGATCGCCTTTTGAGTATTTTACCCACTTGGCATATTTATGAACGAGTGATTGAGTATTTTGTTTTCTCTCAAGGTTGCACTCTCATTTATACAAGTCTGCGTTATTTTAAATCAGACCTCAAAGCCCAAAAACCTCATTACTTTGTTTGTGTACCGCGGCTATTAGAATCTATTCATGATCAAGTACATAAACAGTTTCGCCGGGAGTCTGCAAACAAACAGGGTTTAATTTACTCTTTGTTAGCTATGAGCGATCGCTATATTCAAGCTCGGCGAACTGTGGAGAGATTAACTTTAGAATACCCTTCCATGGCACAACGGCAACAGGCGAGAATCCACACCGCCATGCTTTGGCCTGTACATACACTAGCGGATAGATTGATTTACAAACAAGTCCGTCAACAAATTAGTCCAGAATTGAAACAGATTATTTGTGGAGGTGGTAGTCTGAACCTGAATTTAGAAACATTCTATGAAATTATCGGTTTAGAAGTGCTGGTAGGTTATGGGTTAACCGAAACATGCGCAGTTTTAACAGCTAGGCGACCTGAACATAATTTACGGGGTTCCGTGGGGATACCAATTCCCGGTACAGAAATTTGGATTGTAGACCCCCAAACCCGCAAAACCTTACCCCGGGGTGAAAAAGGCCTAGTTCTGGCCCGTGGACCACAGATTACACAGGGTTACTATCATAATTCAGCAGCTACAAATCAGGCAATTGATCCCAAGGGTTGGTTTAATACTGAAGATTTAGGTTTTCTCACTTCCCAGCAGGATTTAGTATTAACTGGGCGAGAAAAAGATACTATTGTTCTGAGTAATGGTGAGAATGTAGAACCAGAACCCATTGAAAATTTATGTCTGCGCAGTCCTTATATAGATCAGATTGTTGTGGTTGGTCAAGATAGGCGATCGCTCGGAGCGTTGATTGTTCCCAACTGGGATCACCTCCAGGACTGGGGCCAGGAGCATGGTTTACAACTCCAAACCCCGGAATCAACCGCACCTGAGGAGGAGAGCATTAACTTAAATAACCAACCTGTACAAAAGTTATTTCGCCAAGAGCTAGATCGGGAACTTCGCCATCAGTGTCAATCTCATCCTCATGAGCGTATTGTTCCTTTTCGCTTAATTTCCCAGCCGTTTTCACCAGAAAATGGAATGTTAACTCAAACTCTCAAAATTAAGCGCCATGTTGTCATGGAACATTACGGAGATTTAATTGAGGAAATGTTTTCCTGATGACTATATCAACAACCCATTTACTCATTCATCTATCTATTTAGTGATACTTGAGCAATTTTAATTTACTATTTGTGATCTTGACAACCCTCCTGAGTTTATCTATATATATCTCTGTCAATTTCACCATAAAATACCAGGAAACTAACTAATTTATTTTGATATAATAGTGAGATTTTATGAATAATTCTCTAATAGGATGTTTGGAAAGTATTAAACAGGTAATTTTTATATTAGGGAACAGGGAACAGGGAACAGGGAGCAGGAAGCACCGAAGCACCGAAGCAGGGAATGGGGGACACTCCGAAACAATAAAATCCAGTCCCCTCCCCTTACAAGGACAAGACAAGGTGGACAAGGTGGACAAGGTGACAAGGGAGAAAAACAGTACAAAGTCTGTATTTTTAGTAAGAAAAATAGCCCCTTAAAAGACCATTGTCCGTATAAAATCTTCCTTGTCCACTTTCCTTCCTTGTCTTCCTAGTCTTGCCTTCACAGATCATATTAAAAACCTACCCTTGCAAGGAGAGGGTGGGGTCAAGCAATAGTTGATACACTAATCATGACTTATCAAACATCCTCTTACACAGGAATAGTCAATTAGCCCAACCAGCCCAAAGTTTACTTATTAAGTGACAAATCTGGAGTATGATCAACCATGGTTAAGTATTCATTGCGAGTGCCATCTAAACGGTAGTGATCGCAAATTTGACAGAGTTTTACAATATCTAGTTTACGAAAGGATTTTTGATTATCAATTTTGTTGTCATTGCGCCACCGCCAAAAAGTTGTTCTATCAATGCGCCGATTTCTTTCAGGCCATCTTCGCTGGGATAAAAACTCGATTAATTCCTCCTCATCAACAACATAATCTTCTGGTAACTTCATCAATTTTGCTTTTAATTCCATGAGGGGTATAAGTGGATCTAAATTCGATAGTTTCATCCCAACACACTCTAAGGGTTTGATGTTAGTCCAATGATGTGGAAAGCATTATGCACTAAAGTTTTAACGGGTTGCATTGTACTGTAACACCATAATTTGAATAGCCATGGACAACCTCAAGTGATTTCATAAATAAATATATATATATTTATTTATTATATATTGGTATTTTTCTTGATTGTCCAACTCCTGGGCTAGTTCCATACTAAGGATTTATATTATTTCTGTACAGAGAATAAACTAATTAATCTGCAAGTTCAACCCATATGCAACAAGTTGACTATTAAGTATTGGTGAAGATATAAATAGGAGCAGTTAGAGGATGTTTAGTAAGTTATGATTACTGTATCAAATATTGTTTCACCCCACCCTAACCCTCCCCTTGTAAGAGGAGGGGACTGGATTGAATGAATTAAATGGGGTAAAGATGTGATGAAAATTACACATGAAAACTTATCAAACAACCTCTTAGAGGATGTTTTAAAAGGTATGATTAGTGTACCAACTATTGTTTCACCCCACCCTAACCCTCCCCTTGTAAGGGGAGGGAACTGGATTTTATTGTTTTTTGTGCGTTCCCCATTCCCCATTCCCCATTCCCCATTCCCTATTCCCTATCCCCCATTCCCTGCTCCCTCCTCCCTATTCCCTATTCCCTGTTCCCTGTTCCCTGTTCCCTGTTCCCTAATATAAAAATTACCTGTTTAATACTTTCCAAACATCCTCTAAGTGTGAGTCCTTGGCTTCTGGGTAGTTCGTTGTTTAAAATGAGATTTTAATGTTTACTAACCATGGTGTCTCCTCAACCCATTAACCCCGAACCGGGACAAGAATCTGTTTGGGACTATCCCCGTCCTCCTCGTCTAGAAGACACAAACAAACATATTCAAGTCGTTTTTAATGATATCGTCATTGTGGACACCCACAGCGCCAAGCGGGTATTAGAAACTAGTCATCCCCCTACTTACTATATCCCCCCAGGGGATATCAAAATAGAATACCTAATACTGATGCCAAAATCTAGTTTTTGTGAGTGGAAAGGTATCGCTAATTACTATACTATCCGCGTAGGTGATAAACAAGCACATAATGCAGCTTGGTTCTACCCCAACCCTACACCTAATTTTACATCTATTAAGCACTGTGTAGCATTCTATGCCCATCTCATGGATGCTTGCTATGTGGATGGGGAAAGAGTACAACCACAACCAGGTAATTTTTACGGTGGTTGGGTGACCCATGATATTGTGGGGCCTTTTAAGGGTAGTCCGGGTACTTGGGGATGGTGAATCAACCTGACCCTCATCCTCCCCTGATCAAGGGGAGGGGACTAAAATAGCTAAAATAACTCAAATAAAACTATTACAGTAAATATTGTGCTGCTTCTAATTTCAGTTTATCTCCCTCTAATAACACTTGGTCTATATAATTTTTTATCTCCATATAAGGTTGTCTTAAGATGATTTTCTCTGACTGAATGACTCTCCTGGTGTTTTGTCGTACTTGACCAGCAAACTTACGTTGACCAAATAAATCTAGTCCTAATGAGATCATACTGTCTGGGAGTGCTTGGGTAGCTTGTTGGTTAATTTCTTTAATGGCTAAGTTAAGCTCTTTTTTAATAGCTCTTAATTGTTTCTGGATAAAGTTAATATTCTTGACTTGTAACTTGACTGATGGGGGATTATCTAGGGTTAAGGTCATTTGTTGCTGCAATTGAGCAATTTGTAATTGGGTTTTTTGTAAGTTCATGGCTATTACCCCTCATCTTGAGATGTTGATCACTCCAACCTCTAGAAGGTATCTAGGGGCTGGGGTGATAACTAATACCAAAATCTGCTATGAGGTTATTCAATCATCTTAAAAAAACCATTGTCATCTATCTTTAGATAGATATTTAGATGCAATCACTGCTTAGTTTGTTCTTGGTTTTTTTAACGCCAAGGTTCGCAAAGGGTGTTTAAAGATGGTCTAAAATTTATGTTACATTCATCACAGTTATTTGCTGCTACCAAACAATGAACTATCCAGACTTTACACCACAGGGTTATGAAGTAATCAGGGAATTGGGACGCAACCGGGAAGGGGGGAGAATTGCTTGGTTAGCATCACAGTTACAGACAGGTCAACAGGTAGTAATTAAACAGTTCTGTTTTGCTCAGACTGGTTCTAGTTGGTCAGCATATAAGGAACATGAGCGGGAAATTCAAGTATTAAAGGGACTGAAACACCCCGGTATTCCCGAATATTTGGGCGCATTTGCAACAGATGACGGCTTCTGTTTAGTTCAAGAGTATAAAAACGCCCAGAGTTTAGCAGTCCAGCGCAGTTTTGACCCGCAGGAAATAAAACACATAGCAGTTAAAGTTTTAGAAATATTAGTATATTTACAAAATCGCATACCTCCGGTAATTCATCGAGATGTTAAACCGGAAAATATCTTAGTAGATGACCAATTGAATGTGTATCTGATTGACTTTGGCATGAGTCGCATTGGTAGTCAAGAGGTGGCGGCTAGTAGTGTGTTTCAAGGTACACCGGGTTTTATCCCCCCGGAGCAATTACGTAAACCAACGGAGGGTTCTGATTTATATGGTTTAGGTGCTACCTTGATTTGTTTACTCACCGGGAAAAAGTCAACGCAGATACAAGATTTGACAGATGAGGATGACCCCTATGTAATTCATTTCCGTAATTTATTACCCCGGTTAAGTCCCCGGTTTCTGGGTTGGTTGGAGTTGATGGTTAAACCACGGCTCAAAGAACGGTTTGCAGATGCTCAAACAGCTTTGGAAGGGTTGAAACCCTTGGATGTGGTGCGTGTACCAGAAGTGAAGTTGAGTACATCGGTGATCGAGTTGACAGCTACTCGCATCGGGGAAAGGTTAAAACAACCGATAGAAGTGGTTAACACCATGTCGGAGACTTTGTTAGAGGGGAAATGGGAAGTTGCACCCCATCCCCAAGACCCGCCCCATACTCCCGACTCTCACGGTTGGATTGTGGTATCACCGAGGGAGTTTAAGAATAATCAGATTAACTGTGATGTCTGGGTAGATACTAGCAAGTTAATGGCGGACAAGTTCTATGAGCGTCAGTTGTGGTTACGGAGTAATGCTGATGTGGAGGTTCACAGTTTAACTGTGCGGGTAAAAACAGCGCCTTTACCTATTGAACGGCGATCGGTTCCTTATCTGGGGTTGGTGAGTTCGTTGTTGAGTTTTGCTGGGTTAAGTTATGCAGGTTATGTATTTGTTTCTCAGATTGAGGCTGGGTTTTGGGCTGAGATTGGGGCTGGGATTGTGGCTGGAATTGCGGCTGTGATTGCGACTCTGATTTACGCTGTAGTTCGGGCTGAGATTTGGTCTGGGATTGGGGCTGGTGGGATTGGGAGTATGTTTGGGGCTTGGATTGGGGCTTGGATGGGGGGTTTGATTGGGGCTGGGATTGTGGCTGTGATTGTGGCTGTGATTCGGGCTGGGATTGAGCCTGTGATTAAATTTGGCGGTGAGAAGTTGGGACTATTCACCGCCGGATTAGGAATCACCGGCGGTATTGCTCTTGCAGTGGGAACGCTTCACCCCTATATTTTGTTAGCCCTATTAGCTACGGGGTTACCCTTTGCAACTATGGTGCTTTATCCATTCATTCAACGCCGCAAGTTAATTGCTCAATATCGCCGGTCTGAGGAGCATTTGATTAAACCCTAGGTTTTTGATGTGGTTTTTTTAACGCCAAGGTTCCCCCAAGGTGTTTAAAGATGGTTTAAAATTTATGTTACATTCATCACAGTTATTTGCTGCTACCAAACAATGAACTATCCAGACTTTACACCACAGGGTTATGAAGTAATCAGGGAATTGGGACGCAACCGGGAAGGGGGGAGAATTGCTTGGTTAGCATCACAGTTACAGACAGGTCAACAGGTAGTAATTAAACAGTTCTGTTTTGCTCAGACTGGTTCTAGTTGGTCAGCATATAAGGAACATGAGCGGGAAATTCAAGTATTAAAGGGACTGAAACACCCCGGTATTCCCGAATATTTGGGCGCATTTGCAACAGATGACGGCTTCTGTTTAGTTCAAGAGTATAAAAACGCCCAGAGTTTAGCAGTCCAGCGCAGTTTTGACCCGCAGGAAATAAAACACATAGCAGTTAAAGTTTTAGAAATATTAGTATATTTACAAAATCGCATACCTCCGGTAATTCATCGAGATGTTAAACCGGAAAATATCTTAGTAGATGACCAATTGAATGTGTATCTGATTGACTTTGGCATGAGTCGCATTGGTAGTCAAGAGGTGGCGGCTAGTAGTGTGTTTCAAGGTACACCGGGTTTTATCCCCCCGGAGCAATTACGTAAACCAACGGAGGGTTCTGATTTATATGGTTTAGGTGCTACCTTGATTTGTTTACTCACCGGGAAAAAGTCAACGCAGATACAAGATTTGACAGATGAGGATGACCCCTATGTAATTCATTTCCGTAATTTATTACCCCGGTTAAGTCCCCGGTTTCTGGGTTGGTTGGAGTTGATGGTTAAACCACGGCTCAAAGAACGGTTTGCAGATGCTCAAACAGCTTTGGAAGGGTTGAAACCCTTGGATGTGGTGCGTGTACCAGAAGTGAAGTTGAGTACATCGGTGATCGAGTTGACAGCTACTCGCATCGGGGAAAGGTTAAAACAACCGATAGAAGTGGTTAACACCATGTCGGAGACTTTGTTAGAGGGGAAATGGGAAGTTGCACCCCATCCCCAAGACCCGCCCCATACCCCCGACTCTCACGGTTGGATTGTGGTATCACCGAGGGAGTTTAAGAATAATCAGATTAACTGTGATGTCTGGGTAGATACTAGCAAGTTAATGGCGGACAAGTTCTATGAGCGTCAGTTGTGGTTACGGAGTAATGCTGATGTGGAGGTTCACAGTTTAACTGTGCGGGTAAAAACAGCGCCTTTACCTATTGAACGGCGATCGGTTCCTTATCTGGGGTTGGTGAGTTCGTTGTTGAGTTTTGCTGGGTTAAGTTATGCAGGTTATGTATTTGTTTCTCAGATTGAGGCTGGGTTTTGGGCTGAGATTGGGGCTGGGATTGTGGCTGGAATTGCGGCTGTGATTGCGACTCTGATTTACGCTGTAGTTCGGGCTGAGATTTGGTCTGGGATTGGGGCTGGTGGGATTGGGAGTATGTTTGGGGCTTGGATTGGGGCTTGGATGGGGGGTTTGATTGGGGCTGGGATTGTGGCTGTGATTGTGGCTGTGATTCGGGCTGGGATTGAGCCTGTGATTAAATTTGGCGGTGAGAAGTTGGGACTATTCACCGCCGGATTAGGAATCACCGGCGGTATTGCTCTTGCAGTGGGAACGCTTCACCCCTATATTTTGTTAGCCCTATTAGCTACGGGGTTACCCTTTGCAACTATGGTGCTTTATCCATTCATTCAACGCCGCAAGTTAATTGCTCAATATCGCCGGTCTGAGGAGCATTTGATTAAACCCTAGGTTTTTGATGTGGTTTTTTTAACGCCAAGGTTCCCCCAAGGTGTTTAAAGATGGTTTAAAATTTATGTTACATTCATCACAGTTATTTGCTGCTACCAAACAATGAACTATCCAGACTTTACACCACAGGGTTATGAAGTAATCAGGGAATTGGGACGCAACCGGGAAGGGGGGAGAATTGCTTGGTTAGCATCACAGTTACAGACAGGTCAACAGGTAGTAATTAAACAGTTCTGTTTTGCTCAGACTGGTTCTAGTTGGTCAGCATATAAGGAACATGAGCGGGAAATTCAAGTATTAAAGGGACTGAAACACCCCGGTATTCCCGAATATTTGGGCGCATTTGCAACAGATGACGGCTTCTGTTTAGTTCAAGAGTATAAAAACGCCCAGAGTTTAGCAGTCCAGCGCAGTTTTGACCCGCAGGAAATAAAACACATAGCAGTTAAAGTTTTAGAAATATTAGTATATTTACAAAATCGCATACCTCCGGTAATTCATCGAGATGTTAAACCGGAAAATATCTTAGTAGATGACCAATTGAATGTGTATCTGATTGACTTTGGCATGAGTCGCATTGGTAGTCAAGAGGTGGCGGCTAGTAGTGTGTTTCAAGGTACACCGGGTTTTATCCCCCCGGAGCAATTACGTAAACCCACGGAGGGTTCTGATTTATATGGTTTAGGTGCTACCTTGATTTGTTTACTCACCGGGAAAAAGTCAACGCAGATACAAGATTTGACAGATGAGGATGACCCCTATGTAATTCATTTCCGTAATTTATTACCCCGGTTAAGTCCCCGGTTTCTGGGTTGGTTGGAGTTGATGGTTAAACCACGGCTCAAAGAACGGTTTGCAGATGCTCAAACAGCTTTGGAAGGGTTGAAACCCTTGGATGTGGTGCGTGTACCAGAAGTGAAGTTGAGTACATCGGTGTTGGAGTTGACAGCTACTCGCATTGGGGAAAGGTTAAAACAACCGATAGAAGTGGTTAACACCATGTCGGAGACTTTGTTAGAGGGGAAATGGGAAGTTGCACCCCATCCCCAAGACCCGCCCCATACTCCCGACTCTCACAGTTGGATTGTGGTATCACCGAGGGAGTTTAAGAAGAATCAGATTAACTGTGATGTCTGGGTAGATACTAGTAAGTTAATGGAGGACAAGTTCTATGAGCGTCAGTTATGGTTACGGAGTAATGCTGATGTGGAGGTTCACAGTTTAACTGTGCGGGTAAAAACAGCGCCTTTACCTATTGAACGGCGATCGGTTCCTTATCTGGGGTTGGTGGGTTCGTTGTTAAGTTTTGCTGGGTTAGGTTATGCAGGTTATCTATTTGTTCCTCAGATTGTGGCTGGGTTTGATGCTGGGAATGAGGCTTTGATTGCGGCTGGGATTGCGGTTGGGATTGGGGCTGGGATTGCGGCTGGGATTGGGGCTATGATTGAGCCTGTGATTGGAGATTGGATTGGGGCTGGGATTGGCGCTGGGATTGGGATTGGGATTGGGTTTGGGATTGGGGCTATGATTGAGCCTGTGATTGGAGATTGGATTGTAGCTGGGATTGGGGCTGGGATTGCGGCTGTGATTGGGATTGTGATTGGGGCTGTGATTGGGCTTGTGATTGGGGCTATGATTGAGCCTGTGATTAAATTTGGCGGTAAGAAGTTGGGACTATTCACCGCCGGATTAGGAATCAGCAGCGGTATTGCTCTTGCACTGGGAACGCTTCACCCCTATATCTTGTTAGCTCTACTAGCTACGGGGTTACCCTTTGCAACTATGCTGCTTTATCCACCCATTCAACGCCGCAAGTTAATTGCTCAATATCGCCGGTCTGAGGAGCATTTGATTAAACCCTAGGTTTTTGATGTGGTTTTTTAACGCCAAGGTTCCCAAAGGGTTATTTGATAAGTTTTCATCCGTAATTTTTATCACATCTTTACCCGATTTAATTCCTGAAATCAAATCCCCTCCTCTGATCAGGGGAGGGTTAGGGTGGGGTCAAACAATATTTGATACACTAGTCATGAATAAGGTATGTTTGAAATTCGCCAAACTGAAATTTATTTTGAGTGGTTTAGTACTTTGCGCGATCGCCAAGCAAAAGCACGTATAAATATTCGCATCCGTCGCCTGTCTATGGGGAATCCAGGTGATGTTAAACCAGTGGGGTAAGGAGTGTCAGAATTGCGGATTAATTATGGTCCGGGGTATCGGGTGTATTTCATACAACGAGGTGAGACTTTGATTATCCTATTAGCAGGGGGAGATAAAAAGACTCAGGAACGGGACATCAAAACAGCGCTAGATTTAGCTGAGAACTTATAGGAGGTTTTATGTCTACTATCCAAACCTATCCTTGGGATGCTGCAGAACATCTGGAAACAAAAGAAGATATCACTGCATATCTTGAAGCAGCCCTTGAAGATGGAGATGCCAACTTAGTGGTAGCAGCCTTAGGGGATGTTGCTCGTTCTCAGGGTATGAACGATATTGCCCTGGAAACAGGCCTAGGGCGCGAAAGTCTCGATCAAGCTTTGTCGATGGAAGGCAACCCAGATTTTTCTACAGTTCTTAAGGTTTTACAGGCACTTGGGTTACGCTTCCAGGTTATACCCATTGCCTAACATTAGCTTGGTGCTCGTGGTGACAACTAGAGAATTGAACTACTGCTGCTGATTGATACATCGGTTCGGATTAGCGTCTTTCGCGATCGCACTGCTCAGTGCTGCAGCCCTGGTGCGATCGCCATGAAGCTCGACAATCGGGAGCCGGGGGTTAGAAACCCCCGTCTAAAAGCGGAAGTCGGATGAATCCGACTGAATGAGTGTTATAGCAACCGCCAAGGTGGTTAGGACACAAACAGAAGATAAAACCATTGAAATTCAAGCGTTTCAAGGCTTCCCCCAGCTCCGGTGCCCCCTGCCCCCTGCTATATCCCTCTTCTGTCACTTTCCGAAATAAACAAGCAGTAAATACAATAAATTATGCAGAAGAATAAAAGGGTTTTAATCCATTCATAACACTAATGAGTTGGTTAAACCCAAGCAGCTTGGAATTGGGAAAAACATCAAGCCAGGGATAAATCAACCAAAAAAGTAAAAATGGTTGGACAATTAATCGCAGATTATTGAGAGTATTCTTCCATCCGGTTTGATGATTCCATTGCTGATGCACAGAGAAATCAACTGCACTGATTTCTAGTATGTTAGGTGCAAGCTGATGAGATTGATTTAGGGATAAAAACGCTGGAGAGTTTAAACTAATCATTGTGTAAACACACAAAATAATTTCCCACCATTTCTCAATATGCTGAAAATCAGTAAACCGATAATCTGTCCAACCTAATTCCTGTTTACACTGACGAAAGGCATATTCTACCCATGTTCTTAATCCATAAAAGTCGCCTAAAATTTTCTTGAGATTTCCTTGAAGATTGGTCATGACAAAAGAAGTAGAATTCTCTGGCATTGTTTCTGGATCTGTGGTTAATTCCCAGTAAGTTATCTCCTTTCTCTTACCATAAATTATTTCGCGGATATATCTATTCTCTGATTTTTGGTTACTAAATGTTCTGGTAAATTTACACCACTTATTCGCCCTAACCTTCTGATTGCCAGGCAACCATACTGCATGATTACTTCTAATTGCTACGACATAAGCTAAGTTATATGCTGCTAATTTTCTTATAAATTGACTACTCTCACCATATAAACTGTCTGCCAATACTAATTCAATAGTAAAGCCGAACTCAATTAATTCTGTAATTATTTCTGTCGCTAATTCTATCTTGGTCTTATATGTATCTTCTGCTCTTAGTGTCTTTTGCGGTTTGAATACTTTGAACAGTAGCGGAAATGTTATGTTATCGTACACTCCATAGGCATTGACTGAAACTATCCCTCTATCTATTTTCCCCACACTTCCTAAATATTGTCTGGCTACGTAATCAGTCTTGTTACCTTTTTTCCTGTCTCCTGTTTCATCAATGACTACGGTAATTGCTTTTCCATTTAATGCTCTCTTTATTTTATCTAATCTTTTGTTTCTTACTTTCTCTACTGACCAGTCTGAATTAGCAATAAAATGATGTAATGATTGGGCTGAGTTTATGCTTACTACTTTCGCTATCTCTGGTAAGGATTTCCTTTTGAGCGTTGAGATGATTCCCAAATGTAAATATTTGAAGCACTCATAATTTCTTACTTCTTTAAATATGTCTCTGTACTCTTCACAATATTCATCTATGACTCCCACTGTTGGGTGGGCCTCTCGACGTAAATGTTTGAGTATTTGTAATTCTACATCCATTGCTCTACCTACCTTGTAGAGTTTTTTCTTTTAACTATTATATTCTTTATTCTCGGAAAGTGACAGAAGAGGGATATCTCCTCTGTCAGTTGTGAGACCTATGATATTTTAGGGGCGATCGCCCAAATGATACTGCTCAATGCGATCGCACCCCATCAGTGGGAAGTTCAAAGAATTGTTTTCAGAGGGACAAGTTCAATCATCACTCGTTGATTGAGAGCGTGAGCTATTTTTTCTAGCATTGAAAGGGTGTGTCCTTGGTAATCAGCATCTTCCAGACTGGTAATTACAGCCTGTTTTGTACCAACAAGTTCTGCGAGTTCTTTGTGTGTTAACCCCGCTTTGGTTCTAGCAGAGTAAATCAACTGTGCCACTTGTGCATTGATCAAGGCTTCTTGCACTAGTGTCTCAGCTTCAGGGTCGCTGCTAGTAATTTTGTCAATGATTTTTATGGCGTCGCTAGTCTTAGCCATCCTTTTGTTCCTCTAGATAGGTGTGAACCTCTGGGTTTTGTTCAAATAAAAGCTTTCGTGAGATTGCTCGTTGAATATCAATCAGGGGTACAGCTGCTTCTTCCTTGGTAATGGCGTGCGAGAGAATCGCTACATTTTGCCCATGAAAAAAATACAAAATGCGGTATTGGATACGAAGATGCTTCGCCCGAAGCTCATATATTCCGTCACGCAAGTAATCAGCTGCTGGGCGGCGCAGTTCATATCCTGACACCGCTAGTTGTTTGATTCGAGCAACACAACTTGCATAAGCTTTGCGATCTTCTTTCAAAAGTTGCTTCAGCCATTGAATGACAGGAACTTCCCCTTCTTCTTCCTGATAGAAAATCACACGGGTTTCAGGCACTGCGCTTGTTTTCAATATAGCAATATTGCTATATTAGGGCACAGGAGCATTTAATTAAACCCACAGAGACTTGATTCTGTTGGATTTCTAAAGGTTTGCAGTTACCCCCACACGCACGGTAAACCCTGGGCTATAAATACGGTTGACTTTTTCGTATTGCTCACCCAGGAGGTTTTCTAAATATATGGTCATGGCTGTATTATTGGTTAGGGGAATTTTGCCACTCAGGTCTAAGTTGAGGAAGGATGGGCTAAAGTCTGTAGGTGTTTGTCCTGCTGCAGTATTAGTAAATAAGGCTCGTCGCATTCCACTATTATAGGTAAGATACAAGTTCCCTTCCCAGCCGGAATTGCGGTAGCTAATACCACTTTGGGCGACGGAATAAGGTATCAGACCTAATTGTAACCCTGCTTGTGTTCCGGTTTTGATTTGAGCATCTGTATAGGTATAGTTAAGAAAACTCGACCACCGGGGAGAAATTTGTAATCTCAAGGCGGCTTCTAGTCCGTTGGTGTCTACTAACCCTACATTCTCCCATTTGCCGGCGACAATTGCTAAACGATTGTCTAAACTACTGCCAAAATAGGTAAATTGTCCTACTAAATTATCTGTGAGTCTGACATCTGCTCCCATGGTCCAAGATGAGCCAGTTTCTGGTTTTAAGTCAGCGTTGGACTCCCACCCATGGACTGTATCATATAGATATAGTTGATCTAGTCCTGGGTTACGCTGTCCCCCCGCCCAACTCCCTCGCAGGGTGACTGCGGGTGTGAGGCTATAACGTAAGCCACCACTAGGGTTTAAGTAACTGCCAAATTCTCCATCAAAGCTCTGTCTCAGTCCTAAATCTACCTGAAAATCTTGGCTCAGATTGAGGGTATTTACGGCAAATAAGGCTGTATTTAAGACGCTTCTATTTTCAACTTCGTTGAACCTCACTCTGTCAGGTCTGGTACTGAAGGTTTCGCCGTTTAATTGAGAGTTTTGTAAGTCTAATCCCCAGCGGAGTTTGTTATTGGCTGTTAATTGCCAATCATGATCTACTCTGGCGGTAATTTTTTGGCTATCTAAGACCCCCAGGCGGTTATATACTGTGCCAGTAAAGAATGTGGGGCCATAGGTGCTAAAATAATCCTGATTATATCCTATTGTGGTGGTTAAGTTGGAGCTTTCCCCCCTACCTAGGCGAGTTTTCCAAGATAACCCTATATTTAAGCCATCATGGTCTAATCTATCTCTTTGCAGCAGGGGGGGAAACCCAAAGTAAACTAAACCTCGGCGACTGCTGAGTTTTTTAATGTCTAAATTTAAGGAGTTTTGAGGATCTAAGTCTAAACCAATGCTCCCAAAGTAAGTACTGGTGGCTGTGTCTGCATTGGAGAGTAACCCTTGAGCGTCACGGTTAGCAGCACCTTCTGGGACTGAGTAACGGTTATCGATGAAAAATCTTTCAAAGCTGAAGTTATATCTAACATCATCTACCCCAGCGCTGTAGGTGACCTGTTGATTATTCAGGTTTAATGAGCCAAATTGTATACTACTAGTTAGTTTGGGAGTACTATAGCCTTGTTTGGTAATAATATTGACTACTCCCCCAAAGGCTGAGGAACCATATAAAGCTGAGGTGACACCGCTGGATAGTTCTACCCGCTCGATCGCTTCTACGGGAATACTATTTAGGTCTGTTCCACCATGATAGGTGCTAATATCATTATTAATTGGTCTGCCATTGATGAGAAATACAGACTGGTTAATTGATGCTCCTCGGTAGTATGTCCCTGTGTGAATGTCAGCACCATGACCAACGTCATTGATGGCAAAACCAGGCATTCTTTTTAAAACATCGGCGACGCTGGTCGCACCTTGTCTTTTAATTTCTTCCTGGTCTATGACATACACCGGTGTGGAACCGGAAAAATTATCTGGTTGTCCTACTACTTCTAACAGAATATCTACATCTTGGTTATTTTCGTCTGTGGTATCTTCTTCTGGCTCGGTTTCTAAGGTAAATTCAATGGGTAGGGACTGTTGAGTTAATAATTCAACTGGGGTAACTGGTAACTCAAGATTTAAATAAGAATTTTTATCAAAAACTGACTCTGTTTGTTGACTTGCTTTAGCAACACTAGGTAAGCTGATACATAAGCTCTGGACTACAACAGATAACACCACACAATATCTATTCACTTGGTTTTGGGAACATTTCATCAAAATACTATGTGGTATTGTCGTTGCTGTAGTTAAATCATGTCAAAAGACAGTCTGTCATAGTTTAAAAGGGTACTAAATTAGGGTTTCTGGGTGGCGATCGCTAATTTTACTCCTTTTACCTGACGCACCTGATCCATAATTGCAATTACTTGACCATGTTCTACCCTTTGATCAGCATTAATAATTACCATAGGTTCTGATTTCCCCTCTACCAAAGTACCGATCCTTTCCCCCAGGGAATTGAGGGGAACTGGTTGACGGTCTAAGCTCACCACCCCTTGATTGTCAATGCTGATGGTAATTGTCAAGGGGGCTGATTGTTGATTAGCTGTGGCTGCCTGTGGTAAGTTAACTGGTAAGCTTTCTGATCTAGTTAAAAACAGAGTTGACATAATAAAGAATGCCAAAATAGCAAAGATGACATCAATCATCGGGACGATGTTAATCTGTGCTGGTAAATCTGGTTCATCTTGTAGGCGCATAATCTTTTTCTCCTGGTTGATGGCGACGGCGATACAGCAGTTCTAGTTGTCCGCCATATTCCTGGAATAGGGCTATTTGACGCATATACAGTCCGCGGAAGGTGTTGGCGAAAAACAGGGTAAATATGGCAACTATTAACCCTGTGGCCGTAGATACCAAGGCTTCACTAATACCGGAGGTAACCCCTATGGTTTGCGTACCTCCCACATTACCAATATTCAAGGAAGCAAAGGAAGTAATTAAACCCAAGACAGTCCCCAGGAGTCCCAGGAGGGGGGCGAGGTTGATAATGGTGTCAAAAATGTTCTGAAAGCGTTTGAGTCCAGGTATTTCTGCTTGAGCTTCACTTTCCAAAGCCAAGCGAAATTCTTCTGGGGTGGCTTCTTCTAATTCTAAAGCTGCTAAGAAAATCCGGGATAGGGGTAAATTAACATTTTGTCTGAGTATACCTATGGCAGTAACTAGGTTATCTCTGCGATAGAGTTGTAATACTTCTTGAATGACACGATTTTGCCGTCGGTTGATTTGCAGCCAAAACTTGATCCGTTCAATAATTAGCGCCACCGCTAACACCGAAAACCCCAATAGTGGCCACATGACGAAGCCACCGGCGCTAAACAGATTATTGATTGCCATGGAACTCATTGTTAAACAACAAACACATAAACTAGAAGTATCCTGATATAATTGCAAGTTATTGTCAAGATAATTAGTAAACCTAAGATAGAATGATAATGATTATCACTAGGTTCTATCTATTTATTAATGGTCAATCCTCCATCACCTCCTAAAATTGACTTAGCTGTTATTGGTGCTGGTCCTCATGCTTTAACATTGGTAACCCATCTACTGCAAAAACGCCAAACTATGCGCGGTCGATTTTTGGTATTTGACCCCAGTGGTACTTGGATGAGTCGATGGCGACAACAATTCGCCGCTTTAGATATACCACACCTGCGATCGCCGGCGGTACATCATCCTGACCCTAATCCTTTCGCCTTGCGGAAGTTTGCCGAGTCCCGCTCCCATGAGCTATTCCCTCCCTACGATTTACCAGGAACCCAGCTATTTGAGGATATGTGTGAGGATGTTATTCAACGTTGGGATGTGGCTGATCAAGTGGTGAAAGCTGAAATTACCCATTTGGAACCTTTACCCCGGGGACTGCGGTTGTGGTTAGCAGATGGTCATTCTATCACAGCCCGGCGGGTGGTTTTGGCTACTGGCGGCGGTACAATCCACATACCTGATTGGGTCAGTCAAATTACGACTCCCTACCCATCAGATAAACTATGTCATTCTCAAACAGTAGATTTACGTAAGCTATTCTTGGCAGGTGAGAGAATATTAATTGTGGGTGCGGGTTTGACCAGTGGACACCTAGCCCTGGGTGCTCTAGGGCGTAGTGCCCAGGTACACCTAATATTGCGGCGGGAGTTACAAGCTAAGTTGTTTGATGCTGAACCGGGTTGGTTAGGACCTAAGTATCTCAAAGCATTTTTTGCAGAGTCTGATTACCAAAAACGCTGGGAAATGATTCAGCAAGCCCGCAATGGTGGTTCTGTGACTCCGGCGATCGCCATGGAGTTGCGCCGGGCTGTTCGTTATGGTATTCTAAAAATAGATGAGCATTGCCAAATCCAAAAAGCCCAATGGATAAAAAATCATTGGCTAGTCCAATGTAATAACGGCAGTGAGTACGAGTGTGAACGTATCTGGTTGTGTACTGGCAATAAATTTGATGTCAATGCCCAACTACTGCTCAAGGGGATCTTAAATAGTTACCCTATTTCTATGGTCAAGGGCTTACCGGTTTTAGATTCTTGCCTACGCTGGCCTGGTTGTGAGTTATTCATCATGGGTGGGTTAGCAGCTTTGCAAGTCGGACCAACGGCGCGCAATTTATCGGGAGCGAGAATGGCCAGTGAGAAAATTATCCCCGCGCTGATCAAGTAGGAGTCCGAAGTTAAAACCTCCTATTTCTCTCAACCAGAGAGCCAAAATATTCACGAGTTTTCCATTCAATTGATATATCCTGGACTTCTTGGCGAAGTCCGGGTTTTTTTTGTCCAGAAGTTTCAATGAGGAAATCTTGGGGGAAAAATTAAGTAAGTCCCCCCTAAACCTTCTACAATAGTGCGTGTATTGGCAACCATTAATTTTTGATAAGTATCGGCTTCGCCACCTGGTTCACCCAGTCCATAAGTATATAATTGCCTTTGAGATACTCTGACATTAGCCGGGGTAGGTACAGATATCATCAACTGTTGGTTAATGGTGATATGGGGAAAAATTGTTGGTACTTGGGCCCGTTGAATAGTTGTCACCCAAGTTTTTACTTGTGCATCGGTGGGATTTACTATACTACTAATATTCTCTAAACCTTGTACCAAAGGGATTTTATAGGCTGTAGTGTAATAATTCATCACATTAGTAGTAGCGACTAACTTCCGCCTATTATTGGGGATAGTATCTATCCTGGACTTAATCCAGCTGTCGAGTTGAGTCAGTTCATCTTGAATTAGTTGGGCGCTATCATGATAAAATTTGGCATAATCGGGGTTAAGCAATTTGAGATTGTGGCTAATTATCTCTACCATTTTGATAGTGTTCTTAACATCGTGCCAAATATGAGGATTAGGTAATTTTTCACCAGATGCGAGAAATTGCTGGGGTTGGGGAACTGCTAGTTGATTTACAGCTACTGTGGGAGTAGAAGTTTTACCTTGTGTAACTGTTTTGAGTAGTTCTGACTGGAAATTGTAACCGGTGTGGAGAACTAAGTCAGCTTGGGCGATCGCTTCTTGGTGTCCGGGTCTGGGTTGATAGAGGTAAGAGTCGTTATCAGGGGAACCCAAGCAGGTGAGGTTAATTGTATTTTGCGCCACCTGTCTAGTTAAATCACAGAGTATGGTAGTAGTAGCGACAACCCGGGGAAGATTTTCCTCTATTGTAGTGCTTGGCTGAGTAAATGAGGTGGTTGGTTTTTGATTTGCGCATCCCAGAAAGCCAATTGTTAAAACTACTAATATACTAGGTAATACATTATTTAAATGGTTTGATAGTAGTTTTTTAACCATCATCAATTCCCCAGTGCATATGTGAAAAACATAAAAAGCGGGCTAATAGCCCACCCCATAACATTGATAACATTAACTAGTAATTTAAATGTGCTCAAAAATCTACAGCTGGTAACCTTCCTTGGAGCATTTCTAATTGAGACTGAACACAAGTGGCGCAGTTACAACGGAGTTGATCCATAATGGGATTAGATGTTTTACTTGCATGAAGGGTTGTGAATCCCCCCCATGGCTGAGACTGTACGGAGGTCATCTGTGTAGTAAATGCAGGTTGCAAGCTAGATGCTTGGGCTGAGTTTCCTAGCCACAGTAGAGATGCTAGAAATACTGGAGATGCTAGTAAAATCATTTTGGCTATATTCATGATTCATACCTAAATAATATTTCTCATACAGAATAACCAATAAATTAGCTAGCTTCAACCTGAATGATGATATGTCTTTAACTACCTTTAACTACCGCCGAATCCTTGAGCTCGTGGAACTTTTGACCAAACCAGTAACTCCCCCTGATCTCCACCTGCTGCTAAAAACTTACCCTGGGGATGCCAAGCTAGAGTAGAAAACCCTCCAGCAACACCGGTGAGTACTTGGGTAACTTGTTTGGCTTTTTTCCACAAACACAGCCAACCATCACTAGCAGCGGAAGCCAGGAGGAAACTTTGAGGCGCAAAGGCGATCGCCGTGATAATATCCACATGATTAGTTAAAATCCGTGCTTCCCAGCCCAAATTTTCATCCTCTAGCTTTTCCCAAACTACAATCCCCTCTACACTGGAAGATGCCAAAATTGGCGCACCCAGTTTGGTAGTGGCTTGTGACCATGCCAATTGTCGAATTTTACCAGGGAAGCCCCGCATAATCCAGGGGTCAGGATTATCCCACTCTAAAACAGTGATACTGCGATCCATATTCCCAGAGGCCAGGAATTTACCATCGGGTGACCAAGCCATGGCTATACTGACAGTGGATATATCTAAAATATATGGTTCCTGCTCCCAGTTTTGACTATCCCAAATCTTCACACCTTTATAGCCAGAAATGGCTAGGTATTCCCCATCACTACGCCAATCAATCCCCAATACTGAGGAGTTATCAAAATTCAGGGTAACAACTACCTCCCTATTGTCCGCATCCCAGACTTGGACACAACGCCCTAAACTAAAGGCTAGTTGGTTACGGGAGGGACTCCACCCCAGCTTATCTACCCACGAGGGGGCATTTTCTAAGGTAGTAATTAATTTCGTACCTTGCCAAATTTTTACCTGTCCATTTTGTCCCCCCACAGCTAAAAACTCGCCATCTGGAGAAAAAGCCACACAGTCTACTGATGTACTTCCCCCAGTTTGTAAGGTGGTGAACTGGTGATCATTCACTAGGACAACTTCACCAGCTGCGGAGGTAGCTGCTAGGATTGTACCATGGGGAGACCAGGCGATCGCAGTTACATAGTCGGAAAGAGTCGCCGAATAGTATTCTTCAAATTCCTTAGATTTACTAGCTGTAGGGTTCATAACTTCAAGGGGAATGGGGAAATAGGGAATAGAGAATCATCCCTACTCCCTTGTAGCTTAGTCTGTACCTAGTTTAAACAAAACAAGCCAGAAAATCCTGCTTAAGTTTGGCTCCATCAAGATTACGACCAATGAAAACCAACTCATTTTTCCGAGTTTCATTGGGTTTCCAAGGGCGATCGGGTCTACCATCTAAGATCATATGCACACCTTGGAACACATAGCGATTATCTTCCCCAGCAATATTTAAAATCCCCTTCATCCGGAAAATATCTGGTCCTTGGGTACGCAATAACTCAGACAACCAAGCGTTGAGTTTTTCTCCATCTAACTCCCCTGCTTCCATCAATGCGACAGAATAAACTTGATCATCATGTTGGTGAGCATCTTCACCCAAGAAATCCGGGTCAATTTCCAACGCCCGCTGTAAATCAAAAGCCTTCACACCTAATAAAGCATTCATCTCTAGTTGGGCGTTGTGGGTGCGGTGGATTTTTGCCATTGCATTCATCCCCCGAATGCGCTGTTCTAATTCATCTAACTGTTCTGGGGTGACTAAATCAGTTTTATTGAGGAGAATCACATCAGCAAAAGCAATCTGTTCTTGGGCTTCGTCAGCATCCCAATGTTGGCAAATATGCTTTGCATCCACAACAGTTACTACTGCATCTAAAGACAGCAGGCTTTGCATATCTTCATCGACAAAAAATGTTTGAATTACCGGCGCTGGGTCAGCTAAACCGGTGGTTTCAATCACTAAATGGTCGAACTTATCGCGCCGCTTCATTAAGTTACCGATAATCCGAATTAAGTCACCGCGCACTGTACAGCAAATACAGCCATTATTCATCTCAAAAATTTCTTCATCTGCATCAATAATCAGTTGATTATCAATACCTACCTCCCCAAATTCATTGACAATTACAGCGACTTTTTTTCCATGTTCGTAGGTGAGGATATGGTTGAGCAGAGTGGTTTTTCCCGAACCCAGATAACCTGTGAGTACGGTTACAGGTACGGTATTTGTGATTTCTTCAGTTAACATTGTCTAAATGCCTTTTTGTCATAGGTTAGATAATCATTACCACCTATGATAATTCTTTTAATATTTTTGTGGTGAATTTACTGTAATCGTCTGTTTAAAGTTCATATCATGATACGTCAACTATGGTTTTTCTAGTAACCCATCAGTCCTAGGACATATATAGATGTTAATCCTCAGGCACTCTACAATACTTTTGGTGTTTATCAGGAAACTTGAGAAAATCAGTTATCTGAGAGGATGTTTGATAAGTCATGATTAATGGATCAAATATTGTTTGACCCCACCCCATCCCCTCTTCCCTATTGAAAAGTTATAAAACAACCTCTCACACTCAGCATTTATGGGTGTAGTAAGAAGTCTTGTGTGGCGGTGAAAACAATATCTGGGTGTTCTTCATGTAATCCCAGGGAACCGGGAATAACAACGCTTCTTACTCCTGGTAGTGCTGCTACAGCGTTCATTTCTTGTCGGGACTTGGGGGGAGTGGACTCACCAATTACTACCATCAGGGGTATGGACAAGTTGCGTACAAGTGTGAGATAATCGGATTGATTCTTGATAGCATCGAGATTGCCAGTCACAAAAGCCGCAGAAGCAAATCTGGCTCCGGCTTTTTGGGTAGTTAGCCACTTTCTCTCGATAAAACTGGGTGTAAGTTTCCTGTCATCACTGAAAACATGACGGCGGTACATCCAAGTTAAAAAGGAGGGTGTAGTATTTAGTTTATATAGTGCTTGCCCAACTATAGGCGATCGCACTAACCCTTTAACTAAGTCTGCTATCTGGGGACTAGCTCCCATAGTTGGTAAAGGACCGCGCCAAGTGGGTGCTAAGAGTAAGATCCGCAAGAACAGGTGAGGTTGTTTCACCGCCAGTTGCAAAACGTAACTAGAAGCGTGACCCGCTGCGACTACTGTAATGGGCGGATTAAAAACGCTGTGAATAAAATCTTCTAGAAATTGCTGATATATTTCTGGTCTGTAGTTGAAACTTGGGCGGGAAGATTCTCCAAACCCAGGCCAATCCACCACTGTAACTTGAAAATGGGGGGCGAGTAAATTGGCGAGTTCTCCCATTTCCCCCCGCATAGAAACGCTGCTAAAGGCTGGTAATAGCAACAGGGGTGAACCTGTACCAATAGTTTCATAAATCACCCGTAATGGTTGGTTGTCCCAAGTCCAGGTGTATTCTTGAACTAGTCCACCAAATCCTACGGGGTCATAGGTTGACACTAAGTTAGTTGACATCGGGTTACCTGCTTTTAGTGTAACAAAGGGAAGCTAGGAACTATAACTTACATTCAAGTGCCTTTTTCTGCATCGTTTTAAATATGTTATAAAATCCATTGGCGCGGGAAGGTGTGAGACTGACATTTAAGCCGGTTTCTTGAATAAAGTCTGGGGTGAGTTGCACAATTTCCGTGGGAGTGAGTCCATTTAAACCCTCCACTAACAACCCTACTAATCCCTTAGTTAACTGGGAATCTGAATCACCTTGGTATACAACTTTACCATCATCTAAGGCAGCGGTAATATAAACCTGAGATACACAGCCAGGAACCTTATTTTCTGGTACTTTACCAGTTTCTGGAAAGTCTGTTAACTTCTGACCATACCAGATTAACTGCTCGTAACGCCGCTTCGGGTCACTCGCACGTTGAAAGCGTTGGACGATTTTAGCAAGAGCAGGTGGCAAAGAATCGATAATTGAGGACATAATACAGGCTGGCAATAATCAGTCTTTCCTTGAGTGTAGATGATTTTGTCGGCGATCGCCCCCAAGGGTGAGATATCAATCTGCTAAAACTTGCGCCAGTTGCTGACTGGCTTTTTCGATAGCATCTATACTACCTGCATTCACCAATCCATAATAGTCAAACACATAGACTTGGTTATTTTTAGCAGCTGACAATTTTTGCCAAAAGCTTTCCTGTTTAAAAGCATCTAAAAGAGCGGTTTGTGACCCTCCTTGGGGAGGACTAATTAAAATGATCACCTCCGGATTAGCTGCTAAAATTTTCTCAGCAGACAGAGTAATATAACCACCTATGGGGCTTGTCCCTTGTAGGTCTGCGGCTAAATTGTTGACACCAAACTGGCGTAATAAATCTCCCGCCCAACTATTTTTATTTGGTGTTAAAATTGGCTGACGACTGACCAGCACTAGAGTAGAATTACTGTTGTTTGTCCCTTTGGGTAAAAACCCCTCATAACGGTTTAACAACGGAGTCGGGTCAGCACCCACAAAACCAGCTAGGGTTTTAGTTAGTTCCTTGAGAGATTCCCAGCTATTAACTCTAGTAGAGAAAGTCTTAATTCCCAGTTTTTCCAGCTGTTGGAGCGTCTGGTCAGAAAAGCCTTGAGCACCGATGACTAAATCTGGTTTGAGGGCCAGGATTTTCTCTAAGTCAGCAGGAGTTTGACCCTGAGCTACTCTTTGTAAACCCTGAAACCGGGGGTCTTTATTCAGTAAACTACCACCTGTAATCCCCACTAGTTTTGTAGAGTCCAGTTGATAAATAATATCAGCAGTTAAAGACGTGAGGGCGACGATTCTTTGTGCTGATGTCGGGGTTGTTTGGTTGGTGTTGACAGGTGTTGTTGGTGGTTGTTGGGCGATGGGTTGATTACAAGCTGTTAGTAATATACTCAACAGAATAGCCCAAGTTAATAGAAATTTTTTTTGACCCATGATTTTGATTGGTTTACCGAAAACTCCTTTAATTCTAAAAACGTACACTCAAAGTCACAGCAAAGTTAATTCCGGGTCGGGTATATAAATCTAGTAGACGGTCATCGCTATTTACACCCCGCACGTCAGACCATTCTATATATCTTTGGTCAAATAAGTTGAAAATTCCCAGATTAAGAATGGTATTAGGGTTGAACTGGTAGAAACCGCGGACATCCACAGTAGTGTAACCTTCGGGTTTAAAAAAGTCTTCATTACTTACCCGATCTTTAGCCGCAACTAAGGTGGTAGTTAGTTCTGCGCCCCAAATGTCTTGGGGTGAACGATAACGCAGTCCTATAATCCCCTTCAATGGATCTATGGAATCTAGGGGTTGGTCTGTTTCTAAGTTATCCCCCACAGCATAAGCTAAGGTTCCGAACACACTTAAACCACCCGGAGACCTTGTAAAGCGATATTCTCCCCTAGCTTCTAAACCGGAAATTGTCACTCCTTTAATGTTTTGGGATTGGAATCGCAAAAATCCTCTATCGTCACGACCAAGTCCGACATTATTAATGAAATTGTCATAACGGTTATAAAAACCTGTGAGACTTAATCTAGTTTGGGGATAGTTGGCTCTGATCCCGATTTCATAACTATCTGCAGTTTCTGGTTTTAAGTCAGGATTAGGTAGGAGAGAATAACGAAAGTTGAAGTTGGTAAATGCAATGGCTGCATCATCATAGGGTGGACTCCTAAAACCACGGGCATATTGTCCATATAATGATATTTCTGGGGTAATTTTGGCAACTATACCCAGCTTGGGAGAGATAGCGGAAGCAGAAAAGCCGTTAACTTCCAAATTTTCCGGGTTGCTGCGTCCAAATTCCTCATCATCGGTGTAGGGAGTCAATTGATAATAATCGTAACGAATACCTGGGATTAAGGTAATACGACCATCAGCAAATTCGATTTCATTCTGAATGTAAATCCCACCCCTCAAAGTGTCTGTATCAGGAAAGGTTTTGTTAGGGAAATTTTGCCCGTTAGCAAATTTACTCTCTGTTCCCCGTGTTTCATTAAATATTGTAGAATCCCTGGGGCGACTGGTGGAGGTGTTAAACAAGTCAAAGCCGTAAACTAGGCGATGGCTAATATCTCCGGTGGAGAATTTGCTGGTAAACTGCACATCAGCGCCGAGAATATCTTGGTTAAAACCAGTTTCTAAGATACGCCGCTCATTTTCACCCTGTCTGTTAACGCTGCGGGTTTCTATATCTTCTGTGGTTTTCGCAGTTTGGTAATAAATCTGCGATCGCACTGACTGCAAAAATGAGCCTAAGTCAGGATTAGTATACTCATGACTTAAACTGATGCGTCCCCGACTCGTGGAATCTTCAGCGTTTTGGTTGAGAGTAGTCGCTGTTCTTGCACTGATGACTTGTGTATTAACTTGACGGTCAAATAATTCTCCTGTGAGTCGGAAAATATTGTTGTCGTTAGATTCCAATACTACTTTGCCAAATATGTTATTACTGCTAACATCTTCGGGGTTTGGTCTTAGTCCGTCGTAGTTTTGAGCTTCGCTACCATCCCTGCGGGTATATTGCAATAAACCCGATAGGTTTCCTTCTCTACCTGCTAACGTCACTGAGGGCGCAAAACTAGAGTCGGTGCTGTCATAGCTGGTTTTACCACCCACATAAACTGGACGACCAAAAACACTCAGATAATCTTTTGGGTCCTTGGTTAGGAAAGAGACTACACCCCCTAAAGCATCACTACCATATAGGGTAGAAGCAGGACCGCGAATAATTTCCACCCTTTGAATTGAATCAAAATCGACTAAATCACGGCCGGTATTAGCATAAATATCGGGAACCCTCACCCCATCAACCTGAATTAAAACTCGGTTCCCCTCAATTCCCCGAATATTAATACTGGAATTACCACTCCCCGCAGGACCAGTACGCACCGGGCGATTACGTACAGATATTCCCGGCTCGTAGCGGACTAAATCTTTGATATCTTCGATAAAATCCCTTTGGATTTTTTGCTCATCAATAACGCTAATTGTTCCCGGTGAATCTACAACTGCTCTGGGTGTGCGGGTTCCGGTGACGGTAATTTCTATCTCGGAATCACCGCTTTGAGTTTCCTCAACGCAATCTTCAAATTCTGGGTCTTTGGGATCAAAATCAGGGGGACAGGTTTCTTCTTCCTCTGGTTGAGCATCCGAGGGAGTCAAAACAGGTTCTTGAGTCAGTAAATAAGTTTTTGTTTCACCAGAAATGCCAGTATTATGAGATTCTGCTAATACTGTGGGCACGACAAACAGATTCAGCATGATCATGCTGAACAGCAAGGGATGTTGTTTCACTGTTATTACACCTCTGACAACTTGAAAGTTTTAATTACACATTGCGCCGATAAAGGAGATAGATAAATAAGGGAGAACCCAGCAAAGCTGTGACTGCTCCCACGGGAATTTCTACAGCACCTAACCGAGACAGTAAGTCTGCAAAGCTGAGAACTAAAGCCCCACCTATTGCACTTAGTGGTAAAACAGCACGGTAATCTGTACCTACGATCAGGCGGATTCCGTGGGGAACAATTAAACCCACGAACCCAATTAAACCCCCTATACTTACTGCTCCCGCAGCTAAGAGTGTGGCGGTAGCACCAATTAAAATTCGCGATCGCCACACAGAAACACCTAGTCCTGTGGCTAACTCGTCACCCAGGTTCAACAGGTTAACCGCACGCGCTAGTAAGCATCCCGCTAAGAGGGCGACGCTAATATAAGAACCGGAAATAGTTATCTCACTCCAACCGCGCCCATTCAAACTACCAATTAACCAATTTAAGGCCGCTTGTATTTGACCATCTTCGGCTATGAGTAACAACACAGACTGAACTGCACCAAATAAGGAACTGACAGCAACTCCCCCTAAAATCAATCTTTCTACGGAAATTCCATCACGACGGTAAGCTAGGAAATAAACAAGAATAGTTGTTAATAAGCCCCCCATCCAAGCCCCTAAAGGTATCCAGGTCTGCAATACACCTAAACTGAGCATAGCTACAGCCGCTAAACCAGCACCCGCAGAAATTCCCAGTAAGAACGGACTCGCCAGCCCGTTTTTCAGCATTCCCTGGAGTAATGACCCGGACATTCCCAGAGCAGCACCCACCAGCAAGGCGGCTAGGGTGCGGGGTAGGCGCAAATCCCAGAGAATTGTTTGATAGAGTTCATCACCCCGGCCTATTAATGCTAGCCACAGTTGATTGGGACTCATGGCTACCGCACCCAATGACAGGGAAATTCCGGTGACTAGCACCAGTCCTACTAGTAGCAATACAGTTACTACTAATAGGCGATCGCCTCTCCCTAATTCCCCTGTGACATTTTTGTGCGGTCGCCTTGGCAACCACAACTTGAATATTCCCATTTTAATGACTATATTTTGCAATAGCTCTCGATAACTATTCCAACATTAATACAAAGTATTGTCAATAACCCCAGAGGGAATATGAGGATTTGCACATATCTAAGAGGATGTTTGTCAAGTCATGATTCGTGTATCGAATATTATTTGACCCCACCCTAACCCTCCCCTTGTAAGAGGAGGGGACTGGATTTTATTGTTTTTTGTGCGGTCGGTGAGCGAAGTCGATAGCGATAGCGTGGCGTTAGCCATACCGTGTTCCCCAATCCTTCCCATCCCCTGTTCCGGTGTTCCCTAAGATAAAAATTACCTGTTGAAAACTTATCAAACAACCTCTAAGATTAAGGATTAAGAATAACTGTTAAGTATTGATGCAAAAGCCGTTTTTTTGTTGAAATTAGCGGGGAAATATTTCAATTATATTTCTAGCCATTAGAATTTTAGGAGCTAAATCCGGTGTTACCTTCCACCTTAATCGCTGCTGTAACTACACCCCTAGAATGGAGTCCCACCGTTGCAGGTATTATGATTGTAGCCAACATTATCGCCGTTGCCTTGGGAAAATTCACCATCAAGTACCCCAGCGTTGGGCCATCTCTCCCCGCACCCAATTTATTCGGCGGTTTTGGTTTACCCGCGGTACTAGCAACTACAGCCTTTGGTCATCTTTTAGGAGTAGGTATAATTTTAGGACTGCATAACATCGGCAGAATTTAGCTAAAACCCACAGAAGTGAAGCTAAAACTTCACTTCTCTAACTTTTTGCTTACCGGGGATTTAAGTTAAAATTTTCAAGTCTTAGCACGTAAATCCATCGTTATGCTTCAGTACCCCCACCTCGAACAGGCGTTAAAATACCACTTTGGTTACGATAATTTTCGCCCCGGACAACGACAAATTATTGAAGATGCGCTGCAAAATCGGGATTTATTGGTAGTAATGCCCACAGGTGGGGGTAAATCTCTGTGCTTTCAGTTACCAGCCTTGATAAAAAAGGGCTTAACGGTAGTGGTTTCGCCGTTAATCGCTCTCATGCAAGACCAAGTAGAAACACTGAGAAATAATAATATTGCCGCCACATTCCTCAATAGTAGCCTCAATCCCTACAAAGTGCGATCGCGTGAGGAAGCCATCCGTAATGGTAAAGTTAAACTACTCTATGTAGCCCCAGAACGTTTATTAAGCTCAAGATTTCTGCCATTTTTAGACTTAGTACATCACCAAATTGGTATTTCTACCTTCGCCATTGACGAAGCCCATTGTGTATCCGAATGGGGACACGACTTTCGCCCAGAATATCGCCAGTTAAAATCCCTACGTCACCGCTACCCAGATGTTCCCACCATCGCCCTCACCGCAACAGCCACAGACCGCGTCCGTAGTGATATCATTCAACAATTAGAACTAAAGCAACCGAAGATTCACTTAGCTGGCTTTAACAGGCAAAATCTTTATTACGAAGTGCGGCCTAAATCTAGCAGTGTATACGCCGAAATCTTAGAAATGATTCGGGAAACTGACGGTTCAGTGATTATCTATTGTCTCACCCGGAAAAAAGTTGATGAACTCACATTTAAACTGCAACATGATCAAATTACCGCTTTACCCTATCATGCTGGTTTAACTGATGAAGAACGCAGTAAGAATCAAACTCGATTTATTCGAGATGATGTGCGTGTCATCGTTGCTACTATCGCCTTTGGGATGGGAATTAATAAACCTGATGTGCGGTTAGTCATTCACTCTGATTTACCACGTAATTTAGAAAGTTATTATCAAGAATCTGGGCGGGCGGGTAGAGATGGTGAACCCTCACGTTGTACCATGTTCTTTAGTTTTGGTGATATTAAAACCATTGAATGGAGTATTGAGCAAAAAACTGACCCTCAAGAACAATTAATTGCCAAACAACAGCTACGCCAGGTAATTGATTATGCTGAAGGTACAGACTGTCGCCGCACAATTCAACTAGGTTATTTTGGCGAACGTTTTCCTGGTAATTGCGGTAACTGTGATAACTGTCGTTATCCCAAACCTCTACAAGACTGGACAATTGAAGCCATGAAGTTTTTATCTTGTGTGGCCCGTTGTCAAGAAAGATTTGGAATGCTACACATTATTGATGTGCTGCGGGGAAGTAAAAGTAAAAAAATTAGCCAAAATCAACACGAAAAACTTTCTACCTACGGGATTGGGAAAGATAAAACTGTAGATGAATGGCGCATTTTAGGGCGTTCTCTGTTACATCAAGGGTTGTTACAACAAACCAATGATGGTTACTCGGTTTTAAAGCTGAATGCTTTGAGTTGGGAGGTGATGAAGCGACAACGCCAAGTTTTGATTGCTGTTCCTGTGGCGCAAAAAATATCTCCCGTCTCAGAGGGTGACAAAACAGCCCAAACAGAATTATTATTACAACGCTTGCGATCGCTGCGCAAGCAACTAGCTGATGAACAGTCTGTAGCGCCCTACGTTGTCTTTCAAGATTCTACCCTCAGGTTAATGGCCCAGGTACAACCCCAATCCTTAACAGAATTTGGTAAACTTTCTGGGGTAGGTAGTCACAAACTCGCTCAGTATGGTGAAAAATTCCTCGCAGAAATCACCGCCTACCGTCGAGAACAAGGTATATCACCCACAAAACATGATTCTCCAGGTACACTAGCTATTAAGAATTTACCCAATGATACCGAGTTAACCACATTAAGATTACACCAACAAGGTTTGAGTGTAGCTGAAATTGCCCACCAGCGCAATCTTACCCCCTCCACAATTTTTACCCACCTTTCTCAGTTAATGGCTAAAAATCAGCCTGTAGATTTAAATCAGTTAGTCCCCCTAGAGCATCAAAAAAAAATTTGGCAAGTTTTAGAGATTTTGGGTGATGTTTCTCTCACTCCCATTAAACAACAATTAGGAGAAAACTATACTTTTGATGAAATTCGCCTAGTCAGGGAAAAATGGCGCCGGAAAAATCCTCAGTAATCCTTGGGGTTGTGTTCCTTTCAGTGCTGTAATTAACTTAAATACGCGATTCATAGGAGAAATCGCGTATCTATCTTCTATTAATTTTATCTTAAGCTGCATCAATAGCACTAGAAATTTTACCGCTACACTTTGGCGACATAATTACAGGCTTTGATACTTTTTGGTTTTGTCCTTTATTAGTGATTACACAGACAAAGGCGGGGAGGGTAATACAGATGATAGTATTTAGCAGTGTTAGCAATAGACCATCCATGAAATTCATATATTATCCTCGCTGCAAAAATTTGTTTTTTACTATCTATTAGTTTGACGCAAAAGCTGCTGAATATTTATATATATAATCTGTTTTTTATTACCTCTTCTATAAGTCAGATAAATATATTGAATACCCTATATAGTAACTATCAGTTTATCTATGGTTCAAGGGACATCAAAAAGTGTATAATATCACAGAATTACCTAAATAATGAAGGAAGTACCAGGACTAACTAAAACAATTATTTAATATTTAGGTTTGTGCAAGAATAAAGGAGCTAATCACCTAAAATCTAATTCTAATAGGACAGGACTTACGCAACTGGCACAGGCGATCACACCAGCGCTGCGGCTAAAGCAGAACGCACCGACATTGCAAATCAGGATGATTCCAGAATAGATAAGCTAAATTTGGCATTTAATTGAGAGAGCTAATAGCGATCGCTTACCAGTTCTCATCGGGGTTCATTTAAATATCACTGTTCAAGAAGTCTTTAGCTGGTTAATTTTTTGACAGTCCATAGATTCGCCAAAGCTTGCTCATCCTACAAAAAAACGCCCACAGTGCGCCTAATTTCTCCTAATTTCTAATTATGGGGGTGTAGTTCCCTTGTCCAGCTAACTCTAGATATAGGTGAATTTGGGTAAGTTTAAAACAGCAGATATGGTCTTATCTACCAACGTCCTCTGTGAAAAATTGAGCAAGATTTATGCAGAGATGGGTATTGGAGATCAATATGGGAAACATTTGGCACAGAATTGAGGTCTAAACCTACAAACGGCTCTACCTGTTAACATGTCACTGGTACAGTAGGGAAAAGTAGTCATTTCACTTTTGGGTTTTGCTGATGTAGAACCCTGGGGTAATGTTAGAGTAACTCTGAGGGTCAGAATTTTCCAGGCTAATTTAGGCAGTGCTACACAAACAGCAGCATTGAGGAGAGTTAGCAATAAAACATCCATAAAATTTATAGGTAGTCACCCCCATCAAAAAATAGGTCTCTGGGCTTTTAGCACTCAAGATAACTAAAGCAATGGATTCTCTAGTCTATCTATTGTCTTTAGTTTATATAAACTTAGTTTAACATAGGGTATTATCAATACAACCGTTAAAATGCTGAAATAGCCCGGACTCTATGTATTGCCACCTCGTCCTCAATGGCTGATCTGTCTAGTAGTATCAGCTCATGTCAGAATGATCTATAAAATCCGGCCTTTACTAAATCAATAGAGGATATGTGTTGTGAATAACACCACTGCACCGTCTTACTTATCAAAGCTGACTAAGCGAGAAAGCCAAGAACTACAGCGTTTAGTCGATTACAGCAACGTGGTTTCACTACCAGAAATTTGGTCATTGGCAGCCAAACGATTTGGTGATATAGTTGCCCTACACAATCCCCACAGTACACCAGAAGTAGTAATTACCTATAGCCAGTTAGGGGAGCAAATTCAAAAATTTGCAGCTGGGTTACAAAGCTTAGGAGTCACAGCAGGCGATCGCATTTCCTTAATAGCCGATAATAGTCCCAGGTGGTTTGTTGCGGATCAAGGGATAATCACCGCCGGCGCAGTCAATGCAGTCCGTAGTTCCCAAGCCGAACGCTCAGAACTACTCTTTATTATCGCCAACAGTGGCAGCACCGCCCTAGTAGTACAGGACTTAGACACACTCAATAAACTGGGGGACGGACTGAATGACCTACCCATTCAACTAATAATTTTAATCTCAGATGAAACACCACCAGAAGCTACCCCCAAGGTGTTGAACTTCTCCGAGGTCTTAGAAATTGGTGCTAACCATCCCCTTACACCAGTTCAGGTCACAGGAGATACCCTAGCGACTTTGATTTATACCTCCGGAACTACCGGTAAACCCAAAGGTGTGATGCTCTCTCATAGCAACTTGTTACACCAAGTCAAAACCCTGGGTACAATAGTACAACCACAACCGGGAGAAATCGTCTTAAGTATCCTCCCCTCTTGGCACAGTTATGAGCGCAGTGGTGAGTATTTCTTACTATCTCAAGGCTGTACACAAGTTTATACTAACTTGCGTTCTTTCAAACAGGACTTGAAAGAATTTAAACCTCATTACATGATCGCAGTCCCCCGTCTGTGGGAATCCATTTATGAGGGAGTACAAAAGCAGTTTCGGGAACAACCAGCCAAAAAGCAACGCCTGATCAAGTTTTTACTAGCAGCTAGTGAAACCTATATCGAAAACAAACGCATCGCCGCCGGATTGAGTTTAAATCATCTTCATGCCTCAAGCTTAGAGAAAATCACCTCTAAGATACTAGCATTAGCTTTGTTACCCCTTCATACCCTGGGAGAACGCCTAGTTTATGCCAAAGTCCGCCAAGCTACCGGGGGACGCATTAAGCAAGTAGTTAGCGGCGGTGGGGCGCTACCCAAGCATATAGATAACTTTTTTGAAATCATTGGTCTGGAAATTTTGCAGGGTTACGGCTTAACAGAAACCTCTCCTGTGACTAACGCCCGCCGCCCTTGGCATAATGTGCGCGGTTCATCTGGACAACCTATCGCCGGTACACAAGTTAAAATTGTTGAACCGGAAAGCAAAGACTTGTTACCCCCGGGAAAAAAAGGTTTGGTACTCTTGAAGGGTCCCCAGGTTATGCAAGGCTATTACCAAAACCCCGAAGCCACAGCTAAAGTCATTGATGGTCAAGGATGGTTTAATAGCGGTGACTTGGGTTGGGTGACACCAGATAATGATTTAGTCCTCACCGGGAGGGCTAAAGATACAATTGTTCTGAGCAATGGTGAAAACATCGAACCACAACCTATTGAAGATGCTTGCTTGCGATCGCCCTACATTGATCAAATTATGCTCGTGGGACAAGACCAGCGCAGTATCGGCGCTTTAATCGTCCCCAACATCGAAGCCCTGGAAAAATGGGCAGAAAGTCAAAATCTGCAACAGATTGTACCAGAAGAAAACTCCTCCCAAATGAGGACATCTCTTGATCTGGAGAGTAAAATAATCCAGGACTTGTTTCGGCAAGAATTGAATCGGGAAGTACAAAACCGTCCTGGTTATCGCCCCGATGACCGCATTGGCCCCTTCAGGTTGATTCTTGAACCTTTTTCTCTGGAAAATGGCTTGATGACACAAACCCTGAAAATCCGCCGACACGTAGTCATGGAACGGTATCAAGATATTATTGACGGTATGTATACCCGATGAGCGTTTTGTCTGCTAACTTATAGAGTGAACGTGAATTTATGGATGTCTCCAACCCCAATTTGTTACTCAAGCGCGTTGTGAATGTTAAAGCCATTGTTACCCCCCTCTGGAAAGAGGAAGTACAACAGCAACTACAGCAACAGATTAATCAAAGTGACCAACAACTGCAACAGATCGATCTGGAAGGACAACGGGCCATTGTGTCTATTCAAAAACAGGCTGTACAGCCTCCTAGTCCCCAAACCCTACAGCAAATTGATAATATCCACAGTCAAGTTAATCAAAAGAAAACTGAACTACTTGAGCAAAAAAATCAATTACTACAAAATCTCCAGCAATTACAATTTCTAGAGTTGGAGCAAGAAGTAAATCAATTCCAAATGGAAGGCTTTTTCCGGGTTGAAAAGGGTGATAACTTGATTCGGAAAATGCAAGTAGAAATTGTCCTGCGGGATGGCGTTATCCAAGAGATTCGCGGCGACATTTAACACTGGTGCTACTCATTCCCCACTTATCCCGTCTTAGGTGGGGCTTCACAGTCCCCGGTCAAAATTCACAACTTTGAATTAACTCAGGCCTACATTCGATTTTTGACCCAGCCCAAACAACTTGCCAAATCGGTGGGGAGTTATTTAACAGCGATCGCCCAAAAGTAGTCATTTCCACTCGATAATTAATTGTTTTAATGGTATAATCGTTTGGATGGGTTTGTGTAATTTTGACTAAAGCTTGCCGGGGTTGGGGATACCATACTGCTACTTCCTGCTTACCTGTAGCTAATGATTTATCCCCCAAGACGTTCAAGGCTAAAGTCACAGGATCACTACCTTGAAGAATGGCATTCACATCTTTTAGTGGTATGCTTTCATATTGATAACGCTCTGGAGATAATAAAATATCTTCGGTATTTTGCACATTGGCAACTTCCTGGTGTATAACCGGTCTATTGTCTCCCACTGTTGGTGATTCTCGTTCCTGGGTCATATCCATCCCGGCGCAAGCAGTAGCCAAGATATTGATCAACAAAACTAAAACAACATTCCACTTGTTAAACAACATAACAGTAAACAAGAAATTGGACTGAACCACTTACAGTTAAATAGCAAAAGCAGCTGCAACCTGAGTAAGTGGTGTGAAAAACAGTAACATTTATGACTAACTTATTAAGTTAGAGAAAAATTTGGCAGATGATGAAAACATGGGCAAAAATTGATAGTTGTTATGTACCATAGACTCTAATCTGATCATCAGGTTCCGGGGTGAATTGGTGAATAGATAGCAAAATCAGGAACCTAGCCCACCTATCTGTTACCAGGGAAAAGAAAAAAACCACTGTAAAACTTAACCAGCCAAGATACAATTTAATCTGGCAAAAGCTGCTAAAGTCCATAAACCATCGATTCTGATACCACCATATGAGCATTCACGAAGTATTTATGCCGGCCCTGAGTTCTACCATGACTGAGGGGAAAATCGTTTCCTGGGTAAAATCGCCGGGGGATAAAGTGGAAAAAGGGGAAACCGTGGTGGTGGTGGAGTCAGATAAGGCAGATATGGATGTGGAAACATTCTATGACGGATATCTAGCCCACATCATTGTACCAGCCGGTGAAAGTGCACCGGTAGGATCTGCGATCGCCTACATAGCAGAAACAGAAGCCGAAATCGCCACCGCCACAACCTTGGCTAACTCAGGCTCAGTTACCCCCACCCCCACACCCGAACCAGTCGCCACTACAGCCCCCGCTGGTATATCTTCTGCCCTAGCTACTCAAAATGGCTCTAACCACCGCGAAGGAAGAGTAGTAGTTTCACCCCGCGCCCGCAAATTAGCCCAAGAACTCAAGGTTGATTTGACCACCCTCAAAGGTAGTGGCCCCTACGGTCGCATCGTCGCCGAAGATGTACAATCAGCCGTCAATCAAGGTAAACCACCAGCACCCACACCCGCACCAGTACCCACCTTCACCCCAGCGCCAGCACCAGCGCCAGCGCCAGCGCCCATAGTTCCTGGTCAAACAGTACCTTTAACTACCTTCCAAAATGCTGTAGTTAGGAACATGGTAGCCACTCTGACTGTACCAGTTTTCCGTGTGGGTTACACCATTACCACCGATGGCTTAGATCAACTTTACAAACAAATTAAATCCAAGGGCGTTACCATGACAGCCCTACTGGCTAAAGCGGTAGCGGTGACATTACAAAAACATCCCTTATTAAATGCCAGCTATTCAGACCAAGGAATTGTTTATCATCCTGATATTAACATCTCTGTAGCCGTGGCTATGGATGATGGTGGATTAATCACACCAGTATTGCAAAATGCAGACATGGTAGATATTTATTCCCTTTCCCGCTCCTGGAAATCTTTAGTAGAACGTGCGAGAGCTAAACAACTACAACCCGAAGAATACAACAGCGGCACATTTACCCTCTCTAACTTAGGGATGTTTGGGGTAGACACTTTTGATGCGATCTTACCACCCGGACAAGGTTCTATCTTAGCCATTGGTGCATCCCGTCCCCAAATGGTAGCTCTAGGGGATGGTTCCTTTGCTGTGCGTCAACAGATGCAAGTTAATATTACCTGTGACCACCGGATTATTTACGGTGCTCATGCGGCGGCTTTCTTACAGGATTTGGCTAAATTAATTTCCACTAATCCCCAGTCTCTGACTATGTAAGATTATCTCATTTTTGGGCGTTGCTTGGTGGCAACTCCGCCATCAAGTAGCCACACCAAAAGACAGCACAATAGATAATAATGATGGGGCGGACTTTGCATCTCCAGGGCTTGGCATAACAACATGAGTTTAAAGGCAGTTTTATTTGATTTTAAAAGTGTGATTATTAATCATGAGCAGATTCACTCACAATTAATAGATGAAATTCTCATCCAAGAAAATCTCCAACCCCAGAAGCTGGGGGAGGGTCAGGCTTTATACCGCAGGAGCGATCGCACTTATTTACAAGAGTTGCTCAGTTCCCGTGGTAGGGTGGTTAGTCAGGAGTATCTCAACAAACTCCTACACCAGAAAGCCCAAGCCTATGTCCAGCAACTGGAAAACATCCCCGAACTGCCTTTATATCCAGGTGTGCTAAATTTTATTAACCAGGTGCGATCGCTCAGTATTTCCCCTGATGATGGACAAACTGTCAAGCTGGCCTTAATCAGTGGTGCAATTCGCCAGGAAATAGAACTAGTATTAGAACGCGCTTTGCTGTCGGAGTATTTCTCTGTGATTATCGCCGATGATGACCTGAGCGCCACCCAGTCTCAACCCGATGCTTATCTGCTGGCTGTGGAACGTCTCAATCAATTATACCCTGACTTCCATCTCCAACCCGCTGAATGTCTAGCAATTGAAGGCACTCCCGTGGGTGTCGCAGCGGCTAAACAAGCCCACATACAAGTACTTGGGGTGGCTCATAACTACCCATTCCATATGCTCCAGCGTCGCTGTAACTGGACTGTAGATTATTTGTATGATTTAGAATTAGAACGAGTCCAGGAAGTTTTTTTACAAAAAGATATCAAACTTACCGCCCCTGGATGCTAAAATTATGATATGTATGTGAGGGTCTTTTACTCTCCACTCCCTTGGGGAATTAGCTCAGTTGGTAGAGTGCTGCGATCGCACCGCAGAGGTCAGGGGTTCGAGTCTCCTATTCTCCATTGTTGTACTGTCGTTTGCCAAATTAATTGTCCGCGTTGACAAATTAGTGTCCGTATTGCCAAATTACTGTCTGCGTTGACAAATTAATTGTCACTTTGACTTATTTTTGTTTTTAAACTGGTGTTGACAAATTAATTGTCCTTAAATTTCTAATCAGCTTATTATCTTACCATACACATATAATATTGTGTGCGATCGCAATAATTTCTGGCGTGTTTTTCTGTGCCATCAGTTGCCATAGCTGCTGACGGGTAGTTTCACTGGCTACTAAACGACACTGAATGGTAAGGCTCATACCCTTTAAATATATTTGTCTAATAATACCATATGTGTACTATAGCCCCTTTCTGTACAGTAGTGTTTTATGCAAGAAACTTTTTTCACAACTAAGGAAGCGGCTCAATTGACAGGTTGTACCCTTCGCCAGATTCAGTATTGGCGAGAGAAGGGGATTGTTGTACCTGTAATTAGTGATACGGGTACGGGACGCAGTATTTATTATTCAAGGTCGAATTTGGTAGAGTTGGCAGCGATAATATATTGGCTGTCTACGGGTATTAGTTTTGATATTGCTTGTCAAGTTCTCAAACAACTGAAGGAACAAGAACCGGAGTTGTTTATTTCTGGTAGGGGTAAACGGTTTATGTTGTTGTTATCACAGGATGATTCGCTTTCCTTGGTAGAATTTGATCGGAAAATGGCGATCGCATCTCTGGATGAAGGGAAGGCTGTGATTCCGGTGTGGTTAGATGTTATTTATCAGGGGTTAGCAAGCAAGTTACCAAAGTAGCGATCGCATCTCTTGATGAGGGGAAAAATTACAGCAGATTCCTTTGTTATGAGGTACAGTCTAATTTTTTTGTTTCTTGAATTTTACCTTCTGTCTTAAAATCAAGTGTACCTCATTACACCGGGAATTGCTGTATATTTAGTTAATAACAATTAATTTCGCTGGAGCAAACTAACTTTAATATCTGTTTATTTTTGCAAAAAGCTCAAATATTGAATAATCAAGGCTCTCCAGCTTTACTTTTCTTAGTATTTCTAGATTTCTTATTAGTTTCCTTGGGTTTACTAACCTCTTCTATTTCTTGGTTTGTTTTATCTTTATCTTGATAATGGTGCTTTAAATCAACCCAAAGATGTCTCAAATCAAATTGCGTAGGTTGAATCTCTTCACGCTGTAATCTTTGGTCTAGTCTTGTAATATCTGGTTGTTCACCATCAGAAGATATACTAATATTAGGTAATAACTCAGATGCAGCATTAGTATTAACTTCATCCAAAATAGTTTGCAATTCCATATCTTGAATGTAGCCAATCATTGCACCTGAAGTTGATGATTTACCATAGCCCCAATCAGGATCAACAAAACGCTTAATACCATTAATCACATAGTTTTTGTTAAGTATCCATGTATTGCTTGATGGAGAACCTAGTCGTTTAGATTCAATGATATAAAATTTTTCCATCCTATCAGGATCAACCTCGTTACGGTCACATACACCCCATTGAAAGTCTGGACGTTTATTTTCTCGTGAGCTTCGTGTTACATCATCCGCATCTGGTTGGTTATTTGACTCATAGGTAATAGGTGACTCAATACCTTGATTTCTATCTAGTAAATCCCGGTTTGCGCGACGTACAAGAAAACATAATTTCCGATTTATTTCATTCTCATTATCTGGAAGTGAAGATTCTTCACGGAGCATTTTTAAAGCTAGTTTAAATATTTCCAATACTCTTTTTTCATGTCTAGTCCATATATCTTCTCTTTGTCTACTAATACGAATCATAATACCTCACCCCCATCACCTTGAATAGTTTCTTGTAAGTGAATTGCTTGTAGCAAGGTAGCTTCAGCATCTTCACGAGCCATACTACGAGTCCACAATCTTATTTCATTACGCTTAATGATAATAATTTGAGTATCAGTAACTACACGAACCATACCATCAATATAAATTTGATGGCTGTTATAAGGAGATAAGAGACCATTATTATCTTTACAAATACTTGCTAATATTTCTTTCCATTCATCTTTACTGGAATTAGAAATATATGGTAGAGAAATATTTTTCTCCTGAGTTGAAAATACAACAGCTAACATACTTGAATTTTCTTCAGCAGAAATAACTTTCCAATTGAATTCTCCATCAGGTTCTAGTTCACGATTCCAAATGTTGAGAAAAGTGTAAATGTACGCTTGAATATAATTTTGATTACTACGTATCTTGGAAATATCAGCAATAGTTCCTTGTAATTTTGGAAGAGATGTTATTTCTAACGATTGTACAGCTTGACTATCACTGTGTTTGTAGAAAAAATCTATTCCTACGTCACACATATCTCTAATCAAATCACGTTCTGAGATATTCAAATCATATAAATCAAATATTGCTTCATCTAATCTAAACTCCAAATCCATCAATTGATTTTGCAACTTTTCTTGAGCATTTTCTCCAAGAACAAATTCATCTATTTGAACTGGATTCCAAGTTTGCAGTTCTTCAACAATCTGAATAATTCTTTCACGTAAACTTTTATCTGTAGGTAAAGCGATTGGAAGGTTTAGATATTCATCCTTATAGATTTCGTAATGCCATATACCCCATTCACTGCAAGTCAGAAAAAAGTAGTAACGTGGTAAGGAAGACCACAAAATACCTAAAATCACTTTATATTTCCAACTTTGTGGCTCAAGTAATTTAATACAGTTAATTGAGTTACTGAAGCAAAATCTAGCTGATTCCATACGAGCTATAATTTGCCCTTTCATATCAGAAGATTGATTAATACCCCGCTTTATAAGTAATCTATCTCCTTGATAGAAAGTAGGTTTCCCTTTTCGCTTAACTGCTAGAGGCGGTTTTATAAGCTGCTGAGTTTCAAGAGTTCCATATCTGTTAAAATATTTTACTGGTAATTCTTTATATTTAAGTAACCAGTCTGATGGTTTAGTCTCTTTAATGCTTTTAGTAAAACCCTGTCCACTATTATCTGAATCATGTAAAAATCTAAGAGGAGTGTATAAATTTTTAATTGCTGATATCAGCGATACGTCCCTATGACTTCCCCACCAGTAAATTTTCCATAGAGTTTCATTACTTAAAAAGTCTGCTTGTCTTACTACATGACGGTCAACAACACTCAAAATCACTGCTTGAAGTTCTTTTACCATTGCAGTTTTTTTTGCTGACCAGTATACAACATAGTTTTTCGGAGTATGTGCGTCACTTTTCTTACAAAATAAAACTGAGGCGAAAGGAGCAATTGCAGATTTTTTGGACTTGGTAGGACTAGAATTCGCAGATTTTTTATGTTTTTTATTAGGTTCTGTAGATCGGCGAAAAAAAACATCTCTGACATGAGCAAAGTTAATAACTTCTTTGATCTCAACTTTACTAAGCCACTCTCTCCTAAATGCTTTACTGGTTGTCTGTGTCTTTAAGAAAACACCTGTAGATACTAAAAGAGATGCAGAAGCATTATCACGAAGTAAGTCAAGCACTCTCCAAATAAAAGCTTGGGAGCGTTCCTTATCTCCCACGGGATATTTATGGGTTTTACACCATTTAGCTATTGTGTTCCATCCAATTGTACTTGAACCCCAAGGAGGATTACCAACTACTACATCAGCACAATTACTATTAAACCTTTCAAATATTTCATTATTGTTTTTTATTGCTGAAGCAATATCAAAAGTATTTGCTCTAAGCAAATTATTAAAATGTTGTTTATCATCACTCCAACCATCTTGGTAAATAAGATTCGGTAGATGTTTTCCATTTTTGATTTGTTCAAGTATATCTGGAGCTTCCTGGTAATGAAGAAGAGCCAAATATAAGCTGAATGAGGTTATGCGTATGGCTTCTTCGTTAATTTCAATTCCAGCTATTTGATCGCGTAAAATATCCCTCATTCTGTCCGCACTTAATCGACGACCATTACTTTTGTAAACATGATGGCGAATTATGCGTCTAAAGGATTCAACTAAAAATATTCCTGAACCACAACACGGATCAATAACACGAGGATTTGTATTTAAACGTTCTGAAGTAAGAACTTTTGAAAGAAGATATTCTACTAAAGAACTAGGAGTGTAGTGTGTACCAAAATCGTCCGATTCTTCTTTTCCTTGATGATAGAATTCTTCATAAATACTACTGATGAGAGAGATAGGTATAATTTGAAATTTATAAGCCCAGAAGAATAATTTTTTTTGTGAAGAGACATCTCCCATTAAGAAACTTTGCAAAAGTTTGAGATGATCTGCTGTGATTTCCTGTTTTTCTTGAGTGTCTGATGGAAACATATCGCCATTGAAATCACTAGAAAGTCTTTCAAAAACAGCATAAGTAAAATCTTTGCTTCCTAGTATTTTGATATAAAACTGTTTAGCTTCAGGTTCAAGATTAAATGGAGAATCTGGGGTATTTAGTAGAGTTTGCCATTGAGAATTTTCTTGTGCTATTTCCTCGAAATATTCCCGTGAAAGTATTCCTCTATCTTCCAGATACCTAATGAAAATTGATCTACCAATCAGAGAATGAGCATATTTTAATTTATCTCCTTTCAGCCCTTCATCCATAAGGGCAAAACGGACTGTCTTAAGATCCTGTATTAAAGATTGATCAGCGCGTTGGTTATCTTTGCCAAAACGCTGGTCTTCAAAAAGTCTTCCAGATTCAATTTGCTCACGCCTATATTGGTATAATTTTGATGCGACTTCTGCTGTAGTCCTAGCAACAGCTAGTGATTCTTTATCTTGCCATTCTTTAATAGTTTTAGATGGAGGCTTAGTTAAATCATAAACGGCAAGTTCACCTTGTTTTGCTAAAAATAAATATTGAGGTCTTGCCATACACCAAATTTTGTTAAAAACCCGACGCAAAACCTCATCATCCTCAGTTTCCTCTACACCAGCAAAAACAATTACAGGATTGCTGTTGACGAAAAAAATCTTTTCTGCACCAACTTGCTTACCTAAAGATAACCAATCTCCTTTTTCAATCCATTGTTCTAGCGTCAAGTTAGTAGGAGAAGTATCTGTAGCAAGAAGCTCACCCTCTTGAAAATTGAGACTGGAGTAAGCAGCTTCTAAAAGTTCACGAACAGAGTTCCGCCCTACAACCATATCTAATTAATTTAAATAGCAGTCACATTATATCACTGAAAGATTATCAGTGATATAATGTGAGATTAACCTAAGATATCACAAATAGTAATTAAATATGCAACGGGGAATTAAGGATTGGTAATCTTGCTTTACACAACCCAAAACTTTTGCCACCTCACCATCTCTCCAAACGCCATAAAGCACCGATTACACCAAGCATCAACCCACAAAGCCGGAACTTTAAACCTTGCTCCACAGTTGGGACATTCTGACAGCAAACTTAATTTGTGGCGATCACACCCTTGTGTTACCTTAAACTGCCACTCAATCCTATGACAAGGCGATTCCACATAACAAGCAGCACATAACCGAATCGGCTCAAGATTCATCCCCACCCCAGCAGGTGGTAACATCTGCTCTAACCTATCAGCATTAACCCCCACGACCTTAGCTAACGCCTCCAATTGTGTCCGAGAAGGTGGGGGATTAAAACGAAACTTTTCCCACCTTGCAACAGCACCAGCAATCTCCGCAGCCTTCCCCAACCCAGTAGGCGTTAACTCATTAGCCCGTCGGAACCGTCCCAAAAAGTGACTTAGGCTTTCCCCCTCCAAAGGTTCTACCTGAAAAAACCAAGGGTTAATTTCCCCAACTTCCATTATTTATACTCCGCAACTACTTCCTTTAAAGTCTCCAAATCAATTTTTGGTAATCCCTTCTTTAGCGCCCGAATAGCTGACTCTCTGAGAGGATGTTTGTCAAGTCAAGAAAAGCTCAAGTAACGATATTCTGTCAGTAGATAAAAACGCGACAGAGTTACTTGAGCCATGTCTAAATCATACCCAACAGACTTGACCGATGAACAGTGGGAATTGCTATCAGTGCTGATACCCCCAATAAATTTGGGGTGTCCTCCCCGTCGGGTTGACCTACGCGCTGTGATTAGTGCCATATTTTATGTTCTGTGTGCGGGTTGTCCATGGCGGATGTTGCCAAATGACTTCCCAAAATGGCAAACGGTATACTATTACTTCCGAAAATGGCGCCTGGATGGTACATGGGAACGCATTAACCACAAACTTCAACAGTGGGTACGTGTTCTCGAAGACCATGAACCAAACCCAAGTGCAGCAATTGTGGATTCTCAGTCTGTAGAGAGTGGAACAATGGTATCCCAAGCTGTCGGTTTTGATTCTGGGAAACTGGTTAAGGGACGTAAACGGCATTTTTTAGTTGACACCCTGGGATTGGTTTTGATGGTTGTGGTCACCTCGGCTTATGAATCCGATCAAGCAGGCGCAAAAAAATTATTCGCCCAAGCCAAGAACAGAATTAGCGATCGCTTGAATCGGTTGGTGCTGAGGGTTGATGCTGGGTATCAAGGTGAAGGCTTTATGAGATGGGTGATGGATACGTATCACTGGGTTTTGCAGGTTATACGTCGTCCGGTTAATACTAAAGGCTTTGTTCTGTTACCAAAGCGTTGGGTTGTCGAGCGTAGTTTTGGTTGGTTTAATTGGTGTCGTCGATTGAGTAAGGACTACGAAATTTTACCCCAGACCCATGAAACCTTTGTGCAAATCGCCATGATTCGGTTAATGCTTAGAAGACTCGCTTAATTGAGTTGTTTAATACTTTCCAAACATCCTCTGAGACTTCTATCTATATTGCCATGATTCCTATCATACTCAGACGACTGGCTTGATTATTGACTAACTTTGACTTTTAAAAGGTCCTCGAAATATAAAATCTACTGTACATTAAGAGATGAAAGATTAAATTGAGTTTTTCATCAATACCATCACAATGAGGTTTAGAGACTGGGCAACGAGAGTATTACTGATTTCCCTGATATTCACCACACTCATTATGGTGTTATCCCTGGGAAGAATCGCACAACCAGAAAGTAACAAAATCAACTCTAACCCACCAACAGCGGATGTAACTACAGACTGGGGTGAATATCCACAAGCAGAATTACAATCGTCAAAAACCTTAGAGGAAAAATCACAGGAACAATCACAGGAACAATCACAGGAAAAATCGACCGTAGATTTACCCCCACCTCCTGTCACCAAAAAGCAAAATTCTAGTAGATACAGAACTACAGCAGCTTTTACCAAATATAGACCCAACTATGAAATCGCCCCAGTAGACCCCAGCAACTATGGCGATCGCTATTCTCATGATGTTAATGGTGTACCTGTGAACAATCAAGCCCTGATTGTCTTACATGAAACCGGTAATTCTGCTTCTAGTGCGGTTAACTTCTTTCAAAACCCCCATACAGATGAGAATCTACAAGCTAGTTACCACGCTCTAATTAAACGGGATGGGACAATTATTTATTTAGTTCCCCCAAATAAACGAGCTTTTGGCGCGGGTAATTCGGTTTTTGAGAGTCCCAATGGTGCAGAAACTGTGACCACTAATCCTAATTTAGCATCCTCCGTGAATAATTTTGCTTATCATGTTTCTTTAGAAACACCCCCGGAAGCTTGGGGGAAAAATTCTCTGCAGTCTCATAGTGGTTACACAGAGTTACAATATAATTCTCTGGCCTGGTTAATTGCTCAAAGTCAGGTTCCCGACTACCGCATCACTACCCATGCTTATGTAGACCGCTCTGGGGAGAGAAGCGACCCCATTAGTTTTGATAGTAATCAATTTTTACGGTTACTTCATAGCTATCGGGAGCTAATTCCCACCTATCAGACTCAAAATTAAATTTCTGATTGATGGTTGAATAAAAAAGGCTATAAAGCCTTGGGTGTGTGTCTAATAATGTATACACCAATTCGCCCGGTGTTCCCTAAGATAAAAATCACCTGTTGAAAAGTTATCAAACATTCTCTAAAGTAACTTTTCCAACCAGCGAATATAGCTAGCAATACAATGGTCTTTAATCTGAGCAGATAAGAAGTTTAATTTCCATCGAGAACTTAATCTTATTCTTTGCGGAGCATAAAAATAACCTTGCCACCAACGAGGTAGAGAAGGTACGATATCAAGACCGTAGATAAAGTGATGGGTTTGGGGGACACGTTTGTTATAGGACTGATAGAAATTCTTATTACCTACTTTCGGTGCGCCAAAGGTATAGACTTCAATATCAGAGAGTGTGGAATTAAAATTATATTGCAGATCAAGAGCGCAGAGCGTAGCTAAAGCACCGCCTAAACTATGACCAGTGACAGTCAGACGAGAAACCTGATTAGTTTGAATATAATCATGAATTTGATATCTTACAGATAGGTAAGCATTAGCAAAGCCCCGATGAATTAAAGCCCCAGATTTTTTACCTGTAGAGTAAGGATATATTTGTTCATCTTCAGCAATAATTTCTTTTTCAATAACTTGTTGAAAAAACTCTTTTCTCTGCTTGCGGAAATTTAAATTGGTTTTCCAATCTAGGCGGGATTCACTACCACGAAAGACTATGGTAGTCTCATGGGTATCATTCAAAATAGCCAATTGAGTATCTGTCGTATCTATATTAATTAGATATGGAGGTGAAGACCAGTTAGTAAAAAAGCCATTAGAAATAACCTCAAAGTCTTTATAAATTTCTTGAGAAGCGAGTGCCATTGTCAGGGCTTTAGAATCATTAATTTCCATAGATTAGTAGTTTTACTTAATCAAAGTTTACCGCAAGTGTTTATATATATTGCCCAATTATTTGACCACTTGATTTAATAGCCGCCTGACTATTAACTTTCAAACCCTGATTATGTCAGGCTTTTGTCATCTTATCACCTATTTAGCCCAGAAAATGCCAATTGACAAAATAATTCTCTGGGTTTGGATGGTTGACAAATTACTTGTATTATGTATTTACCATAGAATATTAAAAATTACTCCCACTATGCGATCGCACACATCCTACAGGGGAACCAGAATATATAGATAGCGATCGCACAATATACCGGAATATTACCACCTGCCATAAGTACTAGGGAAATATAGGTATTAATTTATGTCATATATTTTTAGGCTAAATGTAACCAAATAGTGGTACTATCTGTTTCACAGAGTGTATAGTTACTCAAAATACAGCACTTTTCAAGTAAATAAAGTACACACCTTAATATCATCAATCTTGTGGGGTGGGTATCCTGGCGGCCCTTGTACCTACTCAGATAAAATGCGCTGTATCATCAAATAGTTATACATTCTTGTTAGCGATTATACCTTATTAACGAAGAATTATCATCAATGCAAGCCTCAGAAACTAAGTTACAACATATCATTGAAGGTACAAAACAGTATGTAGTTCCCTTATTTCAAAGAGCTTACAGTTGGAAAAAATCTGAATGGAAGGTGTTATGGGATGACATTACAGAACTCTGCTCATCAGATCATCCTAGACCTCACTTTATGGGTTCTATTGTTACTATGCCTACTGCTTCAGGGCCTGAAGGAGTAAGTAAATATTTACTAATTGATGGACAACAACGCCTAACTACAAGCTTTATTCTGCTCTGTGCTTTGCGAGACAAAGCACGGCAATCAGGAAATGAGCAACTAGGTAGAGAAATCCATGAAACTATTCTAGTTAATCAATTCAAGAAGGGTTTAGATCATTATAAATTAATGCCTACACAACTAGACCGTACAGCATTTCATCGCATCATTAATAATGAATCACCAATTGAAAATAATGTAATTTCGGAATGTTATTTATTTTTTGAAAGAGAAATTAGACACAGCAAGTTAGAGTTAGAAAAAATCAAAAGCGTTATATGTAATAATCTCTCTGTTGTCAGTGTTGTACTTAGCAATGACGATGATCCATATTTAGTCTTTGAGAATCTCAATGCTAAGGGAAGACCTCTTACCCAAGCAGACTTAATTAAAAATTATTTCTTTATGCGGATTGATGTGGAGACGCAAGACGAAGTTTATAAAAAATACTGGTCTCCTATGGAAGATATGTTAGGCGAGGATTTGACAGAATTTGTCCGTCACTATCTGACAAAAAGTGGTAAGGAAATTAAGCAAAATCAAATTTATTTTGAAATTAAAGACCGTATTAGGAAAGGAGATGAAATTTCCTACCTGAAAGACTTATATATTTTTGCTAACTACTATGCAAAACTTTTAAACCCTAAAGGAGAAGAGAAAGAAAGTATACGCAAATATCTACATCGTATTAATCGCTTAGAAATATTTACAGTATACCCTTTCCTCCTAAATTGTTATGATGAGCTATCCCAAGATAGAATTTCGGAAGGAGATTTTGTGGCGATTTTAAAAATAATCGAAAATTTCATATTACGTAGATTTATTTGTAATATTCAAACTAGAGGTTTAAATAGAGTTTTTGCCTTACTATATTCACAGGTTAGCAAAGATTCCAATTTAGCCGCAGATAGTTTTTTAGTCCGGTTAAAATCAGATTTACAAAATCGTGATTATCCAAAAGATGAGGAATTTAAATCACGATTAATGGATGTGCAATTATATGGTAAGAATCGCTCTGAAAAAGCCAAACTAATTCTTGAATCTGTGGAAGAATATTTTCAACATAAGGAGCAGGTATCTTTTGATAATCTTTCAATTGAGCACATTATGCCACAAACTTTAAATGATTGGTGGAAACAACATTTGGGTGAAGATTGGGAGGTAACCCATCAATTACTTATTCATTCTCTAGGAAACTTAACACTTACAGCTTATAATGGTGAGCTTTCTAACGAGGATTTTCCTAAGAAGCAAACTCACTTCCAGGAGAGTCATTTAGAATTAAACAAGTATTTTCATAATAAACAATCTTGGTGCAAACAAGATATACAAGAACGAGGAGAATACTTAGCTAAAATTGCTTTGCAGATATGGAGTTACTTTGGTGATGAGTCAAAACCATCACCTCAATCTCGGAGTAGTCGTAGCACTCCTAAGCTGCTTCATATATTCGGAGAAGAACATCTTGTAAAAAGTTGGCGGGATGTTTTAGAAATTACATTGAATACAATTATTGATCTAGATCCTGATAGATTCAAAGACATCATAGAACGATTTCCCCGCTTTGTAGGATGGGATGAAAAAAAATTTAGGGAATATCGAAAACTTGACAACGGGGCATTTTGTGAGGTTAATTTATCAGCAAAAGACATCCGTGCTTTTTGTCAGAAAGCAATAGAAACAGCAGAAATTACCGAGGAATGGTATGTTGATACAGTCGATGATAAGTAATGTAATATAGCATTTCCCATGCTCGTGAGGTACAAAGTTGTTTGGTTTCAGGGAACAGGGAATAGGGAATAGGGAATAGGGAATAGGGAATAGGGAATAAGGAATAGGGAATAAGGAATAGGGAATAGGCAATTGATGTGTACTTCATTAGCCTGAAAAAGGCTATATTACTGAAATATAGAAATCCGGTTTGGTTTCTGAATTGATTTGTCTTGGTAGGGAACAGGTAACAGGTAAGAAGAATTGCAGTGTGTACTGATTCTTGTTCAAAAATCAAATAGGAGTCCTATATTACTGAAATATTACCGACTTTTAAGCATCCCCCTGAGTAAAACTATAAATTTGCTGAGTTTCCAGGCGATCGCATATTGCCGAAGGTAGGGTATTAAAAGAGAAATTCTGGCGGTCTAGCTTAACTTGCAAGTTACTTAAGGGGTCACTACCATTAGAAATCAAAAATTCTAACTTATTCAGGTAGGGTAAAGTAACTAAACTATCCAGGATTTGGAAAATTGCTTGTAAGTAAGGATGGCCATTTTGCCGATACCAATTACTATCAGCCACATTTGCTTGGTCAAAACCCAAATGTACTGTTAAAGACGACTGAGCAAACAGCGCCAACCCCAGAGGGCGCGCTTCTTCCTGTAATAATAGATGATTCTGTTTAGCTAACAGTCGTAGTTGTTCTAAACGTTCATAACGCTGAGTAAATAATTGTTGGTCATCTTGCCAATTAATTGCTACTGTAACTAAGTAAGTCTGTAACAGCATATGACCCAGCTTTTGGGCTTTAGTAGCTAGGTAATAGGAATTATAATCATTAGCCTCAATCAATAACGGTAAGCGGTCAACTATTTGCAACCCATAACCCTTGAGTCCCGCAATTTTCCGGGGATTATTAGTAATCAGGCGAATTTTCTTAATCCCCAAGTCCATCAGCATTTGCGCCCCCATACCATAATCCCGCAGGTCAGCAGGAAAACCCAAGCGCTCGTTAGCTTCCACCGTATCCAGACCCATATCCTGTAAAGAATAGGCTTTGAGCTTATTAATTAAACCAATTCCCCGCCCTTCTTGTCGCAGGTAAACTACAACACCTTGACCAGCGGCTTCAATCATTTTGAGTGCTGCTTTGAGCTGCATCCGACAGTCACAGCGCAAAGAACCCAAAGCGTCACCGGTTAAACATTCCGAGTGCATCCGCACCATCACTGTTTCATCAGGGAAATTAGCCGGGTTACCCTTGACAATGGCCACGTGTTCTGTATTATCCAGAGTATGGCGATAGGCGTAAATATCAAACTGACCGAATTGGCTAGGCAGTTTAGTGACCACCTCACGGTATATTAGGCGATCGTGTTGGAGGCGATAACTAATTAAATCGGCAATACTAATAATTTTCAGATTATGCTTTTGGGCATAATCAATTAACTCCGGTAACCGCGCCATGGAACCGTCAGGGTTTTGAATTTCACAAATTACCCCAGCTGGATATAACCCCGCTAATCGAGATAAATCTACAGCGGCTTCGGTATGTCCCGCCCGTTTGAGTACACCCCCCATTTTGGCACGAATGGGGAAAATATGACCAGGGCGGCGTAAATCTGTAGGTTTAGTCCCTGGGTTGAGGGCTACTTGGATCGTGCGGGCGCGGTCTTCGGCGGAAATTCCGGTAGTAACACCTAATTCTGGACCAGCATCAATACTAACTGTAAATGCTGTTTGGTTAGTATCGGTGATGTTGGTTACCATTAATGGTAAGTCTAATTCGTCCAGGCGATCGCCCGTCATCGCCAGACAAATCAGCCCCCTCGCTTCCACCGCCATAAAATTAATCATATCTGGGGTAGCAAATTGGGCTGCACCAATTAAGTCGCCTTCATTTTCCCGATTTTCGTCATCTACTACCACAATGACACGACCTGCTTTTAAGTCTGCCAAAGCAGCATCAATGGAATCAAATTTAAAGGCTGGAGTTGAAGAGACAGCACTATCAATGTTGTCCCCAGTGGTCGGTACAACCGTGGGGGAGTCGTTCCCGTTCAGGGGAGTAGAATCAGTCTTTCGTATAGGCTTAGGCTTTGACACAGAAAATTCCAGCTACCAAAAGTAAATTTTTCTTACAATTTATTCTTTATAGATTGTAACTCTTTTATTGGCACTAGAAGTAAATTCTCAGACTGATTAGAGGTTGTTTTATAAGTTTTCAACAGGTAATTTTTATTTTAGGGAGTGGGGAACAGGGAACACACCGAACACACCGAACACACCGAACACACAAAAAACAATAAAATCAAGTCCCCTCCCCTTGCAAGGAGAGGGTGGGGTCAAACAATAGTTGATACACTAATCATAACTTTTCAGACATCCTCTTAGCTAATCAGTCCTTCTCCCCCTACCTGGGAATTGGCGGACTTGTGGAGTGTACTTAAATTCCACCTGAAAATATTAATCTTAATCTGTCGGTAAAACTGTAGATATTTTCAGATAAATGTTGATTTAGTCCAGTAAAAGTGTAAAATCTTGCCACAACCCCGTATTGAGGGGAACTGGTTATCATATGCCGTGCATCTTCTAGCTGATCTTAGAGAATTAATCACCTTAACCAACAACCGATGAGGATTTCATAATTATGGGTAATTTTAGACGCGTACCTGTGGGAATTGTTGGCGCGTCAGGTTATGGGGGAGTGCAACTAGTCAGATTACTGATGGAACATCCAGAAGTTGAACTAGTTTATTTAGGGGGTGAAAGTAGTGCAGGTCGGTCTTTTGCAGACCTCTACCCCCATCTGGCTCACTTGGTTGACTTACCAATCGAACCAGTAGAACCAGATGTCATTGCTCACCGGTGTGAGGTAGTCTTTCTATCTCTACCTAATGGCCTGGCTTGTCAAATTGCACCCCAATTGTGCGCCAAAGGATGTAAGGTACTGGATCTGAGTGCCGATTATCGATTTAGCGATTTAACAACTTATACTAATTGGTATGGCGGTCAGAGAACCGATGACGCCATCGCCGCCACCGCAGTATATGGGTTACCAGAACTTTACCGCGATCGCATTGGGGAAGCCCAGCTGGTGGGTTGTCCTGGTTGTTACCCCACTGCGAGCCTGTTAGCCCTCTCCCCCCTACTTAAACAAGGTCTCATCGTCCCTGAAAGCGCCATTATCGATGCTAAATCTGGCACATCAGGGGGAGGTAGACAGGGGAAAATTAACCTATTATTGGCTGAGGCTGATAACTCCCTGGGGGCTTATGGTGTTGTTAATCACCGCCACACCCCGGAAATTGAGCAGATTTGTAGTGATTTAGCCGGTCACGATGTCAAAGTTCAATTTACCCCCCACCTCATCCCCATGGTGCGGGGAATTTTAGCCACAGTATACGCGACACTCCGCGACCCTGGATTAGTGCGGGATGACCTGATTACCATCTATAAAGCCTTCTATCGTCACGCCCCTTGGGTGAAAGTCTGCGATAATGGTACCTATCCCCAAACTAAATGGGCTTGTGGTAGCAATCTTTGCTACATTGGCGTAGAAGTTGACCCGCGCACTCGCCGAGTGATTGTCATGTCAGCCATTGACAACCTGATTAAAGGACAGGCGGGTCAAGCTATACAGTGTTTAAACTTAATGATGGGTTGGGATGAAACCTTGGGATTGCCCCAATTAGGATTTTATCCCTAATGTGGGACATGGGGAAATAAATTCCCCTCTCCCTACTTCGGTCCTAAACCTACAGTACCCGCATACACAGCGCGATCGCCCAATTCATCCTCAATCCGGAGCAAGCGATTATATTTCGCCACCCGTTCACTGCGACAGAGGGAACCGGTCTTAATTTGACCCGCACGGGTAGCCACAGCTAAATCCGCGATGGTAGTATCTTCAGTTTCCCCAGACCTATGGCTAATTACGGAGCGGAAACCGTTCCGAGTAGCTAAATCAATGGTTTCCAAAGTTTCAGTCAGGGAGCCAATTTGATTGAGTTTAATCAAAATAGAATTACCGGCTGTTAGCTCAATCCCCTTTTGTAAGCGGGTAGCATTGGTAACAAACAAATCATCACCCACCAACTGCACCTGAGAGCCTAACTTTTGGGTGAGTAATTGCCAATTCTGCCAGTCTTCCTCATGTAACCCATCTTCAATGGATACAATAGGATATTCTGCCACTAATTGACCCAGGTAATCAATAAACTCAGCGGGAGCGTGGGGTTTACCATCATAAACATACTGTCCATTTTTGTAAAACTCACTGGCCGCTACATCCAGAGCCAAAGCCACTTCCTCCCCTGGTTTGTAACCAGCTTGTTTAATCGCCGCTACCAATAATTCTAAAGCCACCTGATTGGACTCTAGGTTAGGAGCAAAACCCCCCTCATCTCCCACACCAGTCAGTAAACCTTTGTCATCTAACACCTTGCTGAGAGTAGCAAACACCTCCGCACCCCAGCGCAAAGCCTCCCGGAAAGAAGACGCACCAATGGGGACAATCATAAACTCTTGAAAATCCACATTATTTGCAGCGTGTGCGCCCCCGTTAATCACATTCATTAAGGGTACAGGTAACAAATTCGCCAATGGTCCGCCTAAGTAGCGATAGAGGGGAATACCCAAGGACTCCGCCCCGGCTTTGGCTGCTGCCAAGGAAATGGCTAAAATTGCATTAGCCCCTAAATTGGCTTTGTTAGGGGAACCATCTGTAGCGAGCATCGTCCGGTCTAACAGTTCTTGGTTGAGCACATCCAAGCCTAGTAATTTTGGTGCTAATACCTGATTGGCATTTTGTACCGCTTTGAGTACCCCCTTACCACCATAGCGGCTTTTGTCCCCATCCCGCAGCTCGTGGGCTTCAAAGGTTCCGGTGGAAGCACCACTGGGAACCTGAGCTACTCCCACACCACCACCAACTAAATGTACTTCCGCTTCCACTGTCGGCCTCCCCCGGGAATCCAGAATTTCCCGAGCTACAATGGCCTCAATTGCAGTATCAATAAATTTACTCATCCGTGCTTCATCCTTTTTGCTCAGTCTGTCGTTAGGGTTGAACTATTACAGTTTATTCATAACCCAATGGTTAGCATAAGGGGTACTGGGGCAAATTCCACCCAGATTAAACAAGATTTCCAATGTGGGGTCTAGGTGGGGCGATCGCTTTACCCCCATTGTCTGATATCCTACTAAGTAGTATCAAGGATATCCTGGAATTTGCCCCTTTCTTATTTTTCCGATTATCGAAAATATAGTGGGAGGGTGAGAACCCCTCCGCTTCAGCGAGGGTAAGGATTGATAATTTTAACTGGTGTCATTTGAAAATCATCAACATTGCGGGTAACTAAAATCAACTTATGATCATGTGCTGTCGCCGCAATCAGACTATCCATTACAGCTAACTTTTTACCTTGCAATTCTGCATTTGCAGAAAATTTTGCCCAACTATCTAAAATCTCATCATTTATCGGTAAAATCCGAGAATAAAATTCCATTTCTACTTTTTGTAGCCATATTTTTAGTTTTTTATATCGTTCCGGCTGTGAGTTTTGGATTTTATAAATTCCTTTTTTTATTTCAGCAATAGTAAGACTACTTAAAAATAGCTGTTCAATTGATTGTTGATTAAACCATTGACTAACTTGGGGGTTGGAAACTTTTTTAACAAACTCAGACATTATACAAGTGTCAATTAGATAAGTCATATTTCAAAGTTCCTACCTGTGTCTCTATCACGTTCAAACAACGAGGCGATATCATCTTCGGCCGATTCATCATCTATAAAACGTAATCGCTCAAATAAAGGCAGTTCTTTTTTTTGTTGCTGTAAGTAATTGGATAGTATTTTAATGACTGCTTCCTGGGCATTTTCATAGTGACTAACTGCGATAATCTCATTAATTAGTTCATCATCTATTGTGATAATGGTCATTGTTTTCCCCATTTTTAATAAGTTGTATAATTATACAGAGCAATGGCAATCTCCCGCAGCCAGTCGCTCTGGTTAAAAGTTTCGGTCTGGCTAAGGCTCTCAGGTAGGTTTAAGGTAATTTGCATTGGTTAGCCCTCACGCGCTCACCCTTTTATGTTATATAATTTATATCAAATAAATATATCATTAGCGGTGGTGGAAAGCCGCGATCGCGATCGCTCCCCCACCAAGCAGCCGAGGAATAAATTAAGCGTCTGATAGCGAAAGTCCACTAAAAGTGGACTATTAGGTTACATAAAATACTCTGGGCAAGCCAGACCCGATTTATTATAATGTTATATTTAACACTCATTCAGTCGGATTCATCCGACTTCCGCTTTTAGACGGGGGTTTCTAACCCCCGGCTCTCTGAGCAAATCCATTGTAATAGTATCGAATTTACACAGGCGATGCGATCGCCTGTGTTGTCCTCCCCAACCTCAGCTATTCTGGTGTATAAACAAATTCTAAAGCTCTTTTAAATGCTGCGGCGTTTTTAAAGTGAATCTGTGGTTTTTCTACCAGTCCTAAATCAATCACCTCAGCTAATTTCTTGGGAATATTTGCATCCCTTTGGCGAATCGGTATAGGCTCATTTTCTAAGATTGATAACAGGGGATCCTTGGTAAAATTCCTGGCATAAGTACCTGTGAGCATATTATACAAGGATGCCGCTACTGCCCACACATCTGCTTCTGGCTGTACATACTTGAAGTTTAATAGCTGTTGACGACACATAAAACGCGGGCTTCCCGCTTTTGTCCCTGTCAGGGAATGTCCACTTAACCCAGCTAAATCAAAGGCTTTGGCTAAACCATAGTCAGCAATTTTAGCTGTAACTTGATCACCCTGACGAGTGAGTAACATATTCGCAGGTTTTAAGTCTCTATGGACTAACCCCTTACCCTTGCCAATTCTACCATCCCTTAATCTGACATTGGGGATTTCGGCACTATGGGTATATACCAATCCATCCAGAATTTGCAGGATGATGGGAACGGCAATGTTAATAGGCAGTTTACCATCATATTTAGCCATTAAATCGGCAACACTGCCTACGTTACAATATTCCATAGTTAAAAATAAAATTCCTTGAAAATACCCATAGTTTTTAAATTGCACTACATGGGGATGTGTTAAAGCCTTTGTATTCTCTGCTTCCCGTAAAAAATTCTGGATGGCTTTTTTGTTCTCCATGTGGGCTGGTAACATCACCTTGATGGCTATAGGTTCTCCAGTATTTTCGTCTTTTGCTAAATAAACTTCTCCAAATCCTCCTTTCCCTAGTAGTTTAATATCTCTATATCCCTTGAGGGGTAGTAATTCTGGTTGTTGTTCCTTAGCAGCTAATCTTAACCACCTTGTAATAATTTCTCGAAAGTTAACCTTCTGTTCATCGGGATAATTGGTATTACTAGAATCGGAATTAACGGGTATATCTATTTGGGCTGATGGGTATTGAATGCTGACATGAAATACCGTATTTCCCAGTTGGATTTTGTCTTGATTTTGTAGGTCGTATTCGGGAAAGTTTAATTTTGTCCCCTGTTCTGGGGTTTGATCTTTTGACCTTTGACCAATTTTTGTTCCGTTAACATAAGTACCATTTAAACTGCCAAAATCCCTAATTCTCACACGGGGAGGACTAATGTCTAATAAGCAATGATATCGAGATATAGAACTGTGTTCTGTGTCACTTGGCAACTTAATGTTACACTCGGAGCTTCTACCTATAATACAGGTGGTGCGCTCTGTGAAAGTATATTGTTGCCCTTGTAGTTTGCCCTGTGTAACAGTTAAGGTAATTTCACTAGGCATAATGTGGGAATTGATTTTACCTTGACTATTTTAAAAGTAAGATGAAGAGGTTGTAAATGTTTTGGTGTGGGTGATAATATTTACTCATACCACTGGTATTTCCTGTCCCCTGTTGATGGAAGATTCCTCAGTGTCCTACCAAGGGACTGGGACGGGCGATCGCGAAGCGCTGCTGCAAGCAGATCGCCTACAGCAGTCTGGCTTTAAAATAGAAGAAGAATAAAATACAAGTCAGAATTAACAGTAAGGTGAATATGCGATTACTACACACAATGCTCAGAGTAGGTAACCTAGAAGAATCTTTGAAATTCTACTGCGAAATCCTGGGGATGAAACTGTTACGCCAAAAAGACTACCCTGGTGGGGAATTTACCTTGGCGTTTATTGGTTACGGCGATGAAAGCCAAAACACCGTGATAGAATTAACTTATAATTGGGGAGTGGAAAAGTACGACTTAGGTAACGCCTATGGTCACATCGCCTTGGGTGTAGATGATATTTATACCACTTGTGAGGCAATCAAAGAACAGGGTGGTAAGGTAACCCGGGAACCAGGACCGATGAAACACGGTTCTACAGTTATTGCTTTTGTAGAAGACCCGGATGGATATAAAATTGAACTAATTCAGATGGGAACTCAAGGGTCAGCAGTCAAAGCAAACTAGTAAAATGACCTAGATAAGATAGCCTTTCAGGGATGGGCGGCTTTGGGTCTGACACTCATCGGCTACAATTGCTCAGGACAATTGCTCAGGAAACTCTTCCCAATCTTCACCCCATGACAAGAGTTTTATCCTAGAAATACTCTTAATGTTTGCATAACTGTTTGGGGTGTGGTGACTGGCAAAATCATTAAAATAATTGAGGATGACTAAACAAGATTTTCATCCTAGGCTAATTACAGGGAAACAGGCCAGAGTGTCAAACACTAAAGCCAGACCGTCACCCAAAACTCATAGATTAAAACTTTTCTGAACCTACCCAATCTCAAACCCTTTAAAGATGCAGCCTACAGATCCCAATAAATTTACTGATACAGCCTGGGAAGCGATTGTCAAATCTCAGGATATAGTGCGTGGATATCAACAACAACAATTAGAAGTAGAACATTTAATTATAGCCCTTTTACAAGAACCTAGCAGTTTAGCTGTGCGGATATTCACCCGCGCTGAGATTGATACCCTGCGTTTACAACAGCAGTTAGAAGCCTTTACCAAGCGTCAACCCAAGGTGGGGAAAAATGATCAGCTTTATCTGGGTCGCTCTTTAGATATGTTGCTAGATAAGGCGGAAGAAACCAGGCTAAGAATGGAGGATGCTTATATCTCAGTAGAACATATCATTTTGGCTTTTGCCGATGATGAACGGATTGGAAAACGGATTCTCAAAAGTTTTGACACCGACAGCGCTAAGTTAGCAACTCACATTAAAAGTGTTCGCGGTACCCAAAAGGTGACAGACCAAAACCCAGAATCTCGCTATGAAGCACTACAAAAATTTGGTAGAGATTTAACTGAACAAGCTAAAGCAGGAAAATTAGACCCGGTAATTGGGAGAGATGACGAAATTCGCCGGGTAATTCAGGTATTATCTCGCCGCAGTAAGAATAACCCCGTGCTGATTGGGGAACCAGGGGTGGGTAAAACTGCGATCGCCGAAGCTCTAGCACAGCGTATGGTTAATGGCGATGTCCCGGAATCTCTAAAAAATCGTCAATTAATTTCCTTAGATATTGGTAGTTTAATCGCCGGGGCGAAATTGCGGGGGGAATTTGAAGAACGCCTGAAAACAGTTCTGAAGGAAGTCACCGAGTCTAACGGTCAAATTGTCCTATTTATCGATGAACTACACACCGTTGTCGGTACTGGTTCAAGTCAACAAGGAGCTATGGATGCGGGTAACTTACTCAAACCCATGTTAGCCCGGGGAGAATTACGCTGTATTGGGGCGACCACCTTAGATGAATACAGGAAATTTATTGAAAAAGACGCAGCTCTAGAACGCCGTTTTCAGCAGGTTGTCGTCGGTCAACCCAGTGTAGAAAATACCATTTCTATTCTCCGGGGGTTAAAGGAAAGGTACGAAGTTCACCACAATGTCAAAATTTCTGACTCAGCTTTAGTCGCCGCTGCTACTTTATCCGCCCGTTATATTGCTGACCGCTTTTTACCAGATAAGGCCATAGACTTGGTAGATGAAGCTGCGGCTCAGTTGAAAATGGAAATTACCTCTAAACCAGCGGAATTAGAAGCTATTGACCGCCGCTTGATGCAGCTGGAAATGGAAAAGCTCTCTTTGGCGGGGGAAGAAAAGGAAACCGCCCCAGCTAGGGAGCGCTTTGAGCGCATTGAAGAAGAAATTGCCAGTTTGACGGTGAAACAACAACAGTTTAATGAACAATGGCAAGGGGAAAAACAGTTATTAGAGGCTATTAGTAGCTTAAAAAAAGAAGAGGACGCTTTGCGGGTGCAAATTGAGCAGGCAGAAAGAGCCTATGATTTGAATAAAGCAGCCCAGTTAAAGTATGGTAAACTCGAAGGGGTGCAACGCGATCGCGAAGCTAAAGAAGCCCAACTATTAGAAATTCAAAGCCAAGGCTCTACATTGTTGCGAGAACAAGTCACCGAAGCCGACATCGCCGAAATTGTCGCTAAGTGGACTGGTATACCGGTAAATCGCCTCTTAGCCTCGGAACGCCAAAAACTCCTAAAACTGGAACAACATTTACATCAACGGGTAATTGGACAGCAGGAAGCAGTTACCGCCGTATCCGCAGCCATTCGCCGCGCCCGTGCGGGAATGAAAGACCCCGGCCGTCCCATTGGTTCATTCCTGTTTATGGGACCCACAGGGGTAGGTAAAACTGAACTAGCGAGGGCTTTAGCGCAGTTTCTCTTTGATTCCGATGATGCTTTGGTGCGTTTGGATATGTCTGAGTATATGGAAAAACACTCCGTATCTCGCCTGGTGGGTGCGCCTCCAGGATATGTGGGTTATGAGGAAGGGGGTCAACTTTCCGAAGCTGTGCGCCGTCACCCCTATTCCGTGGTGCTACTAGATGAAGTCGAAAAAGCCCACCCAGATGTATTTAATATATTACTGCAAGTTTTAGATGATGGGAGAATTACTGACTCTCAGGGTAGAGTCGTAGATTTCCGCAATACCGTCATAGTCATGACTAGTAACATCGGCAGCGAATATATTTTAGATGTGTCCGGGGATGACAGTAAGTATGAAATGATGCAAAAACGGGTCACAGATGCACTGCGATCGCACTTCCGCCCAGAATTTCTCAACCGAGTAGATGATATCATCCTCTTCCACCCCCTGAGCCGTGGAGAAATGCGGGACATCATCCGCATCCAACTAAAACGGGTAGAAAACCTGCTCCGAGAGCAGAAAATCTCCTTTGACATCTCCGCCGCCGCCTGTGATTATTTAGTAGAAGTAGGCTATGACCCAATTTACGGCGCCCGTCCTTTAAAAAGAGCAATTCAGCGAGAAGTAGAAAACCCCCTAGCTACGAAATTATTAGAAAATACCTTCATCCCTGGAGACACCATTTACATCGATAAACAAGACCATGGTTTAACCTTTAGTAAAACAATCCCCCTCAAAGTGACCATTTCACCATCAACCCTCACAGTATTAGAGTCAAAAAGCCAGTAAAAAGTTCTGTTCTCCCCTAGGGTAGACCTAACTATCTCAGCCGAGATACGGAAATCCGAATCATACCATGGGGGGGAAACAATGCTCAAATTCCGGTGCAATGACCAGGACTATACCTTTAAAATTCTATAGGTAAACAAGTCTGATAGGGTAGCATGGCGTCAGCCATATCCTGCTGCTATCTCAAATCATAGCTTTATATCTTCACATCAAACTTACCAGTCATGCTCGAACAAGGCACTATCAGTATTCATACTGAAAATATTTTCCCCATTATCAAAAAGTCCCTGTACTCAGACCATCAAATCTTCTTCCGGGAATTAGTATCTAACGCCGTTGACGCCATCCAAAAGCTGAATATGGTATCCCGTGCTGGGGAATTTACCGGCGATATCGGTGAACCAGAAATTCAAATTACCATCGATAAGGGTAAAAAAACCCTAGCCATCAGCGATAATGGCATTGGTATGACCGCCGAGGAAGTGAAAAAATATATCAATCAGGTGGCTTTCTCCAGTGCTGAAGAATTTATTCACAAGTATGAAGGTAAATCAGACCAACCGATAATTGGTCACTTCGGTTTGGGTTTCTACTCCTCCTTTATGGTAGCGCAGAAAGTAGAAATTGATACACTGTCCTATAAAGAAGGGGCGGAAGCTGTTCACTGGACCTGTGACGGTTCCCCAGCTTTTACTTTAGATGAGTCCACCCGCAGCACACGCGGTACTACTATTACTCTCACCCTCCAGGGAGAGGAAGAAGAATTTTTAGAAGCAGCACGCATTAGGAATCTTGTCCAGACTTATTGCGACTTCATGCCAGTGCCGATTAAACTGGAGGGTGAAGTTTTGAATAGGCAAAAGGCACCTTGGCGGGAGTCTGCTCATAACCTCACCCAGGAAGATTACTTAGAATTTTATCGCTATTTGTACCCCTTTCAGGAAGAACCACTGTTATGGGTGCATTTAAATACTGATTACCCCTTTATTATTAACGGGATTTTGTATTTCCCTAAAATGCGCCCCGATGTCGATGTGACTAAAGGACAAATCAAGCTGTTCTGTAATCAAGTTTTTGTCAGCGATAACTGTGAAGAAATTATACCCCAGTTCCTGCTGCCAATGCGGGGTGTGATTGATAGTACAGATATTCCCTTGAATGTCTCCCGCAGCGCATTACAAGGCGATCGCACAGTCCGCAAAATCGGCGACTATATAGCCAAAAAAGTAGGCGATCGCCTCAAAGAATTATACCGCGACCACCGCGACCAATACATCAATGCTTGGAAAGACCTCGGCACCTTCGTAAAATTCGGTGTTCTCAACGACGAGAAATTTAAAAAACAAATGGAAGACATCATCATCTTCCGCACCACAGCCAAACCAGAGGAAAAAGCCCAAACCCCCACATCAGAAGGAGATGCGTGGGAAACTACCACCTCTAACTCATCCCCTCTACCATACACAACCCTGAAAGAATATCTAGAACGTAATCAAGAACGTCACAAAAACCGCGTATTCTACAGCACCGATGAAGCCAGTCAAGCTACATACATAGAACTCCACAAAAACCAAGGCTTAGAAGTCCTATTTATGGACTCATTCATCGATACCCACTTTATCAACTTCCTAGAGCGGGAATACTCCGATGTGAAATTTACCCGGGTAGACTCCGACCTAGATAATACCCTGCTGGACAAAGACAAAACCGGGGAAATAGTTGACCCCAAAACCAATAAAACCAAGAGCGAGATCATTAAAGAAATCTTTGAAAAATCCCTCAACAAACCCAGAGTTAACATCCGCACCGAAGCCTTAAAATCAGATGACCCCCAAGGAACACCACCAGCAATGGTACTCTTACCAGAAATTATGCGTCGTATGCGGGAAATGAACGCCATGATGCAACAGCAAAATACAGAATTTCCCGAAGACCATATTTTATTGGTGAATACCGCTCACCCCCTGATTCAAAACTTAGCAAATCTCAACCAAGGTAGTATTATTCAGGGAGATGGTCAATCCTCCACACAGCCATTAGTTACCATGATTTGTCAACACGTCTATGATTTAGCTCTCATGACTCAAAAAGGATTTGACGCCCAGGGAATGAAATCCTTTGTTGAGCGCTCTAATCAAGTGTTGACTAAGCTAACAGAACAAACCAGCAAATAGAAACACACGCCCTCTTGGGGACTACAATAGAAAGGTTGTATTCAAATAGAAACTTGGAGATAGTTGCTATGTCTCGTCGCTGCGAATTGACTGGTAAAAAAGCTAACAACGCCTTTGCCATCTCTCACTCTCACCGCCGTACCAAACGCCTACAACACGCTAATCTACAAGAAAAACGTGTTTGGTGGGCTGGTGGTAATCGCTGGGTAAAAATGAAGCTCTCTACCAAAGCCATCAAAACCCTAGAAACCAAAGGCTTAGAAGCCATGGCTAAAGAAGCTGGAATTAATCTCAATCATTATTAAGCTTTTCCAAAAGGTATCAAGTACAAGATTTAATTTTTACTATTTACCTGAGAGACAATACTTACACCCCCCCAAGTGGGGGTTTTTTCAGCCAATTATAAAAAACCTACCCTTGTGAGGTAACACCCTCCCTCTAGCTTAGAGATAATTACTTATATATAATGTGCTAAAACTCTTAGAGATTCATCAACAACACTTAATTATTTTTACTCGCTACCCAGAACCAGGGAAAACAAAAACCCGACTTATACCCGCTTTGGGTGCAGTGGGTGCTGCCAATTTACAACGACAAATGACAGAATATACCTTATTACAGGTGCAAGCACTGGCAAAAACTACCCCTATATCCTGGGAAGTACGTTTTACTGGTGGTAACTACCAACTGATGGTAGATTGGCTAGGGGATGATTTACTCTACCATACCCAAGGAGAGGGAAATCTAGGTTCCCGCATGGGGCGATCGCTAACTCTGGCCTACAAATCTGGCGCTCAAAAAGTAATTATTATTGGTGTAGATTGTCCCGGAATCAATGCTCACATTCTCACTCAAGCCTTTGAGCAGCTACACACTCATGACCTGGTATTGGGGCCAGCTATTGATGGCGGTTATTACTTGATTGGCTTGTGTCGCCCCTTCCCAGAATTATTCGTTAATATCGATTGGGGAACTTCTCAAGTTTTACAACAAACACTCAATATTGCTCAACAGCTAAAAATATCAGTTTCTTTGTTACCTCCCTTAGCTGACGTGGATCTTCCAGAAGATTTGGCGACTTGGGAACAGTATAAGGTTTAAATGATAAAAATATAATCAGATATAGTTAGATGTAATCATTTATGGTAGATTTTGGGAATGAAACTATCTGACTACGCTAAATCAAAGGGAATAAGTTACCAGACTGCTTGGAGGATGTGGAAACGTGGTGAACTTAAAGCTACTCAGCTTCCTACAGGTACAGTCATCGTTGATGTACAAAAAACCTTTGAAGGAGTTGTGATTTATACGAGAGTATCTAGTGCTGAAAATAAAAGCAATTTAGACGGTCAAGCACAAAGGCTTGTACGCTACTGCGAAGCTAAAGGGTATCAAGTAAAGAAAATAGTTAAAGAAGTGGGAAGTGGAGTTAATGACAACCGAAAAAAATTAGTTGCGTTGCTAAATGAAGATGATTATAAAATTATTGTTGTTGAGCATAAAGATAGATTAACCAGGGTGGGTTTTAATTATCTGAAAGTCTTACTAAACAAGCAAGGGAAAGATATTGAGGTAGTAAATCTTGCAGAAGAAGAAACTGAAGATATTATGCAAGACTTGATCTCAATCATAACTAGCTTCTGTGCGAGAATCTATGATCTAAGAAGAAGGAAAAGAAAAACTGAGTGCATTGTTAAATGTCTGGAGTCAGAATACGATTAGTTGAACGACACATAATCAAAAGAAATAACAAGTGGTTTGGGGTGATTTATCAAATGTCTTTTTTATCAAAAAACCTATTCAACTGTGCTGTTTATTTATGTCGTCAAGCCTTTTTCAATAGTCAACCAATAAATCAGCTAGTCAGACAAAACATCACGCATTTGATTATAGGTAAAAACGAGAATTGGAAGCAAAGCATTAACTTGGGAAGTAAGACCAATCAAAACTTTACTAATATTCCCCATGCTCGATTTATCCAGCAACTAGAATATATAGCAACCGCCAAGGAGGTTAGGACGCAAAAAGCAAGACATCCTCAATGGCATCTCGTAAAGAATCAAACCGCTCAAGTTTTTTGCGGATTCGACTTTTTAACCAAGACCAACATTTTTCAATCTGATTCAGGTCTGGAGAATAAGGTGGTAGGTACAGCACTTCACACCCTGCGTACTGAATCAGTTGTTGAATGCGCCCACCTTTATGAAATGTGGCATTATCCATCACCACAACCTGTCCTGGTTTGAGTGTGGGAAGCAAACAAGCTTCAAGCCAAGTCTCAAATACTATTCGATTACACGCACCCTCAACAGTGAAAGGAGCTATCAGCTTATGGTTACACAGCGCGGCAATTATGTTCACCCGACCTTGACGACGACCTGATTTAAGTGCATGGAAGCGCTGTCCTTTTGAATTCCAACCGTAATCATACTGGTCTCGGTTGTCCATTCCTGACTCATCGAGGTATACAATCTTCTCCACAGGTAACTCAGACAACTGCGTTACGAAAGCCTGTCGTTTGACCTCATCGCGCTCACGGTAGCCATAAGTCTTTTTTTTCGCGTAAAACCAATTTTTTTCAAAGCTCTTGAGATTGTGCGATCGCTAATTTCTTCAGGCCAAAGTGAGGCCATCTCTACTTGGGTTTTCTCGCCATGTACGGAAGCGAACTCACGAAATTTTTCCCAATCGGTAATTTTGTGACCATTCCCAGGACGCTGATTAGGCAAGGCTTGGAAGTCCCCCGTTTCGGTTTTTCGCTTCAACCATAGGGTGATGGTGTTGCGACTAATATTAAACATTTGACTGGCTTGAGTTTTCTTCAAGCCATCGAGTTCAATCGCTTGGATTACTTTTTGACGAAGGTCGTAACTGTACGGTTTGGGCATATACCTGTAGCAAGCGATCGCTTCACATGAAAAGGGACTACTTATAGTTTATGCTTAAATTACCTTGGCGGTTGCTATAAATCTAAACTCGCTGGAATCAAGGTGCAAACCAATGAAGAGAGCTACACTTCAAAATGTAGTTTTCTAGATTTTGAACCTATCAAAAAGCATAAACACTATTTAGGTAAAAGAATCAACAGAGGTTTATTTAGGTCTAAGTCTGGGAAAATATATTCAGCAGACTTGAATGGTTCCCTAAATATATTAAGAAAGGTAGCTGGGGACTCTATCTTTGATGGAAACTCAGTAGAGAGGCTTGTAGTTAGCCCAGTAAGGTTTAGACCTTACCAAGCTAAAAATATTTGACTATATTTTTAGTAACTATTCAGGTAACTTGATATAGATAAATCACTTTCATCAGCGAAAATTAACTATGACTAATCCTCATGCTGCGGGGAATGCTGCTTTCATACTTAAGGTAGTGGGTATCATCTTACTTTTGTCCTTCTTCCTAGAGTTTTTCATTGTGATTTTACCCTTGCAAATCACTAATACAGGATGGCAAATCAATTTAGCTACCTCCTTAGTTGACAGAGGTATTCTCCCTTTAGTGGCTATCGGAATGCTATTCGCCGCTGATGGGATTGATAGTTTTGCTCCTGGCGATCGCCCAAAACCTATAGATATCAAACTTCCCATCTTTATCCTCTCCAGCATCTTAGGGTTGATTTTTCTATTAATTTTCCCCTTACACGTGAATAATGTTCGACAAGCTACCACTCAAAACATCGACCAAATCCGCCAAGAAGCCCAACAAGCAGAAAATGAAGTTAACAATCGTTTATCCCAATTCCAAGCCCAACTCAACAATGAGCAAGGAAAAGCTCAGTTAGAACAGCTGCGCAACCAACTGAGAAATCAGTTTACCGAGGTGCTCAAAAATGAGGAAACATACCAACAAGCACTCAATAACCCTCAAATTCCCCCAGAGCAAAAAGAATTACTCCAGAAATTTAAGACAAATCCCGCAGAAATTGAGACTTTTATCGCCCAGCAAACAGACCCCCAAGCACAAGCAAATCAAAGATTAACCGAAATTCGTCAACGTCGCCAACAAGCTGAAAAACAAGCCAGAGGTGACGCTTGGAAGTCTGGACTACGAATTGGTGTTAGTAGTTTGCTCTTATCCCTGGGATATATCATTATTGGCTGGACAGGTTTAAGAAGGATGAAACATATGGCTGTCACCAGTGAAGATAAATATTATTAACTTAATTTTCACAAAAAAAACTCCGACTCAGTGACGACTTCATATCCTCCTTTAGCTGTAATGTAACACTTACAGAATTTTTAGCAGCTTTTAACTGAGCGCGATAGGATCAGTAGTATATTAGAGACTTGCAACAATGCTTTACAAGTCTCTAATATACTATCTACAGTCAATCTCTATATGTACCCAACTAGAAAAATACTCTTGACTGAGCAGTCAGTGTATATTTTTACAGTATTATCCTAGATGCTCACAATCTTGGAAATGGGACTAAAGTATTAAATTTTACAATTAACTCTTGACAATTTGACAAGTATGCTGGTATGAATAGCAATCACAAAAATTCTAGTAACCTGAAACAGGAGCATAGAGACTGGGGAATTAATCACCTAAAACAGGACTTAAAAAATGACCTAATTGCCGGTTTATTAGTAGTTATTCCCTTAGCAACAACTATTTGGCTCACTATTACCATCGCTAATTGGGTAATCAACTTCCTGACTAAAATTCCTAAACAACTCAACCCCTTTGACGGACTCCAACCTATAGTAGTAAATATCCTCAATTTAGCCGTAGGGCTTGCCGTCCCTCTATTCAGTATTCTGTTAATAGGGTTGATGGCTCGGAACATTGCCGGGCGTTGGTTATTGGATGTTGGAGAGCGCCTATTACAGGCAATTCCCTTGGCAGGGCAAGTATACAAAACCCTCAAACAACTTTTAGCCACCCTCATCAAAGATTCCAAAAACAAGTTTCGGCGGGTAATTTTAGTCGAGTATCCCCGCAAAGGAATATGGGCGATCGGCTTCGTCACCGGTAATATTAGTAGCGATATTCAAGCCCATATGCCCCGCCCGATGTTGAGTGTATTTATTCCCAGCACCCCCAACCCCACCACCGGCTGGTATGCCATAGTTCCAGAAGATGAGGTAGTAACTCTATCTATACCCATAGAAGATGCTTTTAAAGTCTTAATTTCTGGAGGGATTATCGCTGATAACACGGCTCTACCCCCCCTACTTCTATCCCAGGAGCGAAATCTAGAAACACCACCCTAAAAAACCCAGCTGAAATTCATCGGGAAAAGTTACCAGGAGATGAATAATATGATGATTTGAGCACAATTACGACCATACTAACCCTTAATCATGAATATTTGAGTACATATTGCTATGCAAGAACGAAAACCCCAGCAAATTTCCCGTGAGTTGGCACTTTTAAGCCTGAGCCAGTTGCCAATCAACCCCAAAAAATTGACAGAAGAGCATCTGCCCAAATTAGTCCTAGCTACCGTCCGCACCCTGCGATCAGAAGTGCAAGATACTCTAGATAATGCCACTGGAGAATTACAACGCAGTAACGATCGCCTCTTAACTAGTCAAACTCGTGCTTCCGACATCGATACAGCCAGAAACCTCCTCAAAGAGGCCATTAACTATACCCAAACCGCCATTAATCAACTGGGAGCCGCAGTTGAATTCCCAGAATTGATTCAATTAGCAAATCAAGACAAGGAAGTGGGGAGATATGCTATTCAATTAGTAAAAATAGTCAACGAACACCGAGTTATCATTGATGAACAAATTTCCTCAGCTTTAGTAGATTGGCAAGTTACTCGCCTCGCCCAAATAGACCGAGATATTTTGCGGATTGCCGTGGCAGAAATGATGTTTTTAAATTTGCCCGACAGAGTAGCTATTAACGAAGCTGTAGAGCTAGCTAAACGCTACAGTGGAGATGAGGGTCATCGGTTCATTAATGGGGTTCTGCGCCGGTTTACTCAACAACAAGCAGCTGTGTAGATTAAAGCGCGAATTTACCCCCCTACTCAAATATCCTCAAGGGTCTTGAGGATATTTAGTTAAAATCATAAACATAAATCATCAAATAATACTTATAGATGTAATGGCTTTTAATTGGTTCCAACGTCAATATCAAAATTCTTCTGATACCCCACCACCCCAAGAACAACAGGAAGCAACTCCTCCGGTCACCCAAACCGAACAAATAGACTCTACAGATTTATTGGCCTTCGCCAAATCTGCCTATAAGAATATCCAGGAAAAACAAAAAGCTGCACAAGTAGAAACTACACCAGAGGTCGCCAATGTAGAAGCAGCACCAGAAGAACCAGCAACGGTAGAAAATACAACAACAGTAGCCAGAGAACCCGCCCCTGATAACCTCAGTGAAGTTACTGCTACGGCAGCACTAGAAGTAACATATAGTAATGATGTCCCTGAGAGTCTAGATCAAACCACACCAGAACCTACAGCCCCCAGTAATCTATCCTTTTTGGAACGGGCGGCCGCAGAACGGCAAGCCAAGCAGGAAAGGTTGATAGCCGGGGCGATTGAAGTGGAGCAACCGGAAGTAGTCACCCCAGCCACTACGACAGCAACAGCCCTAGATGAGGAAGTGTTAGCTTTTGATGAAGGTTTTGTATGGTCAGCAGAAGTATTGGCGGCCCAAGGTAGGCGAGCCGAAGATATTTCTGTTGAGGAAATTACTTGGCTGAAAAAACTCCGCCAAGGATTAGGGAAAACCCGTCGCAATATTCTCAACCAACTCAAGGCAATTGTTGGACAAGGACCACTCAATCAAGCGGCTGTCTCAGAAATAGAAGCCGCACTTCTACAAGCTGATGTGGGTGTGGAAGCTACAGATTACATTGTCCATACTCTCCAGAAAAAACTGTTGGCAGAGGTGACTCCCCCAGAAGAGGCGATCGCCTACCTGAAACAAATTTTGCGGGATATGTTAGATGCTCCACTGCAACAAGCCTCAAGTTTGAGCTTCGCCCCCGAAAAGGAAACTTTGAATATTTGGTTAATTACTGGGGTGAATGGGGCTGGAAAAACCACTACTATCGGCAAAATATCCCACCTGGCCCAAAAGTCCGGTTATAAATGTTTAATTGGTGCGGCAGATACTTTCCGCGCCGCGGCGGTGGAACAGGTGAAGGTGTGGGGCCAACGTAGCGGAGTAGAAGTAATTGCTAATCCCGGTAAGAATACAGACCCCGCCGCCGTGGTCTTTGATGCGATCGCCGCAGCCCAAGCACGAGAAACGGAGTTACTATTGGTAGACACCGCCGGGCGACTGCAAAATAAGAAAAACTTAATGGACGAACTCAGCAAAGTCCGCCGGATTATCGACAAAAAAGCCCCTCATGCCAAAATAGAATCCCTCTTAGTTTTAGATGCCACTTTAGGTCAAAATGGATTGCGCCAAGCTCAAGTTTTCTCCCAAGCTGCCCAACTGACTGGGGTAATCTTAACTAAGCTAGATGGTACTGCTAAGGGAGGTGTGGCCTTGGCCGTGGTGCAGCAGCTGGGTTTACCTATTCGCTTTATTGGCGCTGGTGAAGGTATGGAAGATTTGCGTCCTTTTTCTAGCTACGAGTTTGTGGAAGCTCTCTTGAGTGGCTAGTTGGGATTTTTTTAGTTAATATTTTCTCTGGGTCTGCCTGAATCGTCTCATTTGTGCCATATTTGGATGGAAAATTTGCTTTGATCACCAGGTCGAGGCCATCAGACAACATCTAACCGGTGTTTCCGTCGGCAAAAATTATTTCATCCCCCCGTCCTTGGGTTGATTTTTGCCCCACCAAGACCCAAAGACCCACACAAAACTCAACAAATAAGGCAATATTTTCTTGCCAATAGAATTTCCCCTGGAGAATGACAAACCTGTGAAAAATTTATTTGGTTAAAAAATGATTGTTTTGGCTCTCAAGATGTATGATTTGCTAATTAAGTTCTGGAACAATTAGGGTATTTATATGTTAAGAGAGTATTGGCTGTCTTTTACCTATTCATTCTTGATGGCAATTACATCAATATTGAGCTAAAAATATCAAAAATTGTGCCCCAATATAACTTAGCAATTTACTTGATGTATTAATTAACCTCAAATCTATCTATATTAAGTGCAATCATACTTTGCCTGTGTCTCAACTGCCCTCTCAACCCACTGATACTAATAGTAGTGCTCAGACGGATGTCACACCAGTTGTGGCACTCAAAGAACTTGTGGAACGGTTGCGCCGAGAACAAAATAAAATCCAAGATTTACTGAGTTCTTTAGGATTTGCCCTCAGAAGTTTCAATAATTTAAACCAGTTTTTGCAGCTGATACCACTGATCGCCACTAGAGTCACAGATGCAGATGGTAGTGCTTTGTTCCTACATAAACCTAATGGTCAAATTCGCTTAGAACAACTACACTGGCAGGATAGCCGCCAGCGTAAGAATATCCGCAAAGCTCTAGAAACCGCTAGTAGTCAAATCACACTTCTATCTCATACAGGACCTTTAGCAACAGCTACAGGGATGTTAGATGACCAAATCCATCGCTACTTGGATCCAGATGTACAAATCTTTGGGACTGCAATCCTGGTCAAGCATACAGAACGGGGCTGGCTTTATGTCCTCAGCCGCGATCCTGAATATAGCTGGACAGATACCAGACAAAAGTTAGTCAGACTAGTAGCAGATCAAACAGCTGTAGCTATTGAAAACGAAGAACTAGCCGTAGAATTGAGAAAAAAAGAGCGCTTAGATCAAGAACTAGAAATTGGCGCAGAAATTCAACGGCGACTCTTACCCCGACAATGTCCGATTATTCCCGGTGCAACTCTAGCTGCACGCTGTAAACCCGCTAATCGTGTGGGTGGAGATTACTATGACTTTATCCCCACCCATCAAAATCAAGGACAGCTGAATGGCAAAACTGCCCAGGAAACAGGAGGCTGGGGTTTGGTAATTGGGGATGTCATGGGTAAAGGTGTCCCCGCTGGGCTAATTATGACCATGATGCGGGGAATGCTGCGTGGTGAGGTGTTCCATGGTCATTCCCCATGTGTGATTCTACAAAATCTGAATCGAGTGATGTATGCGGATTTGGAAAATTCCCATCGGTTTGTGACTCTATTTTACTCGGAATATAATCCGGTGAATCGGGTTTTATCTTATAGTAATGCCGCACACAATCCTCCCCTGTGGTGGCACGCAGCCACTAAAAGTATTACCCGCTTGGATACTTTGGGTATGCTGATTGGTTTAGATGCTAATAGTCAATACGAAGATGCCCAGGCTCAGTTAGAACCGGGAGATACAGTTATATATTATACAGATGGTTTAACTGATGCGGCGGCAGCCAGTGGCGATCGCTTCGATGAAGAAAATTTTGTCGCCGCTTTTAATGCCGCTTGCAGGTATTGCAGCGGAGCCGAGGAGATTGTAGATTATCTGTTTGATCAAGTCTTGGAATTTATCGGTGATGAAAGACAAAACACCGATGACATGACATTAGTTGTTCTGAAAATTCATTGACAAACAGCTAATTATCTGCTAATAGAACATCTTCAGATTTAGACAGAGCGCCAAAAAAGTCATAGCGGTCTAGTGCTTCCAAGATACCCCAAGCGTATTTTCCTGCGGCAAAGTAAACTTGGGGATACTCCCGTAACTTTTCCAGTTCAGGGCTATAATTACCAACAACCACACCCAAAGTATTGCCAGACAGCATTGATTCATCATTACCAGATGCTCCTGCTACTAAAAATCGTTGTATTGGTAGTCCCCACTTCAAAGCACAATAACGAATAGCATCTCCCTTAGAAGCCCGGATAGGTAACAAATCAAGATACATACTATGGCTATAGATTCCTTTAACATGGAGCTTATGCTGCCGCAGATGACGCATAATTTCCTTAAAGCTCACAGATGTGGCTTCATCAATAAAGTAGCTGATTTTAAACTTACCTTGACATTCTGGGGGTTGCAGAGAAACACCGGGTAATGTCTCCATTGCTTGACGAACACCCTGAGGGTTCCAATGATAACTAATGTGTCTTTGCCAGTTACTATCTGGGATTACCTGAGGTCCATAATAAATTTCACTACCTGCACACACAATCAGTAAATCTGGTCTGGGGAAATGCCATTCCTCTAACATATCTAAGGAACTTTGCAAATTGCGCCCGGTCGCAATACCTACTCCCGTAGATTGACCTTCCTGATATACTCGTTCTATGAGTTGTTGTAAAGCTTCCTGGTCTCCTAACAAAGTGTTATCAATTTCGCACACCAGAAACCGATCTGCGGTTGGTAAGCGGTTTTGGTCGAGGGTATTAGAATCAGCCAGGTCATTTGCTAAAGCCTTTGGTAGGGGACTGAGCATAGATTTAACGGGTCGTTGGGATAATTGCTGCACCTGTTGGAGATAACGTTCTACGTGACTAGACCAAGAGAAATTATCCCGCACTCGCTCTAACCCATTTTTCGACCAAGTTTTCCACTGTTGTGTATCTGTGAGTGCTGTTCGCAGAGCATACTGGATCTGCTTAATATCTAGAGGATCAATCAACATCCCATTGTCGCATACCTCCAGGATATCTCGTGGACCACCATCTGATGTAGCAATAATTGGCACACCGCAGGCTGTAGCCTCAATTAAAGTCAGACCAAATGGCTCAGTTAAGGCGGGATTAATAAAGACTCCCCCCGTTTTACCTACCAATCGATATAGTTCCGGAACTTGATCAGATGAATGGTGTTTGGGGTAAGCGACGTATCCGTAAAGGTCGTAAAGGTCGATTAAGTGAAAAATTTCTGCAAATACATGGCGTGGGTCTGATTCCATGGTGCTGATGTCATCGCGATTGCCTAAAATCAGGACTAAATTCGCTAAATGACGCAGTCGTGGATCTTCACCATAAGCTTTCACCAGAGTACCGACATTTTTCTTAATTGCTGGACGGGAAAGCGCCATAATTATCGGCTTTTCAGGATGATTGAGAAATCGTTTTAAATCCTGGTAAATTCCTGGTTCTTGCCAATTTTCTGGAACCGGGTAAAAGTCCTTGAGTGCTACCCCTGGAGGAATGACCACCATTCTATCAGGCTGATAGTGGTCATAAATACCGTACTGGTCGGTGACTTCTTGATGGGTACTAGCAATGACTAAGGCTGCACTGGCCAGGGTGGTTTCCTCGGCCTCAATTCTGGTACTCATATGATAAGTACTTTCAATGGTTTCCCTTTTTGTACCCTGGTCTAAAAGTCTTTGTTGTTTCACACGTCCTAGGGAATGACCAGTATGTACAAGTGGTACACCTAACCAACCTGCAACCCGACAACCCACATAACCACCATCGGCGTAATGGCTATGAATAACATCGGGTAGTTTTCCCACTTGGCGCAGGTGCTTGAGTAATTCATCAGCAAAATTATCTAAATGAGGCCAGAGAACTTCTTTGCGCAGATAACGACGTGGACCGCAATTAACACGAATAATTTGGGCTTTATCACCCAGAACTTCTACCGGTTGAGCATAATCTGAGCTAACTTTTGGATCATTAATTAAACGAGTTACTAGGTCTACACGTTCTACTTGTGGGTTAGCTGCTAAAGCCTGAGCCAATTCTAGCACATATTTAATCTGTCCGCCGGTGTCAGCATCTCTCCCTAATTCTAGATTTTTACCCCGAATTAAGCCGTGAACACTGACTAGTAGAATATATAATCCTGGGCTATTTGACATTTTGCATCCCTCAATTTTACTCTGTTACAGCCCTGGAACAGCTTCTCGTAACACCCGGCTGTTAATTTCTACAGATTAGTGACAAATCTTTGCTGATGTTTAAGAATTATAAAACAAATGTGCCGATTTGTAACAACAGTGTCTGAGAAAAGCCACATTCATCTGGGAAAATGCCAAAAATAGCTGTTACTCAACATTGACAGGAACTTCCCTTTGATATTGGCGATCGCTGATAATTAATTATCGGTTTATTATCAGGATTCCCTGACAAAATAGCCGATTTTTTACCGTTTTTTTAACTGAATGGCGAAGGGATGAGGCGATCGCTACCATAACAGCAAATATGATTTTACTCATCTAGTTGACTGGATTGGCAATATTGTTTGATGGGGTTAAATTGCTGCTCTTCAAATCTCCGCAGTTTGCCGATGCACAATACTGACTGAGAATGGTAAAACTATGGTGATCATAATTCAGACAAATGATCATCTTTCAGGTATAGCCGGAAATTAAGGTTTAAAAGGTTTAATTTGATAAACACGCCAGAGTCAAATCCCCGGGGCTACATGGGGTTGATCTTGTATTTTTCAAAGACTTAATAGCCCTGCTGAAACTGTATAATATAGTTTAACCTTGACTGCGGCAATCTGTGTTTTTGAGTAATGTTGGCTAAGAAACCTAAATTACCGGTTTTTTGTCGGCTCTGATTCTGATATTAATAAACTAAACAACCAGTAATACTTTCCAGGCTTCCCCAAGGGGCATCAATGAAAGTAGGCAGCATTGATTAGATATAAACTTATGGCGCTCATAGTTCAAAAATACGGTGGTACATCTGTCGGTTCTGTAGAACGTATTCAAGCTGTTGCACAGCGTGTGTACAACACTGTTAAGGCGGGTAACTCTGTGGTCGTAGTGGTTTCAGCAATGGGTAAAACCACAGATGGACTGGTAAAAATGGCTCAAGAAATTTCTCGCCATCCCAACCGCAGGGAAATGGATATGTTGCTTTCCACTGGAGAGCAAGTCACTATTGCTTTAGTTAGTATGGCATTACAAGAAATTGGACAGCCAGCAATTTCTATGACTGGGGGACAGGTAGGAATTGTCACTGAAGCTGAACACACCCGCGCCCGAATTTTACATATTGAAACCGAACGCCTGCGTCATCAGATTGCTCAAGGAAAAGTGGTTGTAGTTGCTGGCTTTCAGGGTATATCTAGCCTCAGAGATATGGAAATTACCACCTTGGGTCGCGGCGGTTCCGACACTTCCGCCGTGGCTATTGCTGCAGCTTTAGAAGCGAATTTCTGTGAAATTTATACGGATGTTCCTGGTATATTGACTACAGACCCCCGCCTAGTGGCAGAAGCTCAGTTAATGGAGGAGATTAGCTGTAATGAAATGCTGGAACTTGCAAGCCTAGGGGCAAAAGTTTTACATCCACGCGCTGTGGAAATTGCCCGGAATTATGGTGTGCCCCTGGTGGTAAAATCTAGTTGGCGTGATGACCCCGGTACTTGGGTAACATCCCCTAAACCCCAAGGTCGATCACTGGTGAATCTGGAAATTGCCCGCCCGGTAGATCATGTAGAGTTTGACACAGACCAAGCCAAGGTGGCGTTGTTGCGCGTACCCGATAAGCCCGGGGTAGCAGCGCGATTATTTGGGGAAATATCCCGGCAAAATGTCGATGTAGATTTGATTATTCAGTCTATACATGAAGGTAATACTAATGACATAGCTTTTACCGTCACAGCACCGATATTAAAACGAGCGGAAGCGGTAGCATCCGCCATCGCCCCAGCATTGAGAAATCAGCCTAACTCTCAGGAAGCTGAGGTCATGGTACAACAAAATATTGCTAAGGTTAGTATTGCAGGGGCGGGAATGATTGGGCGTCCCGGGGTCGCCGCTAAAATGTTCGCGACTTTAGCTGCAGCACAAGTAAATATTCAGATGATTTCTACTAGTGAAGTTAAAGTAAGTTGTGTAGTAGATGCGACAGAGTGCGATCGCGCGGTGGCTGCACTGCGTCAAGCTTTTGATATTGCACAAGACCAGGAAATTAAGCCACCAAAAACAATTGCTGTATCATCTGCTCCCCCTGTCCGTGGTGTCGCCCTGGATATGAACCAAGCACGTCTAGCAATTCGTCAAGTACCCGACCGACCAGGAATGGCCGCTAGGTTATTTGGACTATTAGCACAGCACAATGTCAGTGTTGATATGATTATTCAATCTCAACGGTGTCGCATAGTTGACGGTATTCCCAGACGGGATATTGCTTTTACTGTCTCACAGATGGATGGGGAAAGTACACAGAAAATGCTCACCGCCGTGGCGGGAGAATTAGAATGGGGTGAAGTTATCTTAGACAATGCGATCGCTAAGGTCAGTATTGTTGGTGCTGGGATGGTGGGACACCCTGGTATTGCAGCTAAAATGTTTGACGCTTTAGCCGAAAACCAAATCAATATTCAAATGATTGCTACCTCAGAAATCAAAATTAGCTGTGTTGTCGCCCAAGAAGACGGTGTCAAAGCTTTGCAAGTTATTCACAGCGCCTTTGGTTTGGCTGGTAGCGAAAAATTTGTAGTTCCAGCCTAATTTAACATTTCAGTATCTGCCTATCTCTTCAGTGTGGGGAAATAGGCAGTATTTTAACTGTAATCACTCAGACACAAATGAATGGTAAAATTTTGGGTGCGGGTTATCACCTCCTGAAAGTCCTCAATGTAGAGGAGAGAGTACAAAACTATTTAGCCGAAGATGTTCTCATTCCAGGTCGTCAATTGGTAGTCCAGGAACTAGCTCCCGATAGTGATACTTTCTCCAATCTCAATATTTTGCGAGAGTTATTTCTCAATGCAGGACAGAAGTTACAGCAACTCAGCCAGGAACATGAACAGATCCAAAATTTAGTCAGTTATTTTGAGGAAAATGAAAAATTCTACCTAGTTCAAGAACACATTATTGGTCATACCTTAGTCGATGAGATGTTCTCGGGAACACCTTTAACAGCAGAACAGGTAATTAGGATTTTATCTGAAATATTAGAAATTTTAGTATTTGTACATGAACGGGGAGTAATTCACCAGAATATTAAACCTACAAATATCATTCGTCGAGAGTCAGATCAAAAATTAGTTTTAGTTAATTTTGGCGCTATTCCTGAACTGATAACGAATAATGTCGCTAATCTCGACTATGCACCTGTAGAACAATTGCGCGGTCATTCTCAATATAACAGTGACATCTATGCTTTAGGGATAATTGCCATCGCAGCAGTTCTAGGCTTACAAGAGAAAGAAATATTAAAATTACAACAGCATAGAAGTGTGCTAACAGGGGAAATTATTTGGCGGAGTGAAAATCTTAATATTAGGAGGGAAATAGGAAAAGTCTTTGATAAAATGGTACGCTTTGACCATCACAAGCGGTACCAGTCAGCAACTGAAGTTTTAAAAGAGATCAAGCAAGTGAAAACTCAAAGATTTACTCAGCAAAAACAGCAGAAACTTTGGTTAACTCTAGCAGTAATCAGTTGGATAGTAACTGTAACAGCAGTTGTTTTAAAATCGCCAATTATAACTATAAATCCTCTGATAAATTTTGAGGAAGTCTACCAAGAAGGATTAAGAAAATATCAACAGGGAGACTATCAAGCCGCAGTTGAGGAATTTACTGTGGCGATTAAATTGAATTCACAAAGTTATCAGGTTTATAAGAAACGCGGAAATGCATTCTATCAGTTGGGAAATTATCAGGGAGCAAAGATAGATGCTACTAAAGCTATTGCATTAAATCCGCAAGATGCAGATGCTTACTATGACAGAGGATTTTCTTTATATGAATTGGGTAAATACCAAGAAGCAGTTGCTGACTATAGCCAGGCAATTGCATTAAATTATCGTCATGCCTATGCTTATTATGGACGAGGTTTAGCCTTAGTAAAAATGAATGAGAATAGAAGGGCTAATGAAGACTTTAGCACAGCTATCAGATTAAGACCTAATTATATTGAGGCTTATTTACAACGGGGTATTCTCCGCCGTAGGTTGAGAATTTACAAAACCGCAATGGAGGATTTTGAGGCGATAATTAAGATTAATCCTGATGATCCTAGACCTTATTATCAAAAAGGTTTAATTCACGCTAGTAATAATCAAAAGTATGCAGCTATTCAGGAATATACCCAGGCTATTAATCGCTCTCCTAAATATGCGGTGGCCTATCTCCAAAGAGCGGATATGCATAGTGAATTGGGATATAAATTGAAAGCTATTGCAGATTATGATCAAGCTTTAGAGTTAAATCCCCAGTGGGGCGCAGCTTATAATCACCGGGGTATTCATCGTCTCTCTTTTGGAAATTATGAAGGTGCAATTGCAGACCATACCCAAGCTATTGCACTCAATTCTCAGGATGTGGCGGCTTATAATAACCGTGGCAATGTTAACCTGGAATTGGGAAATTACAAAGCTGCTCATGAAGATTATTCCCAGGCGATCGCTATTAATCCCCGTTATGGGTTAGCCTATTATAACAGGGCTGTGAACCACATAAAACAAGGAAATAAACAAAGTGCGATCGCAGATTTTCAACAAGCTATTAAAATTTTCCAAGAAAGTGGGGACAGAAATAATTTGCGAGACGCACAGCAGCAACTTAATTTATTGCAGCAATAAATCTGTAATCAATCTTTGATGGGTTTGGAAGTTGAGGAGTATATTGACATGGCTAACAAATGCTTTAATCCAGAAGACTATCAACGTGCGATCGCTAATTGTAATCAAGCATTACGACTACAACCTGATAATGCTGCGGCTTACTTCCAGCGCGGGAAAGCTCACTACTACTTAGGAGAAATCACATCTGCTATTAATGATTATACCCAAGCTCTGAGAATTGACCCAAATTTTGCTCAGGCTTATAACAACCGGGGAAATGCTCGCTCCCAATTGGGGGATAAGCAGGGAGCAATTAGTGATTATACCCAAGCCCTGAAAATTAATCCCAATGATGCTTATGCTTATAACAACCGGGGAGTAGCTCTTTCTCACTTAGGAGAAATCACAGCTGCTATTAATGATTATACTCACGCCATCAGCATTAACTCAAGTTTAGCTTATGCTTATAACAACCGAGGAAAAGCTCTTTCTCACTTAGGAGAAATCACAGCTGCTATTAATGATTATACCCAAGCCCTGAACATTGATCCTGATTTCGCCACAGCTTACTACTTGCGGGGTCTACTTCGCTATTACTTAGAAGATCACCAGGGAGCCATTGCAGATTATACCCAAGCCCTGAAAATTAACCCTAATTACGCCTTAGCTTACTACAACCGGGGGTTAGCTCTGTCTGATCTGGGAGATCACCAGGGAGCCATTGCAGATTATACCCAAGCCCTGAAAATTAACCCTAATTACGCCTTAGCTTACTACAACCGGGGGTTAGCTCTGTCTGATCTGGGAGATCACCAGGGAGCCATTGCAGATTATACCCAAGCCCTGAAAATTAACCCTGATGATGCTGATGCTTATAATAACCGGGGGAATGCTCGCTGTGAGTTAGAAGATTATCAAGGAGCCATTGCAGATTATACCCAAGCCCTGAAAATTAACCCTGATGATGCTGATGCTTATAATAACCGGGGTTCAGCGCTTTATTACTTAGATGATAATCAGGGAGCCATTGCAGATTATATCCAAGCCCTCAAGATTAATCCTAATTACCCTAGTGCATACTACAACCGGGGTTTAGCTCTTTATGATTTAGGAGATCATCAAGGTGCAATTAATGACTGGAAAGCTGCTGCATATATCTATCAAAAAGCAGGGGATGAAATATCCTTTCAATATGCTGTGGATAAAATTGCGTTAGTCTCACCCAACGACTCTATCAACTAACAAATCAGTTCAATACGGGTTCAAACTCCCCTTAAGGGGAGTTTGAATCATGGCTGCTGCAGATTACTATGTAAAACGACCAAAGTTTCTGCTAACTGGCTCAGGCGGGTTTCTAGGTACTGTTTGCGCCCTAGGAGTTGACGTAATTTTTGATAACGGGCGATCGCTAAACTGACTATGGGTAACTCATCTGCTGAACAAGCACGAGACCAAACTTTACCAGCAGCATCCAAACCACACAGGTGATAACCAGTGCGGTGGGAAGGTTGAGATTCTGCACCGCTATGAGCACAAATTTGTTCTACATACTCCATGATGCGGTCAACTTCCCCATGTCGCAGTGTAGCAGTTCCTCCCCGTTCTACTTCTTGGACGCGGGATTCTAACCAGCCGTTAACAATCGGTCCTTCTAAGTAAATTTCTTGAATTTGTTGTAATATTGTCTGTAGTTCCCTTTGCCAACTGGCGATATGTTCTTGGATATCTTGCAATATATTCATCGCTAATGCTGGATTAGCCCCGTGGCGATGGCTACTGAAGCTAGGATGTTTGAACTTGGGTAAGCTCGGTGTTTTTCCCCCCATATCTTGGGCGGGGAAGGTTTGCACACAGTGTTTTTGTGGGTACAAGTTCTCCTTGGTAACATCCTCCTGGGGAACTGCTGTGCCTACTTCCTCTGTCTGTGTTGCTTCAAAGGTGGATTCTGTTGCTCCTGTGCTAATCCTAAAGGAGAAGCAGGAGTTTAAGGAATCACTCCCTGGGGTGCTGCTACGATTCCCTAAATCATGTAGAGTAGCTTCAATCCGTTTTAAACCTGTTTTCATACAAATATCCTGCAATGTCATGTTTCCAGTAGTTTGGAAGGTTTCAGAATGCACCGGTTGGGATAACCGTTATATTAGGATACAGTTTTGGGCAAAGTCATCTTAGTCACTGGGCCTGCAAGGTCTGGTAAAAGTGAATGGGCAGAAACTCTGGCTATAAAGTCCGGAAAACCGGTGGTTTATCTCGCCACAGCCACTGAAACACCGGGGGATACAGAATGGCAAAAGCGTATTCAAAAACACCAAGAACGTCGTCCATCAGATTGGGTAACTCTTTTGGTGCCTGTGAAATTATCGACTACTCTAGCAGATGCCCAGCCAAATCGCTGCCTTTTGGTTGATTCTTTGGGGACTTGGGTGGCTAACCTTTTGGAACAAGATGAAGATACCTGGAAAAAGACCGTAGCAGAATTATTGACCACCCTGGAGTTGGTAACTGCTCAGGTGATATTTGTGGCTGAGGAAACAGGTTGGGGTGTAGTTCCAGCTTACCCTCTTGGTCGCCAGTTTCGCGATCGCTTGGGTTCTCTAGTCCGCCAATTAGGTGCTGTTTGTGAACCTGTTTATTTAGTGACTGGGGGTCATGCTCTCAATCTTAGTCTCCTGGGTATACCACTACCACCTGCACAATCTTAATTTCAAATTAAACATTACACCCCCCAATATCCCCTATGAGAATTTAAAATTATCCTATGGCAACTAAACAAGAAGTAAGAAAATATCTTGCCTACTGGTTTCAGTTGGGTAAGAGGGTAATCACTAGCAATGGTCAGGTCAGCTTTTTACCCCGACCAGTGCTAAAGGGTGATAGATATAGCGACGAATTTGAGCAATGTTGGCAGAAAATTCTGTCTGAGAGTACCGGGGAATGTCACTTGGAGGGGACCTATGAAACTATTGGCGAACTGCTCACACCAGCATGGGAGGTGTTACCGTGTGGACGTTGTCAAATGCCCATCCCCAAGCGTAATCTAGGAATGCCTGCTTTATTATGCCCTTGTAATGATTTACCTACCTGGCCTAATAGCGAATTACCATCCCCCCGCGGCCCCGTGAATAGCCAGTCGGAATTGATGTCAATTTACCAGCGGCTACAGCGTAATTACCGGTAAATTATTTGCCTTTGGGCTTCGTATAACATTAAAGCAGCAGCGATCGCCACATTCAAAGACTCTACTCCCGGACTTAGAGGGATTTTCACTTGCTGATCTGCCATGGCAGCTAAATCAGGCGACAACCCAGCCCCTTCATTACCGAGTAAAATTATACTGGGTTTTCGCCAGTCTACATCCCAGTAGGTTAAATCCGCCGTGGGTAGGGTAGCGACTACCTGCATTCCCCCTTGCTGACTTTGTGCGACTATCTGTTTCAAATCTCCTGTTACTGCTGTATTCACGCGAAACCACTGTCCCGCAGAAGCACGTAAAACCTTCGGGCTGTCTACATCTACACTGTCGCTACTCAACCATAACCCCGTGGCCCCAGTGGCCGCAACGGTGCGAATTATCGTCCCCAGATTACCTGGATCTTGGATAGTTTCCAAGGCCAGGAGTAACCCAGTAACCGGCGGTGGAGTTTGATTAATCCCCCGTTGCGCCGTAGCAATTACACCATCTGGTTGTACTGTGGTAGCGATCGCCGCTAGAATTTCTTGACTAACAATTTCTACCCTTTGACTGTGGCGACAAGCTGCTTCCCAGAGTTCCGGGTGGGACATTTGCCATTCTGGAGTGCAACAAACTGTCACTAGGGGGTAACTCACATCACAAGCCTCCTGCAACAGGTGTGTTCCTTCCAGTAAACATAATTGTTGCTTGTGACGCTCTTTGGTAGAGTGCAGCTTTCGGATTTGCTTGACTAAAGAGTTCTGGATACTGGTTAACACAATTACAAGCCGCTCAACCGGCGTCATCCAATTTCAAAAAACAGTTAAATTAAATTACCTCGATGCGGAACCCGGGACTTGAACCCGGAAGCCTTGCGGCACTAGAACCTGAATCTAGCGCGTCTGCCAATTCCGCCAGTTCCGCTGACATTGACAATTTCCTATTTTTACCTAAATATTTATGTTTGTCAAGTGCCATTCCTGAGAAATTATGTGATACTTCTGCTGTATGAGAATTTTGAAATTCTCATAAACCGAGCACTGAACATCAGCAATAAAGTTAATTTGTGCAAGATGTGCCACAACAGGTAGACAGATGAACTCTTTACTGTAGAATCAAAACCAACTTCTAACCTATAAAATCACGTATTGTTTTTGGAGGTAGGCTTATTAATCCTTCTAGCAGCTTACCAGATGCCAAGCCTTCTCAGGAAGCAGACTCCTCAGTCTTGCAAATATGGGGTGGGCATCCTTTAGGCGGTCACGTCAAAATCAGCGGGGCTAAAAATTCCGCACTAGTGATTATGGCTGGCTCTTTGCTGTGTTCAGGTGATTGTCGGATCCGTAATGTTCCCTTATTGGCGGATGTAGCACGAATGAGTGAGGTTTTGTCAGCTTTAGGCGTTGGCCTCACTAGAGAAGGGGATATGTTGGATATCAACGCCAGGGAAATTACCACATCAACGGCTCCCTATGAACTAGTTACCCAATTACGGGCTAGTTTTTTTGCCATTGGCGCCCTTGTGGGTCGGCTAGGAGCAGCACAAATGCCATTACCAGGTGGTTGTGCTATTGGAGCTAGACCGGTGGATTTACACGTGCGTGGTCTCCAAGCCATGGGGGCAGAAGTCCATATTGAACATGGCATTTGCCATGCTTATGTGCCAGGGAATCGTGGTAGGTTACAAGGTGCCAAAATCTACCTAGATACACCCAGTGTGGGCGCAACGGAAACTTTAATGATGGCCGCCACCTTAGCAGATGGTGAAACCATTATTGAAAACGCAGCACGGGAACCAGAAGTCGTTGATTTGGCGAATTTCTGTAACGGTATGGGGGCGAAGATTCAGGGGGCTGGCAGTAGTAAGATTACTATAGTTGGTGTTACCAATTTACATTCTATCGACTACAGCATTATTCCTGATCGCATTGAGGCTGGAACCTTTTTAGTGGCAGGAGCTATCACCGGTTCGGAAATTAGTATGTCTCCAGTATTACCAAGTCACTTAACTCCAGTAATTGCTAAATTGCAAGCAATGGGTTTAAAGATCATTGAAGATACACCAGACTGTTTACGTATCCTCCCGGCATCTACTCTTACAGCCATTGATATTGAAACCTTACCCCATCCAGGTTTTCCTACGGATATGCAAGCGCCATTTATGTCTTTACTGAGTGTTGCTCAGGGTGACAGCCTAATTAATGAATCTGTGTTTGAAAATCGTTTGCGTCATGCTTCGGAGTTGAATCGTCTGGGAGCAGATATTCGCGTCAAAGGCAATACCGCTTTGATCCGAGGCGTCCCAAGTTTATCCGGCGCACCAGTTATAGGCGCAGATTTACGGGCATCGGCAGCATTAGTTTTAGCAGGACTAGCAGCGGAGGGACAAACGACCTTTCAAGGACTACAGCATCTTGATCGCGGCTATGACCGCATTGATCTCAAATTGCAGCAACTAGGAGCGAAAATCGTCCGCGTGTTAAATGTGGAACAAGATACGGAATTAACCTCCAGTGGTAGTACTCCCGTAACCTCAACCTAGAGTATACCCACAAGGTAACCTCAGGAGGTTTTACCCTACCTTAATCTTTCCCGGCTGAACTGTACAGGATTAGATTACTGTTTCCGCCCAGGACATGGGGAGACTAAGGGGGGTAACTCCATAACTGGCACTCAGGACTCAGAACTGGTTATACTAGCTATGGGAGGTTATTAATCTTCTGTTTCTTCAGGTTGCTATATCATGTCCTTGTGCAAAACTCCGCTCATCGGGTTAACAGCTGACTCCTTTCGTCATCCATTAGACCTACAAGCCACCAAATCTCTCAAGCAGATACCAGGTCTGGATATGATGGTGCGAAATTGGCTCGGACCGGTCGCCGAACAGGTTTTTTATGTGGAAAATATCGCCGCCAGTGTGTTGGTGGGTGAAAAACAACTACCTGATTTATACGCATTATTGTTAGAAGCCTGCAAAATCCTGGATATAGACCCTCCCCAGTTATATATCCGCCAACATCCGGCTCCTAATGCTTATACTTTTGCTATGCGGGGTAAGCAGCCTTTTATTGTCCTCCATACTTCCTTGGTGGAACTGTTGACCCCACAGGAAATACAGGCGGTGATCGCCCATGAATTAGGACATCTTAAGTGTGACCACAGCGTTTATTTAACACCTGTGAATCTTCTGGTCTTAGCCGCTGCAATTGTCCCCAATGTCGGTACTTTTATCGCCCAAGCTATACAAGCACAATTATTAGAATGGGTACGCTGTGCTGAGTTTACATGCGATCGCGCTGCATTACTCGCCACCCAAGACCCCAAAGTGGTAATGTCAGTCTTAATGAAGTTAGCCGGTGGTTCCCCTATCCTAGCACCACAACTTAATTTAGATGCCTTTGTAGCTCAGGCTCGTGCTTACGATGACATTAGTAAAACCGAACTGGGGGAAATGGTCAAAGCCACCCGCACATCCCAATTAACTCATCCAGTCCCAGTACTCCGAGCTAGAGAAATTGACCGTTGGTCTAGCAGCCAAGAATATCAATCTTTATTGCAAAATCATGGGAAATCTACTAGTGAAGTTACATCCACTGGAGGATGGCGCAATTGGTAGGATAGGTGTACAGTGACAAATTATATGTCATTATGACAAATTAATGTCATGATGTAAATCCTTACTCTACAAAGGCTTTAGTTATTTTACCATACTATACTTCAATCCAGTTCAGTGACAAATTAAATGTCAGATCCCATAAATATGACAAATTAGATGTCGCGTTTTTAATTATAAAAAAGGTTTTATAAATTTTCATAATGACAAATTGATTGTCGCCTTTCATTACGCTAGAATAACATCATGTGTTTATAAAAAACCTCTTATTTCATGGACAGAATATAGTATGTCTAATTTTACTGTTCATACCTCAGTAGATGTTGCGGAAACCTTATCAGAAGAAAGTAACACACCTCCTGAGATGAATGTGATTCTTACAGAACTCCCAGAGGAAACCCAACGGAAGTTAGAGGTAATACAAAGTTTGCTTGAACCGTGCGATCGCACAACTTATGGGCAGAAGTTAAAGGAGGCTGCTGCAAAGCTTGATGTGTCAGTCCGCACGGTGCAGCGTTTAGTGAAAAAGTGGGAGGAAAATGGCTTAGTCGGACTCACTCAGGCGGGTAGGAGTGATAAAGGAAAACATCGAATTGGTGAGTTTTGGGAAAACTTTATCATCAAAACTTATCGAGAGGGTAACAAGGGTAGTAAGCGCATGACTCCTAAACAAGTTGCTCTGAGAGTTCAAGCTAAGGCGCGTGAACTAAGCGACACCAAGCCTCCTAATTACAGGACTGTTTTACGGGTGTTAACTCCCATATTGGAACAAAAAGAAAAGACTAAGAGTATCCGCAGTCCTGGTTGGAGGGGGACAACACTTTCAGTTAAAACCCGTGAGGGGCAAGATTTATCTGTTGATTATAGTAACCATGTTTGGCAGTGTGACCATACCCGTGTGGATGTGTTGCTAGTAGATCAGCATGGTAAACTTTTAGTCCGTCCCTGGCTAACAACTGTAATTGATACCTATTCTCGTTGCATCATGGGTATCAACTTGGGGTTTGATGCACCTAGTTCAGTGGTAGTTGCTTTAGCATTACGCCATGCGATTTTGCCAAAAAGATATGGTTCAGAGTACAAACTGCACTGCGAATGGGGAACTTACGGTAAGCCGGAACATTTTTATACTGATGGGGGAAAAGATTTTCGCTCTAACCATTTGAGTGAGATTTCAGTGCAATTGGGCTTTGTCTGTCATTTACGCGATCGCCCTTCTGAAGGTGGAGTAGTTGAGCGTCCTTTTAAGACATTCAATGATCAACTTTTTTCTACTCTACCTGGTTATACAGGATCTAATGTCCAGGAACGACCAGAAGATGCGGAAAAAGATGCAAGACTAACTCTCAGAGAACTAGAACAACTAATGGTTCGCTACATTGTTGACCGCTATAACCAAAGTATTGACGCTCGAATGGGTGATCAAACTCGCTTTGGACGTTGGGAAGCAGGATTACCTTCAGTACCAGTGCCAATTGAAGAACGTAATTTAGATATCTGCTTAATGAAGCAGTCACGGCGCACGGTACAAAGAGGTGGATACTTGCAGTTCCAAAATGTGATGTATCGAGGGGAATATTTAGAAGGATATGCGGGGGAAACGGTCAATTTAAGATATGACCCCAGAGATATTACAACGTTGCTGGTTTATCGCCAAGAGAAAAATCAAGAAGTTTTTCTGACTCGCGCTCATGCTCAAGATTTGGAGACTGAACAACTTTCATTAGATGAAGCTATTGCTGCTAGTCGTAGACTGCGTAATGCAGGTAAAACTGTTAGCAACCAAGCTTTATTACAAGAAGTCCTTGAACGTGATGCTCTGGTAGCAAAAAAGAAAAGTCGCAAGGAACGTCAAAAATTGGAGCAGGAGATTTTGCGTTCTACTGCGGTTAATGAAAGTAAAACTGAATTTCTACCATCTCCTGTCATGGAAGTGGAAGAAGTGGAATCTACTACTCAGGTTCAATCTTCATCCCCTGAACTAGAGGTTTGGGACTATGAACAACTGCGTGAAGAATACGGGTTTTAGACAATGACAGATGCACAAGCGATCGCCAAGCAATTGGGTGGGGTAAAACCAGATGATGAGTGGTTACAGGTTGAAATTACTCGTCTCAAGGGTAAGAGCATTGTTCCATTACAGCAAGTGATCACCTTGCATGATTGGTTAGATGGAAAACGTAAGGCACGGCAATCTTGCCGAGTAGTTGGAGAATCACGTACGGGGAAGACAGTTGCTTGTGATGCCTATAGATACAGGCAGAAAGTACAAGCAGAGGTGGGACGACCACCAATTGTCCCTGTAATTTATATTCAGCCACCCCAAAAATGCGGTGCAAAGGATTTGTTTGAGGAGATTATTGAGTATCTCAAGTTTAAGGCGACTAAGGGAACAGTCTCGGATTTTCGCAACAGAACTATGGAGGTATTAAGAGGCTGTGGTGTGGAGATGATTATTGTTGATGAAGCTGACCGCATCAAGCCTGAAACTTTTGCAGAGGTGCGTGATATTTATGACAAGTTGGGCATTGCTATTGTGTTGGTAGGAACTGATCGGTTAGAAGCAGTAATCAAACGAGATGAACAAGTTTATAATCGGTTTCGGGCTTGTCATCGTTTTGGAAAGTTGTCAGGAAAGGATTTTCAGGATACTGTACAAACCTGGGAAGATAAGGTTCTAAAGTTACCTTTGCCTTCTAATCTGATTAGTAAGGATATGCTGCGGATTCTGACTTCGGCAACAGAGGGTTATATTGGTCGTTTAGATGAAATTCTCAGGGAAGCAGCTATACGCTCTTTATCAAGGGGATTAAAAAAGATTGACAAGGCTGTTTTACAGGAAGTCGCACAGGAGTATAAGTAATGACAGCACCAGATGTTAAGCCCTGGCTTTTTATTATCCAACCATATCCAGGGGAAAGCCTGAGCCATTTTCTTGGCAGGTTCAGACGTGCTAACCATTTATCTGCTGCTGGGTTGGGAAATTTAGCAGGTATTGGTGCTGTGGTAGCACGGTGGGAAAGGTTTCATTTTAATCCTCGCCCTAGTCAAGAAGAATTGGAGGGCGTTGCATCTGTGGTGGAGGTGGATGCCGAAAGGTTAGCCCAAATGCTACCACCTCCTGGTGTGGGTATGCAGCATGAGCCTATTCGGTTATGTGGTGCTTGTTATGCGGAAACACCTTGTCACCAGATTAAGTGGCAGTTTAAGGAAACTGGGGGATGCGATCGCCATAATTTGCGGTTACTATCCAAGTGTCCTAAATGTGGTGCGCGGTTTAAGATTCCGGCATTATGGGAATATGGAATGTGCGATCGCTGTAGATTGCCTTTTGCGGAAATGGCTAAATATCAAAAAGCAATTTGATTCAAGCATTCTTTGATTTACAAATTCCTATCATTCAGGGCAAATGCTGTGATCACGGTCAAACCAGACAATATAGTAAATCGAGTTCATCCGAAAGCCAAAGATACGTTTTCTTTGACAGATACGCATTTCTGATATCTTATGATCTTCACTTACTCCCTCTGGCAAAGAAGGGAGGTTGTTAATAATTTTATATCCACAGCCTACTGTGTCACCCCTGTGTCTTGACCCCTGCCCTTTTATCTGAGACCAAGTATGTTTCTCAATCTTCTTAAGGTTACGGACGAGATCGAGTATTTCATCTGGTTGCCAATCTGACAAACGACAGCGATTTTCGTCAGCGTATGCAAACCTAAAACTTGGATTTTGGTGGTCAGTGCTACCCCCTTGAGACACATTAGCTGTAGCATCTTGAGAAATTTTGCCCGACTTAGTATTTCTAGATTGTTTAGGTAGATGCTTTTTGCTCACTAATCTTCAACTACGTATTTTTCATAGTAAGATTTCATTGTCTCATGAAGAATCACTTCTTGAGACCTTTCTCCTGGATCTAAGCCTTGACGAGCTTCTATCCACGGTTGCTCAGAATGAGTTAAGTGTTCAAGTTGTCTAGCACTCAATTCACCGTAAGCATTCCAGACCTCTTCAAGAACTTCTAGTTCATCATCTGTAAAATCTAATTCACACGCATCTGGCTGGGGGATAGCAGTATGTTTATACTCTTTGTAAGTATTCCAGACATCATATACTACTGGACCATGAGGCCATGCCTGGATATTTTGTTGAAATAATGGCTTATCTCTAAGTACTAGACTCCATGCTTGAGCATAGTACACAAGCTTCTGAAGCTTCAAAGCTGAGATTGTATCTCCAGCATCTCTATCAACACGACAGAGGAAATATTTAGCAACATCAAGAGCGTTTCGCATACTGCCACCTGCCTTACAGAGTAGTACATTGGTTCTATATTATTTATTGTCGCACTAATCAGCAATAAATTAAATATTAATGAGCGCCCTTAGTGTCGCAGCCCGTCGCCTACTTTGAAGGTTATTAACACCCGTTAGCGATCGCCATTCCAGGCAGTTTCCATTCAATTAATGTCCCCACCATCTGAGGACAGCAATTACTAAGACTAATATTAATACCCCTACAAGACCCTAGAAACCCTACAATATACAGCACTTTCGCGTCTTGTACTGTATTCTTACTTACCTTGAATCTTTCTGCTACTTTCCGAATAGATGTATTTCCCGCTTCGTAAACGCTAATAATTTTCTCCCGCAGGTCTATTGAGTAGGCTTTCATCTTATTTTCTACTGTTATCTTCTTAACTACTGTACCAAACCATTACACAAAGTGCTGTAGTAACACTGTTGACTTGTCTGATACATCTCATTCAAAATCAAATTTGACACTAATTCATACTCATCTAAACTATAATTAATTATTATGTTAACTTCAAAAAACAAAACTTTTGCAGAAATTATAACTCCTTTTATTGCAGCTAACCCTGATTTTAAATTAAGTCAAGAAATGAATGATTTTCTTATAAAAATAGACACACCATGCGAAATTTTCTCCATTTCAGATAGTTGTAAGTTATATGAGCTAATTTTTAAAATTTGGTCTAGACAACATAGTATTTTATTACACCCTGAAAATAGCGATAAAGTTCAAGACTTATTGCCTATTCATACAGAGATTTTATATTGCATTTCCCAGGAAATTGAAAATTCTAAACATATACAAGACTCCACTCTTCTAAAAGATAAATGGTTAAGTATTTGGGAATATTCTCTTGAACGATTGCAATTGCATTCTTACCATAAGATTTGTAATGATTTTAATGAAAAGAAGTATTTAAAGCAAAGTTATTTTTTAAAAATATTACCTTCGGGATGGGATGAATGGGAGGAATTTGTATCTCAATACTTGACAATTATTCTTATGCCCTTATGCGTAATATTTTTGATAGTCTACGCTATTTATTTTGACAAATAAGGTAAGATACATGGAAAACCTCAATCAAAAACAATCTTCAAAAATGTGGAAGTTCGTAATATCTGTAACAGTTGTTTTCGCTATAATAGATTCATTTACCACAGTCTTTGGTATATTTCTTGGAGTTCCCTCTGATCAGCCAATCAAAGTAGCTGTTGCTTTAATTTTGTCTTCTTTTATCACTTCTATAATTTACGGCATACGAATTATATTGAATCTAGAAGATTCAAATATAAAGTATGCTTGGATGATAGCATTAGCAGTATCCATAGGGATTGATGGATGGACATCTTATGAAGGTATTCATCGTTTTATTAAACCTCAGAATGAAGACTACTTTGGTTGGATGTTGTTAATTATTCTATTAATAGGATGTATATCTTCTCCGATATTTTTCTCTTACAGGGAAGAAATCAAAAGTAAATTAGAATAATGAATTGCTTTGCTCTGTTATCTATAGTGAGCCAGTTTCAGCGAAGTGGTGACTGACTGCTTAAACTAATCTAACTGAGTAATTTAGTAATTCTGTAATAATCTGGCTTTTTAGTATCCGCCCTATAATTATCGCCAGTAGAAGAAAGTCAAATCATTCAAGCTTAAACCCCGCCTAATTACCTTTCCACCTAACAAGTATCGGGTAACACCTCATTATATAATGTCCCCAAGACTAAATTAACTACCAGTGGTAACCTATCATGAACGAGCTACAACCAGAAAAGTTGGATGTACTACTAGGCGGTACTAGTAACGCTCCAAAAGATGCCCTGGTCTGAGAGGTTGTTTCAAAAGTTTTTTATTGTCATCAATGACACTGATACGCTCAGTTTTACCTTCGCCTGTCATTTCGGCGTGTCCATGTTCAATAGCTAGTTCTAAGAGGATGTTGTAACAGGTATGATTAGTGTATCAAATATTGTTTTACCCCACCCTCCCCATTCCCTTCACAAGGGAATGGGACTTGATTTTGTTTCTTCCGGTGTGTTCTCTAACCCCTGTTCCGGTGTTCCCTAAGATAAAAATTACCTATTGAAAACTTATGAAACATCCTCTAAGTATGTTTTGTGATTATCAGCAGACATTTAACTAACATAATTCCTCAGATGCTCCTGCAACCGCTGATAAATGCGATCGCTCCAAAAGCAAACAACAGAGAAACCATTATAGATATTTTCCAAAGCTAACTTGCTATCAAAGTCCACCAACTGTAGATGATGCTTATTGGTATCCAGTAACACCATAAAGCGTTTCATCTGTTCTTCTGAAAGAGACTCATGAAAAAGCCAAGACTCCCTGGTTTTTAGAGTTACCAGAATTTGTTGGCAAACTTCAAAATTCAAGCCAATAGATAATAAATACTCCATTGCCGTCAGTGCTAACAAGTCTGCTTTAGAATAATAAACATTTCGACCCTTACCACTGGCATTAACCGTAGGTACAATTACCCCCTTCTCCCGCCAATACTGTAGTTGTCGGCGAGAACAATTAGTAATTTCAGCCGCTTCCGTGCTTGTGTAGAATTTTTCCTCCATAAGAACCATCCTATAGAATTTTTTTCTAAATCACACATTATTTTTAAATAACATTATGTGTTTTTATGATATTATATTTTCATGAGTCAAATTACCGTTCAATGCCACCTAGTTGCCAGTGAATCTACCCGCCGTCAACTCTGGAAATTGATGGCAGAATTAAACACGCCGCTAATTAACGAACTACTACAACAGCTTAGTAAACATCCTGATTTCGAGAAATGGCGCAAAAATGGCAACCTGCCGTCAAGCGTTGTTAGTAAACTTTGCAAACCACTAGAAACTGATCCTCGTTTTGCCGGACAACCAAGCCGTTGTTATTCATCCGCGATTTATGTAGTGGACTACATCTACAAGTCGTGGTTGACAATCCAGAAACGACTACAGCAGCAGCTAGATGGTAAAATACGCTGGTTAGAAATGCTCAATAGCGATGCTGAATTGGTTGAAACCACTGGTTACAGCTTAGAAGCTATTCGCGCCAAAGCTGTGGAGATTTTGACAACAGCAACACCAACATCTGAAGCTGACGCTTCGTCAAATAAAAGAAGAAACACCAAGAAATCCAAAAAAGCGTCAGCTTCCAATCCTGAGAAGAGTGTATCTCATAAATTATTTGACGCTTACCAACAAACTGACGATACACTCAGCCGTAGTGCCATCAGCTATCTACTAAAAAATGGCTGTAAATTGAATGACAAAGAAGAAGACCCAGAAAAATTTGCTCAACGTCGCCGTAAGCTAGAAATACAGATTCAAAGGCTAACAGACAAGTTAACCAGTCGAATTCCCAAAGGTCGAGATTTAACCAAAGCTAAATGGCTGGAAACACTTTTCACCGCCACAACCAATGTTCCAGAAGACAACACTGAAGCCAAATGCTGGCAGGATATTCTGTTAAGCCGATCAAGTTCTCTTCCTTTTCCCCTGATTTTTGAAACGAACGAAGACCTAGTTTGGTCAAAAAATGAAAAAGGTAGGCTGTGCGTTCACTTCAACGGCTTGACTGACTTAACTTTTGAAGTATACTGCGATAGTCGTCAACTGCACTGGTTTAAACGCTTCTTAGAAGACCAACAGACTAAACGCAAAAGCAAAAATCAGTATTCCAGTGCCTTGTTCACTCTCAGAAATGGTCGTATAGGTTGGCAAGAAGGAGAGGGTAAGGGTGAACCTTGGCTTAACCGATTGACCCTTTCTTGCTGTGTTGATAATCGCCTGTGGACTGCTGAGGGCACAGAACAAGTTCGCCAACAGAAAGCAGAGGAGATTGCCAAAATACTCACCAACATGAAGAAGAAGAGTGATTTAACCGATAACCAGCAAGCATTTATTCAGCGTAAACAAACAACACTGACTCGCTTGAACAATTCCTATGATCGTCCTAGTCAACCCCTGTACCAAGGTCAATCACATATTTTAGTGGGAGTAAGCTTAGGGTTAGAAAAACCTGCCACAGTAGCCGTAGTCGATGCCAGTGCAAATAAAATCTTAGCTTACCGCAGTATTAAACAACTACTTGGTGAAAATTACGAACTCTTGAATCGCCAAAGAAAACAACAGCGATATTTATCTCACCAACGACATAAAGCCCAAAAAAGTTTCTCATCCAATGAGTTTGGCACATCTGAGTTAGGACAGTATATAGACAGATTATTAGCAAAAGAAATAGTTGCGATCGCCCAAACCTACAAAGCTGGCAGTATTGTCTTACCCAAGCTAGGAGATATGCGGGAGATTATCCAGAGTGAAATTCAATCTCTAGCAGAAGCAAAATGTCCTGGCTCCATGGAAATCCAGAAAAAATACGCTAAACAGTATCGAATAAACGTCCATCAATGGAGTTATGGAAGACTGATTCAGAGTATTCAAAGTAAAGCTGCTCAAGTAGGAATTGTCATAGAAGAAGGGAAACAGCCTACTCGTGCTAGTCCTCAAGATCAAGCCAAAGAATTAGCTTTCTGTGCTTATCATCTCCGACTAACCAAACATAGTTGACAAATATATATCCGAACCTTGAAAATAAAATAGATATAACAGCGCCGCAATTCATACTCTTTTGAGTCTCTGAATTGTGAAAAATATGGGTTAGTTTGACTGTAGCAATATAGTCTTGCTTTCTGACCCTAGTAGCTACTCACCCTGATGCTGCTGTCTTAGGACAGGATAGGTGCGCTCCCAGCAATAAGGGCGCGGATGTACTGCTGTAGTGGCTACCGAATCACCTCCGACCAAGGGGGAACCCTCCCAATTCTTATTTTTTTTTGGCAAACCAAAGCGAGGGCAAAAACCCTGGGGGATCTGCCAAAATCTTGAAACCCTTGTCCAGTAATTATTTGACTCATTTGAGAATTAATGAATGTCCTCAGTTGAGAGCAAAAAAACAAGTTTTTAAACAGGTCTGCCAAAATCGCATTTGGAAACCTGTATTGGCAAGGGACTAGACGGGCGCGGTTTCAACAACCATCCCGACTAGGGGTGGGTTGAAAGTTTTCAGATTCTTTGATAACTTCAATCATGTTTTCTTGGTTTCAACAACCATCCCGACTAGGGGTGGGTTGAAAGCAATTCATCGTTGTAGTTAGCTTGGAGGGATTCTAGGTTTCAACAACCATCCCGACTAGGGGTGGGTTGAAAGAGATAGGGATTCTCCCAATCCGCAAGTACCCCTAACCGTTTCAACAACCATCCCGACTAGGGGTGGGTTGAAAGTCAATCATCAACAACCCTCCTAGTACCGGGTGGGTTAAAAAAATCAAGCGTGGGTAAACACGATAAAAATCTAATTGACGGTAAGACTTGTGCGAGGGTTGAAAGATAGGAGTTCGATTCTCATAATATCTATAGCTGTAATAGCAAAATCAACATTAGGCAAGCTATTGAAGCGCCTAGATGCAAGGCTATAATGCTACAATAGACTAGTTTAGTAAACCAATAAACACGATGACAACAATTTGTCACTGGCTTTCTAAATACATTCTTTTGTCTCTAGCGACAGCAATTAGTCACCGATGACAACAATTAGTCACAGATGACATATAATTAGTCACTGTACACCAACTATAACATATACTTCTGAGAATATTGACATGGGCAGGAGGAGAATCGAACTCCTATGACCGCAAGGCCGCCACATTTTGAGTGTGGTGCGTCTACCAGTTTCGCCACCCGCCCTTATTTCCAACTTTATTAGTATATCCTATTTCACTGAATTTGCAACTAGTCAATCAAAAAAATCCAGAAGGGGAAAATTTCCGAAAATTTCTGCTCAAGGTACTTGACATTACCCAGGGATAGGCTGTTATATTAACATAGTGTAAATCGTTGGGGCGTAGCCAAGTGGTAAGGCAGCGGGTTTTGGTCCCGCCATCCCTAGGTTCGAATCCTAGCGCCCCAGTAAATAAGGAGTAGATAAATCTACTCCTTATTTTTTTATTTTTCAGGGGACTTTAAAGCTTGATCTAAAATTTGCCGGGCGTGTTCTGCTTTAGCTCTAGCTTCCTGATAGCGTAAATTAGCCTGGGCAAAGTTTTTCAGGACTTTAAAACCTTCCTTGAGGCGATTAATTTCCTCTTCAGTTACTGCATTATCTGAAAACAAAACATCAATAGCCTGACGAATTTCTAGGGCTTCGGCGCGTGATTCCTGCACCTTCAGCTTGAGTGTGGCCAGATTGTTCAAAATCTGAACAGCTTCTGTAATACTGTCCTCACTACTGACAGAGAAATTTGTCTGTGGTTTCACCTCAATTAATTGTTGAGGACCAAACCCCTCCTCCAATTCTGTGGGTAACTTACCAGCATCCATCAATTCCATCAGCTGATCCATGGCTTTATCACGGGCTTTGGCTGAATCCTTTCCAGAAACAGTGAGCATAATTTCTGGACTTTGAGCGAGAGTATACTGAACCATACTTAGAACAGAAAAATTGCTGATTAACCAAGCCAAGCCCCATGATCATAACATGAAGGCAGCACCAGGAACTCCCAGGGGAAAGATGAAAATAAAACTCTATACTGAAAGAGGGATATAAGTAAATTTTCACAGGAGGGAAGATTAGTGACTCCTAATCCCACCATCATGCAAGCTGTAGAAAAACTCGGTTACCGAGTTACTGTTGGTGATGTCTCAAGTCACGCTGGCTTAAATTTAGCTGAGGCGGGACAAGGTTTATTAGCCTTGGCTTCCGATGCTGGCGGACATTTACAAGTTGCAGAAACAGGGGACATTGTTTACCAATTTCCACGAGATTTCCGGGAAATATTACGTAAGAAATACTTGCAGATACGGTTGCAGGAATGGTGGAAAAAGGTCTGGGGAGTTCTTTTTTACCTGATTCGGATTTCTTTTGGGATTTTCTTAATTATTTCTATTGTCCTGATTACTGTGACGATTATGATCATTGTGACTGCTGGGAGTTCAGATCGCAATGGGAACAATCGAGGCCGCAGTTCTGGGGGTGGTGGGGTGTTCTTTTTCCCCTTCCCAGATCTATTTTGGTATTTTAGCCCCAATTATCGCCCCCGCCACCAACAAAGGCATTATCAAAGACAGCGAGGAAGTAGGCAAGAAAGTAACTTGAATTTCTTGGAAGCTGTATTTTCCTTTTTATTTGGCGATGGTAATCCTAATGCTAATTTAGAACAACGGCGATGGCAAGAAATCGCTACTGTGATTCGGAATCATCATGGTGCTGTGGTAGCAGAACAAATTGCTCCCTATCTGGATGACCTTGGGGAAAGTTATACACGGGAGTATGAAGATTATATGCTGCCTGTGCTAACTCGTTTTCATGGACAACCAGAAGTCAGCCCAGAAGGACAGATTGTCTATTATTTCCCAGAGTTGCAAGTTAAAGCCAAGGAAACAAGCCCTGAGTTAGTACCAACCCATTTAGAAGAGTATCCTTGGCGTTTTAGTGCTGCAGGTGCGGGACAAATTATCCTTGCTGCTGGTTTGGGTGTACTCAATTTTGTGGCGGCCTTAATATTGGGAGGTTTAATAGCCGATGGGACAGCGGCTGCGGAATTGGGGGGATTAGTAGCTTTTGTGGAGGGGATTTATTGGCTATTGTTGGGTTATGGTGCGGGTTTTTTAGGTATCCCTCTAGTACGTTATTTTTGGATTCAATGGCGCAATCAAAAAATTGCTGCACGTAATGGCGATCGCTTGTCTCGGACTCAACTATTAGCAAATCCACAGGAAAGTTTACAGCGCAAAATCGACTACGCACAGCAATTTGCCACAGAAAAGGTCATCGGTAGTGAAGATGTAGTTTATTCTACCGAGACCGACTTAATCGACCAAGAAATTGAGGGTACTGGGACTAGCAATCTATCAGCACAAATAGAAGCTGAATGGCAAAGGCGTTTACAGGAAGGCAGCCAAGAGTAAATAACTTACCTGGCCTTAATTGGGGTCAGGGTTACCCCTTGGTAGTAATGTCCTAAAATTTGCAGGTAGTTGGCTCCTTGTCGAGCCAAATTATAGGCTCCCCACTGGCTCATTCCTAGGCCATGACCAAACCCTAGACCTTGGAGGACAAAATTACCATTTGCGCCTTTAGTGATATTAAAGCGAGTGCTTCTGAGTCTGAGTGCAGTTCGCACCTCTTCCCCTCTGAGTACTCTTGTACCTTGGTCACCCACAATTTTGAGAGCTTTCACACTTCGGAACGGTGAGAAGGCTTGTGGAATCATATGTTTGACGTTACCAATACCGGATATTTTAGAGCTAATTTCATCGGGGGAAAGGGTTTGTACCCAGTTGCAAGCGCTGATATTTTGATCATAGTCTTCAACAGCACGCAAGTAAGCTAGGGGTTTTCCCCAAACATCTTCGACATTTTCTGTATGTCCCCCAGAACAAGCGTGAAAGACTGAAAGAATAATTTGATTGTTATGTGTTAATACTTTCCCCGCTGTAGAATTAACTGCGGCATAAGTAGCGGGAGATTCCCTGGCGACTCCTGGATAAATTTGCCAACGGTCTGGAGTAGCTCCTAAGTCATAGGTGGGATGATGGCGCCGTTCCTGGCGTTTGTAGAGTGCATAGGTACGAGCGGCGATCGCTTGGGCTTTGAGGGCTTCCTGAGGCCATCTAGAATCCATTTCGCCACCGATGACACTGTAAAGATATTCTTCTAAGTCAACCCAGTTAATCACATCTAAGCCTTGATCTGTGGGCACAACCAGGGCTTTACCACGATACCAGCGATCGCCAATATAAACAAATCCCTTATCTGTCGGCGCAATCCAAAACAAGCCAGATTCCCACCTATTGAGCGCCACACCACCGGGGATACTTTGGGCTGCAAATGAACTCATCGCCGGTAATTTTCCCAGAGTCTTACCCTTACTATCCTTCACAACTGCGGTGGTGGAACTACCCACTTGCACCTGATTCACTCCCTTCTCAATTGCCACGCGCAGGATTACAGATGCTTGAGCCGGGGCTACCAAAACCATCCACAAAAAGATACCTATCCACCAATGACGTACTTTCAGCTGGGAACATAAAGAGCCTAATAACAGTTGAAATTTCATAGGGATAATTTAAATCACATTATTTAAGCAAATATCTGTGATGATGTCTACCACCTCAGATGAGACTATTATCTGACCTGAGAAGTTGCCACTTGTTTACATCCTCATCCCTTAACTACCCGTGAGAATTACTCCCATAGTTAGCAACAATTCCCAGTAAATTTAACTGGCTCAAAACTTCTATAGCTTGGGTTAATTGATTAGCAGTCACTTGACCAATCCGCGACACCATGACAATCGCTTGAGAGCATGATGCCAAAATTCTCGAGTCCACTGTACCCAAAATGGGCGGAGCATCAATGAGCACTAAATCATAGGTCTGCTCAAACAACTTCAGCAGTTGTCTCATTCGCTCTTGAGTCAGCGCTTGCATAGTGTCTTCTGGTGTAGGGCCAGCCGTCAAAATATCAATAGAGGGGTGAATCGGTTGGATATAATCTTGAACTTGGGTATTTGTGTCATCGATTAATAACACAGATAATCCCCATTCATTAGATAGGTGGAAGTTTTTGTGTAGGTGGGGAGAATCCAAGTTAGCATCAATCAATAAGACGCGGCGATGCATCCGCGCCGCACTTGCAGCCAGCCCCAGGGCTAAGGTGGTCTTACCTTCTCTAGAGATTGCTGAGGTTAACATCAGGGACTGGCAAGGCTGAGAATGCTGGAATATTTGCAGGTTTTGGTATAATATGTCAAAACTTTTGTGCCCAGGTAAGCAAGTATTAGTTTGTAACAAAGGCGGGAAATTTTCCTGTTGACGCCAAAACCATCTCACGAAGGGCTTTTTCACACCAGAGAACGGTAATTTTGGCACTGACCCCAGTAGTCTCAATTGGGTCAGCTTCTGTAACTGGTTAACAGAATATATAGTATGGTCTGATATTGACCAAATCACCGAGAGGGCAATACCCGCAATGGGACTAACTACAATTCCCCCCAGCAAGAGTATTGCTCTAGGGTCACTTGTAGAACTTCCTAAAGCTGGTTCCTCTAAGATTTGCCAATCAAATCCCCCCTGAGAAATCTTTAATCCCAAAAACTGCTGAGTCTGGAGTAATTGCTCCAGTATTCTACTTTGAGTTTCTACTGCTGTTAGTAGGCGGTTGTACTCAGCTATGAGGCTGGGGTATTTGCTCAGTTGGGACTTGAGTTGTTTCTCGGATTCAGATAAACTATTACTTTGGGCTGTCAGTCCTTGCAAAACTGTTTGCACCTGAATAAACTCTTGTACCAGGGTAGAATTAACTTCCGCGTTTTGTCCTTGTATGAAGGCTAATTTTCTGGTGTCACTAACATTCTGGACATCTTTAATATCTAGTAATTTTTTCCTCTCTTGCTCTAACAGCGCCTTTTGACTCTGATATTGCTGTCTGAGCTGTTCTAAGATTGGCGACTCCTCTGTATAACGCATTGTCTCCCTAGCAATGGCTAGTTGAGTATTTTCCACTGCACCCAGTAGGGATTGGTAACCAGTTGATTCCTGTAAACGAGAAGCAATTTTGGCATCCTGGGATAACTCAGCGATTTTTTGTTCTAGATTATTGTACCGAGCTTGTAAATCTTTGATCTGTGCGCGGGTAATTTGTTGCTGTTTTTGAACATCAGCAAGAGATGCTAGGAGAATTTTACTTTCTACTTCCGGGTCAACTAGATGATGCTGGTGGCGAAAATCTTCTAAGTTTTTCTCAGCTTGACTCAGATGTTGTTTAGTCTGAGGTAAGCGTGCGCTCACAAAACTTAGTCCTTGCTGTAGTCGTTCTTGTTGTTGCTGTTGATTATACTCTTGATAAACTTTTTGTAGAGCTTGCAGCACTCTTTGTGTTTTTACCGGATCAGGATCATTAAAAGAAACTTCAAATATTTGACTAGGACTTTGATAAACTCCAGATATACCTTGTAATTGGTTGACTACTAGAGGTGTTTTTTTGTTGTTTTTACTGTTACCTTTAATATCTTCTAAGGTGATATGTGGATAATCAGAGCGGAGAATATCTACAGCTTTCTGGAGCAATTTAGAACTCATCATCATTTTGATCTGGCTGTTGTGTTCAAATACTGGTGAGTCCGGTGTGGTTACGCCACCCAAGCTATCAGTTGACTCATTATTTGCACTTAGGGGAATATTCTTGACTCTCGCACCCGTGTATAAATTAGAGTTGACTAATATCTGCATTGAGCTTTGATAATTAGGTTTGATATTCAGAGCCAAGAAGCCAGCCACTGACATGAATAGACAGGAAATACCTAGGGAAAAAAAGCGTCGGTGAAGTAAAATTTCAGGTAGTCTTCTGAGATTCACTGGTTTTATTGAAGAGTAATGAACCAGTTGGTTTTGATTCATATTTGTGTTACGCACTAGCAAATTCCTCTAATATATAAATCCAGAAACACTATATATGAAAGATTATGTGCTGCTAAAAAATGATGTTTTTTCACCCTATAGATTCCCTATCTTACTAGAGGTTGCTGGTTTCTATTGTGAAGATTGTGTATAACCTATAATTTGGCAATTTTTGTTACTTATAGCCTTTTAGTGTGTCTAATAAAGTACACACCAATTTGCCCCCCTCTGTTCCCTCAAACTAAAAAACTTTGTACCTTACGAGCATGGGAAATGCTATATATTAATTAAGGGTGGGTTAGCAATGGCTTACCCACCCTCATATGTGCAGAATTAATAGGGGGTTACTCACCCGCCCTAATCAATGGCTTAATAAGGCCACTTCCAATCGCGGATTTCCGGCATATCTTCGCCGTGTTCCTGAATGTATTGCTTATGTTCAATCAGCTTGTCTTCTAACATCTGTTTCACATAAGCAGCTTTATAACCTAGTTTTGGCACGCGGTCAATTACGTCCATCACCAAGTGGAAGCGGTCAAGATCATTGAGCACAACCATATCAAAGGGTGTGGTGGTGGTTCCTTCTTCCTTATAACCACGCACATGTAGGTTTTTGTGGTTGGTGTGGCGATAGGTCAGACGATGGATTAACCAAGGATAACCATGGAAGGCAAAGATAATTGGTTTATCAGTGGTAAAAATTGTATCAAATTCTTTACCGCTTAAACCGTGGGGATGCTCAGTTTGTGGTTGTAGTTTCATCAAGTTGACGATGTTGACTACCCGCACTTTTAATTCTGGGAAGTGCTGACGCAGAATATCGACTGCGGCTAAGGTTTCTAAGGTGGGAACATCCCCAGCACAAGCCATAACTACATCTGGTTCGCTACCTTGATCATTACTAGCCCATTCCCAAATACTCAGGCCTTTGGTACAGTGCTTAATAGCAGCATCCATGTCTAAGTATTGCAATGATGGCTGTTTTCCAGCAACTATGACATTGACGTATTGGCGACTTCTCAAGCAATGGTCTGTTACGGACAGCAGAGTATTAGCATCGGGGGGAAGATAGACGCGGATAATCTCGGCTTTTTTGTTGAGTACATGGTCGATAAAACCAGGGTCTTGGTGAGAAAATCCGTTATGGTCTTGTCGCCAAACGTGAGAGGTGAGTAAATAGTTCAGAGAAGCAATGGGTCGCCGCCAGGGAATATCATTGGTAGTCTTGAGCCATTTAGCGTGCTGGTTAAACATCGAGTCGATGATGTGGATAAACGCCTCATAGCAGGAGAAGAAGCCATGACGACCTGTAAGTAAGTATCCTTCTAACCAACCTTGACAATTAGTTTCACTGAGCACCTCCATCACCCGACCATTGGGGGACAGGTTTTCGTCTTCTGGAAGGATATCCGCTACCCACGTCCGGTCTGTGACTTCTAGCACCGCACCCAGTCGATTTGAGGCGGTTTCGTCAGGGCCAAATACCCGAAAGTTGCGGCTTTCTGCGTTGAGTTGCATCACGTCCCGCAGGAAGTTTCCGGTTACTTGGGTCGCTTGAGCATAAGTTGTCCCCGGTTTGGCGATCGCCACAGCGTACTCTGTGAAGTTAGGCATTTTTAAGTCCCGCAGGAGAATACCGCCGTTGGTGTGGGGATTGTCCCCCATGCGTCGATGTCCTTGGGGCGCTAGTTCTGCTAGTTCAGGGATGAGTTTACCGTTAGCATCGAAGAGTTCTTCGGGTTTGTAACTCTTCATCCAGTCTTCTAGTAATTTCAGGTGTTCTGGGTTCCCGACTACGTTACCAAAGGGTACTTGATGCGATCGCCAATAGTCTTCGGTTTTTTTCCCGTCTACTTCTTTGGGTCCTGTCCAACCTTTGGGGGTTCTCAGGATAATCATCGGCCACTGGGGACGTTTGCTAGTCTGGCTATAACCATGTACCCTGGCTTCTCTTTGGATGCTGTGAATTTCGGCGATCGCAGTTTCTAAAATTGCCGCCATTTGCTGGTGTACATCCGCGGGGTCTCTACCTTCTACAAAGTAAGGTTTATAACCATAACCTAAAAATAGGTTTTCTAATTCTTCATGACTCAACCTGGCTAGAATGGTGGGGTTAGCTATTTTATAGCCGTTGAGGTGTAATATAGGCAGCACTGCGCCATCATTGACAGGGTTAAGAAACTTATTAGAATGCCAACTGGTGGCTAAGGCTCCCGTTTCCGCTTCGCCGTCACCCACAACCGCCGCTACAATTAAATCAGGGTTGTCAAAAGCAGCACCATAGGCATGAACCAGAGCATAACCCAATTCTCCACCTTCGTGAATTGAACCAGGGGTTTCTGGTGCAACGTGGCTAGGAATACCACCGGGAAAAGAGAACTGTTTAAACAGTTTCTTCATTCCCTCTACATCTTGGGAAATGTTGGGGTAGTATTCGCTATATGTCCCTTCCAGGTAAGTATTAGCCACTAGTCCCGGTCCCCCATGACCAGGACCGGCGATATAAATCATATTCAGGTCATACTTTTTAATTACCCGGTTGAGATGAACATAAATAAAGTTCAACCCCGGTGTTGTTCCCCAGTGTCCTAATAGTCTGGGTTTGACGTGTTCAGATTTTAAAGGTTCTCGCAGTAGGGGATTATCAAACAGATATATTTGCCCCACTGAAAGATAGTTAGCTGCACGCCAGTATGCGTTTATTTTCTCCAGTTCTTCTGCGCCTAAAGGCTTTATTTGTGCGGGACTTGCTAAAGTCATATCACACTCCATTGTCAAATTATTCTGATAACTCTATGGATTTATCGTTAACATTCCCTGGGAACTAACGACAAATTTCTCAAAAATTTCAAAGCTGAATTTACTTCTACAATTAGGTAATTTTTAACAGGTCTGACAGGATAGTATGATGATTTTTCTCCACAATTACAACAGGAATACATTGTTAACCTTCCGTTAACTTTCTATGCTGTCTCCATGAAACACTAACAGATTTAGTATCGAATGGAAACATTTTTCATGTTAAGAAAGATTTTCGTGTTTAGGTTGATTTTAAGGTTGATTTTAAGTTTGATTTAATCTTCTGTGTCTAAGCATAGAAAAGTACCTGATGATCCCCAGAAAATTTCCTTCCTTAACAATTGATAAGTATTACTTGGGGTAGATGCAGATTTGGGACTGGTAATAATGAGGTTGGATATTCTCCAGTGGTATAATCAAACGATAGTACGTAAGTTCTAATATAACCGTTGTCAAGATAGTATTATTAAGAATTATTACTATAGGACTTTTACCCCGCCGATATGTTAGATCACACCCCCTGCTTAAATGGCCATCTTCCTCACGCTCACGACAACAGCCAGAATACTATCCGCATTCGGGGTGCTAGACAGCATAATCTCAAAAATATAGACTTGGAATTACCACGCGATCGCCTGATTGTATTTACTGGGGTTTCTGGTTCGGGTAAATCTTCCTTAGCCTTTGATACCATTTTCGCTGAGGGTCAACGGCGTTATGTAGAATCTCTGAGCGCCTACGCGCGGCAGTTTTTAGGTCAATTAGATAAACCGGATGTGGAGGCCATCGAGGGGTTAAGTCCGGCCATTTCCATTGACCAAAAATCTACTTCCCATAACCCCCGTTCTACCGTGGGGACAGTCACGGAAATTTACGATTATTTACGGTTATTGTTTGGTCGCGCTGGTGAACCCCATTGTCCCATATGCGATCGCTCCATTGCACCCCAGACCATTGACCAGATGTGCGATCGCATTTTGGAATTACCAGACCGTACCCGGTTTCAAATTCTCGCCCCCGTAGTGCGGGGGAAAAAAGGGACTCACCGCAAGCTGTTATCGAGTCTCGCTGCTCAAGGTTTTGTCCGGGTGCGTGTAGATGGGGAAGTGCGGGAACTGTCCGACTCCATAGAACTAGATAAAAATATTACTCACACTATAGAAGTTGTCATTGACCGCTTAGTGAAAAAAGACAGTATTCAAGAGCGTTTAGTAGATTCTCTTTCTACGTGCCTTAAACAGTCCGGTGGTATTGCTCACATTTTGGTCAGTCACAGCGAGGAGCAAGAAGAAGAATTAGTATTTTCAGAAAACTTCGCTTGTCCAGTCCATGGGGCGGTAATGGAAGAATTATCGCCGCGGTTGTTCTCCTTTAACTCTCCTTATGGCGCTTGTCCCCATTGTCACGGCATAGGCAGTTTAAAAACATTTAGCCCAGATTTGATTATACCTGACCCGGAATCGCCAATGTATGCGGCGATCGCCCCTTGGTCGGAAAAAGAAAACTCCTATTATCTAGATTTGCTTTACACTTTAGGACAGGCTCACGGGTTTGAACTCCAAACTAAGTGGAATCAGCTAACAGCAGAACAACAGCAAACCGTGCTGTATGGCGAAAACCAAGAAAGAAAGCAGAATTTTAAAGGTGTAATCCCCATTTTACAACGGCAATATGAGGGGGGGTCAGAGTTAATTAAGCAGAAATTAGAACAGTATCTCATTGACCAACCCTGTGAGGTTTGTGGAGGAAAGCGCTTAAAACCCGAAGCTTTAGCGGTACGCTTGGGACAATATGGTATTTTAGAGCTAACTGGGGTTTCGATTCGGGATTGCCAAACCAGAATTGATCAGTTAAGATTAAGCGATCGCCAGCTGCAAATTGCCGATTTAGTTTTAAGAGAAATCAAAGCCAGATTGCAATTCTTACTAGATGTCGGCTTAGATTATCTCACCCTTGACCGTCCCGCCATGACCCTTTCCGGTGGGGAAGCCCAACGCATTCGTTTAGCGACTCAGATAGGTTCTGGTTTAACAGGGGTACTCTATGTTTTAGATGAACCCAGCATCGGGTTACATCAAAGAGACAACGGCCGCTTACTCAAAACCTTAACCAAATTACGCGACCTAGGTAACACCCTCATCGTAGTAGAGCATGACGAAGAAACCATCCGCGCTGCTGATCATATCGTTGATATTGGACCAGGTGCAGGAATCCACGGCGGAAATATTACCTCTCAAGGGGACCTAGAAACCCTACTCGCAGCGGAAGACTCTTTAACAGGTGCTTACTTATCGGGGAAACGAGTAATTACCACCCCAGCGCAACGAAGACAGGGGAACGGACGCAGTTTAGTAATTAAAAACGCCCATCGCAATAACTTAAAAAATATCGATGTGGAAATCCCCCTAGGTAAACTGGTCTCTGTCACCGGTGTTTCTGGTTCCGGGAAATCTACCCTAATTAACGAACTACTTTATCCCTCACTACAACATCATTTAACTAAGAAAGTCCCCCTACCCAAAAACTTACAAGAAATTCAGGGATTAAATGCAGTAGATAAAGCCATTGTCATCGACCAGTCACCCATAGGACGTACACCACGTTCCAACCCCGCTACCTATACAGGTATTTTCGATGCAATTCGGGATGTATTTTCCCAAACAGTGGAAGCCAAGGCCAGGGGATACAAACCCGGACAATTTTCTTTTAATGTCAAAGGTGGGCGTTGTGAAGCTTGTAGCGGTCAGGGTGTCAATGTCATTGAAATGAACTTTCTCCCGGATGTGTATGTACAGTGCGAAGTTTGTAAAGGCGCAAGATACAACCGGGAAACCTTACAGGTGAAATACAAAGATAAATCTATAGCAGACGTGCTGAATATGACCGTTGAGGAAAGTTTAGGGTTTTTCCAGAACATCCCCAAAGCTTTTACCCGATTGCAAACTTTATATGATGTCGGTTTAGGTTACATCAAACTCGGACAACCTGCTACCACCTTATCTGGTGGGGAAGCCCAACGGGTGAAATTAGCCACAGAACTATCTCGTCGCGCTACAGGTAAAACCCTGTATCTCATAGATGAACCCACCACCGGGTTATCTTTTTATGATGTCCATAAATTATTGGATGTATTGCAAAGGTTAGTTGACAAGGGGAACTCCATTTTAGTGATTGAACACAATTTAGATGTGATTCGTTGCGCTGACTGGGTAATTGATTTAGGTCCAGAAGGTGGAGATAAAGGCGGCGAAATCATTGCTGTGGGGACACCAGAGGAAGTTGCAACCAATCCTGTTTCTTATACGGGACAATATTTACAGCAGGTGTTAAAGCAGTATCCAGCGCGTTAAAAAAAATAAAAAAAATAAAAAAAAATAATATGACAAAACACTAGCCATCCCCAAAATTATATGCTATGCTGATAAACGATGAATAAGCATGGCTCAGTAGCTCAGTTGGTTAGAGCACGGGACTCATAAGCCTGGGGTCGTTGGTTCAAATCCGACCTGAGCCATTAGAGTAATTTTTAATGAATAACTCCTTACCCTTGGCGGCGCTACCCTGCTTGTAGTTATTCATACCATATTGTAATTCCCACTCAAACACATGAGACTCTGGAAAGTTTTCTCTGATTTGAAGCGAATCATCGTAAGTAATTAACCAAGGGTGAGCGCATCCTCTGACCAATTCCCCAAACCTTTGATGATTAAAACAGGTGTGCAAATCACCATCTTTACCATATAACCTGGATTTGGTAGCAGTAAAATAAGGCGGGTCTAAAAATATAAATAGGTTTTTACCCTCTGCTTTCAATAAGTCACCATAATCCAAGTTGGTAATTTTGACATCATCTGTTAGAATCTCCCCTAACTTTTCTAGGCGGTCTATGGAAGAGTAAGTAAAGCGTTTATGAAAAGCTTGTTCAGAAAATCCCCCAGATTCTACAGTACCAGAAAACGTAATTCTATTGAGAACAAAAAAGCGTACTGCTCTGTCAAAGTCAGATAAGTTATTGCTGTCTATACTGGTTAGTTCTGCAAAAAGGATTTTACCATCTGTAGATGTCTGTTTAATTTGGTGAATTTCTGTTAACAGCTGGGGTAAACGGGATTTTGCATATTTCCAAAACAGATATAACTCGCGGTTTAAATCATTAATCCAAATTTTCAGATGGGGATATTTTTGCTTTAAGTATATAAATACAGAACCACCACCCACAAAGGGTTCTCGAAATTCTGAAAAGCTTTCTGGTAAGTGTGCTGTTATTTGTTTAATGGCTTTTGACTTCCCACCTGGGTAACGCAATGGACTTTTGATCATGATTATTGGGGTGTAAGATACCGACTTCTTACATAATTGGCATCATCTCATATAACTTGTCCAGCAGTTGGGGATCTGTGTGACTCGCAGATCATCAGATACATGATATTGACGGGGCGATCGCGAAGCGCTGCTGTTAAAGGCGATCGCCATTCTATATACCCCCCTCACCTTTTGATGCTACATGGAGATCCGGGGGTTAGAAACCCCCGTCTCAAAGCTAAAGTCAGATAAATCTGACTAGAAGATCATGTATTTGATGATCTTGACGGGATGCGATAGCGAAGCGCTGCTGCAAGCAGATCGAGAAGCGCTGCTGTTAAAGGCGATCGCCAAACGCTGCTGCAAGCAGTCTGAAATGGACTTTAGCTATATTCGCCCAAAACTTTTTAAACATCCTCTTAGCCTCTAGATGGGAACGCAATTCTCAAGGTTCGACTGTCTTTTTTGCCCCTTGCGGGGAATTGGTTATGAAAAACCTCTTAATTTTTATTTCCTATTGTGTGGGAGAAGCGAGATCACCTACTTTAAAACCATTACCAGAAACAATTTTACCAACACTAGAAGACGTATCCACATCATACAATTCCACAACCCCAACGGGAGTGGTTAAACGGCGGATTACTTTGCCTGTTTGTGGATCTTTTATTTCCTTACCCACTCTTTCGATAGAAACCTTCATTCCTACACTATAGCCGTCACTTGAACCTTTATTCAGAATAACTGTACCAGCACTAATGTCGGCAACTACTGCATTTACACGGGGTAATACTTTGGGAACTGCTGCTAGTTGGTTATTTTTTTTGTCTATCTCGCTAATAACTTGTTCTACAGCTTTTTGAGTGGCTACGGATAACAATTTACCTTCATTACTGGTAGTTGTACCACCTCCCATTCCAAAAACATAAACCTGATCATCTTTTTGAGTGCCAACACCGCTACCTTCTGCAACCATAATGATTTCACCAGTAGTGGTGTTAACTGCTCGAACATTTAAAGAGACAAGAGCTTCTGTAGTCTGTCCACCGACGTTAACACCAAATAAACCAAAACTCGATCCTTTTTTTTGAATGTCAAATTGAGTAACCGAACCAATAATAATTACCTCAACTCCTAATAAACGACCAATTTCTGCGGCGGTGCTAGGATTAACTCTGCCACTAGCACCTAAGTTTTGTTCTGTTAATACCGCATTCAGACGACTTCTTTCTATTACTCGATATTTGTCTGAATCTACTAAACGATTCACCAATACTTCACTGACACCTTTAGCACTACCGCCAAAAATATCTAATAACCATTGAGGGTTACTTAAGGCGCTATAGTCAAAATCTAAGACAGCGATTCTGATTTTTTGCTGGCTACTAGCTTGAGCAATAATGGCAGGAGGAGTGTTTGCTTTAACGGGATAATTGTTAGAGTCGATCAACGCAGTTCCTAACAACCCTACAAGCAGAAAAGAAAGATTTTTAGAGATAAAATGTTTGTTCATCAATTTGTATTGTTTTCTTACTTTTAAAACTAACCAGAAGTTACCTATTGACAATAAACTCTAAATATGTGTGACGCTAAAAAGCACATATTTTCGTAGGGGTTTAGCATTGCTAAACCCTTACCACACGGGTATATTTACTATCAACATCATTATTGTTCAAAGCCGGAAATTGGCTATTTTGGCAACATCATACCATTTTTCCCCTGGTTTTGAATATTGATTCAATCACAATCTAAAAATAGCACAATCAACTTACCTTTGGTTAAAAAGTGTATTTTTTATCTTGTGGTATCAGTGATACTATTTAAGTACTTTTGTCATCTATCTAAAGGTAGATATGTGAAAGAATAAATCATTCAAGGGCTACTAGCCCCCCAGGGTAAGAGCATCTCAATCAGGCTTGACATAAGGGCTGAGAGGAATATATTGTAGAGTCAATGAAACAAGAACTGAGAACTTGAATCATATAATCATTGTCCATACCAGTGCGTTTCATTTTTTGACGAAGACTACGTTTGTAAGTGTGTTCGCGATTGAGAGCATTGAGAGCAATGCGTCGTAAAAGAGCAAAATTACGGGGACTATGGAAAGAGCGAATACGGCAAGCATCCTCTAGTCCTTGCAATGATCAATGTCCGTAAGCAATGAGGCACAAGTGTTGAATGTTGTTAAAAAACTTTACATATTCATTTATAGTAGTCTTATCAAGGGTAAAAATGTCAGCAATTCATAATATCTTCCATCCAATGAACATAACTGATTTGTTGACACATACAAGCCTGAAGATAGCGGAATTTATCTAACATCTTTTCACCCCATTCTTTCGGAACAGATACAAGTTGTGAAAGAAGATTTTGAACAAGATATCAAAAAATTACACGAGATGGGTAGATTATGATTATTGTCAGCTATACTTCACTTAATCAATATGCTGTTTCTTAATCAAATTTATGAAAATCAAACTAATTCCACATTTCAGCTTTTTATTAATTACTACTCTCACTCTATCCACGTCTATCCACACCCCAGCAGTTAACGCCCAACCAGCAACTTTTAATTTTGATGATATTCTCAAATGTATACCAGAACATTGTCTTCAACTTCCAAATGACAATAGATTTCGTAACTCTCAAATTACACAAAGACTAATTAATCAATTACTAAAATGGGATAATATCTGCCAAAGATTGACTGGTCAAAGTTTATGTGCTGTGCGTAAATCATATAAATTCCAAAATGGAACAATTTCTCTCAAAATTCAGGGTACTGAAGGTTTCTCCACAGATATTAAGTTTAATTCTGGTATCAGTTCACAACAAGCTCTAAATATTGCCAAGCAATCTTTTAATGATGGTAAATCCTTTGCAAAAACAGAAAGGTTAAAAAACAGAACTGTTTTATATAGTCATCCCATTGATGATGGTGGTGGAGAGGCATTTTATCTACAAGAAACTTACTTGATTTTAAATCCCCGAAATCAAGTCAATAGAATAGTTTCAATATTTACAACTCCTTGATTTTTTTTGGTTTTATGAAGACTTTATCCGCTCGTTAACATCTATCTTTCATTTAGCTTTGGCTGATTACACCCAAGCTATTACACTTAATCTTAATGATGCTCTAGCTTACGGCGTTCGCGGTATTATTTACCGTCAACCAGGAGACATCAACAAAGCCAAGGAAGACCTCCAAAGAGCAGCACAATTATTCCGCAATCAAGGTAATACCGCTGCTTATCAAGACGTGATTGAGATTTTAAACTCACTGTAGATGCAAAGATACCTGAAAGTAGGCAATGAACAGGTTTTAGTATCCGCCCTACAATTATCGCCAGTAGAACAAAGTCAAATCATTCAAGCTGAAACCCCGCCTAATTACCTTTCCACCTAACAAGTATCGGGTAACACATCATTATATAATCTCCCCAAGACTAAATTAACTACCAGTGGTAACCTATCATGAACGAGCCACAACCAATTGAGTATGTAACTGCTTATCAAGCACAAAAATCACTAACATCATGGGAGTTAGAATATACCCTCACCGGACATTCAAGTACGGTTTATGCAGTAGCCTTCAGCCCGGATGGTCGCACTTTAGCTTCTGGTAGTCATGAAACCATCAAACTGTGGGATGTCGCCACCCAAGAGGAAATCGTCACCCTCACCGGACATTCAAATTCGGTTTATTCAGTAGCCTTCAGCCCCGATGGTAAAACCTTAGCTTCTGGGAGTTGGAATACAACCATCAAACTGTGGGATGTCGCCACAGGTAGGTCAATCGCCACCCTCACCGGACATTCAGGTTCGGTTCGTTCAGTAGCCTTCAGCCCCGATGGTAAAACCTTAGCTTCTGGGAGTGGGGATGAAACCATCAAACTGTGGGATGTCGCCACCGGGAGGTCAATCGCCACCCTCACTGGACATTCACAGTCGGTTTTTTCAGTAGCCTTCAGCCCGGATGGTAAAACCTTAGCCTCTGGGAGTCTCGATAAAACCATCAAACTGTGGGATGTAGCCACCCAAAGGAGAATCGCCACCCTCACCGGACATTCAGGTGTGGTTAATTCAGTAGCCTTTAGCCCTGATGGTAAAACCTTAGCCTCTGGGAGTGGGGATAACACTATCAAACTGTGGGATGTCGCCACGAGGAGGTCAATCGCCACCCTCACCGGACATTCAGGTGTGGTTAATTCAGTAGCCTTCAGCCCAGATGGTCAAACCTTAGCTTCTGGGAGTAGGGATAACACCATAAAACTGTGGGATGTCGCCACCCAAGAGGAAATCGCCACCCTCACCGGACATTCAGGTTTGGTTTATTCAGTAGCCTTCAGCCCAGATGGTCGTACCTTAGCTTCTGGGAGTGGGGATGAAACCATCGAGATTTGGCAAAGGTGTTTATCTGACAACAATGATGGTTATGAAGAGGATGATGGTTATGAAGAGGATGATGGTGATGAAGAGGATGATGAACAACCACCAGTTTTGTCACCGGAAGAAAGAATAAGGATTAAAGCAGAAAATATTAACTATCTGCATAGAACAGTAGATCAAACTCCTGAATTATCTAAGCTAAAAAATGCAGCAAATAATGATGCTTGGGAAGATTTAACAGAATGGATTGCTGAATCTACTTGTGATATTAATTTCGCCGCAAGTAACTCAGTTACAAGATTAACCACAGAAGTCGAACATAAAAATCCCCGTGAAATAGCACACAAACTAATTATTGATAAATCCTTACAGGCAGCAGGATTAGAATTAATTAGAGATGTGGTAGCAACGGTTAATAATATTTTAGATGGATTAGGAGCAGAGGGGATTGATCTACCACAAATAGCCAAATTAGGGACAGAGATGGTTTGTCAAATCGCTGAGATTTATGGATTTAATATAAATGCTCCTGAAAGAACAAAAGAAGCTTTATTTATATTTTGCTTTATTTTATCAGGAGAAAAAGTAATAGATATAGGAATAGATTGGTTAAAGTTGGGTTACATTGAGAATAAACTCCTAAAAGTCGGCACTAAAGCCTTAATGATTTATGGTCTAGGTCATGGGGCTTGTTTCTATTATGAATATAAAGATAAATTTGAATTTAGTCTCATTCCTCCAGATGATTTACTCAATAAATTGCGTCAAGAAAGAGATAATTACTTCCCAGATGATGTATCAGAGGCAACTGTCAAACAAAAATTAATAGTAGAAATTTCCATTGCTTCCTATAACAATCCTGACCCCAAGGTTAGGATAAATGCCATATCCCAAGCTCTGAACTATGGGGATGATGGGCTTAACTTACTTCTCCAAGCTTTAACCACAGATGAATCAGCGGATGTCAAGGATGCGGCTTATAATCTTCTGTACTCTAAGTATGGCAAGTTAATTGAGTCTGTAAACGCTTATCAAACACAAAAATCACTAACATCATGGGAGTTGGAATATACCCTCACCGGACATTCAGATTCGGTTGGGTCAGTAGCCTTCAGCCCGGATGGTAGAACTTTAGCCTCTGGGAGTGATGATAGCACCATCAAACTGTGGGATGTAGCAAACCAGGAGGAAATCGTCACCCTCACCGGACATTCAAATGATGTTAATTCAGTAGCCTTCAGCCCCGATGGTCGCACCTTAGCTTCTGGGAGTAGGGATGACACCATCAAACTGTGGGATGTCGCTACCGGGAGGGAAATCGTCACCCTCACCGGACATTCAAGTACGGTTTATGCAGTAGCCTTCAGCCCGGATGGTCGCACCTTAGCTTCTGGGAGTGCGGATAACACCATCAAACTGTGGGATGTCGCCACCGGTCGGTCAATCACCACCCTCACCGGACATTCAGATTGGGTTTGGTCAATAGCCTTCAGCCCAGATGGTCGCACCTTAGCTTCTGGGAGTGGGGATGAAGACATAAAACTGTGGGATGTCGCTACCGGGAGGGAAATAGCCACCCTCACCGGACATTCAGATTCGGTTTGGTCAGTAGCCTTCAGCCCAGATGGTCGTACCTTAGCTTCTGGGAGTGGGGATGAAACCATTAAATTGTGGGATGTAACAACCCAAGAGGAAATCGTCACCCTCAACGGATATTCACCAGTGTTCAGCCCGGATGGTCGTACCTTAGCCTCTAGGAGTGGGGATGGAACCATCAAACTGTGGGATGTCGCCACCCGGCGAGAAATCGCTACTCTCAATTCAAGTCATATTAATTCAGTAGCCTTCAGCCCCGATGGTAGAGCCCTAGCTTCTGGAAGTGGGGATGGTACTATCAAGATTTGGCGGGGGCGTTAATGGTCATGGTGTTGATGGTTGACTGTTGACTGTTGACTGTATGGCTAACGGCACGCGATCGCTATCGACTGCGCTCACCGACCACACAAAAAACAATAAAATCCAGTCCCCTCCCCTTGGGAGGGTGAGGGTGGGGTAAAACAATATTCGATACACTAATTATGACTTGACAAACATCCTCTAAATCACAAATAATTTATCAATTATTGATTCCATGACACAAAATACCTAAAATTTTATCTGACTCTTTAATATAATAATTATTCAAATCAATAAATATATTTGTTCCTTGCAACTTCAAAAACTTCCAAATATCTCCAGTGGTCACCGCTCCATAAATAGTTTTAATATCATTACCTTCTTGTTCATTAAACAACTGTGCTGCAAACATTGCTGCTGCACATTGTCCTAAACCAGCTTTAATGTTTTCATTCTTAGCTTCAACAATGATCATCACGGGTGCATTAATTGTTAACTGTTCCTGAGAACGACTGATGACGAAATCACAACAACCGTTTAATCCCTTTTTAAAATCTAGATTAAAATCAGTTCCCGAAAATAAACTAATTTTGCAATTAGCCCTACGTCTTACCTCCAGTAAAATCGGCGTAGTAATCATTTCTGATCGGGCTTTTTCCGTATTAATTGCTAATGCTAATTCTGTAGTTTCTTCTAAAGTAAATTTGAGTTGTTCACTGATTTGTATAGGTTCAACATTGATAAATAAGTCCATTTCTTCATGAATATGAATATTAAAATCCTTTTTAAACTTACTCAAGGTGAAATCACTATAAGCCATGTGTATTACCTGATTTTTAGGAAAAAATATTGACTAAAATTCTACCTAGTGGTATTATACCAGCCTGGTGGAAAATGTCTAATTACTTCCGCAACTGACCAAGCTTGAGCGATCGCACCTTTAGGGGTATGGGGAAAATCCCCATCAAAAATTTCTGAAATCGACTGTATACAAGCATCACAAAGGAAATGATCTAGTAATGGTTGCCAATCGAAGGGTAAAGGTAGTTGGGGGTAAGAACGCTCCCAAGCCCGAGTAAAGGGGCCAATCAACCAAGCCCAAACAGTCCCCTGGTGGTAGGAGCGATCGCGCTCTGGGGAATTTCCAATATATTTACCGATATAAGCAGGGTCGGATGTATCTAAACTCCGCAAACCATAGGGAGTAAGTAAACGCACAGTGGCTAAATCTACCACAGCTTGGCTCTGCTGTGGTGAAAAGCCGCAATGATGCAAGGACAATGCTATCACTGCATTAGGGCGAATCTGGGCATTACGGCGGTCATCTAATTCTATCGTGTCGTATAAATAACCTAATGGGTTCCAAAACTTTTGTAGAGAAATTTTTACTTGTTCCGCTTGCTGACTATAACGCCAGGCTTGCTTTACCAAGCGGGTGGAATCTCCTAACTGCATTTCGCTTAAGCGTTGCGCCCATTTACTCATCCAACATAAAGCGGAATACCACAGAGCATTGATTTCTACTGCTTTACCATTGCGGGGTGTCACAGGTACTCCGTCAATTACCACATCCATCCAGGTAAGAGCCATACCGGGGACATCCCAACTCACTAAGCCATCAGTAGCATCAACTTGGATGTTGTAATGGGTCCCACCCATAAAGGCTTTGTGAATTTGTTGCACAATAGGAAACTGGACTGCTAAAAATTCCCAATCTTGGGTAGCTTCTAAATATAGCCCTAAAGTTTCAATCCACCATAAAGCTGCATCAATACTGTTATAAGAGGGTTGACCATCAACATCAGGAAAAACATTAGGTATCAGACCGTGACGACAGTAACGCCCAAAGGTTTGTAATAGTCCTTTAGCTAGTTCAAAGCGCCGGGTGACTAAGGTTAAACCAGGTATAGCAATTAAGGTGTCACGTCCCCAGTCATTGAACCAGTGGTAACCAGCAATCACCGTGGGGCCAGCGATGGAAGCTCGATGAACGATAAATTGATCGCTGGCTTTTAATAATTTTTGCCAGATGGGGGATGAGGGGGATTTATGGGCGACCCAGCCAAAAATTTGGGATAGTCTTTTTTGTTCTGCTTCCACAGCAGCGGTAAAAATTTCCGGGGTGAGTAGAGCTTGCTGTGGGTCAGGAAAACCCATCTGTGCTTCTAGAACAATGGCATCTCCCGGTTCTAGTTTAACTGTTAAGTGGCCAGGGCTGTAGAGGTCTTCGCGATCGCCTAATCCTCGTTTTTTCTCTTCTGGTAATAAATAATCCCAGTACCAAACCTTATTGGCTTGATATTCCCCCCGACTCCAGCGCAAATACCATGGTGTACCGAATCCTCCCGGAAATATGGCTTGGAGACAAACTTGATTCTCACCCAGTAATTGTGAAAACTCTAAGCCTGGATGACCTTTTTGTTGGTGGTGAAAATCGCGATCGCCTATCAGTAGCCGTAATCGTAGTTTTACTGAAGTTTTACCATGATAATGATACTTAATTAACAACTGATGTTTACAAATATCCCCGAAACCATGGGGCATAATTAACTCTCTACTGAGTTGCCAATTGTCTTGTCTCCAAATCCATTGGGGAACTGGGTTAATATCAAAATAGTGCAGCAACTTGTAACCCTGGGGGGCGATCTCATGATTACCCCAGCAGTTTGTCCCTAGTGGGATCACCCTCCCTGAAACTTCTAAACTTGCTTCCATGTGGGAAAACAACAGGGTACGCCCACAGGGGGGATTAGTGGCGGCAAATAGCCAACCATGATAAGTGCGGGTGCGAACATCTGAAATCGTCCCACTAGCAAAACTCCCCAAGCCATTAGTTAGTAACCATTCTCTTGTGTCTAAATCAGGCATTTTTTACTCAAAATCGTTATGACTATGATATAGTCGTAACAGTTTGTAATTAAATTGTAGACGGGTAAGTGTGAACTGACCCGAGTTTCAACGCTCTTTTACGTATATAAGTCTAAGGAGAATTGGCTTCATGTCCCTCACTTACGCAACAGAAGGATGCCTCCGTGTTGGTCAACAGGCTCCTGAATTTACAGCAACTGCCGTGGTAGATCAAGAATTTAAGACAATTAAACTTTCCGACTACCGTGGTAAGTATGTCGTTCTGTTTTTCTACCCCCTAGACTTTACCTTTGTTTGCCCCACTGAAATCACAGCCTTCAGCGATCGCTACGAAGAATTTAAGCAAATTAACACTGAAGTCCTCGGTGTGTCCGTGGATAGCGAATTCTCTCACCTAGCCTGGATTCAAACTGACCGCAAGGCTGGTGGTGTGGGTGACCTCAATTATCCCCTAGTTTCGGACATTAAGAAAGAAATTAGCGCCGCTTACAACGTCCTCGACCCCAGCGCCGGTATTGCTTTGCGTGGTCTGTTTATCATCGATCAAGATGGTGTGCTCCAGCACGCTACCATTAATAACTTGGCTTTTGGTCGCAGTGTTGATGAAACTCTGCGGACATTAAAAGCACTTCAGCATGTCCAGTCTCACCCTGATGAAGTTTGCCCCGCTGGTTGGCAACCTGGTGATAAAACTATGAATCCTGACCCTGTGAAGTCTAAGGTTTACTTCTCTGCTGTCTAGATTTTTGTTTAAGTCGGATTATTAAATTACAGATGTAGAGGCTTAAGCCTCTACATCTGTCGTTTTTTCAATAAATTAGGTCAAAAGACCTCAATTATATCTAGGTGCTATACTTAGGCAGGCATCATTTCCATGGATCTACAAGCTGCTGCACAGCGACGACAAGAGGCGGCGCATTGCATCATCTTTTGATCTTGGCTCATCTGTTCGCAAGCTGCAGCAACGCGATCGCACATTTCGGCGCAAAGCATACAAGTGCGCCCCATGAATTCCGAACCGCCCATCATCATGTTCATGCACATCATACACATTTCTGAGCAGTCACGTATCAAACTCATAATGCTCTTGTTGATTTGTTTACCGTCTTGGCTCATACACTGAGTCATAGTTTCCAAGCAGATTTTGTGACATTCCATGCAGGCGTTCATGCAGTTTTGCATTTGAGTAGTCATGGTTTCAGTCATCATCATCATCATGGTCAATAGCTCCTGAATTACTCACATAGGCAGTACTTATAAGGGTAATTAGATTTTCTTGAGAGTCAATGGCATTTTTTTAGATGTGATTGATATAAACTCATATCCTGACTATAAAATGGTTAAACAATGCGGTCATCTCCTCACCCTCTCGGCGGTGGCTATAGAATACTTTGCCAGTAATTGAGTGCTTAATTTGCTGATCACCCCGCAGCTAATTGCAAAAAAATGGCTATAAGCATTGAATTAAAGATAAGATTATTGATACATTATGGAAATTAAACTGTAAATCCAGAGCTATTGAAGGTACTGAACCAGAATTTTTATGAAATCCCTACACCGTCCCGATCTATATGGCTGGTCTACTTTCAATCCCACAAGAAATATTGATTTCCATGGGGTTGCTTGGGTCCGTCCACAGGGAAATATCCTTATTGACCCGGTAGCTTTATCAAATCATGATTGGAATCATTTGCAATCCCTCGGTGGTGTGCTTTGGATTGTGTTGACTAATTCGGAGCATATCAGGTCTGCTAAGGAAATCGCTGATCAAACTTATGCTAAAATCGCCGGACCTGTGGGGGAAAAGGATAGTTTTCCCATACGTTGCGATCGCTGGTTGGCTGATGGTGATGAAGTTGTCCCCGGATTAAAGGTGTTAGAACTCCATGGTTCTAAGACACCGGGGGAGTTGGCCTTGTTACTAGAGGAAACAACTTTGATTACAGGAGACCTTGTCCGCGCCCGCAAGGCTGGTAGTTTAACCATCTTACCTGATGATAAGTTGCTCGACCGTGAGGCGGCGGTGGCTTCTGTGCAACGCCTTGCAGAACTCCCCCACGTAGAGGCTGTATTAGTGGGGGATGGTTGGCCTGTATTTCGGGATGGTCGCGATCGCTTGCAGGATTTGGTAGCGACCTTGTAATTACTTAACTAATTGGGTAACCTATTCCCCTAGCCATGAGTGCAGCCAACAGGGGAATCAGTGCAAAACCAGCAATTTCAGTTCTAATTAACCAGATGAGACGATTTACTTGAGATGATTCTACCTTGGGGGCTGTCCCTTTTTGGAGAGCAGGAACCCAACTAATAAAAGAAACTGTAGGATACAAAGACAAACCACCTACTAACAGAAAGATGGCTACTTTCGTATAAAAAACAGGATTATTTAAATAGTACTCCGAGCCTTTACCATAGTAAAGAACACGTAATACACCCGTAGCCAAAATCATCACTGCTGATATACCATACACCGTATCAGCAATGACAATTTTCCAAGCCTCATTTAAGCTCAACTCTTTTTGAGAGTTTAAGATGAATACTTCTAAAACCAGCGCTCCAAAAGACAACATCAACCCCAAGTAATGCAAATATGCAACAACGGCACTTACCAACATAATAATTTCCAGATTTTGCGATTTTAGTATTTATTTTGGAGCCGAAACCATCTCATTGGCTGTTCTTTTCGGTCAATTCCTTATAAATTGTACACTAAACACTGGCTAATCTGTGTTTTCTAATTGTGGTGCGGGCAAAGAAGATTACCCGCTACTCATCTAAATCTGGCTGTTAGACCTTAAGCCAACCTCGCAATTAACCTGGCGACACATCCGGTTCTTTTCAACCATCGCAAAGGATTCCTGGCGTTGCGCCAACAGCTAACAAACTGATTGTATATGCTTGTGGCTTCTGAGCCTGCCCTAGCTACACAAGCAGCCACAGCAGGCCAGTTTTTTGTCAAGGCCAGACCCACGCAGGGGGCCGCTGCAATTGCGTATGCTGGAGGTACTAACATATTGCTGACACCTTGTATCATCTGAGAAACCACAATGCCAATATGATAGTTAGCATTTGTTGGTACAAAGCTTTGCAGGTTATTAAATGTTTCTTCCAGGAATTTCAGCTGGTTTTGAGGTCTTTCTAAAACTGGGTTGTTAATTCCCGGTCTTTCTAAAACTGGCTTAAATAATTCTGGTTGTTCTCGTAGGTAAAGTTGTCTTGCTGGTGGTTGTAAAGATTCTAATAGCTCACCCCGTTCTACAACTGATAAATCTTGGATAAGAGACTTATCAAGTCTGATAGTTCCTACTTGGATTTGTTTTTCAATAGTATTTGCTCTGTCTCCAATTTTCTCTAACCGTTGCCGATTTGCTGTTTCGGCTTTTTCAAATGTTTCTAGAGGACTAATGCTACCTTGTTTACCCTGTGATGTGGCTAAAGTCTCGGCTTCCTTTAAAGCATTATCTAAAGCGGTTTTCATGGCTTCTGCATAGGCCAATGCTGCTTTTTCCACTTTTTCGGTATCTTGAAGTGTAGCTACCTTTTTATTTTCTACTTGGTTCAACGCCTGTTCTAATTCACTTAATCTGCTGGTGGCATCTTTTAACTGTATATTAGTAACTCCTGGTCTTAATAATCTAGGACTTTGGGCGTTTCCCATGACTGGGGTAAAAGCACTAACAGTCACTAAAAAACTGGTGAACACAGCTAAAAAGATTAATCTTGATCTCTGAAAATTTCCCAACATTATTGGTTCTCCCAATTTTTAGATAATATTTCTTGGTCAACAAAGATAAGCTGTATTTTTTTTAATCTTGTAATTATCCCCTGTGTAGTAAAGTGCAAGTATTGTTTCACCTGGCATTTTTCGTTTAGATCAGGTTCTCATTTTTTATGCAACCCCGGCCTACTATCATACAAATTTTTTCCACTTTCTTACAGTTCGAGGGAGACAGATTCAGTCATTGGGCGACAGAATCAAGATTGCGTCGCAGCATTCAAAATTGCCTACAACAAACCTCAAAAAACATAACTGAAAACTTTTGGGTTATATATTGGTATAAGTCTTGGGAAGTTACAGCAACTAAATTTTTAGCGCAGCAACATCTGACAGCATACTTACAAGAAGCTTGCTATTGGAGTTCTCAAAAAACAACCGCTAACCTGCTTAGTACCCAATACAAACTATCAGATTGTTTTCAAATAGCGATCGCCCAAGTTAATAAAGTTATCCAAGGTTTTAATCCTAATTACAGCAGTAGTTTGAAAAGTTATGCCAGTATTGTGTTTGGGAATGCTATCCGGGAATATTGTCGCCAAGTTGGGGAAGTGGATATTTGTACAGACTGGGGTCTGTTAAGGAAAACATCACAAAGGCGTTTCCATGACGCTCTCAAAAATGCTGGGTTCTCCTCAGATAGGATTAACGCTTATATCTTGGCTTGGCAATGTTTTAAAACTTTGTATATCCCCCAACCTGGTAATTGTCGCCAACTGGCTCCACCAGATGAGCAAATTTGGCAAGCGATCGCCCAAATCTACAATACACACAGTCACGATAAAGTCAACCCCCAAACCTTAGAAAACTGGCTCCTAAGTGCGGCAACATCCGTGAGAAAATATCTTTACCCCAGGATAGATTCCCTTAATATCTCCCTAGGCGAGGATTATGGGGAATTACTTGATTATCTACCACAGACGGAACCAGCATCTTTAATGGATGCAATTATCGCCACGGAAGAAGCCCAAACCCGCGCTGGTGTGCAAATGCAGATTAACCAACTTTTAGGGGATACCATCACCCAACTTGAACCACAATTGCAAAAGATTTTACAACTATACTATGGTCAACAGCAAAATCAAGATGTCATTGCCAAACAGTTAGAAATCAAGCAATATACAGTTTCCCGGCGATTGACAAAAGCTAAAACAATATTACTGCGAACTGTGGCTAATTGGAGTCGGAATACTTTGCATATTTCCATCAACACAGACCTACTAACTAGCATGAGTCCTGTGATTGAGGAATGGTTGCAAAATTACTACAGTCTTTCTACTAAAGGCGTAGAGTAAAAGGTGTCCATAATGACTGATAATCAGCTGCAAAATTATCCCAATAAAACCTCATGAATATTAATACTCCCATCTTAAATTGTGTTTTTACAGACATAATTTTGGCAATTCCAGATACTAGACAATCTGCAGTTCACCCTCGGAAGAATTATCAAGCCTATATCAATGAACTTTGTTTGGGTGCTGTCTTACCTTGGTTACAGTCAGACTTCACACCCCAAGCCCAAGTTTGGCCTAATACTACCGCTTTACCCAGTTTTTGGGAACTAGTGAATGGCACTGCTATCACAGTAGACGCAGTGAGATTTATTTTGGTTCCCAGTGAAAATATTGATTGTAGTGAATTGCGTGTACCCCAGGAATGGGTAGATATTCCTACCTGGCTGGGGGATTATTACTTAGGAGTGCAAGTAGAACCGGATGATGGCTATGTTAGGGTTTGGGGCTATTGTACCCATGAACAACTCAAAACCAAAGGTAATTACCAGCCCAGCGATCGCACTTATGCTCTAGAGCAAGATTATATTATTACCGATATGAGTGTGTTAGGGGTAGCGCGAGAATTTTGTAGTGATGAAGTTACACGAACTGCCACTATAGATATACCAACTATACCACAAGCACAAGCGGAAAATTTAATTACGCGCCTGGGAAATCCAGCCATGATTAACCCCGGTTTAACTGTGCCTTTTCTATTGTGGGGGGGATTAATTGCCCATGGAGGTTGGCGACAACGTTTATATGAACAGCGTTTGGGACTACCAGAACAACGCTCAGTCAGACAATGGTTAAACAGCGGTGTGTCGGAAATAGTAGTCGGGTGGGAAAAGATCAATCTGCAACCCAATAGGGCTGGGGCGCGAAATATTACAGAAAATCAACCAAGAGTGACTTTATCACGCCAACTAGCGATCGCGGGTCAATTATATGAACTGGTGATTACACCCCAAGGTCAACCCCAGATCACACATTGGCGGTTTGAGTTACGTCACACCATCATAGGCGCAGCCATTCCGGGCGGTTTTAAACTCAGACTCCTCACGGAAGACTTACAACCATTTCCCAACAATGAAGATATGGCCACCACAGCGGTGGAACAACTTTATATAGAGGTTGCATTAGAACCGGGAGAAGGTATAGTCTGGGAAATAGAACCCCTTCCCGATAACTATGACCGAGAAATCCTCAAATTTTAACGGGAAAACCCCATCTTGACTTTATGCCTTCTCAAATCCCCATAAATCAAAATAAAATCGGTGTTGCAGTTATCGGTACTGGATTTGGGCAAAAAGTCCACATTCCCGGATTTACAGCCCATCATCGCACCGAAATAGTCGCTGTTTATCATCGAGATATTCATCAAGCCCAAACCATCGCCCATACTCATAATATCCCCCACGCCTGCGACAATATTACCGATATTTTGGCATTACCAGCAGTGCAAGGGGTGAGTATAGCAACACCCCCATTTCTCCACTATGAAATGGCTAAAGCAGTCCTGCAAGCTGGGAAACATTTATTATTAGAAAAACCCACAACTTTAAATGTCTTAGAAGCTAAAGAATTATATCAATTAGCCCAAGCCCAAGGCGTAACTGCTATAGTAGATTTTGAATTTCGCTTTGTTCCAGGATGGCAATTATTCGCCGAATTATTAGCTAAAAACTATGTAGGTAAAAAGCGCTTAATTAAAATTGATTGGTTAGGTTCTTCCCGCGCAGATACTGAGCGCCCCTGGAACTGGTATTCCCGTCAAGATCAGGGGGGCGGTGCATTAGGTTCTTTAGGTTCCCACGCCTTTGATTATATCTCCTGGCTATTTGGGCCAGTCAGTAGATTAAACGCCTACTTGAGTACCGCTATTCCCGCACGGGTTGACCCCAGTAATGGAGAATTAAAACCAGTCAATACAGATGATAACTGTCTGCTATCTTTAGAATTAGCTGATGGTACACCTTGTCAAGTTGCGATCAGTGCTGTAGTTTACGCATCTCGCACACATTGGATAGAAGTGTATGGCGATCGCGGTACCCTGGTTTTAGGTAGTGAAAATCAAAAAGATTATATACATGGATTTCGCGTGTGGGGTTCTCAACCTGGTCAACCTCTCCAAGAAATTGAAATACCCAACCGGTTAGTTTTTCCCCAACATTACACCGATGGGCGTATTTGTGCATTTACCCGTGTAGTAGACCAGTGGGTACAAGGAATTGAACGCCAACAGCTAATAGTCCCATCCTTGCGAGAAGGGGTTTATTCTCAACTGTTAATGGATTTATCTCATAAATCTCACACAACATCAAGTTGGATAGATGTCCCCAACCTGGAAAAATTCCTCACTGATTGTGTCTAACGAAGTACACACCAATTTATTCCCTGCTCCAGTATTCCGGTGTTCTGGTGTTCCCTGCTCCCTAAAACTAAAAAACTGTGTACCTCACAAGCATCAGAAATGCTATAGCCGTCAGGGATGATAATTAATAGATGTATCCCTGAACAGCTATGTAGTACCCTGAGATACTAGTTAAATGCAGCGATGAGAGTCATTAGTAAACACGACTAAATGACTTAGCTAGTACGGTCACATGACCAATAGCATAGATACCTACAAAGGCTTCAGCCAACTTAGTTAATGTAGACATATCGCTGACATATCCACCGGTGGTGTAACCGCTGCTGCTACCCCCGGAAATAGCATCTACATCTTTAAGTTCGTTGAGAAAACTTTCGGAATCTTGAAATAATTCCACACCAGCATTGTTGAGTTCAGAAAGAATAATGTTAGCCATTTTATTTGCTCCTCAAGTATTTGTAGCGATAGTTTTTTCCGGAATTAGCCGTCAGGGATGATAATTAATAGATGTATCCCTGAACAGCTATGTAGTACCCTGAGATACTAGTTAAATGCAGCGATGAGAGTGATTAAACTGCACGACTAAATGACTTAGCTAGGAAGGTCACATGACCAATAGCATAGGTGGTTACAAAGGCTTCAGCCAACTTAGTTAATGTAGACATATCGCTGACATATCCACCGGTGGTGTAACCGCTGCTGCTACCCCCGGAAATAGCATCTACATCTTTAAGTTCGTTGAGAAAACTTTCGGAATCTTGAAATAATTCCACACCAGCATTGTTGAGTTCAGAAAGAATAATGTTAGCCATTTTATTTGCTCCTCAAGTAATCTTTGATTTGTTGTTTACTTTTTAACAATTAAACTCAGTTTGCTTAACTGTTACTGCTATTTTTATGCAGTTAAACCAAGAAAGTCAAGGACAAAAACACTTTTAAATAGACTTATAATCGTGATTATTGTCTTATCTAGCTAATAATTTAAGTCTGATAAATCCTTATTTTTTATATATAATCAGCAATAAGCATTAAAATTTAAATTTCCTATAAGGTCGATTTTTGTTAATGTATATTGATGTCATATAGCAGGTAACAGGTGGTTAATATGGTTGCCAAAGATGACATTAATAACCGCGGGTATCGGAAAATCCAGTAGGTACTGTCACCCCATAACAGTGCAAGGTGGGAGGAGACTATGAGAGACTAAAGTAGTGGTAATCAAAATACTGAATTAGCGGCTGTATGTATGGCAGTAGCGATCGCATTTTGGACAGCTATATCTTTCTGAGTTAAAATAATATTCTCAGCAACAGTGCGTTGGGAAATTACAGCACAAACAGCTGCGGCTGCAAACTGATATACTCCGGCCATCTTAAACAGCGTCCCGCATTCCATCTCATAGTTAAGAATATGTAAATGCTGATATTCTTCTGTGATCCCAACAAGTGAGCGCAGTAAATAAGGATTAGCGGAATCAGTCCGTTCCTGTCCCTCAAAGAAAGTATCCACCGATGCAGTAATTCCTAAATAATGCTCAATTTTCAGTTCTTGCGCTGCTTTAACCAAAGCCACAGTGAGAAACGGGTCAGCAGCTGCTGGATACTCCACTGGTGCAATATCATTCGCAGCACCTTGGCGACATAACGCCGCACTGCTAATCACAATACTACCTACAGCTATATGAGGTTGAATTGAGCCGCAAGTACCGACCCGGATAATTTGGCGGATACCCACCTGTAGCAACTCATTCACCACAATACTCAAAGAAGGAGCACCCATACCACTGGTAGCGCATAAAATGGGGCGGCCATTGGGTAAATATCCCATATAGCTATTGAGTCCGCGATTCTCCGACAACAAGCGCACATCTTGCAAATAGGTATGAGCAATCAGCCGCGCCCTTTCAGGGTCACCAGATAACAAAGCCATGGTGGGAGGTGACACACCTAAATCATTTACTCCAAAACCAATATGATACATGATGGCAAAAACTCAGCCTATCTATGGGTTTACCTTAGCAGGTGGTGAAAAAGACACTCTGAAAATCATTTTAGAGGTAACAAAAGTAAATTTCATCCCAGTTCAAGAGCAGAGATGTTGGCTAAACGTTAAATAAACTTGCTTATATAGGGTAATAATTACCAAAAGTACTGTAATCAATGACTTTACACACAAAATACAGTCTGTTATCTGGTCTAAAAACTGGGTTTTATGTCTTAAATGCCAGATGTGATCATAAATCTTAGCATGATGTCAGTTATACTTGCTACAGAATTTAAATTCAGTTAATGTGTAAATTATCAAGAACCAGCTTTATAGCCGCCTGGAAATTTTAGTTACACACCAAAAATAAAAATATGAATAAAAGACAGATTCTGGCTGGGATTGGTCTAGCAGTTACTAGCTGTATCCTAGCTATTACCTTACCTTTAATTAATTTCACACCCTCAGCAGCACAGTCAAACCTCAACTTACTGGTATCTGCGGCTGCTAGTACCAGAGATGTACTCACAGAAATACAGGACATTTATCAACAAAGTAAACCAAACGTCAATATCACATATAACTTTGGGGCTTCTGGCGCACTACAACGACAAATTGAACAAGGTGCTCCTGTAGATATATTTATTTCTGCTGCTAGAAAACAAGTGGATGCACTAGAACAAAAAGGACTTTTACTTCCGGGTACTCGTACCAACCTCGCAAATAACCGCTTAGTTTTGATTGTGCCCAAGAATAGCACGGGCATTAACAGCTTTTTCAATTTAACACAGACTCGAGTTAGGAGAATCGCTGTGGGAGAACCCAGAAGTGTACCCGCAGGAGAATACGCAGACCAGGTATTCAAAAAACTGGGTATTTTTGAGCAAGTGAAGCCTAAATTAGTTTTAGCTAATAATGTGCGTCAAGTTTTAGCAGCAGTAGAAAGTGGTGATGCTGATGCTGGTTTAGTATATGCCACAGATGCCAAAATTTCTAACAAAGTCAAAGTTGTAGTGACTGCTGATGAAAAATACCACTCTGAAATTGTTTATCCCATGGCGGTAATTAAAACCAGTAAAAATATCCCTGCTGGGAAAGAATTTCTCAATTTTTTATCAAGTAATCAAGCAAAAGTTATACTCAGGAAATACGGGTTTATTGTCAGTTAATAGCATATCGTGGTTTTGTGTCCTTTTTTCAAGAATGCTGAAGGAGCATAGATGAGGAACAGTGGTACTGGGCAAGATGACCACACCACAATATTTCTATAATCTTCTGTAAATATACACAAATTACCAATTAATATGGATTTATCGCCCCTGTGGATCTCACTAAAGACCTCACTACTGGCCACAGTTATTACCTTTTTCCTGGGGATTTTGTCCGCTTACTGGATGTTAGGATATAAGGGTAAAGCCAAGTCATTCATTGAAGGAATCTTTGTCGCACCTTTGATTTTACCACCTACAGTTGTAGGCTTTTTATTACTACTATTTTTTGGGAGAAATGGCCCTGCGGGTAAACTGATACAGCCGTTTAATTTCAGCATTGTTTTTACTTGGTATGGTGCTGCCATTGCTGCCACTGTGGTATCATTTCCCATCATGTATAAAACAGCTTTAGGAGCCTTTGAACAAATTGATGGCAATCTTTTACGAGTAGCCAGAACCCTGGGAGCTTCTGAATCAACCATCTTTTGGCGGATCAGTTTACCCCTCGCATTTCCCGGAATTGTGGCGGCCACCAGTTTAGCTTTTGCGCGGGCTTTAGGTGAGTTTGGGGCTACCCTGATGTTAGCGGGTAATATTCCCGGACAAACTCAAAATATCCCCATGGCAATTTATTTTGCTGTGGAAGCAGGGGCGATGAATGAAGCCTGGTTTTGGTCGATCGCGATCATGAGTATTTCCCTATCGGGCATTATTGCAGTTAACTTGTGGCAAGAAAACCGGGGGAAGAATAAACAGCCAAGTTCGCCATTTCCCATAGGACTGAGAAATCAGGAATATCAGAAATGTCAAACTGCTTCTCATCCCGATTTATCAGGATTATTTGTAGATATTGACAGAAAACTTCCCGGCTTTGATCTGCAAGTATGTTTTAGTGGTGATGGTAATACCTTGGGGTTGCTGGGAGGTTCAGGCGCTGGGAAAAGTATGATTTTGCGCTGTATTGCTGGTATAGAAACACCTACAAAAGGAATGATTATTTTAAATGGGCGGGTGTTATTTGATTCTCGTAAGGGAGTTAATTTACCTCCACGCGATCGCCGCATTGGTTTCTTAATGCAGAATTACGCTTTATTCCCTCACATGACTGTGATGCAAAATATTGCTTTTGGTTTACCTCAAGGGTTATCGAAGTCAGAGATTAAACAACAGGTACAAGCGCAATTACTAGCTGTCCAGTTACAGGGATTAGAGAACCGCTACCCCCATCAACTTTCGGGAGGACAGCAACAACGGGTAGCTTTAGCCAGAGCTTTAGCCATCAAACCAGAAGCATTACTATTAGATGAACCATTTTCCGCCCTAGATACATACCTGCGCCACCAATTACAAGAACAATTAATTGAAACTCTGAGCACTTATTCAGGGGTGACCCTATTTGTGACCCATAATCTAGAAGAAGCCTATGAGGTATGTCAACAGTTGTTAGTCATGTCTCAAGGTCAAATTATTGCTAACGATGATAAACAAAATATTTTCGCCCATCCCAATACTTACACCACAGCCCAGTTAACAGGTTGTAAAAACTTTTCCCCAGTCAAGATAGTATCTGAGAATCAAGTTCAAGCTTTAGATTGGGAATGTACTCTCAAAGTCAGGGAACCTTGGCCTACATCTCCCGCTTATATAGGTATTCGCGCCCATCATCTAGACTTTACAGATCACCCTCATGGTGAGAATACTTTCCCGTGCTGGTTAATCAAGACTAGGGAAACACCCCACAGGGTAACGTTATATTTACGACTGCACAATTCAGTCAGTAACGGTGATGATTATCACTTGCAAGCCGAAGTATTTAAGGAGAAATGGGTTAATTTAAAATATAAACCTTTCCCATGGTATGTGCGTTTAGATATGGGGAAACTTTTTTTAATGGAGGAGTAGAAAAAATCCCCAGTGATATTTTACTGGGGATGAGATACAAGCTGGAAACATAGTATTTCAGTGAATTTTGGCCGTAAACAAGGAGGACTAAAGACCTCATTAGGAAGTTTTTCCGGAATTTTATTCAATACCAATCAGAACATCCGTTGCTTTGACTACCGCATAGACTTCTTTACCAACTTCTACACCAAGCTTTTCAAACGAGGACTTAGTGATAATTGAGGTAACTTCAACTCCAGGTACAATTTCAATCACAATTTCTGCATTAACGGCTCCAGGTGTCACTTCCTTGACTTTACCTTTTAGAGAATTACGTGCGCTAATTTTCATTTTTCACTCCTTTTTCACTCCTCTTGTTGACTCAATGAAGTACATTTAGGCAAGTATTATAGCATAGTGTTATATTTGCTTGCGAAAAACTAAGAATGGGTGTGAGGATTCAATTAAAGCAAAAATACCTGCATCCTCACTGGTCTGGAAAATTGGATTTTAAGGCTAAGTAGTAAATAATGTTTCCGGGGCGATAGCGCCAGCGCTGCTGCAGATCGCATCACATCAACACAATCATCACCATTTCGCGCTATTTTAAAGAAGAAACCACAAAAACTGAACGCCTAAAACGTGGTCAAAGACCAACTTCGCAACAAGTTAAAACAAACCAGAATCCGCTTGGGTATGAGTCAGCAAGATTTAGCTAATTTGGCTGGCGTTACTCGTCAAACTATTAGCGGTGTAGAGTCAGGACAATATGCACCATCCACTACTATAGCCCTACGATTGGCAAAAGCCCTGGGTTGTCAAGTAGAAGATTTATTTTGGTTAGAGCAAGATTTACCGGAAATCACCGCAGTACCAGCCTATAATGTACCCCTAGGTGAGGGGTTACGGCTAATTTTAGCCCAAGTCGGTAATCAATGGATTGCTCATCCTTTAATTGGTCAAGATGCCTTCCGTACTGAAATGATACCAGCCGATGGGGAAGGCGATCGCCTACCTGGTAAAAATACCATGGTCGTCCAGTTGCTAGATGAACCGGTAAATCTTCATGATACAGTGATTTTGGCAGGTTGTGCGCCCGCTTTGTCCCTATGGGCGCGAGCAGCGGAACGTTGGCATCCTCACTTGCGAGTACACTGGATTTTAGATAACAGTATGACAGCATTGCACCGACTGCGCCGGGGGGAAGTTCATCTGGCGGGTATGCATATGTACGATTCCCAGACGGGAGAATATAACACACCCTTTATCCGTTCTATCATCAAAGAGACGACGACTGTGTTAATTAACCTAGGTATCTGGGAAGAGGGGATGCTCACCCAACCCCATAATCCCTTAGGATTAAAAAGTATTGCAGATTTAGCCCAACCTGGTGTCACCATTGCTAACCGCGAAGCTGGGTCAGGTAGTCGCCAAGTATTGGAGCGATCGCTGCAAGAGGCAAATATACCATTTACAGCCGTCAAGGGATTTGACCACATTCTCCACGGACACTTGGAAGTAGCCCAAGCAGTAGCTACGGGGAAAGTGACCTCTGGTATCAGCACTGCATCTGTGGCCGCAGCCTTTGGCTTAGGATTCATCCCTTTACAAGAATCAAGATACGACTTAGCTGTTCTCAAGCCATACTTAGATGAAGCCCCTGTACAGAAATTACTGGGTACCTTAGGACATCGGCGGGTACTCTCACAGCTAGAGGCGATCGGGGGTTATAATACCAGTCAGACTGGGGAAATAGTGGCTACAATTGAACCAATTACAGGTAATTCCTAATTCATGTTTGGGCGTTTTAGTTTCCTGAGAACTTTCAATTTTTTAACGCTCCTGGTAATAATTCCTGCACCTGTTCCAGGGAGTTGAAAACTCTATAAGCTAAACTGCTAATTTCAGGGGATGGTTGTTCAATATCGGGAACCATAATCGGACACATCCCCGCTGCAAAGGCTGCTTTTACACCCACACATGAGTCCTCAAACACCATACACTCTGCGGGGGGAATGTTTATCCGGTGACTAACTTCTAAAAAAATATCTGGTGCTGGTTTACCCTCAGCTACATCTTCGCTGGTGACTATGGTAGTGAAATATTGGTTAATCCCCGCATTTGTTAAACGTCTGATGGCTCTAGTGCGTCCAGTTCCGGTGGCTAAACTAATGATTATACCCAGGTCATTGAGTTTTTGCAGCAAATCTAAAACCCCCGGTTTCATTGCTAGACCTTCTCGTAGTTCCCGCTCATCACCAATGGCGATACGTTCGATGGTCACGGACTCAAATGGTAAACTTTCTCCGTAAACTTTTTTGAGTATTTTTTTTCGCCATGATAAGTCTCGCCCTACCAGTGACCTGTATAAATTATCGCTCATTATATAGCCATGATTTTTGAGCGCCTGTTTCCAAGCCCATCGAGCAATACTTTCTGTATCAAACAGCAGACCATCCATATCAAAAATCGCAGATCGGTAACTTGATAACACTTTGACGACCTCAATGGTTATTATATTTAACTATTTAACAATGTTTTACGGTAACTAACAAACATCTGTAGAGTCTCATAGTCAATAAGGTTTTAGGCTCAGTTATTTTGAGAAAATATGTATTTTTTTTCTAAAAAGAATCTAAATAATCTCCCAAAGGCTTTGATAAGTAACATGGTTTACGGTATTCATATTCATGAATAAATTATTAGTAGATGAAGTGGTCATAAATAGGATTTAGGAGAATATTGTGAATAAAAATTTATTAGCTTTTTTAGCTAGTATAATTTTCAGTGTTCTCACCATAAACCTGATTAAAATACTGAATCTACCTACATTTGTTACTTTCAGTATTGCTATTTATTCCAGTTATATATTGATGTTTTTTGTCCTGTTACATCAGTATATCTCTCAACATAGAAAAAAAATTAAATAAATTTGTCTCCAGTCTCTGCGTTATGCCATGGTCTAATCTATGATGAGTGTTGACTGTTGACTGTAAACAGTTGTATAACCCTATACCTTTGTTGCAATGCCTTTACGTCACACCTTATCAAAATCTGATATTGAACTTTCCTATTTAGAGTGGAAACAAGGAAAAGTACCTTTACTGTTGTTGCATGGTTTAGCTGATAACGCTTTGGTGTGGTCTAGGTTGGGATATGACCTAGCCTCACAATACCACATAGTTGCCCCCGATATGCGTGGTCATGGTGAAAGCAGCAAGCCAGAAAATGATTATACCTTTGCAAGTGCGATCGCTGACCTGGAAGCGCTCATGGATCATCTGGGATGGTCTTCTACCCATGTGGTCAGTCACTCTTGGACAGGAAAACTCGCCGCTATCTGGGCGAGAAAAAACCCCCAGCGCTTACGCAGTATGGTTTTAGTTGACCCGATTTTTATCTGGAAAATGCCTAGTTTATTGCGGTTAACTTTCCCCCTGTTGTACCGTTACCTATCTTTCCTTAAAGGTATGGGACCGTTTGCTAGTTACGCAGAAGCTGAAGCACAAGCGCGTCAGTTAAAACAATATCAAGGATGGAGTACTTTACAACAAAAGGTATTTCAAGCCGGAATTGAACAAAAAGCCGATGGGAGTTGGGGTAGTAAGTTTACTATAGCCGCACGCGATCGCATTTTTGCAGATGTCATGTGTGAACCGGGTTTTATTTCCCCCGTTGATACCCCTACCCTGTTCATACAACCAGAACGAGGTTTGAACCGCCAAAACTGGCAAATTAAACCTTACAAGACTTATCTAACAAACTTTTGCCTTTGTCAAGTTCCGGGGAATCATTGGCCATTTTTGACTGAACCGGAAGCATTTAACCGAACTGTAGCAGCATTCCTGGCAGAACGTAAATAAAAACCGCCTAACTTTGACTTTATTTGATCATGAGCCTTTGTATTAATCCAGTTTGTCCTCAACCTCATCACCCGAATCATCAAAACCGGTTCTGTCAAAGTTGCGGTTCCTCGTTGGAATTACTAGGACGTTATCGGGTGCTCAGTTTGTTGAGTGACAAAACTGGTTTTAGTAAACTCTATGCAGCTACCGCAGAAAACACGCCAAAAATCCTTAAGGTCTTAAATCAAGAGTTATCAAATGATCCCCAAGCAGTAGAATTATTTTCTCAAGAAGCTTCTATTTTGTCAACTCTAAATAATCCAGTTATTCCTAAGTTTGAAGAATATTTTCAGTATGAAACTCGCAATGGTTTGATTCTCCACTGTATGATCATGGAAACAATGGAGCAGCCTAATTTAGATGTGTGGCTAGAGCAGCAAAATACCTTCCTTTCCCCTGGGGATGCAGTGGATTGGTTAAAACAATTTTTACCTAACAATGTGCCCCCCACACCGCCATTAAAGAAAAAGAAAGTACCCTTAGGAAGACTATTCGCCGCTCTGTTAGTTTCTCTGGGGATTCTGGGTTTAATCGCTTTATTCATATATTCTCCCCAGTTTACTACCTTGACAGCATCAAGACAATCTCCCCAAAGAAAAGGTACGGTTGATTACTTCCCTTATCAAGAAGGTATGGATAGTCAAGGTAAAATTGCCCAGTTTAATATAGCTGTTTTATCGGTTAAATATAAATGGGTAACCGGTAGTAATTTTCAAGTTCAAGATGATGGAGAAATTATTAGTCTGGATGTTTTAAACTTAAAATTACAGCAAGACAATATACAGGAAATAATGGAAGCACCCAGTGAAATTATTGCTGTGGGTGTTGCTAGCTGTGGGGGGAAAATAGGAGTCAAGGAACGCCTGGCTTTAGAACGTTCTCGACAAATTCAACGTTTAGCAACTAGGTTATTTGAAAATACCCCCAGTGTTAAGGGTTATCGCTTGTTAAACCTGGGTCAATTTCAAGGAGGTGACTGTGATCAAAATCAGGATTTGACGGCATACCAAAGAAGTGTCATGATTATTGGTGTGAAGGAAGTACCACCAGGTCTGATTTTAGATGAAGCCTTAAGAGATAGGTTAGCAAATAAACCTTTTGCTGATTTTAAGTTAGAAAATTATTCCCTGGGTTCCATCAAAGATTTTAAAACTTTGGTCAGTAAATAAAAAAATTAACTAAATATTTAACTAAATATTTAACTTAATAGTAAAAGTAGCCCCTAGTCCTGAACCGGGACTATAGGCCTCAATAGTACCCCCGTGTAATTCTACCAAGTGACGGGCGATCGCTAAACCCAGTCCCAAACCAGTTTGTTGATGACTGCACTCGGCTTGATGATATCTTTCAAACACGTGGGGGAGAAAATCTGGTTTAATACCCACACCGGTGTCACTGACTTGGATAAGTATTGAAGACTCCCCATTTTTTACTAGTCGCACTTGCACTGTGCCACCAGATGGGGTAAACTTAATAGCATTAGAAAGTAAGTTACCTAAAACTTGTAATAATCGGTGAGCATCACCAACTATAGGGGGAATAGATTCATCGATGACAGATTCTAAATGAATGCCCTGGTGGTTGGCATCGGGGTAAGCGGCTTCTAAGGCTGCTTGCACGAGACTGACCAAATTAACTGGGTGAAATTCTAACTTGATCTGACCGCGAAGGATACGGGTCATATTTAACAGGTCTTCTAACAGTTTAGACTGAGATTTAGCACTGCGTTCGATGGTTTCTAAGGCACTGTCAACCGTATCTCGAGGTAGTTCACGAGTTCGCAGTAGTTTAGCCCAACCAAGAATGGCATTGAGTGGCGATCGCAAATCATGAGATACCATAGCCACAAACTCATCTTTAGTTTGGTTAGCTGTTTCCGCAGCAGTTCTGGCTGCTTGTTCTAGCTGTAAGAGCCTATCCCGTTCAGCTTCTAATTGTTTGTGCTGGTCTATATCAGTGCTAGTACCAAACCACTTAATTACCTGTCCTTGGTCATTCTTAATTGGTAAACCCCTGGCTAAGTACCAACAATAGCTACCGTCAAATTTCCTGTAGCGGATTTCCGTGTTCATAGCTTCTCCTGTCTCCCTGGCTTTGATCCAGGAGTGGATAGCTGAGGGGAGATCATCTGAATGTATAACCTTTCTCCAGCCCATACCTAGGGCTTCCTCAATGGTTTGGCCAGTAAATTTACACCACTGTTGGTTTACATACTCGTATTCACCTTCAAGATTGCAAATCCACACCAGTTGTGGAATAGCATTAGATAAATAACGGTAGCGTTCCTCACTGTCACGCAAAGCGGTTTCAGTGGCTTTGCGATCGCTAATGTCTGTAGCACTGCCTACGGCTCGTATAATAATCTTACCATAAGGGTCTCTGACAATTATGCCCTGATCTAATATATGGCGATACTCCTGGTCTTTATGAAGTATCCGATACTCCATCGTATAGTATTGACCCTCAGTGAGAACATTTCTCCATTGCTCTCCCACACGCTTTCTATCTTCGGGATGAATTTTCCCTATCCACCATTTATGGGTGGGATCTGCTTCTGCTAGGGAATAACCCAAAATTCGGGTTAACCCCTCCGTTCTGCTGACAGTATTATTCTTAAAATCTATGTCATAAATTAGGCAATTAACAGCAGCAGCTGCTAGTTGAAAACGCTCATTACTTAAACGCAGCTGTTCCTCTACTTGCTTACGCCCAGTGATATCAAAAGCCGTACCCACAATCTGGCGTGGCGAACCGTCAATACTCCTTTTAAATACAGTATCCCGACTGACAAACCACCGCCATTGACCATTGGCGTGGCGCATCCGGTATTCAAATTCGACAATTTCACCATCCTCGGCGGAGTTGATGAGTTGCAGGTGTCTAGGAAATAGTCCCCAATCTTGAGGATGCATTAACAATGGGAGCAACTGAGTACCCATGTCCTGAATTTCTTGGGCGGTATAACCAAGCAGTTTGGTAAATTGATTATTAGTATAGATATTCTGCTGTTGAATTAAATCATAAACGTATAACATCCCCGGTATAGTATTGGTAATAGCTTCGATAAACTGCTGACTGTGGCGTAATTGGTCTTCCGCCTGTTTTTTGGCGGTGACATCTCGCCAAGAAGCAACGAAGCCATCCCCCATTTTAGTGATGCGAATGTCAATCACTTTAGCTGATTGCAGTCTCCGGTCACAAGCAGTCCAAACCAGGGACTCTTTCTCTAAAGGCTGACCTGTTTCCACAACTCCACAACATTCATCAAACAAGCCATTATCGCGCATATTCAGGAGAATGTTACACAGATATTCCCCCTGGGCGCCTGATATAATTTGGCTAAATTCACAAGCTGCGGCGTTCATGTAATCCACACGAAAGCCCAGGATTTCTCCCGTCTGGTGACGCACAGCCGAAAAAATGCCGAAACAATCCAGCATATTCTCAATGGAAGTGCGGAAACGTTCCTCACTGCGTTGCAGCTCTTGACTGAGTTGCACATTTTTAATCGCTGAGTGAATCGTTGAGCGCAAACGCTCACCAGTGGTTTGTCCTTTAACTAAATAGTCTTGAACACCACTTTTCATCGCGGCTACAGCTACAGTTTCATTACCATAACCAGTTAACATAATCACTGCTGGTATGATTTTCTGTGACTGCTGTTGTAATTCTGCCAAAAATTCCAAGCCATCTAAGTCTGGTAGTAGAAAATCTAATAAAATCGCATCAGGTTGAAACTGCTTACACAATTGCAAGGCTCCTTCCCCTGACTCCTCTTCCATAACTGTGTAGATGTATTCCTGGTCTTGGAGTAAATAACGACGATAGGCTTGGCGGTCTTCCTGACAATCATCGACAATTAAAACAGTAAACGGTTCTGTCATAACTATTTGCTAACAGCTGTGGCTAACGCCACGCTCCGCTATCGGGGAGGATAACTATATCTAGCCAATAAGTGATGAAACTTTGAATAGTTTCCACTAATCTATTAATATCTATGGGCTTTAACATATAACTAGCAACGCAAGATTGATAACATATTTCAATGTCTTTGGGATTAGATGAGGTGGTAAATACAACTACAGGGATATATTTAAACTCCTCATCCTGCTTGATTTTCTGTAAGACTTCTCGCCCATCAGTTCCCGGTAAGTTCAGATCTAGCAAAATAATGGACGGACGGGGTAAGTTTTGGGTTTTACTGTAAATTCCTGTGTGGTAAAGGAAGTCTAGGGCCTCATCGCCATCAGTACAGCGAAACACAGGATTAACTACAGCTTGTTTCTTCATAATGCGACATAGAGCCTCAAAGTCTTCGTCGCTATCTTCAATGACAAGTAAAGGCTTGGTAAGATTCCCGATCATCAGTTTATTTCACTCCTTCTAATGTGAAATAAAAGGTAGTACCCTCGCTGTAGGTTGAATCTACCCAAATTCTCCCCCCGTGTCTTTCTACTATTTTTTTGGCAATGGTTAACCCCGCTCCCGTACCTCCCCCATATTTACTGGGGCCGTGTAGTCGTTTGAAAATTCGGAAAATTGACTCAAAGTGTTTCTCCCGAATCCCAATCCCATTATCTCGCACATAAAATATAATCGGGGATGGCGGTTCCTCGATGTAACCTATGGAAATCCATTTATTGGCTTTATCATTGTATTTGATGGAGTTAGTAATCAAATTATTAAACAGTTCACCTACTCGGATGCGATCGCAATACACTGTGGGTAGGGGTCTGGGAACCTGAATATCTACCTTCATATCCTCAATACGGGGACGCAATAATTCTAAACTACCATGGAGTACATCATTCAAGTCTGTGATCTGCATGGCCAGGTCTGCTCTCCCCAAACGAGAAAAATGCAGCAGTGAATCGATTAAATCCTCCATCCGCTGGGTGAGACGGATCAATGTTTGTAACTTTTTCTTACCTTCTTCATTCAGCAACCCGCCGTAATCTTCCATCAGGAAGTTAGAATAATTGTGAATCCCCCGTAGTGGTTCCTTTAAGTCATGGGAAGCTATATAAGCAAAGGCATCCAATTCTCTATTACTACGTTCGAGTTCTATATTGAGCTGTGCTAATTCATCCGCTTTGCGCAGCACTAAGCCAATAATTGCACTTCTCAACTCCAGCGCTGCATTTATTTCTGGGGATTTCCAAGGTAGAGACTTTAATAGTACTGTTTCTTTCCATAATTCAAAGGATTTGCGCGGTGATAGGCGTATACTTCCATTTTCTTCCACTTCTACAGGTTTATTGGGATTACCTCCCCAATCTACAGTTTGCACTACCTCCGGGCGAAACCATAAAACATAGTTTTTCTGAATTTTGGAAATGGAAACTACCATCAAACCACTGGCCACATTCCCTAATTTCTCAGCTTCTGGGTAAACTTGAGATAGGCAATCAGTGTAGAAAATCTCGTCCTTTTGGTTTTCATGAATCCATTCTACTAACTCTTGCATTTCCTGTTTTTGCGGAGTATTACCCACGGTAAAATACTCACCATCAAAGCATACGGCTGCTCCTTGAGCATTGGCAATATTTAACAGACTGGGGTCGTGGTTAATTAAACCATGAATGAAGTTCTGTTCTAATGACATATACTCTACTAACTTGTAGTTGCAAGATTGCAAATACAGTTTATATTCAATATCTTCATTCTCCTCTTTACCTGAAATTTCTAAAGAGGCTATTTGTCCTAAAAATTCACAAGCATTCCGAATTTCATAGGGGATAAATTTCGGTGCTTGGTGATGACAAGCAATTAATCCCCAAAGTTTTCCATCTTTCATAATGGAAATTGACATGGAAGCAGTCACCCCCATATTCTGCATATACTCAATGTGTAAGGGCGAGACGCTCCTTAAGACGGAATTACTTAAATCTAAAGGTTCTTCAGTTAAAGGATTATTCCTTGGCACAATTGCCGCCGGTTGATAGTCTATATTTGGTATCAGTCTCAGCCAGTTTTGGCTATAGAGTTTTCTAGCTTGTGCGGGAATGTCAGAAGCTGGGTAATGTAATCCTAAATAGGTTGTCAGATATTCTGGCTTTTGTTCAGCAATAACTGCACCATTCCAATCCTGATCAAATCGATAAACCATTACTCTATGGAAACCGGTGATCCTCTTAATCTGTCTGACAAGAATATCACTAAATTCCCCGATATTTGCTGCTTTTTTTAGCTTAGATATCGTACTTTTTATTAAATGGTAAATGTTAAAAAAAATCTTCCCCTTTTCCGAGGTTATCGGCTCCAATTCTAAAATTATCACTCCCTGGGAACGGTGAACAATCCCATCAAAATATACAGTTCTATTATCTACATTTATACTCAATTCTATGGGATTCACAATTAGTAAATCATCTTCATCTAAAGATTCTCTTAGTAACCTAATTTGCTCTAATCCCAGTAATTGGCTCAGATTTTTATTGATTACTTCTTCTGGGTGTAACCCAAAGAAGTTGAATACATTATCACTGACTTGTAGGATAGTAAAATCTGCTTCTTGGAGAGCAAACATGACTCCATGAGACTGGATAGAGCCAGGAATATGAATTGGCTCTTTGTTACAGTTGCTAACATCAACTGGAAAAGGGATAGTAATATCTTGATCACTCACTTTTAAGTCCTGATACCGTAGCGTGGGGTAAGCCATAGATTACAAGTATTTTTGAGACTAGGTCTCAACTTGTCATTTAGCAGTCCCGTTTCATCCTTCCAACACTCCTAATACTTGGATTTCCATAGTCCTTTATTCGGTGCATAACTATAGGATACACATAATTAATTGCCTTGATACTAACGACTGGTGACTGTCTTCAGTAGTAGTTGACAATTTATGTGAAATTGCTGTTTTTTTCGCCTAAAACAGTATTTAAAGCCTGGTCAATAAACTTTAGATAATGTTAATTATAGTTACATTTTAATATAAATTATCAATTTTTCCAACTTATATCTATCTCTAAGGTGGGGAGTGTCAAGGTTTACCTGATTTCCTCAGACTGGTATGCTGGCGGCTCGATATGAATTAAAATCCTAGTGGGTCTGAAATGTGTTTCTAGTCGCCTTTCTACTTCTGTGCTAATCCTATGGGCTGTTTCTACATCTACGGCATCTATAATTAAATTCATTTCTATGAACAGTTGGCGACCTAAAACACCCCGCGAGGCGATGTTATGACAATTAATCACCCCAGGAACACCAATAGCGATCGCCTTAATGGTTTCTGGTGCGATGGCCATTTGATCTACCAGCCAAGGTAAATTGGTTTTGAACACTGACCAAGCACTCCCTAAGACTAACAAAGCGACAGGAAAAGCTAACACCACATCTAACCATTCATAACCTCGCCAAACCCCGATCAAACCCCCAATTACAGAAATGGTCACCCAAACATCACTCATGGTGTGTGTAGCATCAGCAATCAAAATTGCACTACCTAGGCGCTGACCTACCCGACGCTCGTAAGAAGCTATAAAAATATTGATACCTAGTACCACAAGTAATAACCACAACTCTACTGGGGATATCTCTACAGGTTCACTACCTTGAGTAATTCGCTCCACTACACCTTGAAGAATTTCAAAGCAGGCGATCACCAACAAAACCCCAATTCCTAAAGCTCCCACAGATTCAAATTTCTGGTGTCCGTAAGGGTGTTCTCTATCTGGTTCCGGCGCTGAATATCTATTGGCAACTAAGCCTAAAATATTACTGGCTCCATCTGTCATACTATGTAGGGCATCAGCTAACAAGCTCAAAGAGCCTGTAGTATAGCCCAAAAATCCTTTCAATCCTACCACCAAAAGATTCAGCAGTAGGGTGGAAACTAACACCTTTTGTACTTCCGGGCGGTTGTCTTTAGTCATAAAACATATTTAACATTTGTTGCTATGACATATAATGTAAAACTTAAAACCGATATTAAGTGTGTAATATTTTTACAAACTGTTGCCTATATCTGGCTATAATTGCTGTTTTTCAGCTACTTTACTGCAATTGTTTACAGATAAACTTGGCTCTAATACTAGTAACATAGGTAATATCATATGGCTTACGCCACCCTACGCTATCACTGTTGAAAAATAGCTCATGTCTTCCACTCCTTTAACACTGAATCTGATTTCCGGTTCTGTCTCCTTCGGTTTTTCCCCCCAAAAAGCACGGGAATTAAAGGCCGCCATAGATGAATTAATGGTAAGTCTCAAAGCTGTGGCCTCTAAATCCCATCCTAGTGTCGGTAAAGTTACCCCTCACCCTCCCTTAGAGTATCGCTATACTGGTGAAGTATTTTTAGAGATTTTTTGTAATCCCAACATTTGGCCGAGTCCCTTTGCTGCTAAAGTTCTTCTGACGGTACGCGACTTGAATATTCGCTTAACTACAGAAGCTGAACTGACACAAATTCTTGAAGATGTTCACCAGTATTTAGAACAGGTAGGTTAATTATCAAAAAATTACCGCAGCAGTTTCATGTGTTCAACTACTACGGATATTAAATCTATATTAAGATACTTAAGTCATAGGGTGGCTCATCTCAACCAAAAATTGCGTCCACCCCTTCCTAACTAGCAAAATTGTATAAGTTCAGGTTCTAATGCTCGTGAAATTAGTGCAAAAACTTAGATTGTGGATGAGGAAATACATTTAAAAACTAGAGATTATCCCCTCCAATTGATTATTCAATTGCTTGCTGTCAATTACAAACATCCGCAATAAACAGAAAATCCCCACTCTGATAGTGATCCCATGGCGTTCACCATAGAATAATTAGTCATTTTCCCATTCTTCTCGGCCAATTAGATCGCCAATGCGATCGCGTAATAAAAAGTCACATCTTTCTAACTCATATTCCACACATACCCACTCTCTAGCAGGTATGTATTGACACAATGTATATATGGGCTGTTGTCGACTAACAATTCCCTTTTGTACCAGCTGGCGTGCTTCATCTTGAATCAAATCTAAAGAGTAGTAGGAGTAGTAATTGATAGAAGGCACCGTATTCACACTCATGATTTTTACTCACAAAGTTTACAAGTAGACATTGTTCCTATCAAACGCTAGGAACAAATATGAACAGCATCAGACTTGTGGCTAGGGTTTTGTAGTTTGCTATACGGAACTAATCTTATTTTGACGCTATACACCTTCAAATTATCTAAAGAAATGTTAAGAATGTCAATAAATTGTGACTTGAAGTCCAGATGTACTAGAATTAGTGCTTTTCGCCAAATTGAATTAACTTGCTAGTAAGTTAATTTTAAGAGTATATTTAATGACTTGGGATTACACCATAAGTTCCCGAGGATTTATAAACCAATTATAACAAAGTATTGCCAAGGTAGCCCAAAGCTGCTGAGGAAACCCCACGGCTAAAGCCAGGGGCTTCGTCAGCGTAGATAATTCGGTGAGATTGTTAGTCAGTGACTTCTTGAAGAAGATTGATCATCTTCATCGGTACTATCTGCTACTGAGATATTTTCTGGCGATCGCTCATACTCCAGTTGATTCAAAAGCGAGAGTACCTTAGTCCCACGCTCTATAGAATCGTCTTCAATAAAAATCACTTCCGGTGTGCGACGCAGCCTTACTCGTGAACCAAGTTCGCTGCGGATAAAACCAGTTGCAGACCTTAAACCCGCCATTGTTTCTGACTTAGCTGACTCCGTACCATAAATACTAACGTAGACCTTGGCGTGTTGGAGATCACCAGAAACATCTACATAAGTAACACTGACCATACCTGTACCAACACGGTCATCTTTAATACCGTGTAGTAGCATTTGGCTAACTTCCCGTTTAATCAATTCAGCAACGCGGGAAACGCGGCGACTAGTAGCCATAAAGTTTTGCCTCCTCACAGAGGTTGTACGACATAATTATATATAAATTGCACAGGGGAGAGTTACAAGCGCTCAATGCCCAACATATCAACACCTGATGCTTTGAGCTTACACTGTACTCAAGCCTAGCATCGCCCGCAGGGTAAGACTGACAAACACTAGGCTACCCACCAACAAACCTAAAAGAGCAATCAGGGTTACAGGGCGTTTTAACAATGGCATTAATGGCTCCACCGTGTTGATAAACACCCCTAAGAGGATAGTAACAAAGTAGCGCGGGTAGCGAAAGACGTTATCCCAAAATCCGTCAAACATTTGAATATATACTGCCTTGTTATACAATTACACTTGCTTTGACATTGATATTATTGTAATCTATGCAGCCAAAAAATTACTCAACTCAGATAAAATATGCTTCCTCCCCTATAATTCTGATGTTTACTAGCTGAGTTGGAATCAATGGTAAGTCAAATATCTGCCAAAATTTTGACCCGTCCATTTTTAAAGTGGGCTGGTGGTAAAGCTCGGTTAATCACACAATATAATCAATATTTTCCCCAGGAATATCAAACCTACTATGAGCCATTTTTAGGAGGTGGGGCGGTTTTTTTCTATCTCCATCCCCCTGGATCTATATTAAGTGATATTAATACCGAATTAATTACAACTTATCGCTGTGTCAAGGATAGTGTTGAAGAATTAATCTGTCTGTTACAAGCACATCATCAGCAGCATAGTCAAGACTATTACTATCATGTCAGAGCCTCACCGGGAGGGACTGACTTAGAACAAGCTGCTCGTTTCATCTATTTGAATAAAACTTGTTTCAATGGACTGTATCGAGTCAATTCTCAAGGTAAATTTAACGTCCCTCTGGGAAAATATAAAAATCCTAATATTTGCCCTGAAGATATACTACGAGCAGCATCAGCAGCCCTTCATAGCGCGGAAATTAAACAAGCAGATTTTACAGATGTGTTAAATCATGCCACTAGCAGTAATGATTTTGTTTATTTTGACCCCCCATACTATCCTGTCAGTGCAACCAGTTATTTCACAGCTTATAGCCACTATTGCTTTGGTGAAACCCAACAAGTTCAACTCAAGGAGATATTTGAAGAACTAGCTCGGCGGGGAGTAAAAGTTATGCTGTCTAATTCAGATTGTGAATTTATTCGCCAACTTTATGGCGGCTTCCAGATTTATACAATATCAGCCAGCAGGTCAATTAATTGTAATCCTAAAAAGCGAGGACAAATAAGTGAACTATTAGTAACTTCCTATTAAAGGTTATTGTTAGACCAGGTAATAAAGCCTCTCAAGTCAAAAACTGCTAATAAGTTTTGATTAGAAACAACTTGTGTTTGTAACCATGAGATGGCTTGTGGTTTCGCGCCTCCACCATCGATTAAGACCATTGCTTGTGTGGGATAGCAGTTTTGAATATTCAAGTTGAGATAGGGAAGTTTTTCATCTACTGAACCACTAGTTTGCTGCCATTTACATTCAATAATCAGTCCAGAAGCAACTGGACCGCTACCAATAATATAAAAATCTACATTTATATCGCTACCATAAATTCCTGGTCCGATATAAACCTGTCTTGCATATCTTTTGGGTATATTATTCGGGCGTAATAGATATTCAAGGCGCTGTTTTCTCGCTAAATCACAGCCAACTTGAAGATATCCATGTCCCTGCAAAGTACCTTCCACACAGTTTTCTAAGACATTACCAGATGTAACTGCCCTTCCGCCCTGACTCATGTTGATTTTGCTTGATTTGACAAGATTTCCTGATTTTAGGATTTCCTGCAAGCAACAGTAAATACTAGGTTAATAAATTTTTAATTTTGTGATCTGAGGTAAATTCATCAACAACAAATAGTATTCTTTGACCATAAGGAACAGGGGTCGCAGAAGATGATAAAACTCCAAAACCATTGGATAATCAGCATTTTACTTTTGACTTTTGCAATAATTTCCCCATCTTCCCCTTGTGAGTAGCAGAGGTAATTTTTTGTAGTTATTGATGGGGAATTAAGAGAAGTTGATCTGGGGGAAATTTGGTTTTAACTGGCTTGCACATGATTCTCGCCATTACGAATATCCCATGCCACTTCTAGCATTTGAGTCCAGCGCTTTTGCAGCTGCTTAGGTGTACATTTTATCGCTTTAGCGATCGCCTGATCACTATGTCGAGTAATTTTCAACTGCAAAATCTGTTGCTGCTCAGGAGATAACACACTCACAAAGATGTCCCATTGTCCAGAAGTTAAGCCCAACTTTTGCTCCAAACCCGCACCCAACCATTGATGAACTAATTGCCAGTGGTGGTTCTTGGCGAATTTCTCCACATGGTATTTAAAACGCTGTTGTAGATAGTCGCGCTGGCGGCTAGTTAAACCCAGAATTTGGTCAATTTCTGGGGCACAGAGGTCTTGTAATTTCAGCTTCAGGTAGTCCACACAGTCAGACTGACCTTGAGACTCCAGGTATTTTGCCAGTTCCGCAATTACGCGATCGCGTTCCGACTCATCGGACAGATCAAAGTTAGTTTGAGCAACCATCTGGGATCTAATCTGTTGCAACGCCGAGTTGCGCTGATAAGATTCTGCCTCTTCACTCTTAGCAGTTTCCACCGCCATTTCAATATCTACAGTAGTTTCCTGGGGCTGACGACGGGCAAAACCTTGAGCGCGGAGGATAATCAATTGCTGATTATTCCCAGCTGGTAAATTAATCCGACGTTTAGCATATTGCTCCGTAAACGCCATGTATTCTGCCAATTGCAACTGAGTCCTGGGTTGATAATCTTCTGACAATTGGTTTTCCCGGCGGAAAGCCTTAATAGCTTCGATGTAAAACGCTTGTAAAAAATCTTCAATCAGAGTGTAACGAGCATTAAACCCCAACTCTGAACCAGCAATGGACACATGACGGTAAACCATAGCACCTAAAGTACTATGTAATTCCACTCGCCCCCGCCGGGAACCTAGTTGGTAGTAATGCAGGCACTTTTGCAGGCGATGCCTAGCTAAATTAACTTGCCATGACTGGACTTCACCAGATTGTTGGATACGCGAGCTTTTATGACATATTCGTTCAACTTCTGTAGCTATACGCTGGGATACTGCTTGTATACAATCAGATGCCGCCTTCACACCAGAAAGCATTTCTTGATACAAAAATTGTCTCAAGCTATTCTCATCCTCTGGGAGCAATTCTGCCGGCGCAACATTGGAGAAAACAGCAGATTTTGAAGTTGGTAGATTTACAAGGTTGGCTTTCATGACTTTTCGGTGAGTGTGGTATTGCACCATAACTACAACGCAGGTACAGCAAATAAGGCCAGCCTTGGCTGGAGAAATATTTAGCATTCTCAAAACCCACTGCCAGCACTGCTCAGATACAAGACTGTAGGCAATTGAAAAATTTACACGGAAAATGATGTGTGACCTCTTATAGCTGTTGTCGCCTGAGTGAAATACACGCAAGAGTTAATCAACCACAGATGTAAGAGTACCTATGAGAACAGGAAATACAATATATCAACCAGCAGGTTAGATATGACAAATAGATACTGACCACGCCTGAAATGTGGTTTAAAGACTTGCTATATCTATATTTATTGCCATCGTATTTTAACCAGCGCCAGATAATGTAAGTATGCCCATCTCAAAACTTTAGCTTTTCTATGACATGTATCTAGAAACTAAAAAATAAATCTGTGTACTTTGTTTTTTTATATCCAAGCCGCTACTGCTTCCCAACCTAACCCCTGCCTTGTGATCATTGGTTCGTCTCCCGTTAAATCCAAAATCGTAGACACTTCATAAGTTGATTCTTCACCTGTGTCTATAATTAAATCTACTAAATTATCCAAACGGTCAAACAGTTCCATCCGCGACAGTCTAGGTTGTAAATCTAGCCCTACCAGTTCATCATCTGGCGGTAAATGTGCCGAAGTGGAAATAATCGGATTTTCCAATGCTGCTAGCAATGCCAAGCATACCGGATGGTCTGGTACACGAATCCCAGTAGTTTTGCGCTTGGGACTTTGTACTAGTCGGGGTACTAACTTGGTAGCAGGTAGTAAAAAAGTGTAAGTACCAGGTATCAAGCGCTTCATAATCCGATAGGCCGTATCACTGACAAAGGCATAAGTTGCCACATTTGATAATGAAGAACATAAAAATGTCAGTGGTTTATCATTGGCTAGCTTTTTAATTTGCCTCACTCGTTCTACTGCCGACTTGGCATTTAAATCACAACCAATAGCATAAACTGTATCTGTAGGGTAGAGCATCACTGCGCCACTAGAGAGCGCTGACTTTATTTCCTCTATACGTCGAGTTTGTGGATTATCAGGATGGACAGCGAAAATTTTTGCCATAGCCAATTTTGAATCAGAGGTGGACAATTGCGCCAACCAGGAAAAATATCAAATTAAGCGCTAAACATATTGTCACCGATATAGATGAGCCCCTGCCCTAAATAGGCCATGATTTACATCAGAATAATTGTGCAAAGTCTAAAAATAAAGTTGTTGAAGTTATCTATATGAGTAAGGTTGCTTATCTTCAATGTCCCACAGGAATTTCCGGTGATATGTCCCTTGGCGCTTTAGTTAGTCTGGGCGTCCCCGTGGAATATCTCAGTGAAACACTCAATAAATTGGGTATTGACCAAGATTATCAGCTCAGAGCCGAACTTGTGCAACGCCATGGTCAACAGGCGACTAAAGTTCATGTAGATTTATTACATAAGCATCACCATCACGGCCGCCACCTGCCAGAAATTGAAAAAATCATCTGCAAAGCTAACTTGCCATCACGGGTAGAAGCTTGGAGTTTGGCAGTATTTCGACAGCTAGCAGTAGCTGAGGGTGCAGTGCATGGTATCGCGCCAGAAAAGGTACATTTCCATGAAGTAGGCGCTGTAGATGCAATTGTCGATATTGTCGGTACCTGCTTGGGCTTGGATTGGTTAGGGATTTCCAGTAATGATCAAGGATTACCCTTGCTATACTGTTCAGCCTTACCTACAGGTGGGGGAACAGTGCGCGCAGCCCACGGTGAAATGGCTGTACCAGTACCAGCAGTATTGAAATTATGGGAAATGCGGGATTGTCCAGTTTTTAGTAATGGCATTGATCAGGAACTTGTCACACCAACCGGCGCCGCCATCGTTACTACTCTAACTAAAGAGTTCGGTTCACCGCCACCCATGACCATCAAACAGGTAGGACTGGGAGCAGGAACGATTAATTTACCTATCCCTAATATATTACGTCTGTGGCTGGGCGATTCCGCCGATAATTTTGAAGATACCAATAATCCCCATTTAGAAACCATCACCGTACTTGAAACCCAAATTGATGACTTAAATCCCCAAGTCCTCGGCTATGTCTTTGAAGCTTTGTTTGCCGTTGGTGCAGTGGATGTATTTACTCAACCCATAGGAATGAAAAAGTCCCGCCCGGGGATTTTACTGACTGTCATTTGCCATCCAGAGAATTTACTCCCTTGTGAAGCAGTTTTATTTCGCGAAACCACTACTTTAGGAGTTCGCCGCACTACTCAACAGCGAGTGACCTTACCACGGGAAATTCAATCAGTAAACATCGAATATGGCACAGTTAGGGTTAAAGTAGCATGGCACGGACTAATACATGATCAGCGTATTGCTAAGGTTCAACCAGAATATGAAGATTGTGCACAATTAGCTCGAAAGCATAATATCCCCTGGCGCGAAGTTCAACGATTAGCATTACACGCTTGGTATATACAGCATCATAAATCTGGAGTTAATCACAACTAGTTTTAGCCGGTATTAATCCATATCAATTTCTCTGATTCTCCTTTTCACTGCGTCGGCTGCATCCTCCGCCTGGCGTTGAAGACTCTTTGTCGTGTCCTCAGCGCCGCGTTGGACATTTGTAGTCAAGTCTTCGGCAGTACGTTCAGTACTTTTCTCAATATTTTCTACTCCGCGCTGAGTCCCCTTCATTACACCTTTACCTAATTCCTCAGCAGAACTACCAATGTCCTCCCCCAGACGCCTGACCCGCTCATCTAAAGGTGCACCCTCCTGATAATTGCGAATATATTGCTCCGAACTATCAACACCTTTGAGTTCAACATTTCTGCGCGCATTTCTCGCTAATTCTGCGGCTCTAGCATTTGCTGCTCTTTCTGCGGCTTTGGCTCTAGGATCGACATCACTAAAGTTATTCATTCCACCTTCGGGGGTGTTAAGTTCATAAATTTGTGTCGGGTCATAGCGTTCCACGTTAGGCGGTTGACCACTGGGTTGCGGTGGTTGTTGAGCTATTCCTGGACGATTACAGGCCTGTGTCATTAACAGGAATGTTAGGGCTATACACACTGTGAAGATTTTCACAGGACGAATATTTCTCAGCCAATTAATCACTTTTTTCATGACTTTACTCGCCAATGCTTTGAAATTTCTACTTACCCACTGCTGGATTTTTTCGTAACTCAGGTCTCGAACCGACTTCTTTTGCTTTTTCTTGTAAAAAATTAGAGGCTTCTTTAACTGAATCCTGCACTGTTTCCACCCGTTCTTGAATGCGAGTTCCTAGATCCGGTTCTCTTTGAATCAAACCACCAGGGGCTGGTCTTTGAAAGTTTTTGTCAGTGATCATAGGCAATTCTTTTTCTTTTTCAACTCTACCTTGAGGTGTATCCGCACCAGGGTAAAGTATTTCGGAGTCTCTACTTATGGCTATCAAAACTTGTAAATCTGATTGTAAACTAGCTCCTTGAGTTTCTTTTTTCTCTTCTGACTCTATCGCTTTAGTATCTGTAGTCATCCTATATTTGGTATATTTGTCTCCACCACCTTTATAGGGATTGTTAGCACCACCAGCCTGGACTGGAGGATTTTGGGGTTTTGCCCCTTGAGGATTTGCTCCACTACAAGCAGTAGTAACTATCAACAATAGACCAGCTACAAAGATCATCATCATCTGGCGTAGTTTTAACTTTTTCCAGAAAGCTATCATATTGTTCATCAAATCCTCCTTTTCCAGGAAAATAGTTCACCCATTTAGTTCATTAGTGATGTCAAGTTCCTCTGTTTTTATCTGTGCTTCCTAACTTCTCTATTTACTCACTACTGGATTACAAACATCTATGTTTTATCACCCCCCTTAAGATTAGAAATAAAACCATCACTTAACCTCTAGCGTAGGTAACATTATACTTGCTACTAAAATCAGAGTATGATCTAACTGTGGAGAGATTAATCGCAGCAATTAATTAGATTCGGGTGATTTAAGATATATTTATTTCTGGCAAATGACGAAGCAAATTTTACGCGGACTAATTTTAGGTGTCACCTTATTTTTTTTGGGGAAAGCCCTCAAGAATTATTGGTATGAAGTGATAACAATCCAAGTTGATGCAGTAGGATGGGCAATCCTCTCTATAGCTACAGGGGTAACTTTACTAGCGCATATTTGGGGTGGTTGGATATGGACTTGGATTCTCCATGATTTAAATCAACCAGTACCATGTGTGGAATTTATTCAGGTCTACCTCAAAACAAATATTGCTAAATATTTACCTGGTAATATCTGGCATCATTATGGCAGAATTGTGGCAGCGAAAAATGCTCAGATTCCTATGAGTGCTGCTACTTTAAGCGTATTGCTCGAACCCCTATTAATGGCGGCGGCGGCTTTAATTATGACTATTATCTTCGGTAATCAATTTGCTCCTGATTATACTGCCGGTTCTGTGCAAATATTACAATTTTTCAGTTTGGCTGTGGTGCTGCTTGCTGTTCATCCCCGATTTTTAAATACGGTGATTTGCTTGTGTCAAAAAATCAAGATGAACCGGTCTACTACTGAGCCTAATGTTCCTTTCCAAGTGAAATTTTATCCCCTGCGGGCTTTGTTGGGGGAATTGGGGTTTTTAGTCTTGCGTGGTTCTGGGTTTGTTTTAACTGTTTTTGCTCTGACTCCATTGCATCTCAACCAATTGCCATTATTATTAGCTGCTTTTTCCTTTTCTTGGTTGTTAGGTTTTTTGCTTCCGGGTGCGCCTGGGGGTTTGGGTGTGTTTGAAGTGACGGCGATCGCTCTTTTACAGCATCGGTTTCCTTCTGCCGTTATAATTAGTGCCATCGTTTTTTATCGTCTCGTCAGTATTATGGCTGAAACTGCCGGCGCTGCCCTAGCTTCCCTAGATGAACGCATCGCCTAGATGTGTGCCAAAAATTAAACCTGCCTACTATGTTCAAGTAAGCAGGTCTACTTGTATATTAGTTTTTTAGTGGGGGTGGAGGGACTTGAACCCACACGACCTTTTACGGTCAACGGATTTTCATTCTCTCGCAGTTTTCACTACTGCCTGGTTTTGACAACCCACGGCTTTGAGAATTGGACTCTCTCTTTACCCTCGGCTTAACGTTAGGGTAGCTCCCGTCGAGTCTCTGCACCTTCCGATTAGTTGTGAGTTTTAACACTCAGTACCCCTTTCGGCTTGGCTCAGGATTGCCATATCTGTTAACAGATTTAGGTTTCCCTGAATTTGAGAGCTTCCACTTGAAAGATTTCTCTATCAAGGCTCAGTTTTCTAAGTCCGTAGCGTCTACCATTCCGCCACACCCCCATATCTATATATATTAGGGTTTACTCTTATTCAAGCTAGGAATTTTACCTTGCCTATCTTAGCATCAAAAAAGTGTTTTGTACAACTAAATTGAGATTTTTTTTCAGATTTGTTAGTTTATCTGGCTTTTGCCCAATTTTTTGTAACTTCCACTCTTTTTTGTTGCCTTTGCGATTCTAGCATCTATGTCAAGAATATACAAACAATTTCTTCAAATTGATAACTGCCACAGCTAGACTTTGCTCTGGGGATGGGCTTTAGCCTATGATGGGGAATAGATGCACTTCATGCTATTGTCCACCTCACAAGAAGATATATGATTGTAGCCCTGCTGTATCTGGCTTTGGCTGGAGCTTACCTGTTAGTAATCCCTATCGCTGTGATGCTGTACCTGAAACAGCGCTGGTATGTAGCTAGTTCCATTGAGCGGACTGTGATGTACTTTATGGTATTTTTCTTTTTGCCCGGGTTATTGCTGTTATCACCGTTTGTGAATCTGCGACCCCGGCCTAGACAGATTGAAGTTTAAAAGATGGGTAGGTCATAACTCTCATGCGACGCATTGATGCTATTGGTATTGGCTTGGGTGTTTTCATTGCTGGTGGTTTGGCATATATAGGATTACAGCTAGTGGGTTTAGATGCGACACAAGCTGGAATCTGGAGCCAAGTCTTACTAGTCAGTGGTCTACTGGGCTGGTTGGCTTCCTATATATTCCGCGCGGTGGGAAATAAAATGACCTACCATCAACAACGGGAACAGTATGAACAGGCCTTCCTCCAAAAAAGCCTAGATGAACTTAGTCCTGAAGAACTGGCCAAAATTCAGGCACAAATCGCACAAGAAGAACAAAGTCAGGTGTAAAGTTATCATTGATAAGTCAATTGTCAACTAACCACTGACTCATAATTATTCTGAATACATGACCGCGATTTCTGATTGCTTTAACACCTTGGGACGAAATCGAGAGTGCGCTCTGATTCCCTTTATTACTGCTGGAGACCCAGATTTAACAACGACAGCCGCAGCTTTGCAAGTTCTGGATCGTCACGGAGCCGATATGATTGAACTGGGTATTCCTTACTCCGATCCTCTGGCAGATGGCCCGGTAATTCAAGCAGCGGCTACCCGCGCTTTGGAACGAGGGACAAAGTTAGAACAGGTTTTAGAAATGTTGCAAGGGACAACTCCCAGCTTGCGATCGCCTATTATCCTGTTTACTTACTACAATCCCATTTTGCACCGGGGCATTGACAAGTTTCTCGGGCAAATTGCGGCGGCTGGGGTATCAGGATTAGTAGTTCCCGATTTACCTTTAGAGTCAGCAACAGACTTACTGCAACCAGCAAGTGAAATAGGTATTGACTTAACTTTGTTGGTGGCTCCTACCAGTTCCCCTGCCAGAATTCAAGCCATCGCTCGCTCTTCCCAAGGGTTTATTTATCTGGTCAGTGTCACTGGTGTTACCGGAATGCGCACTCAAATGGAGTCACGCGTCTCAGAATTACTGCAACAAATACGTCAGGTTACAGATAAACCCATCGGTGTGGGATTTGGTATTTCTGAAGCGGCACAAGCCCGTCAAGTTAGAGAATGGGGAGCAGATGCGGTAATTGTGGGTAGCGCCTTTGTCAAACGTTTAGCAGAAGGTACACCAGAACAGGGACTAAATGCGATCGCTCAATTTTGTCAAAATCTTAAGGCTGCCATAAAAACAACAGATAACAGCGCCAATACACAACTTGCGCCTGAGGAAAAAGTTGGTTAAAACTAATGAAAGCATAATTTTGTGACAGTGACATTCTGGACAATTGAGCAAATATAGTTTTCAATATTAACAGCAGAAAAAAGCTGTAAAAAAACTAGCCAGTCCTGTCGCTTATAGTTGAGTGTTATGTGAAGTTGAGTAGGCAAATTATGATGAGTGTGAGAGTGAGTCAGTCACTAGTAACAGAGGAGCAAAAGCGATGAGCGAGAGTATGGCATTTATCGGCGGTGTTGCCGTAGCCGGACTAGCGGCCCTTGTCTTGCTCAGGGGCGCGGATACTCCCATGCAAAGTAATTTCGCTGTTTCTGCTCCCCAGATACCGGCTACTATAGCGCCCCCCATCATGCCCCAACCCCAAATGTATTCGCCTTGGGTGAGTCCACATTTTCCTCAACCCAATCAACCGCCCTCCCAGGCTAGTCCCGAGCAGCGGGTAGAAATGGAGCGGCTAAATATGCACCTGGAACGCTTAAAAAGCGATAACGAACAACTCAGAGCGCAAAACCAACAACTCCAGTTCCAATTCCAAAACTGGCAGAACGAGCAGGTACAGTTAGCTCAAAAAAATAGCCAAAAATTTCCGTCAGAAGCATTACAGCCTCAAACTCCAGATCCTTGGTGGTATTCCCCCATCATTTGGGCAGTAGGAGGGGCGACTCTCACCATTGGCGGTGGTGTTGTAGTCGCTGGTGTACTTGCTTTATTTGGACCACGGCACCGTCCTGGACGTACAGTACAAGTTATACATCCTTACCACGGAGCAACCCCACCCTTAGCACCTGTACGTCGCGCTGAATTTTTGCCTTCTTCACGGATGGAGTCCAGAGGATTTGAAACCCGAGAATATGACCAGATGCAGTAAGGGAACAGGGTTGAAACTCCTTGATGGTTATTCACCTCCCTGCAACTCTCCCCTCTTTTCAGTCAGGGGTTGAGTTTTTGGGCTTGGCTGATGGTGTACTTTTGGCGATGTCTCTTCTGTGATATTTTTGTCTGCTTGTTGAAATAAGGATTGTATTTTGTCTCGCCAGTACTGAGTATTAGGCAACTTTTCGGGATGATTTTTATAATCTAAAACTTTGTCCCATTCACCGTCTTCTATAGCTCTATTAATATCATTAAATAGTGCCTCGGACTTAGCCCAGTCCTGTTGCCACTGATGAATCATAGCCACTGTCTGTTTCAGTCCAGAAGCGGCCATACCAGGAATAGACCTCGGTGGGGAGGCTTGTAAATCCCCTGGTTCAGACTCCTGTAAAGCTTTTTCTGGAATTGTTTGACTATCATTGGTAGACGCTGATTCTGGTAATCTCTGTGCTGGTTTAATCTGAGGGACAGGTGGCAATGTCATCAAATGACCATCATCCACTGTTTTAATAGCAATACCTTTATCTACCAGACAAGCAACCCACTCTTCATGATTGGTAATTACATCTAGATGTGTCCAAGCCAAACGACCAGAATTCAATTTAACTTGTACCCAACCTAGTTTCGTCCGCTTACCTGTGACCTCAAACTCCGTAGGAGTAGTAGTTTTTCGCAAAATATTATCAGAATCAAGAGAGCTTGGTTGAGAACGAACATTAGAATTACCAGCAACCACAGCCGAGCAGTTGTTTCTGGTAGTATTGCCTTCTAGATTCCGCCAATTAGGATATATATTTGTAACTAAAGCCGCCGCCCCACCTGCAAAAAATAAACCAATCAAGAACGGCCACGGGTCAAATTTGTCAGGTTCGCGAGTAGTTGGTTTGACAGTAACAAAATTTGCCGGGGCTACTGCAACTGTTTTTTCTGGGGATACTGGAGATAAAGAGGGAGTGGGTTGATAGTGATGATGGTGAGGAGATCCTGGATTTGTAGGCGGTTTAAATACTAGATGAATATTGTTACAAGCTTGCAATGCTTCTGTGACAGTTTGGTAACGGTCTTTGAAGTGATAATGTACCATTTTGGTCAGCACTGTAGCCAAGGGATAGTTGACGTTTGCTAAATGCTGCCATAGCAGTTCTCCCGTGTAGGGGTTTTCTTCTAATTCCAGCGCTGGTACTCCTGTAAGGGCTTGAATAGCAATGATGCCTAAGGAATAAATATCACTATTAGGGCGGGCTTTACCTTGGCCTTGTTCTGTAGGCATATAGCCGGGAGTCCCCACGGCAACTGTAGCAGTACTTTTTCCCCCAATGGTGAGCATTGGTAATGTTAACTGCTTGACTGCCCCAAAATCTACTAAGACTAATTTCTGGTCACAGGCGCGCCGGATAATGTTGTCGGGTTTGATATCACGGTGAATTACACCTTTTTGATGAACAAATTCCAGGATTTCCAGGACTCCTTGCAACAGTTCCAGGACTTGGGTTTCACTCCAAGGCTGACCGGGTATGAGTTCCGCAGCTAGGGTGTGTCCCCCAATAAATTCTTGTACTAGGTAAAATTCTTGGTTTTCATCAAAGTAAGCCAGTAGCCGGGGTATTTGGTCATGATGCCCTAACTTTTCTAAAGTTTCCGCTTCGCTGTTAAATAAACGTTGGGCTGTCTCAAAAGCTCTAGGGTCGGAGGTTAAAGGCTTGAGGTGCTTAACAACACATATAGGATGGCCTGGTCGCTTGGTATCTTGGGCCATATAGGTTTGACCAAAGCCCCCTTGAGCCAGGACTTGAATAACTTGGTAACGATGGTCTAACAACTTACCGATCATATTCTACCCTCAGAGTTATTACTTACTGATCTTCCCCATAATTAAGTATTTCCCAATTTTAGGGGATGAAATCCGCTATTGTGGGATAAAGATTTAAACTAAAAAGTTAGTTTTTTGAATAAACTTAGACAGTTTGTTGACAATTTAGTGTTCCTGTTGACTACCAATGCCGCCGAAAATCACTAACCCAGTCACATGGCAGCAGGCTGAACTGCTGATGCAACCTGCTTTTATTCGTGTGGTCGATAATATTCGCAAGGGTCTTGACAACTCTACTTGGAAAGGCACTTACCAGGATGTCCTGATTTGGCCGGCCAACACTAGTGATGAAGTTAAGGCTTTGGTAACTCAGTTGTTGCAAGAAATGGAAACTGCAACGGTAGAAAAGACACAACAAATTCGCGCTACTCTTACTGATCTACCAATGCCTCATCCAGGATACCATTTGCTTTTGCAGCGTCAACAGCAAATGGTAAGTATAGATTTGTGGGAAATTTGTTATCAAGTATGTTTTCTAAATTACACTGATGCCAGTACAGGGGTAAATATTGATCCTAGTTTAATTGATGAGGCGGGGGAGGTTGATTGGCAACGCTTGGAAGATAAGACTCGGGATTTAGTTGCCCAGGTATTTGGGAATTTACCAGGGGATGACAGTCAGTAGGTGGGTGATTTTTATCTTGATTCAATAATTAGTCAGAGGAACTTTTGATGACTTGAATGTAAATTAACATAAAATTTCCAAATTACTTTTTCCCTTGAGATTGGTACATTAGTTACAGGTGGCAAACCTGCCGCTATCATAAACTTAATCATTTTTTTGTCCATTTCTACCTCATCCCTATTTTGACAAAGCTTATGAACCTTGCCCTCACAAAAATTGGCGCTCAAATGTCTAACCTAACTGGCGTTAGAGCGATTATGAAAGATATTATCGCAACTTTGCAAGCTGGGGGGGGGCAAGAATTTATTAATTTGAGCGCGGGTAACCCGTTGATTTTGCCAGAGGTAGAACAGTTATGGCGAGATTGCACGGCTCAATTATTGGCTAGTTCGGAATATGGTGAAGTGGTTTGTCGTTACGGTTCTAGTCAAGGCTATGCACCCTTGATTGGGGCGATCGTCAATGACTTCAATCAACGATATGGTTTAAACTTAAGCGATCGGAATATTTTAATTACACCCGGTAGTCAAAGCCTCTACTTCTACGCTGCTAACGCCTTCGGCGGTTACACAAGTCAAGGCGATATGAAGCAAATTGTTCTACCCCTCAGCCCCGATTATACAGGTTATGGGGGTGTCTGTTTAGAACCGGAAGCGTTAATCGCATATAAACCGACTTTAGATATTGATGGACCGGCTCACAGGTTTAAATACCGCCCAGATTTTAGCCAGCTATCAATTACAGAAAATACCGGTTGCGTGATCTTTTCTCGTCCCTGTAACCCCACGGGTAATGTTCTCACCCAAGATGAAGTAAAAAGAATTGCTGCTTTAGCGGCACCTCACGATGTACCTGTGTTAATTGACTCAGCTTATGCGCCTCCTTTCCCAGCTTTGAACTTCACGGAAATGACACCTGTATTCGGTGGTAATATTCTACATTGCATGAGTTTATCCAAAGCAGGATTACCGGGGGAACGTATAGGTATTGCCATTGGGGATGAAAGTATGATTCAAGCCTTGGAGTGCTTTCAGACAAACTTGTGTATTCATCCCTCACGCTATGGACAAGCTATAGCCGCTAGTGCTATCAACTCCGGTGCTTTAGCCCAAATAGCTCAAGCAGTGATTCGTCCCTTCTACCAGAAAAAGTTTTCTGTGCTAGAAAATACTTTAGATGCGTCCATGCCCCAAAATTTACCTTGGTTCCTCCATCGCGGTGAAGGTGCTATATTCGCTTGGTTATGGCTTCAGGATCTACCCATTACTGACTGGGAATTTTACCAGGAACTAAAGCAAGTAGGTGTAATTCTGGTTCCTGGTAGTAGCTTTTTCCCAGGTCTGCGGGAAGAATGGGATCACAAGCACCAATGTTTACGCATTAGTCTGACTGGTAGTGATGAGGAAATTGCCATAGCTATGGAACGTTTGGCACAAGTGGCTACACAAGTTTATCAGCGTGCTGTAGTGAATGCCTAAATTATGAAAACCAAAGCCCAAGGCGCAAAAACCGCCAAGCAAAAAATTACGCCAGTGCCTAATCTGGATGAATGGTTAGAAATTGGTAAAATCGTCGCACCTCAAGGCTTGTCTGGAGAGTTGCGGGTTTATCCCCAATCGGATTTTCCAGAACGGTTTGAGGTTCCGGGAACACGTTGGTTATGGCATCCTGGTGACAGGGAACCACAACCAGTAGAGTTGTTATCGGGACGTTATGTGGAAGGTAAAAATTTGTGTGTGATTTCTTTGGCGGGGGTGGAAAATCGCAATCAAGCGGAAGCCCTGCGTGATTATATGTTACTGGTACCCGCAAGCGATCGCCCGCAATTAGGTGAAGATGAATATCATGTCACTGATTTATTGGGTATATTAGTTTTCATACAAGAATCAGGGAAACTTGTGGGGGAGGTGGTAGATGTAATTTCTGCTGGTAACGATTTATTGGAAGTCGAGATGCATGAGGGAAATGAACCTGGAAAGCCAGAAAAATCACCCAAAACTGTTTTGATCCCATTTGTCAAAGAGATTGCCCCGGTGGTAGATTTATCATCCCGTCGCATTGAAATTACTCCCCCCCCCGGGTTGTTGGAATTAGCCATTACTCGGTAGTCAATGGCTGGGCTACCTCAGTGTTATGGGAAAGTATGAAGGTTGTTGTGGCCACTGCTAGCATCCCTGTGATGGTGAGGCATAGCACTGCTGTTTTTTGTCTGAGTTTGATTGACCTGGGTAAAGTGTTTATGTTATGAGCAGCACAAGTAACTGGAATTTTTTCCAGTGCTTTTAAAGCTTGATATGCATTAGCATAGCGATATTTACCCTTCAATTTCATTAGTTTCATCAACCACGATTTAAACCGTGGATGTAGTTGGGGAGGTAGTTGCTGGTAATTAAACCGATACTGCTGATCCATCAATTGACAAATATCTATAGAAGGAGTACCAGTCAGTAGGCACATTAATGTTACCCCTAAACTGTACAGGTCTGTAGCTTGGGTAAGGGGATGACCAAGTTGCTCCTCTGGGGGCATAAAACCCGGGGTTCCACACGCAATGCTGGTAAGAGCCATTTTCGCCTCCTGTAACCAAGCTAAGTCAAAATCTACGAGGTAAGCGTTGAGATCCTCATCAACTAAGATGTTTTCTGGTTTAACATCCCGATGAATAATTGGGTTGGGTCTTTTCTGCAAATAAACTAAAATCTCTAAAATTGATAGGGCTATTTGTTTGACTTCTTCGGGCTGAAAGCTGCGTCTTAACCCCAGGGAAGGAGCGTTTTTATACTCTTCTACCAGATAAAAATGATTTGGCGTGGCGAAGGAGTCTATGTAGCTGGGGATACGGGGATGCTCAAGTTGTTGCAGAACTGCCATTTCCCGTTCGTAAGTTTTCAAACCTGACCAGTCTGCACTGGTATGAGCAAAATTAAACTGTTTAATTACCACCTGTTGATCGGATTTACAGACCTTAGCCAGGTAAGTAATGCGCCCCTCTATCCGGTTCCTTCCTAGTTCTTTGATCAGTTCATAGCCCAGCTGAGAAAAATCATGGCTATGACTGAGGGAATTGCTTGTGGGATTATGTACATCAAGCTCCATTACACACACCATCTGCGTCTGATTTGGTCAAGGGCGAGCGACCAGCGTTAGGAATGGGAATAATTTTGATGTGTTTGCCATTCTCACACGCTTGTTCATAAATCTTCGCCCCGGTAATTGGTGTCCCAGGATCATCAGCACCCCAAATTACTAATCAAGGACGTTGGATGTTGGGTTATAGTTCCTCTGAACTAGGGTTAGGGGAGGCTGTGAAGATGGGGTATTGTGCGTAATAGTCATAAGCATGGCTACGCCACCTCAAGTACCAGAGAATATGTTAAAATTAGTCAGGTAAAGCACGTAATTATGGCAAGTCAGGCCAAATTGGTGTCTCTGTCCGCTAAGATGACAAGATGACCAAAAATGGAAGTCTTTGGTGGTTCCCACCATAGGGAAAATTTCTCCCCGGATTCTACAGACCATTGGGAAAGGTGACTTGATGGTCTGGGCTGAAGAGGAATCTGCCGTTAATGTAGTGTCAAAAACAGTAAAACAGCGAGGGTAAACATCATGATTCTGCCAGGATCAACAGTTATCGTTAAGAATCCCGCAGACACCTATTACCGCTATGAAGGAATTGTACAACGTGTCAGCGATGGCAAGGTAGCTGTACTATTTGAAGGTGGTAACTGGGATAAATTAATTACCTTTCGTCTATCAGAATTGGAACCGGTAGCACTCAAGTCCGGCAGCAAGGGTTAACCCGACTAAGATGCGTCTACCCCTACCACAGTTTAACACAGGCGATCGCCACCCCCGCCATATTGCCGAGGTGATAGAAACTGCTTCTACTGAATTTCTGGCTCAGTGCTTGGAATCGGAAGACTTAAGTGTTCCCGCCATGCCACCTTTTGGTAGTTGGGTGTGTGCTGTAGATGAAGAGTCAGGCAATCAAATTTATGCTGTGGTGTATCATGCTACCACAACTCCCATAGATTCCGTACATCGGGCTGTGGCCCTGGGGTTGTCATTGCAGGATTTACGCGAGGAACAACCCCAGATTTTTGCCATGTTGAAAACTGAATTTCGAGCGGTGATTGTGGGGTTTGAGCATTCCTCCCGGACTCTAGGGCTAAACCAAGCCAGATATCAGTATCTACCACCCCGCCCTCCCCAAATTCACCAAGCTGTTTATCTGTGTGAGTCAGAAACCATCATCAAATTTACGGAAGAAGTAGATTTTTTACGGACATTGCTCTCTCTAACTAGTGCGCCAGTAGAGTCATTAACAGCAGCGGCCATTCGCCATATCTATCAATTACGCCAAGCTGACCGACGATGGCTGATCAAAGCTGGGCGTCATCTGAGCATTTTGTTAAAAGATGATTATGATCGCTTACGCTTTATTTTAAGTCAAATCCATCCTGAGATGAGTTGACACTTTCACGGCTGAAAGCCAGTAAGCTCCCTGGGTTTACTCTTGTAAAAAGAACTTGAAACAACCAAAATATATAACAAAAGGTCAAGATGTGATACACTGACTATTAGCGTTAAAGCGCACATATAAAAAGCTAAGTAGTAAAAATCCTAAATTCCAGTAACGGCAGGTTGACAGATTTCACTGTTCAACTTTCCCTTGACATGAGTTAAAATAATAACTCAGTAAAGTGTCTCTACAAATAGCTGCGAGTACTCCATGTATACTTGTGCTGGCTAAAGTGGGGACATAAGGTTAATGGAGTCCTCACCATATTTATGTCTGGTAAACCTGCGGATGTTTTGCATCATCTCATGATAGCTTGCGTGGCGTAGCCATAACAAACATCCCCCTTGGGAACCATCCACAGCCCAAGCCTAAAGAGGTTCGGTGCATTGTATGTATAGGGAGTGTCAGCTAGGTAGTGTGAGTGATAGTGTAGCGTAGCGACAGCCATAGCTTTTTTAATTTTTCGCCAGGGTGAATTTTACGTTAATTAATCATTTTGAGTGGATTGCCTTCTAGGTAATCACAACTTCGGCGTAACCCCTTAAAGTCTAAATCCATGGAACTAATATCACAGTTTCTGTCCACCGATAGCTTGCGTGGCGTAGCCAGACCAACTACTCAGGTTCTCGGCGAGGAAACAATTGTGACCTTTGCTGTTTTACTGGTAGTTATCTTAGTTATACCCATCCTCTTTGAGCGGCTGAGACTACCAGGATTTATCGGCTTGGTCTTATCTGGGTTAGTGCTGGGTCAGTCAGGGTGGAATCTCTTGCACGCAGAATCAGGGTTGATGAAACCTTTATCAGACATTGCCTTACTTTACTTGATGTTTGTAGCTGGTTTAGAACTAGAACTAAAGCATTTCTACCGCCGCAAACATCCATCCTTGGGCTTTGGTATCCTGACCTTTGTTTTTCCCCTGCTTATGGGAATCTTAGTAGGAGAGATTTTCGATTTTGAATACAACACCTCGATTTTTATTGGCTGTTTATTAGCTTCCTATACCCTTTTGGCATATCCCATAATTACTCGTCTGGGGGTGGTAAATAACGAAGCTGTTAGTATCACCGTGGGAGCAGCCAGCTTTACCAACCTCACTGCTGTACTGGTATTAGCTGTTTGCATAGCGACCGCTGACACAGGGTTATTCGACTGGGCCTCATTGATGCGCCTATTGATGTGGTTAAGTATTTACACCATGCTGATTGTGGTTGGTTTGACTATTGTGGGTAAAGAATTTTTTCGCCAGTTTAGAGACGACGAGGGTCATCAGTTTTTGTTTGTATTACTGACTGTATTTCTGGCGACGGTGGGTGCTCAATTGATGGGAGTAGAAACAATTGTCGGAGCCTTTTTAGCAGGTTTAGCGGTGAATGCAGCCTTGGGCGACGGGCCAGTTAAAGAAAAGGTGATATTTATTGGTAGTGTCCTATTTATTCCCATTTTCTTCGTTAATTTTGGCTTAATTATTGATCTACCTGCTTTAATTACTAGTATTACCACCCTGGAATTAACGCTTTTGATTGTAGTCGGTTTAATTAGCAGCAAATTCATGGCAGCTTTATTCATAAAACTGCTTTACAACTACAATTGGGCGGAAATACTGACTATGTGGTCATTGTCAATACCCCAAATGGGGATAACTTTAGCAGCCACCTTTGTGGGATATCGGACTGGTTTGCTCTCAGAAGCAGTATTAAACAGTTTCCTGGTGTTAACATTCGTTACCTCCATTGTAGGACCATGGATTACCAGCCAGACAGCTGTGGCTTTGGTGTCTACCGGCGTTCCTACATCAGCCCCAACTCTATCTGATAGGGATAGCGTGGCGTTAGCTATGGAGAACACACAAGCAAAACACAGTTGTATGAACATAGTTGTACCTGTGTATAATCCTCAAAGTCAGCAGTACTTGATTGAAATGGCGGCATTATTAGCACATCAAGCTCAAGGTAAAATTATACCATTAGCGATCGCCACTGCCACTAGTAACATGGATGCACCACATTTAGACACTTCTGTGCGGCGCAGTGAGCGCTTATTAGCAAAAGCCACAGCACAAAGTCGAGTGCTAGGAGTAGAGGTAGAACCATTACTGAGAATTGATGATGCTTTTGCTCCGGGTATTAGTAGAGCAGCTCGGGAACAAAAGGCTAATTTAATCATCATGGGTTGGGGTAAACGTACTGGGTTGAGAGCGCGTTTATTTGGTAATGTGATTGATGGCGTCCTGTGGTCATCTCATTGTCCGGTAGCAGTGACCCGTCTGGTAGACTCACCAAAAAAAATTCAACGGATCTTAGTACCCTTAGAAGATTTAACAGCATCATCATTGCCACCTGTACAATTTGCCCAGATGCTGGCCGAGGCGAATCAGAACGCCGTAGTTACTGTACTGAATGTATGCAAGATTCCAGCCTTTCATTCCTGGAGTCATAGCCACAATAGTATGGCTAACGCCACGCGATCGCTATCAGAGAAAATCGCCGCTAGGCGATCGCACCTAGCCTCATTAATGTCTCAACTAGCCGTACCTATTCCCCCAGAAATTCAAATCATCCCTCATGAAAATCCTACCCAACCGATTTTACAGGCCGCAAGATTATATGATTTAGTAGTCCTACCTTTTATCCGTAATCGGACAAATCCCGGAGGGTTAGTTATTAGTGATGTCACCAGCCAATTAGCTGGACAACTTACCTGCTCTATTGTCATGCTGGGAACACCAGAACAAGGACAAAAGGGAGTGTTACAACCCCAGATTTACCGGTCGAACTCTGTTCCCAAGAAAAACGGTGTTTGACCGTTCCAGTCTATATTTTTCCGGTCAATGAGTTGATAGGAGTAGATTTTTTGATTCTGTTCAAAACCCTCAGTTGAAGGCGGCAAGAGTGTGATATTTTATCATACATATCTGATGAATTATCAGACCAATCAGACCATCTGAGGGGGCTGTTTGCTATCTTTCTACCATGAATTATTGAGCAGTAAAATTTAAAATTGGGAAAATTCAGTTTATACTACTCTTGTATGAAAATGTTTCTTCTAAGTTACATTTGTTGGTTCGATATTTATTTGGGTACAGAAACCGGATGATTTCATCCTCACTTCCAGGGCAACTACAAATCTTTCTAAACTTTCTGTAAAAATATGAGAATTTTGGTAACGGGCGGCGCTGGATTTATTGGTTCTCATCTGATTGACAGATTAATGTCAGCAGGCCATGAGGTTATTTGTTTGGATAACTTTTATACAGGTCGTAAAAGTAATATCCTCAGATGGATGAATCATCCATATTTTGAGTTAATTCGTCATGACATTACAGAGCCAATTCGCTTAGAAGTCGATCAAATATATCATCTAGCCTGTCCAGCTTCTCCAGTACATTATCAGTACAACCCAGTGAAAACTGTAAAAACTAATGTGATGGGGACATTGAATATGTTGGGACTAGCTAAACGTATTAAGGCCAGATTCTTTCTAGCCTCAACCAGCGAAGTTTATGGTGACCCCGAAGTTCATCCCCAAACAGAAGAGTATTGGGGTAATGTTAATCCCATCGGCATACGTTCATGTTACGACGAAGGCAAGCGCATCGCCGAAACTTTAACATTTGATTACTACAGACAAAATAAAGTGGATATTCGCGTGGTGCGGATTTTCAATACTTACGGACCGAGAATGTTAGAAAACGATGGTCGTGTAGTTAGTAACTTTATCGTTCAAGCTTTACGGGGTATTCCTTTAACTGTGTATGGTGATGGTTCCCAAACTCGTAGTTTCTGCTATGTGTCCGACTTGGTGGAGGGATTTATCCGCTTAATGAATAGTGACTATGTTGGTCCGGTGAATTTGGGCAACCCTGGTGAATACACGATTCTAGAACTGGCGCAAACTATACAAAATATGGTTAACCCAGATGTGGAAATTCACTACGAGCCTTTACCATCTGATGATCCGCGTCGTCGCCAGCCTGATATTACTAAAGCGAAAACCTTTTTAGATTGGTCACCTACTGTACCGCTGCAAGAGGGGTTAAAGCTGACAGTGGAAGATTTCCGCGAGCGGATCAAATCCGGTACTTAAGTATCATTTTTTGCGGTATTTACTGTTGTGCTGAATGAGCCTATAGACTCACTATGTTTCTATTGCTGATTTGCAATTAACTTAGTATGGCTCAGACCACCCTATCCCTATCGGCTCTTGCGATATTAGTGTAATATTTTGACCATTGTTTTCAAGGCTAACCCTAAAAAAACGAGGAGTTAAACTCAATGCGTGTTTGCGTAATTGGTACTGGTTACGTTGGTTTGGTAACGGGTGCTTGCTTGGCTCATATCGGCCATGATGTCATTTGCGTCGATAATAATGAAGAAAAAGTTAAGTTAATGAAATCGGGACAGTCCCCCATTTTTGAGCCGGGACTCTCGGAAATTATGCAGTCTTCCATTCAAGGAGAGAAAATTCACTTTACCACAGATATTGCCGCAGGAGTAGCCCATGGTGAGATTCTGTTTATTGCGGTGGGAACACCACCCTTACCTAATGGTGAAAGTGATACTCGTTATGTGGAAGCTGTAGCTCGTAGCATTGGGGAGAATCTCAATGGTGGTTATAAGGTAATCGTCAATAAATCTACAGTACCCATTGGTTCCGGTGACTGGGTACGGATGATTGTTTTAGATGGTATTGCTATACGTCAAAAAACACTTGTACCTGCTGGTGGGGTAGCTGTACAAGACAAGTTACCTCAGTTTGATGTTGTCAGTAATCCTGAGTTTTTACGTGAAGGTTCAGCAGTATATGATACTTTCAACCCTGATCGCATTGTCTTGGGGGGTAATAGTCAAAGAGCGATCGCTTTAATGAAAGAATTATATATTCCCATTATCGAGCGTCAGTACGCTGCTGATAAATCTTTACCTCCTGTGCCAGTACTGACTACAGATCTCAGTTCGGCAGAAATGATCAAATATGCTGCTAATGCCTTTTTAGCCACCAAAATTAGTTTTATTAATGAAGTGGCTAATATCTGCGATCGCGTTGGTGCTGATGTCACCCAAGTAGCAAAAGGCATCGGTTTAGACTCCCGCATTGGTCACAAGTTTTTAAACGCTGGTATTGGTTGGGGTGGTTCCTGCTTCCCTAAAGATGTGGCTGCACTGATTCACACTGCTAATGATTATGGCTACGAAGCCCAAATTATGAAAGCTGCTGTAAGTGTCAATGAACGCCAACGCTTAATTGCTTTGGAAAAACTCCAACAAGCCTTAAAAATCCTCAAAGGTAAAACTGTGGGACTTCTGGGTTTGACCTTCAAGCCAGATACAGATGATATGCGGGACGCTCCCGCACTCAACCTCATTGAGCAGCTGAACCGACTCGGCGCAAAAGTCAAAGCCTATGACCCCATTGTTTCCCAAACAGGTATACGTGATGGTTTAACTGGTGTACTAGTAGAAACCGACGCCGAAAGGCTGGCTGATGGCTGCGATGCTTTAGTATTGGTGACTGAATGGCAACAGTTCAGTAGTCTAGATTACGCTAAAATGGCACAATTAATGAACCATGCGGTAATTATCGATGGTCGGAACTTTCTTGATCCTGACACTATGGTGAGGGCTGGTTTCCAATATATAGGCGTGGGAAGATAGATTACACCTACCACCTAGCCCTCCCCTGAGTCAGGAGAGGGTTATTTTTCCAGGGTGGTGTAACTAAGGATTACGAGGTATACGTTCTATTTCTGCATATCCACTGAAAATTAACCTTTTACCTTGAGTTTCTAAACGATTCAGCCGCATTTTTACACCATCAAGGTCAAAGCGATCTAAGTCAACCATATTATCTAAAATTTCTGCGAGTGCCATACTCAATTTTTGGGACACTTCTCGTTGTGCTACAGGTATTGTATCCAGTTCAATTTTAGGGTCTTTAAAAGAAATTCGTCGCCGTCTTTCTACAGCTACAGTCATAGTCATACACAGGGGTATGAGTTCCCCATTATTTAAATCCGCCTTAGCCATCATTCGCAGATGATTTTCTGCCAACAGTTCTACTTGAATATTAGTGAATGTTACCGGTTCACCGCCAGATATTGCCGTCAAGGAGGGCATGGTCAGGTTAACTAGATGCTGTGTTACTAGTTTGGCATTGAAGGCTTGGTTAATGCCTGCTTCTGATAATACTACGTGAGCGATCGCTTGGGTAGGTTGCTTGAGGTTGAGCTTACCACTCATCAAACCGCCGAAGTCAATGGTAACAGTATCGGTTTCAAAGGACATTTCCTCTACCAAGAAATCTTTGCGAATCACCAAGCCAGTACCGCTCATTTTAAAGCTGTCAATGCTGCCTTGCAACAGTTTGCTGGAGGGATAGCAGCGCACAAATACTTCTACTGACTCGCTTTGGGTAAACAAGTGGCGAATCGTTTGGCTAGCGACTGTATTCAGCAGTCGCTCTCCCCAATCTGTACCTTGAGAATCTTTTAAACCAGTAAGTCCGCCTAACATGAAGTTTTGGGTCTCTAGAAGTTCTTTATACTTTTGTAACAAATTGTGAAGAATACAGCAAGCGATCCCCACATTCATTTTGCTGATGGTGAGGTGAGCGACAGGTGATAATTGATGTTTAAATGTGTCAGATATTACATTATTCTATCTCGGAAACCCAAATTCTTGTTGTTCACGAATCGATTCAACGTCAAAATATTAATTATGGATTGGGTTTTAGTTAAGAGTGCAGCAGATTTTTCTGTTACGTGAAGGTGAGTATGTGCAGGTACAAAATAGCCCCACATTTGGAGATTTGCCTGTGATTGAGGGCATTTTGCAATTTTTGAAGTTGAGCGAGATAGAGGTTGCTAGTGCAGCGCGGCGAGCTTTTCGGCAGTGGCTGCGTTCTCTTCTAGGGGGATGAGTAGATACGTTTATACGAACTCTAATCATCAAGTTTTCTAATAAATTGCAGGTCGATATCTCGGTTCAGGTATTGGTTTACCTTCGATTTTGGCAGCTTCTAGCCATGCTGCTTTTGCTTGTAATACTTCACTAAGTGCTTCTTCTTCAGTCGAACCAAAAGCCGAACAATATTTCAAATCAGGAATATCAGCTATGTAGCCATTATCTTCTTCACTGTAAAAAATATTAATGTGATAGTGTTTCATTATTCATCTTCATAAAATCCCTTTCCCTAATATCTTGCGCTTCAAAGCTAATATCCGAGGTCGCGCTCCAGTACCTGAAAAACCTAAACCTTCACGGAATATCTCAGGCATATAAAATCTGGCTATTTCCTCTTTGTCTTTATCTTCGTAAATCACTCCCATCTCTTCTAAGAGTCTTACAGTTTGTTGATCCATATTGAACTGTTCTACTGCAAAAGGAATTTTCTTTTCAGCCGGAGCCAGATAAGGAAGTTCATCATCAACCCATTTTTTGAATAATGGATATTCTTCTTTAGCTTCTTCTACTTTTTTAGTACTACATGGTTTCAGCGCCTGGCGGATTGCTTTAGGGTGTAAAAGTCGGCTAATAAACCACTTTTCAAGTTGTAACTCGTTAGCTTTATTTACTGTGATACCTGCTGCGTTATATAAAAAACGAACAATATCTCTGGCTTGAAGCCTGCCATTAAAATCAGTCAAGGCTGCAAATATCCAAGAAGCTGTATAGGCTTCGTTAGACTTATCTGAACCTAACTTTTTACCCCATAAATTTTCCAATTCATTTTTCAGATTTTCTTTACTGAACTCGTAAATATTATTTTTCTTTGCATTTATTACTTGAGATTCGCTACAAATCCAATAAACTAGCCGTAAAAAAGAATCCTCATCCCAAGATAAATCATAAGAACGGTAAAGATTTTCAAACTGGCTCAAATTTTGAGTAATTGTATATTTGAGGAAATCACGACGTAAGAAAATTATTATACCAAGATTCGATTGCCTAATTTCAGATAATTTCTTCGGTAAGTCATCAATCAAAGCTCTTAAAGCTTTCTGTTCTTCCTTACTAGAGGCAATATCCCGAAAAATATCTTCTAAGCCATCAAATAAAAATATGATATGTAATCCTTTATTTTTTAATTCATGATCTATACTGCTAAGATTATTGGGAATATTGGTATTTGAACTAACACTTATAGCTCTAGCTATTTCACTAACCCAAAATTCTGTCCATTGTGGTTCATTCCATTTTTGCTCATTCAGTGCTGTTATAATCCTATCTGTATATTCCGAATGTGTAAATTTATCAATGAAATTTTCACCTAAAGCTCCTTGAAGTTCTTTCCTGGCTTCATTGATGACTTTTTTTGCATTCTCTTTAAGATTGCTTGATTGAAGTAACGGAAATATATACGTTTTTTTTAGCTGTGGTTCGTGATTTTTATTATCTACACGATTCAAAAATTTTTCCCAATATTTAAACCGCGATAACTGTATATAATTAAATGTTTTTCCAGCCCCTTTAGCTCCAATTGATAAGACATGAGGTAATTTATCTCTAAAATTAGTTGCTAAGTTATGCAAAGGTTCTGTTATAAGTAAATCTTCACCTTGCCCTTGTTCAGCATATTCATATTTTCTACATAAATCTCTCAGACTTATTACGGCTTCTAGTGAACTCTGTTCTTCTCGATGTACATTTGTTGAAGCTTCCTCACTGTGTACATTTGTTGAAGCTTCCTCACTGTGTACATTTGTTAAAGCTTCCTCACTGTCGTTATCTAACTGCATTTCTGCCCATTTTCTAGCATTCTCCATTAATGAAGTTGCTTTTAATTTTGAGCGTGCTTCTTCCCAATTATTTACATACAGTAATTCTTCAGCAAAAAAAGCGTCTTTTATCTCCAATCTTTTAGAAGAAACAATAAGACCTTCTTCTTCTTCTAGCTGGTTATAGTCATCCCGAAAAGTGTCATACGCATCAAAATACATAGGTAATTTTCTAAATTCCTCCTTTAACATATTAATTACTAGAGATGGATCATAATATCTTTGAGCATCGACATCTGCCTCCGATGGTGCAACTTTACCAATTTGTTTTAAGACAAGACTTGTACCTCTAACAGATTGCTCATTTATAGTTGTTACTAGAAAACGTTTAATTCTGGGATCGAAAATTATTGGACTGGATATTTCACTTAAACCTGCTCTTAGATCAATGAATACATAATCTGCTCCAACTACTTTACCTAAACGATGGATTGCATTACCATACTCCCAAACCCCATCTGTACTCCTGACCAAATGTTCAGGAAGGATAGGTGTATCTAGTAGCTGTTTATCATCACGACAAGCAGGTAAAAAATATACAGTTGATCCGCCTTCGTTTTTAGGTGTTTTTTTAACCTCCTTAGCAAACCATGACAGTGCTTCTTCTCTTTCAATAGGAGAATAATGGAAAACTTCTAAAAAATCCATGAAAGAAACGGCTGGTTGTTGCTTTTCAAAAGCATTCCAGTAGGTAAGACCAGGAGCTTCTAAATCAGCATCAATTACTAACACAGTTATAGATTTATTTAGTTCTTTAGCTTTATCTAATAAAGCGAAAAGATATGCTGCTAAATTTAATGTTCTTCCTACACCACCTTTAAAAGAATAGAAAGCGATTAAACTAGGTTTACCAGTGTCTGTAGGGTTATCAGTGTATGGTTCTGGTAGCTTAACAGAGTTTGCTTTTACAGCTTCTACTTCTGAGCTATTTTCTAAATAAGCAATTTCTTCCCAAAAAGGACGAACATCAATATCGGTTAGAGAAACTTCTTTCCCTGAAATAAACTCCACTGGTAATGTAGCATCACCCATGTCAAGCTGGATAACAGACTCGTTTTCTAAATACCAGTCACCAAACCATTCCTTTACAGTATGCTTTGCTTCTTCTAAATTGTCTTCATTAGTAATCCCTATTTCTACAGCATCAGAAAAACACCGAATTTTTACTAGACTATCTGGTAGTTTTGTGCCATATTTAGTCTTGCTGCGAATATGTCTTCTGACATCAAGCCATGTTAATAATCTTAATCTATTCATGCCTTTCCAATTTCTCTTTCAATCCACTTTAATATTGTCTTTAATCTTGTTTCTATATCTTCATCATCAGTAGCTTTTTTTTCTTCAGTAACTATTGAAACAACTTGTCCGCCATAGCGCCACATTTGGTTAATTTGACCACTGTTTAATTTTCTCGGCTCTTTATTATTTCTTGTATCGCTGATTTCCTTAATAAATATTTCCGGTAGGTTTAGAGAGCCTCCTGCACCCAGACAATCTAATAACTTATTTATATTATGCTGACATTCAGAAATTTCTGCACAATCATCAGTACGTTTTTTCCGCTTTCGCTTCATCAAGATTACCTTAAGTCCACATTCAACAGCATAAAATAAGAGTAACCGATGGGCATTAGTTCGGAGTATCTGCGGAGAGTTATGATAAGCAGACAGATTATTACGCCAAGCTCTTTCCATTTCTCGGTCTGTGAAAGGTATTGCCATTAAGCTATATTCAGTCTTGGTAAATAAGAGTGTACCCAAATATACTATGTTAAAATCGCCCCACCCATTAACCGCTCATAGCGATACTTCAACTCAGCTTTCATCAGATCCCAACGATCCAGAGTGACATCTATCTCTATCACCTTCTCCGCCGCTTGTCTAGCTAAAAGCAGAACCTCCTCATCTTCCACCAAGCTGGCTAAAGTAAAATCAGCTACACCAGATTGACGAGTTCCCAGCACTTCCCCCGGTCCACGTAACCGCATATCCATCTCCGCAATAAAAAAGCCATCTTGGGACTGTTCCAACACCTTTAACCGTTGTTGAGCGTCAGGAGACCGAGAACTGCTCATCAATAAACAAAAGGACTTTGCTGCCCCCCGACCCACACGCCCCCGTAATTGGTGCAGTTGTGACAAGCCAAATCTCTCCGCATTTTCTATGAGCATAACGGTTGCATTAGGGACATCGACACCCACTTCTACAACGGTGGTAGAAACTAGAATCTGGGTTTGTCGATCGCGGAATTTAGTAATTGCTGCCTCCTTTTGTGCCGCACTCATGCGACCATGCAACAATCCCACCTGAAAGTCTGGGAAAACAGTTTCCTGTAACTTTTGATGCTCCTCTACCGCCGAACGCAAATCTAACTTTTCCGACTCTTCCACAAGTGGTAAGACTATATACACCTGTCTTCCTTGGGCGATTTCGCGGCGGATTAAATCGTAAGCTTGGGCGCGTTGTTGACCTGTTAATACAGTAGTCTGAATTTTTTGCCGTCCCGGTGGTAACTCATCAATCTGACTAACATTCATATCCCCATGTATAGTTAATGCTAAAGTCCGAGGAATGGGGGTTGCAGTCATAGTTAACACATGGGGTCGCTCACCTTTTTGCTGTAACAGCGCCCTTTGTTTCACCCCAAAACGGTGCTGTTCATCAATCACCACCAACCCTAACTGTTGGAAATTAACAGTGTCTTGTATTAAGGCGTGAGTCCCCACCAACAGAGGTAACTCACCGGTTCCCAACTGGGAGTGAATTTCCCGGCGTTTAGCAATTTTAGTGGAGCCTGTGAGTAATTCCACTGGTAAATGCAACAAGTTAAACCAGCTAACTAACTTACGATAATGCTGTTCTGCTAAAACCTCCGTAGGAGCCATTAACGCCGCTTGATAGCCAGATTGAATCGCCGCCAAGATAGCAATTACCGCCACCACGGTTTTACCCGAACCCACATCCCCCTGTACTAAACGATTCATGGGTGTGGATTGTTGTAAATCGTTGAGAATATCATTAATTACCCGTTGCTGCGCCCCTGTGAGTTGAAAAGGCAAAATTTCCGAGAACTTCTCAATTAGCTGACCTTTAGGGGCGATAATAGCACTAGTTTGGATAGCCTTAGCTTGCTGCTGACGTTGTAGTAAGCCCAGTTGCAGGTAGAAAAATTCATCAAAAACTAGACGATGACGGGCAACTTGTAAACTGGCACTGTCATCAGGAAAATGGATATTAGCGATCGCATCCTTTAACTCCATTAAACCGTACTTTTCCCGCAACCCCTTAGGTAAAGGGTCTTTCAGGTTAACCACAGCCGGCAAAGCAGCCCTCACCGCCTGTCTGACAGTATTGGCAACCACACCCTCAGTCAGAGGATAAATCGGCACTACCCGACCAATCGTCAGAGAATCAATAGTATCCCCGGGATGTGCTAACACTTCCAGTTCTGGGTTATCCAGAGTCAAGCCATATTTACTTTCCTTCACCAACCCACAAGCCGCCAAAATACTACTCACAGGGTAACGGCGTTTTAAACCTTCTTGCCAACCGCGACTAGCAAAACGCGCACCAGCATTAAATCGACTAATTTTAATTTGGCCGGTATTATCCTGAAGGACTAATTCTAAAATTGATAATTTCTTATTTTTGGGGCTAGTAAAACAGTGACAACGCTTGACCCTAGCAATTATGGTAACTGTTTCACCCCCCTGTAGGTCTCGGATGTTCACCTGACGCCCATAGTCAATGTGGTCACGGGGATAGTAGTAAAGTAAATCACGCACCGTATATAAATTCAGCGCCCCCAGTTTATCAGCATTGCGGATACCTATTTCTGGCAAATCACTGAGTTTTTGGTCAATATTAGGCGCTAACGAGCGGCTCACCTGCTGGACAATGGGGGATTTAGGTTGAGATTTTTGAATTTGGTATTTCTCTTGTGGCTGTGTGGTAGTTTCCTTTAGTCCTTGCTGTAGTTGGTAGAGATACCTGCGAGTTTCAGCTACTAAGTGCTGTCTTTCCTCTAGTTCCAGATGGGGATAATTAGCAAACCTCGCCGCTAGTTCTTCCCAACGCTTGCGTTCTGATAGCGATAGAGTGGCAGTTGGTTCCATAGAGGGCAAAACTGTGGGGAATTTCCCAAAAGTCAAGCACAGAAATTCACTGAAGCGGTATTGCTTGCCCATCAAGTCTGTAAAGCCCTGGTCTGCTTCTATTGCCAAGGCTTTGTGCAATCTTACCCAATCTGGTTGGTCATTGGTCATTGGTCATTGGGAATGGTGAATGGGAATATCTCTACTCAAACCAACTGGCGCGCCATGCAGACTCAGCTTGAGCAACTGAGCGCTCCCGTTGCTTTTTTTGATAATCTCGTGCTACCTTCTGCAGTTGAACTAAAATATGGCGAATTTGTCTACGGTCAGATGAAAGTTTTACATCAGCAAATTCCATTTCTGCCAATCGGAGATTAATGGCCATCACCTGGGTGATTTTGGAGTCTTCTGGACTTTGTTCATTTTCAATTTCCACCACCAAGTTTAACAGGTTGGGTAGCCCCGGCATAACCTGAGCGGATGTTTCTGATAGGGATAGAGTGGCAGTTGGTTCCATAACAGCCGCAGCTGCTTCTAAAAGAGGTTCTGGTATTTTTTCGGTTATAATACAAAATGTTTGTAATAAAAGATTAGTTTCACGGGAGATATTTTTCAGTACACCTTGGATGAATTCTTCTGTCTCCTCTTGCCATTCTAATATTTCCATGGGGTTGGATAAATCAGGTGGAGAATTGTTTTTAGTTACATTGCTCATAGGTAAGTCTGATGACTCAGATAAAATCTCCCTGACTTCCTCATCTAGTTCATCTACTTCATCGGTGCTCATCCCTTGAGCGTGGAGATAAGAACGTAATAACTCAGCGGCTTGGGTACCCAAATTGCGGATACCTTGCTGCAACTTTTGGCGCTGATTCAGGGATAAATTGAGAAACTTTTCGGGATACCCTTGAGTACATAGATAGTAACTTGCCAAAATCAACTGCTTGGTGCAAGCTGCCCCCAAACTATGACAATAACTGGCATAAGCATTTTGGAGCGACCTGGCGATCGCCCGGATAGCCTCTTGTAAAGCTGTAATATCCCGTTCAATTAGCTCAATTGCTCTGGCCATATCTTCCTTACTTATCTGTCTTCATCTGTGTAGATCTGTTCTAATTTCAACAACCCACCACTACCCTAAAAAAACACAGGCCAGTTAATTATCACTGACCTGTTAGTATACAAGCATAGAGTTATAAAAATAACTCATAACCACCGAGAGACTTACTTAGAACCCATTTGTGCAGCAACTTCTTCAGCAAAATTACTTTCTTGCTTCTCAATACCTTCACCAAGGATGTAGCGCACAAAGCGACTCACCTTGATAGGTTCCCCTACCTTACCTTTAACTTGTTTTACTAAGTCTTCCACAGAAATACCCTGATCGCGAATGAAAGGCTGATCCAACAAAGTCATTTCTTTGAGGCGTTTCTCAATGCGACCTTGAACGATTTTCTCTTTGATGTTATCGGGCTTATTAGCCAAATCATCCCGCCCCATTTCAATCGCCTTTTCTTTTTCAGCAATTTCGGCGGGGATTTCGTCAATGCTGACATACTCAACATTGGGACAAGCAGCCACCTGCATAGCAGCATTCTTCGCTAATGTTTGAAACTCTTCATTCTTGGCTGCTGCATCGGTTTCGGCGTTAAGCTCTACTAAAACCCCTACTCGACCACCAGTGTGAATGTAGCTGTCTACCACACCTTGTTTATCTTCTGGGATGGCAAAATTGATAAACCGACGTACTTGGATATTTTCACCCAGCTGGGCGATAGTTTGCTTGATAAACTGGTCTACCGTAATGCTTTGATCTTCCAGATAGGGCTGAGTCAATAAAGACTCTACACTATCAGCTGTGGCTGCTTGCTCGGCTAGATTTTTCACTAGAGCTTTAAACGCTTCGTTACGGGCTACGAAATCGGTTTGGCAGTTAACTTCTATGAGTACACCAACTCTACCACTGGGTTGAATGTAGGTCTCTACTAGACCTTCTGCCGCAATGCGATCGCTTTTCTTACTCGCCGAAGCAATGCCTTTTTGTCGCAGCCATTCTATAGATTTTTCTATGTCGCCTTCATTTTCTTTGAGGGCTTTTTTACAGTCCATCATGCCCGCACCAGTTTTTTGGCGTAGCTCTTGGACAAGTTTTGCCGATATTTCCGCCATGTTGCCTTAATTCCTAACTTTACCTTGAGTTGTTATCCCTCACGGGTGTTGAGTATTTCTATCTTACTCAGGGCTGGGGAAGAAAAAGCTGTGAAATCCTAACTTGTTTCCTCCCCTTTGAAGACTCAGCAACACCAGGTGCTGATGATTAATGATTATTCTTCTTCGTCAGAGGACGAGTCAACATCTTCGTATTCTTCGTAGTCCTCATCATCATACTCGGAACCATCATCATCTTCGTAGTCGTCACTTTCTAGCTGACCGTGACGACCTTCATAAATTGCATCTGCCAATTTGCCTACTATCAATTTAATTGATCTGATGGCATCATCGTTTGCTGGTATGGGGATATCTACTACATCCGGGTCGCAGTTTGTATCTAACATAGACACAATGGGCAGTCCCAGTTTTTGGCATTCTTGAACTGCGTTATATTCCCGGCGTTGGTCTACAATCACCACCACATCGGGTACTTTGCGCATATTCTTAATCCCACCTAGGTACTTCTGAAGCTTTGCCATTTCGCGACGTAACATGGAAGCTTCTTTTTTAGGCAATAAATCTAGAGCGCCGTTTTCTTCCCGGCGTTCTAAGTCTTTGAGACGGTCTGCTCTGGTTTTGATGGTTGCCCAGTTGGTGAGCATTCCCCCCAACCAACGCTGATTAATGTAGAAAGAGCCACAACGGGCTGCTTCTTGGGCAACGATTCCAGCTGCTTGGCGTTTTGTACCAACAAACAGGAATTTCTTACCTTGTTCAGACTGCGATCGCATATAGCTATAAGCATCTTCCATCAACTGGGCAGTTTGCACCAAGTCAATGATGTGTACGCCATTGCGGGAAGTATAAATGTAGGGAGACATTTTTGGGTTCCAACGCCGGGTTTGATGCCCAAAATGTACCCCTGACTCCATCATCTGAGCCAATGAAACTACTGGCATATTTTTTTACTCCTATTCGGGTTCAACCTCCATCCAGTTGTATTTCCCAGGTGAGGAAACACCCGAATTACTGGATGTGCGAGATTAGACAACTTTTCTAGGGTATCATAATCACCGTACTATTTCAATTTAATTTTGTTGGTTTCTGACTTGAGCGTAAGCGGCATAAACTCCCTTGACGTTGTACCAATTAAGGAAAATTCGCGCCAATTCTAAGGCTAACTGAGGTTTACCTAAGTTAATTACCCACCGCAACAAAGGCGCCATAGTCCGCTCATTTAGTAAGCCATTCAGGGAGAGAATACCCCAAAGTAAACGATGTAACCAGGTCATTTGAATCATCATTCGTACTTCCCAACAGGGATGCTTTTGATAAAATAAAACTCCCATACGTCCGCGTTGAATTTCTTGGTCAATCAAACGGGGAATTTGTTCTAAGTTAAATGGTGGATGCCAATGATAGCCCACTGCTGCAGGACATTTAATTAGTTTTAGCCCCAATTTTTTCAGTCTCACACCTAATTCTAAATCTTCCCAACCATACAGTTGGAAGCTATTATCGAACATTCCCGCCTTCTCTAACCAATGTTTGGGGATAGCTACGTTACCTGTAGCAAAAAAAGCCGCAGAAAAATCTGTGATTTTATAGGGTTCAGCCGTGGGTTGATCGAAATTGCAAGTATTAATTACTGCACCGTATGTAAAAAACCGATCTGCTTCCTGTAGCCTTTCCCTATCGCTTCCTAGTTTTTTGCGCCCCTGCACCAGCGCCTCCCCATGGGCTTGCAGAAAATTCTTCACCACCACCAAATCACTATCAATAAAAACTATGATATCTCCCCGTGCTTGGGAAATCCCCAAATTTCGAGCCGCCGCGGGTCCGGCGTGGTCTTGCTCAAACCATCGCACATGGGGAAATTCTTCCTTATGTGCTTTCAACCAGTCCAATGTGCCATCAGTAGAGCCATCATCTACTAAAATAACTTCGTATGCACTTGAGGGACTCAACTCCTGCACCTCCAAAGCACGCAGGCACTTTTCTAGAATCGGTTGACGATTATAAGTCGGTATCACAACGCTGAAAAACACAGTCTCACCCACAACAGAATTACCCATCTCCAGGATAAGACAACAACAGACTACATATTCTGTTGGGATCATCCTCCTGTGTAGTTAATCCAAAGCATATATTTAATAATAAATCAAGTATATTTCTAGGACTTGAGCCGATAATTTAAGTATTTATTTATAGATTTATATTTTATATATATTTTTTTGAGCAATTACCTTGAATGACAATATCAGAATCAATAAATTAAATTTATATTCCTCAAAATTAAATGATAATTAGTATCAATAAACTGAAAATATCAATAAACTCAGGAAAATCTTCACAAGGCTGTAATACTTGATATTAAAACCGTATAGATACAATTGTTCTGCTGTCATACCAGTGATTTAATTCAGTACTAAAAGAAAAATTTCTCATTGATATCTACATAATAAGATTAAATTAATCGCCTTATAACCATATTTTAATCTTTATTGCATAAATTGAGGACAAAATATTGATGCTCATGTTGAGTGAGCAATAATGTCCGATTTTCATATTCCCTGACTTAGGGGCAATCGGCTATCACAAGAGTAAACAGCACTTAATAGATATTGCGATTATCCCCCTTAAGTGCAGTTTGGGTGTGATCATTTAGATAGATTTTGTCGTAAAGATTACATAGAGTAAGTATAAATGAAAGGTCATCTTCATCCGAAGAACAATACAACCCTCAACCCATCCGGTAATGAGTCAATTCTCGACGTGATTGGACGGGTGAGCATGAAGCGCCGGCGCTTTGTGGTGACAGCAGCTAGTACATCTATATTGGCAGTTTTGGGTGATACTACCGTCAGCGGCTTGCTGCAAACAGCAACTGCTTCCACATCCACAGTACCTGCTGGGCTTGGCTTTGCTGGTATAGGCTTCCAAAGTATTGAACCAAATCTCCGCAACCCAGCAACCGGACTGTTGGAAAAAGATTTAGTCACTGTTCCCCCGGGTTACACAGCGCGGATTTTGTCGGCTTGGGGAGACCCCATCATGCCTGGTGCGCCTGATTGGCTACCCGATGCTTCCCAAGGTGCAGCAGCCCAAGAAAAACAAGTGGGGATGCACCATGACGGGATGCACTTCTTCCCCCTACCAGGACGCAGCTATTACAACCGGACATCGGGGTTAGATGTACCTGTAGAAGGTCGGGCTTACAATAATAAGGGATTACTTTGTGTTAACCACGAGTATACCCAAGAAACTATCCTGCACCCCGATGGTAATACTGTAATGACTATTGAGAAAGCCAGAAAATCTCAGGCTGCTCATGGTGTATCCATCCAAGAGATATCTAAGGATAGATTTGGCGGTGGTTGGAGTGTTGATCGCAATTCCCGCTATGGTCGCCGCATCACCGCAAACACAGAAATGCGCGTTTCTGGGCCTGCGGCTGGCGATGCGTTAATGAGGTCTAAGAAATTCTCTATTCAACCCAATGGATCAATTGAAATTGGGGTGAATGATGGTTTCACTGCCTATGGTACCCTCAACAACTGCGCCCACGGTGCTACACCCTGGGGTACTTACCTCACCTGTGAAGAGAACTGGAACGTTTATTTTGCTAATCCTAGTGGCGATATAGAATCTGTTCCTGGTCTTGATCAAAAGCTGGAAATCATTTCGGGACAAAGCCGCTATGGTATTCCCACTAGTTCCGGGTACAAATGGCCAGAAGTTGATCCACGTTTTAACGCCAGCACTAACCCCCTAGAGCCCCATTTATTTGGCTGGGTAGTGGAAATTGACCCCTACGAACCCAACAGCAGGCCAGTTAAGCGTACTTCCATGGGTCGATTCAAACATGAAAGCGCCCAGTATGTTGTTGATGATAACAACCGCTTGGCTTACTATATGGGTGATGACGAACGGAACGAATATATCTATAAGTTCGTTTGCTCTCGTACCTACGATACTAAAGTGCGTGCCAATAACCGTGATCTCCTTGACCACGGTACTCTCTACGTTGCCAAGTTCAATGACAATGGTACTGGTGAATGGCTACCTCTAGTTTGGGGTCAACGGGGACTGACACCAGAAAATGGATTTAATAACCAAGCAGAAGTGCTGATTAAAACCAGACAGGCTGCGGATAGAGTTGGCGCTACCATGATGGATCGCCCAGAGTGGGTTGCTGTGCGTCCTCGTATTCGTGGATTTAATGAAGTTGAAGTTTACTGCACATTAACCAATAACTCTCGTCGCGGTACAACACCCGCATCGGTGAATAATCCAGATGGTACAACATCTGGAGGTTCTGCTCGTCCTCCTGTGGATGCTGCTAACCCCAGACAGGACAACCGTTACGGTCATATTATTCGTTGGCGGGAGACTGGACGCAGCGTTGCAGCTACCACCTTTAACTGGGATATCTTTGTTCAAGCTGGTGATAGCCAAAGAACTGAACCTAATCTGGTGGGTGATATTAACGGTGATGACTTTAGTTCCCCAGATGGTTTATGGTTTGACTATTATGGTCGTCTGTGGATTCAAACTGACCATTCCGGTAATGGTCAAGGGGATTTAGTTAACATTGGTAGTAACACCATGTTATGTGCTAACCCTAATAGTCCTAGACAGGTCAAGCTTTTCCTCACCAGCCCAACTCGCTGTGAAGTTACCGGTGTAATTACTACACCTGATCACAGAACCATGTTTATTAATATTCAACACCCTGGGGAAGGTTCAACTCCTGCTGCTCCTGATAGCGTTAGTAAGTGGCCACATAGTCAAGGTTATGGCCCATCTGGTCGCCCCCGTTCGGCTACCGTGGTAATTACCAAGAATGATGGCGGTATTATTGGTACTTAAATCCTAGACAGGTGACAAGCATCAAGATTATTTTCCTATCCTCGACTTAATAATAGTCGGGGATATTTTTTACTGGGTTACAGGTTGGATATCTGACCCTGAGTAAAAGAGATATTTAATTATTTATTAATTGTTTATTTCCTGAATTTTATTCTGGACTTTACCTATTCTTAAATTAAGCAGAAAATTTTCAACATAAACTATATATGTTCTTATGTTCAAGAGTTTGAATTATTCAAACTGATTTTTAGTTGAGTTCTGATTGGGTGAACATATGGCGTTGCGCTATTAGTTGGGTTGGGATAATGCTTTCACTTGAATGGTGTAGATGTGGCTGTAATGATAATTCTCAAACAGTGCCAATAGGTGAGCAAAAAACTAAAGTTCTCCTGGTAACAGCAGCCTTGCTGGGTTTCTTCTTTGTGGCTGAGTGGACTGTGGGGCTGTGGAGTCAAAGTTTATCTTTACAGGCAGATGCTGGACATATGTTTTCTGATGTCACCGCCCTGGGAATATCACTATTTGCTAGTTACCTAGCCCAGCAACCAGCCAGGGGGAAAGCAACTTTTGGATATCAACGTATTGAAGTTTTAGCGGCGTTGTTAAATGGTTTGAGTTTGTTGGCTATTGCCTCCTTTATTACTTGGGAAGCTGTTCAAAGATGGCAAAATCCAGGGAATATTTTAGGTTTACCGATGTTGGCAATTGCCATTGTCGGTTTAATTGTCAATCTAATTAATATTAGCTTTTTACATCCCCATACTCACAATGACTTAAACCTGAAAGGGGCTTTACTACATATCATGGCTGATACTGCTAGTTCTGTGGGTGTGATTGCTGCGGCTGTGGTTATCCATCTGTGGGATTGGTGGTGGGCTGATGTGGCTATTAGTTTAGTGGTGGCAACTTTTACCGGTGTGAGTGCATTGCCTTTAATCCAAGAAAGTTTAAAGATTTTTCTGGAATATGCACCTAAATCTATTGACCCGGTGGAGGTGAAAAAGTTCATTGAATGTTTCCCAGGAATTGTGGAAATAGAGAGGCTACATATTTGGACAATTAGCAGCAGAAAAGTCATGCTTTGTGCCAATTTGACGGTGGAATGTGCGACCCATATAGAACGCGATCGCCTACTTGAGAAATTACATACTCACCTCCAGGACAATTTTCAAATTACAGATATAACCTTGCAGTTAGCTAGTCCCCAAAAACCAGGTAAAGTCCGTTTACATCCCTTATTTAATCAAGACTTATCTTTAATGTTAGCCGCCAAAAAATCTGGTTAACCCCATTAAATTTACCTTTACAGATGATGCTTATAGCCAGGATTCTCAGCATAACCATCACCAATTTATTCGTCCACAATAGGAACTAAAATGAAAGATGTCTCAGGATTCGGGTCTGTTTGGACTCGATGGCAAACAGCATTGGTAGCAATGCTATTAATGATATTCTACTGGTCATTTACCATAGTACCGGCTCATTCCCAATCCCTAGGGGCTGAACAGGTGAGGATTTGGCCTACTAACAACTCCACTATGTTAGTAGACCAGCGTTTTGATTTGCGGGTAGAAAGTATCTTCCCAGCGGAAACTCAGCAGGAACCGACTTTAACCTCTATTAGAATCAATGGGGTAGACTTTACCAATTCCTTTAGAGAAGGTATTAACCAACAGCTACAATTACCAGGGGGCGAACTGGAAATCGGTAAGCCATCAGACTCTAAACTGTTTGGTCAAACACTGCGGAACTACTCCTTTGATACCCCCGGCGTTTACGAGGTAGAGGCTACGGTCAATATTGATGGTAGAGATGTTTTCGCCCGTAACACCTACAAGGTGCAGCGCTTCCAAACCAGCGGAAACCTCAACCGAATTATCTTCTACGTCGGTGATGGTATGGGGGTTCCTCTGCGCACTGCAGCCCGGATCATGGAATATGGAGTTAAGGATGGTCAACCTGGTGGTTATTTGCAAATTGAGCAGATGCCAGAATTAGGTTTAGTATCTACCCATTCTTTAAATAGTATTATCCCTGACTCTGCCAATACTGCGGCAGCTTGGGCTTCTGGGACTAAAACCGTCAATAATGCGATGAACGCTTTCCCGGATAATACCCCCGGGAATCCCTTTGACAATCCCCGTGCGGAAACTCTACCTCAGTACATGAAGCGGAAATACAACTGGGGAATTGGGTTAGTTACCACTGCGTTCACCACCGACGCTACACCGGGAGCATTTGGTACTAATATTATCGCTCGCGCTCAAAACCCGGCGATCGCTCAGACTTATTTAGACTTCTTTAGTGACGAGGGATACTCACTACCTGCGACTGGCTACCAGGGTTGGAAGGAACTAGCCCAACCTGTGGATGTGATTTTAGGACCAGGCGCACGGAACTATGTACCCCAATCACGGATTGCTGAATTTAAAGATACTGCATTCCGCCAGGATGGCAAAGACCTAACGGAAGTGGCTACAAATTTAGGTTACAGCATTGTCAAAGATGTTAACCAGTTAAATAGCGCCCCCAACAATCGACCTATTTTAGGCCTATTTTTGGGAGATTTCCGTCAGGGTTCGGCTTTGGGAGCTTCTAATATTCCTTCGGAACTAGACCTGTTAATTGCTAGAGGTCGGGCGACAATTGAAGGACGGGGTGCTAGTCAACTTGATCCCCCTATCCCCCCAGAATTTGCTAGTATACCTACTCTGGCACAAATGCACCAAAAGGCGATTGCCGTTTTGGATCAACTGCATCCCGAAGGCTGGATTTTGCTTGTAGAATCTTCTCAAGTTGACAAATTAGCCCATCCTCTGGATACTGACCGCACATTATACGAAGTTTTGGCCCTGGATGAAGCTGTAGGTCGCGGTAGGGAATATGCTAGACGCTCAGGTAATACTCTGTTAGTGGTAACTTCTGACCACGCCCAAGGTCAAACCGTTGCTGGTACTGTGGATAGCGTTGCTATCCGCGAAGGTAGAGTAGACCTCAGAGATGCTATGCGTTCCTTTGGTAATGCTGGTTTTACTAACTATGTGGATGCTGATCGCAACGGTTTCCCTGATGATGCGACTCCCAGCAGCAAGTTAGCTATTGGTGTTTCTGCTCGTCCGGTGTTCCGCACTGACTTTTTGACCGATGACCTCAACCGCAATCCAGCTACCGGGGGAGATGGTACTCAAGTCAATCCTCTGCGTGACCCCGATGGATTACTGCTTACTGCTGACTTGCAACGCATAACTACGGTTGCTAACCACACTGCTGATGATGTGGCGATCGCCTCAGAAGGACCTGGTAGTAGATTATTTAACGGTGTGATCGATAATATCGAGGTCTTCCAGCGCATGGGGGCGGCTATTTCTGGTGTTCGCGATCGCAATGACTTAGCTCAGTTGTTAAGCGATGTGAGACCCACTCCCCCCATTCGCTCAATTCGTCCTGTGCGTCCTGTGCGTCCTGTGCGCCCTGTGCGTCCACTTCGTTAATTTCACTAAATTGTCAGGTATCAAATATGTTGAAACTCTTGCGGAATCAAGTTGGGAAATTGCGAGCCAAGCAAGTGCGACGATTTCTGGGTGGTTTGTTGGTGATGGTAACTGCAATGGCGGCGATCGCTATTCAGCCACCTGCTATGGGTTTGTGGAACGCACCCCAAGGGGATAGCGTCATTTACGGTAAACTCGCGGATACACATCTGTGGAATGGTATACCAGGTAAAGACTTGGTACACAACGCTAAAGTTACCATCAATACCCTACCTCCCCAAACTACTCGCACTGATGAACAAGGTAATTTCTGGTTTAAGAATTTACCAGATGCTGAATATATTCTCAAGGTACAGTTACCTTATGAGTCTAAGAAGGACTACATTTTTAGAACTGAGGTACATGGTAATACTGGTACTTTCCTAGATGTAGCTATGGATGAGGCCCATAACCTCAAGGAAATTGATTACTAACTCCTGATCGCTAATTTATAAGTTGACATATTAGGGTGTATTAGTCATAATACACCCCTATTTTATTTGGTTAACTAACTGCCACCCTATGGTTATCAGCGACTGGACTAACACACAAGATACAAATATCAATGGTAAGACTCTTGTGGGGTCTTATCCTGTCCCCTTTTCTAAATCATCTCAAATCTGCTGTATTGGATAAATAAAGTTTAATAAATGATTAATTAAAGATTATTAATTGCATAAATCAGCATGAATTATCATTAAGTATTACTTACTTTAGTCAGGATTTTTTTACGTAACTCATCGTAGAATTTAACTTATATTTAACCTTAATTACGCTAAATTATAACCTTTTTTTTATTTAGATACTAAATAGTAATGATGGTAGTCGTACACAAAATTGAACAAATTTTGTGAGCTAACCCTGTGGTACTAAAAGTAACTAATAGTGAAAATTAGCAAACTACAGACGTTAATGTGCATACATCACAAGTGGATCAAAGTTGAAATAAGAGGAGTGCAAGTTGATGAAATTCCACAAACAAGTAGCGATCGCCTTAGTTGCAGTTTCCGCTAGTGTATTTGGCTTTGGTTCTATCGCCTCTGCTGGAGAAGGCGCTGCTGCTGGAGCTGTAGCAGCTACACTTGATGAAAATGGTTTAGTAGTTGAAATGACTGCTGCTGGAGCGATTGGTAAAAATGATGCTGCTGCTTTAGCCACCTCTAACTTTGGTGTCATTTCCGCAACTGCTTTAGGAAGCGCTGGTGTAATTACAATCATCAGCGATACCGGTAATTATTCCTTCAGTGAAGGTGGTCAGTCTGAAAGCGAATTTTACAACAATGTTACTATGACAGGTGGTGTTGATTCTGCTTTAGGAACCGCCCAATCTAACAGCATTGCTACCTTTACAGAACTCCCCATTGGAACCATAGAAACTGGATTTTAAGTAATCTGGGATGGTGGCGCTTTTATTGAAAAAAAATGGTTAGGGTGTCAAGAATTTAAGATTATCAATAGGGGCAGTTAAATTGATACCGTCATCCAATTCTTTCAGCCCTAACTTTTTTTATGTGAGAAGAAAAATGCAAACCATAAATCCCTATGAAAATCTTTAAACCAGACTTGAGGATTATTTCAGGACTGGGAAAAAATATTTATGCCGATTCCGCACTACAAAAACTTAAAGTTGACAATTAGTTTTTTTTTGAGTTCAGCAATGATATTCTCAGCTGAAGTAGCAGTTGCTGAGACACCTACAAAAACAAGCAGAAACCAATTAGAACTTTTTCCAAGTTTTGAGTTACAAAGGACAATATTCAATCATGGGGAATCAATATCGGACTCTGGTGTTATCAACCAGCTAAAGGTAACCGATTTAGTAAAAACTAATTCTGAGTTTCCCCTTTGTCCTTCGAGTCATGGTGAACAAGGAGAATTTACAGCAGTCAGGGAATTAGCCACAAGTAATTCTATAATTCTTTCTTGTACACCTATGAGGAATACAAGAGTTGATGAATTAGAAAGTAAGGGAAAATCAGGAACAGAAAAACTACCCCCAGGGGATAATCAAGAATATATCATTCCTCCGAGGATTGCTGATCAGGGAAAAATCCACCCCCGCACAACCACGATGCAGATCAATGGTCTATTTATTGATCACTTAACTGAGAGACAATTAAATTTAGGTTACAACTTTAATAATACCCCCAATAATATTTTTAATATAAATGGAATTGTCAAGCTCAACGGAACAGTCAAGGAAAACTTAACAACAAATAATATCTTGACTGTAGACCAAATAGGAGAATATTTACAACTGCAAACCACCAGACAAACTAGAGAAGTTACTGTTAGCTTTAAACAACCACAAACTGTGTTGGGTACAAACCTGCAATTAAGTATGACAGGTTCATGTATCTTTCCTGGGACTAACCCGGAGCAAATATGTACATATATTCCGGCTTTACAATCTGGGAATATTAACTCTGATACTCTACTACCATTTAGAATTTCCCAAACTGCAACACTGGGGGATATAGTAGCCACAACAACAGCAGAAGAAATCAGAAAACCGCAATTTCAATCAGGTGTAGAGAATGGTCAACAAATTGGTATCGATTTGTTAATACCAAACACCGGTGCATTCGTTGGTAATAGCAATGGTGACCAAATATCAATCATCAGAAAAGAAGAAGTTGAAAATGCTCCAGTTGCCAGTTATTCTAGAGTCAGGCAGATTGTCAAAGTCAATGACAGGGAAGCTGTCATGGGTAGGACTGTCAGAGGCTTTAGCTTCATTTTAAATGATGACAATACTTTCTTGAATACAGCTTTGCAATTGGGATATACTGTGTTACCTGATATTGTACCCAACCTAGCTAGTTCAGAAACCAGATTTAACTCAAGTGGGAAAAACAATTTAGCTTCACCTGGGGATAATCATCACAAACCTTCTGGAAGGAGAACTGTTAACAGAAATTTGTTTTTAGCTGCTAATAACGTGAGAATTCCTGCTAATAGTTTAACTGCTTATCATGGGGGTATTGCTAGAGCCGAGAGTATTCCCCCAGGATTGACAAGTTTATCACAAGTACCTGCTGCTAGTTTTAATGGTATTTGGGTAGGTGCGTCACCCACTATCCAACGTAGTTCTCGTGTTAGTACTCGGTTTGAAGATGTTGGTAACCTGAAAATATTATCCTCTCGGGGTTCAGAAGGGGGATCTGAGTCTAATATAGATTTTAGAGCTAATATTAATAATCAAAATTTTTCCCCCATAAACGTACCAAATTTTTATGCTCAAGTTTATGTGACTGTTTTTAATCAAGAGGCGAATAATGTCACATCTAGCAAATATAAACAAGAAACAATATATGCACCACATTTGAGTTTTACAGGTAATATTACAGGTACTCAGGATGTTTTGAGATATTATACAGGTGTGATCGGCGCAGAACAAATTCAAGTTTACAGCGGTCTAGATTATACGAAAAATACTGCCGACAGATGGCGTTTTTCTGGAGCCATAATTGGTTATGTTAATCCAGATGTTGATAATTATAGTCAAGTTACAGGTAGTATTGATAAAGTTATCCCCTGGAATCGGAATAGTAATTTAGTCATCTCCACGGGGGTTAATTATGCTTTTGACAGAGAAGCTCGACCCAATGACTTTGTAAATTCCATTAACGTGAGAGCTAGGGCTAATTTAGGTAATGTTTGGTTCGGTTTAACTAACTATTTTGGGGATGTTTTACCGGATGCAATTAAAAATACTCTGGTGACAAGTGCAGGTATTCAATTTAGCCCCAATTTGTCATTTTCCGCCTATTATAATCCTATAAATGAAAATGTGGCTCGTTCGGTTTATGGTGCTGCGGCTCGATGGAGAATGGGTAACAATCAGAGTAGTCCCACATTTAACCTATCCTGGAGTAATAATGAGTACGACTTTGGCACAGATCAGAATAGTCAGGAATTGAAAATTAACGAGAATGTATTTACTGTGTTTCTCAGAGGTAATTTTTAACAGGCTACATACCTTATAATGATGACTCATTCTTTGTTTTTCTAACTGGAGAAACCAATGGGTCGCGCTAAAAAGGTTATTTTGGCATATTCTGGGGGGGTAGATACCTCTGTTTGTATTCCCTACCTGAAAAATGAGTGGGGTGTGGAGGAGGTGATTACCCTCGCTGCAGATTTAGGTCAGGGAGATGAATTAGAGCCAATCCGAGAAAAAGCGCTCAAATCCGGTGCTAGTGAGTCTTTAGTGGCTGATGTGAAGGAGAGTTTTGTTAAAGATTATGCTTTTGCAGCGATTCAAGCCAACGCTCTCTACGAAAATCGCTATCCTTTGGGGACTGCTCTGGCTCGTCCGTTAATTGCCAAAATATTAGTGGAAACTGCTCATCAGTATGGTGCTGATGCTATTGCTCATGGTTGCACCGGTAAGGGTAATGATCAAGTTCGCTTTGATGTGTCTTGTGCTGCACTTGACCCGAAATTGAAGATCCTCGCACCAGCTAGAGAATGGGGGATGAGTCGTGAGCAAACTATTGCTTATGGTGAGCAATTTGGTATCCCTTCGCCGGTGAAAAAGTCTTCTCCGTACAGTATTGATAAAAATTTACTTGGTCGTAGTATTGAGGCTGGGGTGCTTGAAGATCCAGCGGCGGAACCACCAGCTGAAATTTATGAAATGACTAAGGCGATCGCTGACACGCCTAACGAACCGGAGTATATTGAAATTGGTTTTACAAGGGGTATTCCCACCAGCCTCAACGGTACACCTAAAAACCCAGTGGAGTTAATTCAACAACTCAATCAGGTAGTAGGAAATCACGGTATTGGCCGGATAGATATGATTGAAAACCGCTTAGTGGGGATTAAGTCCCGGGAAATCTACGAATCACCGGCGATGCTAGTGTTGATCCAAGCACACCGGGATTTAGAAAGTCTGACTCTGACAGCAGATGTTACCCAGTACAAGCGAGGTATTGAAGAGACTTACACCCAAATTGTTTATAACGGTCTGTGGTACAGCCCCCTCAAAGGCGCACTAGATGCTTTTATTCACAAGACACAAGAACGAGTTATGGGAACTGTGCGAGTCAAACTGTTTAAAGGTAGCGCCACCATTGTCGGGCGTTGGAGTGACAATTCACTCTATAGCCCAGATTTAGCGACCTATGGTTCTGAAGACCAGTTCGACCACAAAGCAGCTGAAGGGTTTATTTACGTTTGGGGCTTACCCACTCGCATTTGGGCTTCTCAATCTTAGGGAGTATGGGGACTGTAGTCCCCTTTTTACCTACTCACTCACCGGCCGCACCTTTGACCTGGCGGGATTCTATCCAGATGGGTATGACAATCAAGGTAACAAGGATTAATAAGGCTGCGATCGCAAATTGACTCACCCAAGCAACTAGTTGTTCTAGGGAGACAACTCTACCTGCAAAGAAAGCCAAGGTTACCATGACACTAGCCCAGGCGGTGGCTCCTGCTAAGTTATACAAAAAGAATTTTCCGAAAGGCATTTCGGCTATACCCGCCAATGGTGCGGCAAAAATTCGCAAAAGTGCGAAAAAACGCCCAAAAAATACAGCTTTAGTAGCATTTTGACTAAATTGATCTTTTATATTCAATAAACGTTCATCGGAAATCCGAAAAAGTTTACCTATTTTTACTAGAAACGGCCAGCCACCTAATTTACCAATCCAATACCCGCAAGCACCGCCAATGACTGCACCTGTAACAGCATCACTCAGAACTAACCAATAGTTTAGTTCTTCACTACCAGCTAGAAATCCGCCCACCAGGGTTACGGTTTCACCAGGAAGAGGAATGCCCAAATTTTCTAGCAAAATTCCCCAAAAAATTGCCCAGTAACCATACTGGTGAGCAAATTCCTGGATGTTTTCTAGTGAAATCAGTTCAAGAGACATCCCGCACCGCCGCCTTTACAATTTTTTACCTTTCATATATCTTGGCGCTTCTATGGCTGGGGTGTCAATCAAGCTGCTGCCATAATTGCAATTTCTAGATTCCCGCCCGTTCAAGAAATTTCCGCTGTCTGTTGGCAGTGTTAGGTCAATTGGATACCATAAATATGTATTTTATGCAATCCTATTGAGGATTTTTTATTAAATATTTATCAATGGTATGGTAAGATATAAACATATGGAAAAAGATACCATTGATACTGAAATTAACAAAGGATCATGCGTATAGTTATAGAATTAATAATAAATTATACGGCATAAATACTGAAGTAACTGATATTAATCATCAACACTACAGTAAGTGCCTAATTTTAAAGATAAAACAGTGGTTTTGTCGTTAAAATCTAATCAGTATTGATGGTAAATTTCTGTTCTGTCACTTGTTCCAACTAATTTGTTAAATTCATGATTATCTCACAAGATCAGGTAGTTGTATTTAAGCCCCAAAGTAGTATAGACTTGCAAGGTGGAACGGCTTTTAGCAAACAGGTGCTGGAAGTAGTACCCCGGCAGCATCAACTCTGGGTTCTTGATATGTCAGAAGTAGATTTCATGGACAGTTCAGGACTAGTCCCCCTCATCAATGGACTAAATTCTGCGCGTGAACATAATTGTCGTCTAGTGTTGTGCAATGTCCAAGCTCCGGTGAGATTAATTTTGGAGCTAACCCAGCTTGACTCAGTGTTTGAAATTTTCGATACTTATGAGGATATTTTCACTCACACTAATGATGAAAATCTAATTGTGGCTTGATTACTCACTGCCCTTTAGGGCTGGGGTTTCTGACAGTTAGTCAAGTCAAGTCAAGTGTACAGTTGACAATATCCGAATTTAATTCGGATATTATTGTCGTTTTCAGGGTAGCATCTTTAAGCAGGTGAATCAGACATCTTCTTAGACAGCAACCGCCTCTGTGTCTTCTGCTGGTGCTGTTTCTTTTGGTAGTTCCTGCTTAATGGTCAAGTAACGAATTACTTCTTCACTCAAACGCATAGCACGTTCCATAACAGCGATGGCATTTCCAGGGCCTGTGTAGTTCATTTGAACATAGATGCCATCCCGATGCTTTTTAATTTCATAAGCTAGGCGACGTTTACCACGGTTTTGAATTTCGATGTTTTCAGCACCTTGTTCGGTCAACAAGTTTTGGTATTTAGCAATTGCTTGCTCTACCTGTTCATCTCCTAGGTCTGGACGGAGAATATAGATGGTTTCGTAAACTATAGACATGATTTTTAGTCACCTTATGGACAAAGGGCTGCTGATGTGATTTTATACATATATATCAATTATGATACTGATAATTATCAACATCTAAGCAACAAGGAATTATAATTTTATCAGTTTTTTATCAAAATTATTAGCCAAATGCGCCAATTGTTAGATTTTAGATTTTAGATTGGCTCTAAAATCCAAAGCAGCTTGTAATTGCAAACAAAAGGATATTCATCAAGGTTATGGCGCAGCGCTACGTGCGAGTTCAAAATCTAGAAGGGAAGATTTACTATGGATTGCTACAACTATCCCTGAGTGTGCAGGTGCTAGATGCTCCACCCTGGTTGGAAGGACAGCCCACAGATTTAATTCTAGAACCGGAAAATTACCAAATTCTCAGCCCCTGTGCGCCCTCAAAAGTAGTGGCGGTAGGTAAGAATTATCGTGACCATGCTCAAGAAATGGGATCTATAGTCCCCAAAGAACCATTAATATTTCTCAAGCCGTCAACTTCTATGACTGCTACGGAAACACAGATTAAGTATCCTCCCCAGTCTGAGCGGGTAGACTACGAGGGTGAGTTAGCGGTAGTGATTGGCCTTCTCACCTGTAACTGCACTCCAGAAGAAGCCCAAACTAAAATTTGGGGCTATACTATCGCTAACGATGTCACCGCTAGGGACTTACAACAACGGGATGGACAATGGACTCGCGCCAAAGGTTTTGATACTTTTTGTCCCCTAGGCCCTTGGATTGTGCGCGAAGTCAATCCCGGTGCGAGGTTACAGACTTTTTTGAATGACGATCGCACCCCTGTACAATCTGCTTGTATTGATGAGATGGTGTTTCCCCCTGATGTCTTGGTTTCCTACATTAGTCAGGTGATGACACTACTACCAGGGGATGTGGTGCTCACCGGTACGCCATCCGGTGTCGGACAATTACATATCGGCGATCGCATTCGGGTAGAAATTGAAGGCATTGGTCGTCTAGAAAACACAGTTACCAAGCGTTAACCCTTAGCGGACTTGCATATGCACTGCATCGGAAATGGCGGGAATTTCTGCGTAACGCCCCAACAAGGATTGGGCTACAGAATATACAAATGCTGCTAGTATGCCGATAAAGATGGTGTTGGCCAGGGTTTGTGTGGCAAAGCCAGCACCAGGAACCGAACTCACAACTTGCAGTAGGATGGAACACAAAAACAACACAATGCTTAAAAGAATTGCTTGCATAGCATTAAAACGAATGAAGTGATTTATTTTTTCGTTTCTGATTACTAGGGCAAACAAAGCCAAGAAAATAATCAGACTAGCAAAGGGAATACTGCGATAAATTGCTACTATGGGACTCAAAGGGATCAGCAGAAGTTGTAGTACGGGAAACTGTCTAAACAAAAAGCCAGCAAAGCTGAGACTTTCAACCAGGGGGAGTAAATAAGGTAAACAAGCAAAAATCCGGTCAGGAACCGTTGTAGACCCGCGCCAAGTCATTGTGGGTTCTCCTATGGCTAAATTTCAATAGTTACTTGAGCCTAGGATAGCGCAGTTATGTGGTCTGGCGACAAAATCTGATGATTATTTGATCTCGGCAATTCGGAAACCCATCATACATTCATACTGCTGCGCCTGCTGTGCTGTCAGGTTGTGAATAGCTTGACCACATCGCAGTTGACCACCATACCAACGGGGTTGACCGCTATCATCAGCCAGTAAACAAGATTGGCAAACTTGCCCAGGAGCAAGGATTTGATTATCCATTAAAATGACTAACATCGCATCCGAATCCCAAAATCGTCACAATGGCTCACCTGTCACCAGGCGATCGCCCTAGAAACACAGTGAACTTTAATTTATTGTAGGTATAATGACTGAAAAAAACACAGTATGTAAGGAAACGTAAAGTATCCCTTTCCCCATGAAAGTGTAAAAATAGGTTCTCTAGTGTACCAGGGAACTAGAAATAGACTATTGGGCAAATTTCTACCAAGGATAATTTTAAGTGACTAGAACCAATTCCGAAATTTTAGCTAATTCCGATTCCACCATCGCCGATTTAATTAACCAAGAACTACAGCGTCAACGAGACCACCTAGAGTTAATTGCCAGTGAAAACTTTACCTCAGCTGCTGTACTAGCAGCCCAGGGTTCAGTATTAACTAATAAATATGCCGAAGGATTACCAGGTAAACGTTATTACGGCGGTTGTGAATTTGTTGATCAAATCGAACAAATAGCCATCGACCGTGCTAAACAGCTATTTGGCGCAGCTCATGCTAATGTCCAACCCCATTCCGGCGCTCAGGCAAATTTCGCCGTCTTCCTGACATTGTTACAACCAGGTGATAAAATAATGGGGATGGATTTATCCCACGGGGGACATCTTACCCACGGTTCACCAGTAAATGTATCCGGAAAGTGGTTCCAGGTTTGCCACTATGGTGTAAGCCAAAAAACAGAACAGCTAGACTATGAAGAAATCCGGGAGCAAGCCCTAACAGAGCGTCCCAAGCTAATAATCTGCGGATATTCAGCTTACCCCCGTGTAATTGACTTTGAAAAGTTCCGCAGCATAGCTGATGAAGTAGGGGCTTACTTGCTCGCAGATATTGCCCATATTGCCGGTCTCGTGGCTACCGGTCTGCACCCAAACCCGATTCCTTTCTGTGATGTGGTGACAACCACCACCCATAAAACTCTCCGCGGTCCCCGTGGTGGTTTGATTTTGACCCGGGATGCTGAGTTGGGCAAGAAGCTAGATAAGTCAGTATTTCCCGGTACCCAAGGCGGCCCCCTAGAACACGTCATCGCCGGTAAGGCAGTGGCTTTTGGGGAAGCATTGCAGCCAGGTTTTAAACAGTATTCGGCTCAAGTAATTGATAATGCCCGGGCTTTGGCTAGTCAACTGCAAAGCCGTGGTTTAAAGCTGGTGTCTAATGGGACTGATAACCACTTGATGTTAGTAGATTTACAAAATATTGGACTCACGGGTAAACAAGCTGACCAACTGGTGAGCGAGGTAAATATCACCGCTAATAAAAATACAGTTCCCTTTGACCCACAGTCACCATTTGTTACTAGTGGTTTAAGGTTGGGTTCCCCAGCTATGACTACAAGGGGGATGGGAATCGCAGAATTTACAGAGATTGGAAATATTATCGCTGATAGGCTACTTTCCCCCAGTTCTGAAACAGTAACACAAGATTGTCGCCAACGAGTAGCGGCATTGTGCGATCGCTTCCCCTTGTATCCACATCTGCAAATTCCTGTACCAGCTATGGCTTAGTCAAAGGCGGAGGGATAAAGCCCCAAAGGTAGGATTTTTCTGGGTGACGGTGTGGGGAATTTATGCTTGAGTTGAGCAATTCCCCTCACTTCTTATAGGTCTTATAGGGTTGTTTACTGTCAACCAAATATCTAAACATTTCTAGCAATACCTGTACAAAACTCTCTCCTTTTCTACCCCCTACCCCCTGTTTCCCTTAACAGAAACGGTATCCAAAACTTAGCAGATCAGGGCTTGTGCGTGAATAAAAACTTAAAACTGACCTAAAAAACCTCCATGAGTGCAGAAATTATTTGTGTTGGAACAGAACTACTTTTAGGGGACATCCTCAATAGTAACTCCCAATATCTAGCCCAACAATTAGCCCAACTAGGGATACCCCACTACTATCAAACAGTAGTCGGCGATAACCCAGAACGACTAAAACAAGTCATAGAAATTGCCATATCAAGGGCGCAAATTCTGATTTTTACCGGCGGTTTAGGTCCGACACCAGACGACCTCACCTGTGAAACCATCGCCGATTTTTTTGGCGTTCCTTTGATAGAACGTCCAGAAATCATCGCAGATATAACTAAAAAATTCGCCCAACGCGGTCGGATCATGACCCCCACTAACCGCAAACAAGCATTAATTCCCCAAGGTGCAGATATTTTACCTAATCCTAGTGGTACAGCGCCTGGGATTATTTGGCAACCCCGCCCTAATGTAACTATTTTGACCTTTCCTGGGGTTCCCTCAGAAATGCATCAGATGTGGTCAGAAACAGCAGTACCTTTTCTGAAAAATCAAGGTTGGGGAAAAGAAATTATTTACAGCCGCAGTTTAAAGTTCTGGGGTATTGGTGAATCAGCACTAGCAGAAAAAGTTGCCCCGTATTTTAACTTACCTAACCCCACCGTGGCCCCTTACGCCGGTAAAGGCGAAGTCAGATTACGCATTTCCGCCAAAGCCCCCACAAAAGAAGTTGCAGAGGCTTTAATTTCCCCTGTGGAGAAACAGCTAAAAGACATTGCTGGCTGGGATTATTACGGTGCTGATGATGATACTTTAGCTGCTGTTATAGGTAGATTATTAAGTGCTAATACTCAGACAATATCAGTGGCAGAGTCCTGTACAGGTGGAGGACTCGGACAAATGTTAACGGATAGTTCCGGTAGTTCTGATTACTTTTGGGGTGGGGTAATTGCTTATGATAATTCGGCGAAAGTCCGGTTACTAGGAGTTAACCCAGAGGATTTAGATAAATTTGGCGCTGTCAGTGCTACCGTGGCTCAACAAATGGCTACGGGGGTGAAAAACCGCCTGTCAACTACCTGGGGATTAAGTATTACTGGTATTGCTGGCCCCACCGGAGGAACTGATACTAAGCCCGTGGGTTTAGTTTACATCGGTTTAGCAGGACCTCAAGACCAAGTCACCAGTTTTGAGTATCGCTTTGGGGCGATGCGGGGGCGTGCTTTAATTCGTCATGTCAGTGCTAATACAGCTTTGGATTTGCTGCGGCGCAAATTAATAATTAAGATTTAATTGATCACTGACCCTTAAATATGGTGCGTTACAGCTAATTTTTAGCCTATCAAAACCTCAAATACTTTCATAGCCATAACACACCCTACTTAATATCACGTTTTGTAGAAAATCTAGCTATCAAGAGAAACACACAGGATAAATCCCCTAGATTTGCGTTTCATCCCCTGGATAAATCTCAGGGGTTATCACGTTCCCACTATGCTTTGATAGCACAAGTTTTAATCTGTCTCGATGAACTCTATTGTTTCCACAAAATCTAAAATACTCTCCTTAATCTCCTCGGCTCCTTCTTTAATATTACTGGGTTTTTCACCCTTCTCAAAACTTTCCTGACTGCTAACTATATATAAATAGTTAGAATGCATAAATGCTAACAGCCCTCGGTATGCGTCTAGTCTGTGAGTATTACCGTTATTTTGTGTTTGGATAATGGTTGACCCCTGCGGCATATCAATTAACGCAAAGAAAGAACCTTCAATAGCGTTTTTTAAATACTCAGTATATATGACTTCCGCCCTCGGCAGATTGGTAAAAATTACTTCGGGAACATACTTGTTGAGTAAAATTGATTGTAAGTATTCCTCCTGTCCAATTGATTCTACTTGTTCTAGGTTTTCTGAGGATATGGGGTAATAATCAATTCTGAGCATCGTACCAAAACTGTCAAAAAAGCCCACTACCCCATCTTCACTTTCTACCTGACCTCCCTGCTGTGGGTCAACAGGAATAGGAACTGAAAAATTGCCAGAGGGTGACTCATATACATCTTCCCCATAATCTCTCTGTGGAATTGTATCGTTTTCCTCTTCTAGGTAAAGTGCTTCTTCTCCTTCTTGATAGGCAGCAATTACATCTTGTATAATTTCATAGGCTTCTTCATCTTCTAGGTCTAAGGCTTGCTGTAATTGCTTGAGATACGGCTGTTTGTCTTTGGGAATAGTTAAATCGTCCTCATTTATAATCACCATTACCGCCACTGCAAAACCATCTAGGACTAGTTCGTCTGTAAGCCGCCGACTGGCTGCATTAAATAGGGTTCCTAGTCCCTCTTGTGCGGCAATACCTATGAGTCTATCAACTATTTGGGTGATGTCATCTTCTGAGTACTCCTCAAAAACTTCAAAATCCCACAGGATACTCGCTAAAACTTCCCCATCCGCTTCTTCTACGGAATATTGAGCAATTTCTGTCACCACGGCTATGGCCGCTACGGCTTCTTCTGGAGTCAATGATTCTTTGGTGGTCTTTTTGGAATTAAAAACCTGGTCATATTTAGTCATAGTTACTACCTCCTTTCCTTTGACTAGTACCAACAGATTAAAAGTAACAATGGTTACTTTATTAATTTAGCTAATCTCTTGTATAAAGGATTTGCTATTTTCAGTTCACTGGATATCTTATGAGTAACAAAGAGTGCCAATTAAGCCTACCATCTTTGTTAAGCTCTTGATTGACATTATGCTAAATGTCAGTTATGGCAAGAACTACGGCATATATAGTAGTATAATGTTCTATTTTACACATTGATTCTGAAATATTTTATCCTTAATATTTACTCTACAATTGAATGACTATAGCAGTAATCATCTTTTGCTGGAACAGATGGGAAATTAATTTCATCTATGGTTAGAGTTTTCAACTAGCTAGCAATAGATTTGTATACCATCAGCAGGATGTTACCCTCTTGCAATACATAAGAATTGCGCAGTTGTTTATATTGATGGCTCGGCTTTAGTTGCTGGGTGGGGATACCCGCGCCTCAATATCTTCCAAGGTTTGTAATAATAAACGCTTGGCTTGTAATTGCCATCCCCACTTTTGGATTCGGAAGGCTGCTACACTCCCTAGTAAACCTGTTAATAACAGTAGGGGTTGATTAAGAGAAATTCCGAATAATAAACCTAATCCAGCAATTCCCCAAAATGGTAAAGCTACTGCTTGCCTTTGTTCTTCGACAATATTAGTAATAATACTAGACTTCATGGTGGCTAGTAGTTGGGCTTTAATTTGCCTTTGTTCCCCAATGGATACAGATAAACCAATTTTACGGCGCATTTTTTCAATTTTGCGCGCATCAGTACTGTACTGGGTTAGCTCATCTTCAGCCATTTGAAGTAGTCTTTCTAGTTGTGACATTGTGTGATGAATATACAATTTTGCTCTGGCTATTATCTCGAAAATTTAATTTTCCTAACTATATTGTTGCATCCAATAGCACAATACCAAGTATTAAGGATAAAATTGAACATGGGAAAAATATTTTAGCAATCACTGACAACCAGAGCGTCTACTTAAGAGGTAATACAGATGGTTACAGTATTTGAAAATACATTGCTTCAATCTGATAAAGCGCGATCGCTCATTCTCTGGTTTGATGAAATTGGTATTAGTGATATACCCCTAGTAGGTGGGAAAAATGCCTCACTAGGGGAAATGATTCAACAACTGACACATCAAGGGGTGAACGTCCCTACGGGATTTGCTACCACCGCCTACGCTTATCGCTATTTCATCGCCTCAGCAGGGTTAGAAGCCAAATTACGTCAACTGTTTGCTGACTTGGATGTTGAAGATGTCACAAATTTAAAAGCACGAGGGAAAAAAGCCCGATTGCTAGTGATGGAAACACCGTTTCCTCAAGACTTACGGGAAGCGATCGCCACCGCTTACCTAAAATTATGTGAGAAATATCATACAGCTACAGATGTAGCTGTTCGTTCTAGCGCCACCGCCGAAGACCTTCCCGACGCCAGTTTTGCAGGACAGCAAGAAAGCTACTTAAATGTTGTCGGTGTCGAGGGAGTGCTAGCAGCTTGTCATCGTTGCTTTGCATCCTTATTTACAGATCGCGCCATTTCCTATCGCCACACCAAGGGATTTGACCACTTTAGCATTGCCTTGACCGTCGGCGTTCAAAAAATGGTTCGTTCCGACCTAGCCACCTCCGGGGTCATGTTCTCCATTGACACCGAAACCGGCTTTAAAGATGCAGCACTAATTAACGCCGCCTACGGTTTAGGAGAGAACGTAGTTCAAGGAACCGTCAACCCCGATGAATACTACGTATTTAAACCGACATTAAAAGCAGGTTTTCGCCCCATCATCGATAAGAAATTGGGCAGCAAAGAGCTAAAAATGATTTATGATGATGGCTCAAAACATACAAAAAATGTCCCAGTTCCGGAAACAGAACAAGGTCAATTTGCCCTCAGTGATAACGAAATTCTCCAACTGGCACATTGGGCTTGTTTAATAGAAGACCACTATACCCAAGCCAACGGTAATTACTCCCCCATGGATATTGAATGGGCTAAAGATGGTATTACTAATCAATTATTCATTGTCCAAGCCCGTCCCGAAACAGTCCAATCACAGAAAACAGGGAATATCTTACGCAGCTATCATTTACTCACAACCGATAAACAAGCCACCCCCCCCCAACCCCTAGTGACTGGTCGCGCCATTGGCGAAGCCATTGCTCAAGGTAAAGTCAAGCTAATTTTAAATGTCAATAAGATTGAACAGTTTGAACCAGGAGACATATTAGTAACACAGAGAACAGACCCAGACTGGGAACCAATTATGAAACGCGCCGGGGCGATTATTACTAATGCTGGTGGGCGCACCTGTCACGCGGCGATTATTGCGCGAGAATTGGGAGTACCCGCAATTGTGGGATGTGGTAATGCTACAAAAGTATTAAAAACCGGTGAAGAAGTCACTATCTCTTGCGCCGAGGGTGATGAAGGTAAAGTCTATCATGGCTTGTTACCCTTTGAAATCAAAGAAGTTGCTTTAGAAAACTTACCTCGGACCCGTACCCAAATTTTAATGAATGTGGGTAACCCCCAAGAAGCATTAAGTTTATCTGCAATTCCCAATGATGGCGTAGGTTTAGCCCGGACAGAATTTATTATTGCTAACCACATCCAAGTTCACCCTATGGCCTTGATTCACTATGACAGGTTAGAAGATGAATTTGTCAAAACCAAAATTAATCAAATTACCGCCCTTTACGAAGATAAACCCCAGTATTTTGTCGATAAATTAGCCCAGGGTATAGGTAGAATTGCTGCGGCTTTTTATCCTAAGCCAGTAATTGTGAGAATGTCAGATTTCAAGACCAATGAATATGCTAATCTCTTAGGCGGTCAGCAGTTTGAACCGAAGGAAGAAAACCCCATGCTGGGTTGGCGCGGTGCATCACGTTACTATGACCCGGGTTACAGAGAAGGTTTTGCTCTGGAGTGTCAGGCCATCAAGCGGGTGCGTGATGATATGGGTTTGACTAATGTCATTCCCATGATTCCTTTCTGTCGCACTCCCGATGAGGGGCGTTTAGTGTTGGCGGAAATGGCAAAAAATCATCTCAAACAGGGTGTCAATGGCTTACAGGTTTATGTCATGTCTGAGTTACCTAGTAATGTGATTATGGCTGAGGAGTTTGCACAAGTTTTTGATGGCTTTTCTATCGGTTCCAATGACTTAACCCAGCTAACTCTAGGATTAGATAGAGATTCGGGATTAGTAGCACATTTGTTTGACGAACGCACCCCAGCAGTTAAGGAAATGGTGAAAATGGCTATACAAACCGCTAAAAAGCAGCAGCGTAAAATCGGCATTTGTGGACAAGCACCCAGCGATTACCCAGAATTTGCCCGGTTTTTAGTGGAAGAAGGAATTGATTCTATTAGTCTTAATCCCGATTCGGTTTTAAAGACGCTATTGGAGATAGCAAAGGTAGAAGAAAATATCTAGAATTGGCATCGAACCCAATAAGTTTGCTTAAAGATGTGGTAAATCTAATTTCATGTAGATAACCACGTTAACAATTACCACAAGAAATTTATGTCCACTCAAGATAAATGCTGTACCATTGTCCCCTACTTCAAAGTTAATAGTGGTAAGCTAGACGCTTTCAAGGATTTGTGTGAGCAGTTTGTCAAACAAACTAGTGAGGAATCTAGGTGTCTCTATTATGGATTTAGTTTTGATCAAGACCAAGTTCACTGTCGTGAAGGCTATGAAGATGCAGAGGGACTGCTAACTCATCTTGATAATGTTGGTTCATTACTCGAAGAAGCTCTGAAGATTGCCCAGCTGACTCGTTTGGAAATTCACGGACCAGAAGCCGAACTAAGTAAACTCAGGGAACCCTTAGCCGAATTGAAGCCGCAGTTTTTTACTCTTGAGTATGGTTTTAGACGTTGACAAAGCCCCAAGGCTAATTAATGGGCTTTGTTGAAGGCAATATGGCTATTGTCCTGTTATACTACACCCTAGCCAACTCGGTGGCAAATGTTTCCGCGATGAATTTTGTGATGTTTAATGACATCACAAAATTCTATCATGGCTGGTATTCTTGCTGTAATTTTTGTACTACTTCTAAAGATAATCCGGTCACTCGCGCGATCGCTTCTATTGTCATCCCTTCTCCTAGCAAGTTGAGGGCTATTTGCTTTTTACCTTCCTGTATACCCTGTTGGATACCCTGTTGTATACCCTCTTGTTTCCCTTCAGTTCTAATCAACTGATAAATCACTGATTCGCGCATAATATCCTGCCGTAATAAGCGTTGAATCACTTCTTGCTTCAATACTAACCCAGCTAAAACTGCTGTGGATGCTGTGAGATTACTTTGCATTCTCTTGTCAGCTACTTTGTTGATTTCATCAGCTACCCTTTGTAATGTTGTGGCTTGATTATTAGTATTACTTAGCACTGCGAATGGTAGTAATCCTGCACTCCCTAAAAATACTTCTGTTGGTTGTTCCCACAGCCGAATTACCTTAAATTCATGTTGTAAGCTGTCAATTTTAAATCTGTCTTTATATACCTCTGGTGATTTAGTCTCTGTTAAATAAATCACTACTTGCTGCATACTTTTTTGGGGAAAGCGGCGATACACTCGCAGGCGATAATCCGCCATCCGGAAGGGAATGGACGCATCTGGCTGGGTTTGGAATTCTAGATGTAGAATTGTCTCCTCTGATTGCAGTAAAATCAGAGCATCAGCACGGATAGGCTCACTAGATAGTTCTTTGGGACTTAACTGGGTTAAGTCTACAGGTTTCCCTAATAGCCATGTTGCTAAGTCGGTGGTAAATGTTTCCGCGATGAATTTACAGATGTTGTCAAACATCACCAAATTCTATCATGGCTGGTATTCTTGCTGTAATTTTTGTACTAATTCTACAGATAATCCGGTAACTCGCGCGATCGCTTCTATTGTCATCCCTTCTCCTAGCTTGAGGGCTATTTGCTTTTTACCTTCCTGGATATGCAGATACCTCAAGAATTGCGTGTACCACTTAACTTTGAAATCTCCAGACTACAATTTAAATGGGTATCTGTGTTTAAGCGTGTTTTACGGTTTTCACTTTGCCAGATTGTCATACAGAATTACTATTAGATGTTCTTAAACTTGGCAATGAGTACAATAACCCCACCAAAACGATTAGACCCTCAATTGTGGCAAAAATTTCTCAAGCTAGCCAAACCCTACTGGTTTTCGGAAAAAAAATGGCAAGCTAGGGGATTACTAGGATTGTTGCTACTATTGGCACTAGCTGTTAATGGTATTAATGTCAGTATTAGCTTTATTTTCCGGAATGTTGATACTGCTTTAGCTACTTTTCCCCAAACGCAAGATACATCAACTTTTTGGCGATTTATTACCATTTATGCGGGGCTATTAGTCGTTGGTACTCCCATTGTTGTCATGTTTGGCTATCTGCAAGACAAATTGGGTTTACAATGGCGGGAGTGGTTGACAAACCATTTTATTGATAAATACTTCCAAAATCGCGCGTATTACCAAATTAATTTCAATCAGAAAATTGACAACCCAGACCAGCGGATTGCAGAGGATATTAGATCATTTACCCGGACTAGTTTATCTTTTTCCTTACTGATTCTGACATCAGTTATCACCTTAATCTCTTTTACTGGGGTTTTATTATCTATTTCTGTTTCCCTATCGGTGGCTCTGGTTGTATATGCTATATTTGGGACGGTGGTAACGGCTTGGCTCGGTCAAAGGTTAATTGGCATTAATTTTAATCAACTCAAACGCGAGGCTGATTTCCGTTATGGGTTGGTTCATGTGCGGGATAATGCCGAATCCATCGCTTTTTATCAAGGTGAACCTGAAGAAATACTACAGCTAAAACAGCGTTTTCTCAAAGCAGTTAGTAACTTTGAGTTGTTGATAAATTGGCAACGTAATTTAGGCTTTTTTACCACCAGCTATAATTATTTTGTTTCAGCACTTCCTTATTTGGTGATTGCACCGATTTACTTTGCGGGTGATACTGAATTTGGGACATTTACCCAAGCTGCGATCGCCTTTAGTCAGATTTTCCGGGCTTTATCTGTGGTAGTCAGTCAGTTTGAAAATTTAACAGCTTTTGCAGCTGGGATTGAACGGATGGGGGACTTAGCCGAAGTGCTGGAAACCACAAACCAACCCCCCTCAGGAATGACCACTATTGATGTCACAGAAGATTCTCAGCTGGCGTTGCGTCGTGTGACCCTGTTGACCCCCAACTATGAACGCACTTTAGTTCGGGATTTACCATTTAGCTTACAACCCGGTGAGGGTCTGGTAATTGTGGGGAATAGTGGTAGTGGTAAGAGTTCTTTATTAAGGGCGATCGCCGGATTATGGAATGCGGGGACTGGTCAAATTATCCGTCCTGCTTTATCGGAAATCATGTTTTTACCCCAACGTCCTTATATGGTTCTAGGTTCGTTGCGCAGTCAGCTACTTTACCCCAACCCTGACAATGATATCAGCGAAAGTAAAATGCGTCATGTCTTAGAAGAGGTGAACTTACCAGATTTACCAGAAAGATTTGGTGGCTTTGAAATTGAGTTAGATTGGGCCAATCTTCTGTCTTTAGGAGAACAACAGCGCCTAGCCTTTGCGCGACTCCTACTAACTAGACCTAGGTATGTCATCCTAGATGAGGCTACAAGTGCGTTGGATTTAGCCAATGAGAAGAAGCTGTATGAACAACTCAAAGCCAAGGAAACTACATTAATTAGTGTGGGACACCGCCCTAGTCTATTGCAATATCATGAGTATGTGTTAGAACTCGATGGTAGCTCTAATTGGCGGTTTTTACCCATGTCTGAATATACCATGAATTTCAATGCTTTTAGTTAATTTTTCACACATCAGAAAAATTCTTAAATTTTTCTTCAAGTGATTTCATGTTGAAAAAACCTCGTTCACATCATAGTTGAACGAGGTATAGATAGGAGTAAATCAACAAGGACTTATGATTCTACTTGTCCCTTTTGCGAGAAGAAGGGATGGGTCGAGATCACTACAGAAAATCTAGCAGCAATCTTCAAGTCATAGAGCAGAATTAACAGAAGTATCGGAATTAGTACCGCAGTTAATGCTCATGAAGTGTAATAATGCTTGGATATAAAGCCCACAAGTCTTTTACAATCAATACTTTAACAAATAAAATTCTATTAATGTCGCCAATTTGGCGTTTTTTTCTCCTTACCCGATGAATGTATGCAATTTTGACCCTCCCGCTTCTGAAAATCACCCAAAATACTGCAATAATTCGCCAATAAGTATTAAGATAAACACAATACCCTTTAGCTCGCGGCAGTAGCTACTGCTGAAGTCATATTACTATGGCTGCATCCCACAATCAACGGGAGAGACTAATCTTGTCATTCCGTACCATCAGCAGGAAAAATTCAACTGTAATTTAGCTAGCTGGCGGGGGACTGTAAACAAGCATTTATTTATACTGTTATTTAGACCTTAGTAGTTAACCAGAAAATTTAAAATGTCTCCACTCGGTATCACTACCAGTCACTTAACCCATATCCTAAAAAAGGCAGAGGCAAATTTTTGGCTGTTGTTGGTAGGAGTAAACAAATACCAAGACAAGAGACTACCCTCACTACGCTACTCAGCTGTTGATTGTCAAGGTTTAGCAGCAGCTTTAACCGACGCTAGCCAAGGACTGACCCAGACAACCCAGAGGGTTCACCATGATTTAACTTCCGAAATACCGACTCTCTCAACACTGCGTAGTAGCTTAAGGCAAATTACGGAGACTGCTCAACCACAAGACACAATTTTATTTTATTTTTCTGGACATGGGATGCTAGAATCGAATTCACAACAAGCATTTTTGTGTCTAGCAGATACTCAAACAGAAGACCTACTCAACACAGGTTTAGCTTTACAGGAAGTGTTGCAGATGTTGGGAAATAGTCAGGCGCAAACTCAGTTAGTCTGGCTAGATGCTTGTCATAGTGGTAGTCTCACATTCCGCAATTCTAGAAGTAATATAACTACACAATCGTTACTCAACCCCACATCCCAGATGGTGGAATTATTGCGTCAACGAGCAAAACAGAGTAAAGGATTCTATGCCTTACTTTCGTGTGATCATAATCAACAATCCTGGGAGTTCCCCGAACTGGGACATGGGGTATTTACTTATTACTTAATGCGTGGGTTGCGTGGAGAAGCGGCTGATCCCCAAGGTTTAATTGATGCGGATGGACTTTACAGATATGTTTATTATCAAACCACCCAATACATTCAGGAGACTAACCAGCAATTACGACTGATTAATCAGCAAAACAAAAGTAGAGGCGACACTCATCTGTATTCAGAATATCCCCAGCAAACACCCAAGCGTATTGTGGAAGGAGTGGGGGAAGTAATTCTGGGGTTAAAACCAGCCTTTGTAGAATCCCCCTCTCCCCGACAAGCATTAATCATCGAGGGACTGGCGACAAATCAAACCACCCTAGCTGTAAGTAAATTATTCCGGGGTGTGGGTGGTTTTGAGTTAGAGTATTGGACTGGCTCCATAGAAGATAGCAGTAAAGATTTACACTTTATTATTCAAACTTGTTTACAAACAACAGAAGCAGTACCGCCCAACCATCCGAGAGTTTTTCCTACCGTGCTGTTATATTTACGTGGGCGACTCGAAGAAACTCAAGCTGGTGAACCGGCCTTAATTCTAGGAGAAAATACCCGACTGAGTCGTTCTTGGTTGAGACAAGAACTGAGGCGTTCAACCTATACTCAACAAATTATCATTTTAGATTGCCCTATGGGTGTAAATGAGCACTCAAACATACAAGATTGGGTAGAAGATTTACAACTAGGATTTGAGCAAGGGCAATGTATAATTGCGGCAGCTTCCCCTAAAAATCATCCCGAAAAATTTGCCCAAGCCCTGCACTCCACCTTAGAAGCAGCCCTACCCCAGGGTAGTCTATCAGCGGCGGCTTGGATTACCCAATTACAATTATTTTGTCACCAGGACTTACCTCTACACCTCTGGTTATCGGCCGCCCAAGGTGTAATTGAAATTATACCCATGGGGAATACAGGGAAACAGTCAACAGCAGCTATTGATTTAGGGCTTTGTCCTTACCGGGGGTTACGGGCTTTTCGGGAACAAGACGCTCAGTATTTTTACGGTAGAGAACTGGTTGTACAGCAGCTCATAAGTGACTTGGGGGAAAAGTCATTTATTGCGGTTGTGGGAGCCTCCGGTAGTGGTAAATCTTCGGTAGTACAGGCGGGATTAATCGCCCAACTGCGACAAGGTAAACTATTACTAGGTAGTGAAGACTGGTGGATCAGAAGCTGTCGCCCTGGCGCTAACCCCCTGCTAGCTTTAGCACGGAGCTTAATAGATAACGGTACGGAAAGAGAAAAAGCTTACCAGCAGGTGGTATTAGAAGGGATGTTGTCCCAGGGGAGAGAAGCCTTTGCTGAGTGGATAGGTCAACGCTTAGAACCAATGGTAATTTTGGTAGTAGACCAATTTGAAGAATTATTTACTCTTGCATCTGGTGAAGATAGACAACGCTTTTTAGCAGTCGTCCTAGGGGCGCTGGAACTTGTCCCAGATAAGTTTAAATTAATTATTACTTTGCGGGCTGATTTTATCGCCCCCTGTTTAGAAGTACCAATATTGGCGAAGTTATTGCAACAGTCAAGTGTGCTGTTAACTCCCTGCTTGACTGAAGAAGAGTACCGACGTGTGATTATTAACCCGGGGCGACAAGTTGGTTTAACAGTTGAGGCGGAATTAGTAGAAGTGCTGGTACAGGAGTTACACCAATCACCAGGAAATTTACCACTGTTACAATTTGTTCTGGAACAGTTGTGGGAATATCGCGAAAATGGTGCGATTACTTTACAAGCTTACCAACAGCATTTGGGCGGAATTAAAGGAGCGTTGGAAAGTAAAGCTCAAGGGGTTTATAGTAGTTTAGATGCGGAAGCTCAAGAGTGTGCGCGGTGGATTTTTCTGTCGCTGACACAGTTGGGTGAGGGTACGGAAGATACCAGGCGACGGGTACTAAAATCTGAGCTAATTGTGCAAAAATACCCGGTTGCATTGGTAGAAAGAACATTACAAGTGTTAATTGCTGCCAAGCTGGTAGTAGTGAATTTGGAAGAAGATACAGCGGTGTGGGAGGAGGTGAGGGAAGAAGAAGGCGAAATTTCTGCCTCATCCCCCCATTGTGCTGCTGTAACTATAGAAGTGGCCCATGAGGTGCTGATTCGCCATTGGTCAAGGTTGCGCTGGTGGTTGGAGGAAAATCGGGCGCTGTTGCGATCGCGTCGTCAAATTGCCCAAGCGGCAGCTTTGTGGAAGAATAACAATCAACAGCCTGATTTTCTCTTACAAGGTGTTCGCCTGGCGGAAGCTGAAGAAATTTATCTCAATTACAGTGACGAGATATCTATTGATGTCCAAGGTTTTATTCAAGCTTGTTTACTAGAAAGACAACGCCAAGAACAAATAGAAAAAAATCGACTGCGAAAAGCTCAAAGAACAGTGGGGATTATGAGCATTCTGGGACTGACTGCTTTTGGGTTGGCTGTTTTAGCTTACCAACAAGGTCAAAAAGCCCAGTTACGAGAGATACAGGCCTTAAATGCTTTGTCACAAAACTTTCTGTTTTCCCATCAGGAGTTAGAAGCATTAGTCACCGGACTCCAAGCAGGTAGGGAAGTGCAAAAAAACACCTATGGAATCCCGAGTAATATTCAAGCTCAAACTGCAATGATCCTACAACAAGCACTTTATACCACTCAGGAACGTCATCGGTTAACTCATAATTCCTGGGTGACTAGTGTTAGTTTTGCACCGGATGGTCAAATATTGGCTGCGGGTTATGCTGATAACAGTATTAAAATATGGAATCGTGATGGCAGTTTAATAGCAACTCTCGCAGACCATCAAGGTGAAGTTAACAGCGTCAGTTTCTCACCGGATGGTCAAGTACTTGCTTCTGGTAGTAGTGATAATACCATTAAAATCTGGAGTCGTGATGGCAAGTTAATCACAACTCTCACAGACCATCAAGGTGGAGTAAATAGCGTCAAGTTCTCACCGGATGGTGAGTTATTAATCAGTGGTAGCACTGATAAGACTGCCAAATTATGGAGCCGTGAGGGTAAATTGCTCCTCAATTTTAGAGAACATAGCCGCAGTGTCAATAGCGTCAGCTTTGCACCAGAAGGTGATACCATTGCTTCAGCTAGTGATGACGGGACGGTGAGACTTTGGAGTTTGGATGGTCGTTTGTTATCAACTTTGCCCGCAAGTACCAAAGAAGTGTGGGATGTCAGTTTTAGCCCCGATGGCCAAACAATTGCTTCAGCGACCAATGAATATACAATTAAACTTTGGAGTCGCGATGGTAATTTACTCAGAACTCTAGAAGGGCATACTCTGGGAGTCCGACAAGTCAGGTTTTCTCCCGATGGTAAAATCATAGCATCTGTGAGCCGTGATCAAACTATTAAACTTTGGTCTCGTGCTGGTGACTTATTAGATACTTTACAAGGACATAGCCATGAGGTTAACAGTCTGAGTTTTAGCCCAGATAGCCGCAGACTAGCCTCAGCTAGTGATGACAATACTATCAGATTATGGGACTTGAGAAGAAATTTACCCAGAATTTTCTATGGACATCAAGGTAGTGTGAATGAAATCAGCTTCACCGCCGATGGCAATACTATCACCTCCATGGGTGATGACAAGACTATGAGAACCTGGAACTTGGACGGTCAATTACTGGAAACATTACCCTCCCCCATAGAAGATGTTAGCAGTGTTGGCTTGACTAGGGATCAAAATATAGCAGCCTTGGGACGTGCAAACCACAGTATCGAGATTCGCCAACGAGATGGGACTTTACTGCATACCCTGAAGGGACATAATAGTTGGATCACGAGTGTAACTTTCAGCCCTGATGAGCAAATCCTGGCCTCTGCTAGTGTAGACAAAACTATTAAACTCTGGAGTCGCGACGGTCAGCTGCTACAAACTCTTTCCGGTCATAAGGGTTGGGTAACTAATGTCAAATTTAGCCCCGACGGTAAATTTATCGCCTCTGCTAGTGTGGACAAAACTATTAAACTCTGGGACTTAGACGGTCGCCTGTTGAAAACTTTTTCAGGTCATAACGCTAGTATATGGAGGATTAATTTTGCTCCCGATGGTAAAACTATTGCTTCAGCTAGTGATGATAAAACAGTTAAACTGTGGAGGTTAGACGGTTCACTAGTTCACACCTTCAAAGGCCATACTGGTTTAGTACTTCATGTTAGTTTCTCCCCCGATGGCAAAGTTTTGGCCTCAGCTAGCGATGATGGTACTATCAAACTCTGGAATATTACTAATGCGATGTTGTTAAAAACCTTCTTTGCTCATAACCGGGGTGCTCACACGGTTAGTTTTAGTCCTGACGGTACTAAGCTAGCTTCTGCGGGTAGGGATGCCACGATTAAATTGTGGAACCTAAAGGAGGTAGAATTGCAAACATTAAAACTCAATCAGCTGGTGAGCAATGCTTGCGATCGCCTGGGTGATTATCTCAAAACTAACCCTGATGTGACCACACAAGAGTATGAACTTTGTTTTGACTAGTTTTGTTTTGACTAGTAAATAGTGGCTATTTCAGGCTGTATGGCCAAAATTGCTTAGGTTACAATAGAGATCATGAACAGACGCTATTTTTTAGAAGGTAGTACCGCAATTGTCGGCACTGTAGTTTTATCACGCAATTTATTTAGTATCTTTTATGGGGGGGATTCCAAAACCATGACGACTTCTAAAAGCCAGTTTGCAATTACTAAACCTGAAGAAGAGTGGCGCAGTATTTTAACGCCGGAACAGTTTCGCGTTTTACGAAAACATGGTACTGAACCGGCTTTTAGCAGCTCCCTAGATAAGCAATATGAAGAGGGTACTTTTGTCTGTGCTGGTTGCGGACAAGCACTGTTTACATCTGATACTAAGTTTAACAGTGGTACTGGTTGGCCGAGCTTTTTCCAACCAATTGAAGGTGCGATCGCCACTACTGTGGACCGGTCATTTTTTATGACTAGAATCGAAGTACATTGTAGTAACTGTGGTGGACATCTGGGTCATGTGTTTGATGATGGTCCAGCACCCACCGGTAAGCGCTATTGTATGAACGGTGTCGCCATGAATTTTGTCCCGGCTTAATGTCCTAAGCTGGGGAAAGGGTCAAGGGGAGATGCTAAAATTCTCCCTCCTTTCCAGAGGGGATGGGGTTAGGGGAAGGGGTATACTGAGTATTAATAATTGTAACATCACTCAACCAACTATAGTATAATTTATCAATAGCAAATCCTTTACCCTGATTGCTACCGTATCAACAGTTACCCGACCGCACCATGAAAGCTATATCACAACAGTTGCAACCACTCATCAACAACCCAGACCCAGATAGTCGAGTTGAAGCACTACAGCAACTGTTAGGATATCCCTTAAAAAAGCTTGACCCAGAGGGTTCACGGTTTTGGTATCTACACCCCGGTAATAACCAATCAGAAGCTGAGGAAACCTCCCCCATAGCAGTGGGATTTTATCCACAGCTTACAGGGATGACAGACACCGAGGCGAAGCAGTTTTTCACCTCCCCCGCACAGCAACAAGAAATCTACGGTCATTATACTAACCGCATCTTTGAAGCCCAACCTGTGATGTATTTACTGTTACCCAGTCCCCAAGCATCAGGACGGGTAGCTTTTATACTTCCCACAGAAGGAGGTTTACGTCAAACACAGATCCAAACCTTTAACTGGGGTGATAGTCAGTTAGTCCCAAGGTTAAAACGACTCACTCAAACTGAATTACCCATAGCAGTTGATAATTTAACCTCTACCCCTGTTCCCCTAGTAGAGTGGGTATTTTATGACCCTATTCAGACATCCCAGGAATTAGCCCAACTATTAGCTAAATCAGCGCGGGTAATTGAGCAAATCATCCCACAAGTTTACCACCAAGAATCAGAAACCGGGTATTTACACAACCTACTAAAGAGCTTTCAACGGGAATTACTACCCTCATTAAAACTCAGTTCCGATAACGACAAAGATTACAGCTTTGCTGATATCTACGCTCAAACCATCGCCTATGCTTTATTTACCGCTAGGGTGTTTGGTTATGTCAAAGATAGGAAACAAGGACGCAATCAACAAACCCTGTTTGATAGAAAAACAGCTTGGAAACAGTTACCAGAAACTAATCCTTTCTTGCGTCAACTATTTGAAGACATATCAAAGCGGACAGCTTCAGAGTTAGGTGATGAGTTAATTGGGGCAATTGCTGAGATTTTTGGTGTCCTCCGGGCTGCTAAAATGGAAGCGATTCTCTCTGACTTTGAGATGAAGATGAACCGGGAAGATATTGTAATTCGGTTCTATGAAGACTTTTTAGCAGCATATAAACCACAAATGCGGGAACGTCGGGGGGTGTACTACACACCGGAACCGGTGGTTTCTTATATGGTGCGGTCTGTAGATATTTTGGTACAGGAGAAATTTAATAAACCTTTGGGGTTAGCAGACCCAGAGGTAATGATTCTTGACCCTGCTTGTGGTACTGGGACATTCTTGTTATGGATATGTCAACTTATTTATCAACGGTTTCAGGAGTCAGGGGAAACTATGACTGCGGGTTTAGTTGAGCGGTCATGGTCTGGGTATGTTAAGGAGAGGTTATTACCGAGGATATTCGGTTTTGAGTTGTTAATGGCTCCCTATGCAATTTGTCATCTCAAGTTGGGTTTGTTTTTGGAGGAGACGGGATATAAGTTTGATGGTGGGGTGCGGTTGGGGGTTTATTTGATTAATACCTTGGAGGATGTGAGGTTAAGGGAGGAAACCCAGCAGTTAAATTTAGCTATTCCCCAAATGGAGGAGTTAATCGCACAGGAAGCGCGGGATGGGTCAAGGGTTAAAAAACAGGAACCGATTATGGTGGTGATTGGTAATCCTCCTTATTCAGGACACTCGGAGAATAATAACCCTTGGATTAAAGAGTTAGTTAATGACTACTATTTTGTAGATGGTAAACCATTGGGTGAGAAAAACCCCAAATGGTTACAGGATGATTATGTCAAGTTTATCAGGTTTGCACAATGGCGGATTGATGAAAGCAAAAGAGGGATATTAGGATTTATTAGTAATCATGGGTTCTTGGATAATCCTACTTTTAGGGGAATGCGTCAGCATTTAATTAAAAGTTTTGATCAAATTTACATTTATGATTTACATGGGAATAGTAAGAAGAAGGAAACGGGGATAGATGGAAGTAAGGATGAGAATGTTTTTGATATTCAGCAAGGGGTAAGTATTACTTTCGCGATTAAGGGAGAGGATAGATATATTAATCATGCTCATTTATATGGTTTAAGGTCAGATAAGTATCAGGTGTTAACTGAAAATACGGTTAAGTCTACAAGTTTTCAGGTAATTAACGCCCAATCTCCTTTTTATCTATTCATTCCTCAAGATAGGGATTTGTTAGGGGAGTATGAACGGTATTTTAAGATTACTGATATTATGGCTGTTAATGTGCTAGGCTTTCAAACTCATCGAGATCATTTTGCGATTGATTTTGAACCAGATAAAATCTATCAAAGATTTAACGAAATGCGAGATGAGAAACTTTCTGATGAGGAATACTCCCGGAAATATGATATAAAAGATAATCGAGATTGGAAATTAAAGGAAGCACGGACAAAAATTAAAGCTGATAATAATTGGCAATCAAAAATCATTACCTGTTTATATCGTCCTTTTGATTGGCGTTACTGTTATTATAGTATAGCAATAATAGATCGACCCAGACGTGAATTGATTAATCATGTTGCAGGTAAGGATAATTTATGTTTACTTTCTTCTCGTCAACAGTCTAATATAGGTTATCGACATTGTTTTGTATCAATTACTCCTGTAAATGATTGTGTTATTTCAACAACTAGCAGGGAAGCTAACCAATGCTTCCCCCTCTACCTTTACCCCGACACAACCAACCCCCAAGAACTCCAACAAGAAAAACGCCCCAACTTTTCACAAGACTTCCTCAACAAAATAGAAACAAACCTTGGTTATCTCCCCACAGCAGAAACCATATTTTATTATATATACGCCATCTTCCACAGTCCCACCTACCGCACCCGTTACGCCGAATTTCTCAAAATCGACTTCCCCCGCGTCCCCCTCACCAGCAACAATGAGTTATTTTGTCAACTTGCAGAATATGGACAAGAATTAGTAGCACTACATCTAATGAAATCACCCCAATTAAATAACCTGATTACCCAATTTACAGAAAATGGCGGAGGTCAAATAGTAGATCCAGGACATCCTAAATATATTCAAGGTGCGGTAGTCATCAATAAAAAAGGGGATAAATTCACAGGAGTACCAGAACAGGTGTGGAACTTTTATATTGGTGGTTATCAAGTTTGTCAAAAATGGCTGAAAGACAGGAAAGGACGCACCCTAAATGATGAAGATATTCTACATTATCAGCGTGTAGTGGTGGCGCTGCAAGAGACTATTAAGTTAATGCAGTTAATTGATCAGACTATTCCTAGTTTCCCTGTGGTTTAGAACCCCAAAATCTGAGGATAGGCGCTGACCGTCAGTTGGCTGTTAAAATGAAAGAGGTTTGAGCATAAAGCTATGACTATTACAGCACAACCCACAACTATAGAAGAATTTTTAAAATTGTCAGAAACAGAACCAGCTTCTGAATTGATTCATGGACACATTATACAGAAACCAATGCCTCAAGGGGAACATAGCCAACTGCAGATTGAGCTATGCGAAACTATTAATCAAATTACTAAACCTCAGAAAATCGCTAAAGCTTTTCCAGAACTACGCTGTATTTTTGGTGGATTAGCAATTGTCCCAGATATAGCGGTATTTCGCTGGGAGCGCATCCCTAGGTTACCATCAGGACGCATCGCCAATCGGTTTGAAATCCATCCAGATTGGGTAATTGAAATTCTCTCTCCTGAACAGAAATATAAACAAGTTCTCAGTAAATTACTACATTGTGCTGAATATGGAACTGAGTTAGGTTGGTTAGTTGATAGTGAGGATGAAAGTATTTTAGTAGTAGATGGCGATCGCCGAGTTCAAGAACTTAAAAATAGCGATCGCTTACCAGTGATCACAGGGGTTGATTTAAAGATCACTGTTCAAGAAGTCTTTAGCTGGTTAAGTTTTTGACAGTCTCCGGGGTCAAGTCCAATTACACCCCTGACGGTATCTAACCCACAAATCAATCATTAACTATGCTAGATAACTTTATCCCAGAACTAATTCGCAAACAACGCCCCTACTACCTACCCCAAGGGAATCTGATTAAAGGAATTAATGATCAATATTGGTTGGTTTTCCAGCATCGGGATGCTGATAACCCATTACATAACGTGATTAAGTTCCTAGGTATGGGTAATCAAAACGCCACCCATAAACTTTTGCGCATAGACCCTAAAAAAGCTAAAGTATTTGAATATATCCCCATCAAAGAGGGAGATTTACCCAGTGTCACCCTGTTGCGAACCTGTGAACTATCTATTCTGGAAAAGTTTCTACATCAAGAAAGGGTGACCACAGAACCAGCTTTATTAGCAGGGAGCTTTTTAGAAATTCCCGGTCGTCAACGTCGCTTTAATCTCCCCCCTGACTTAGATAAATATCGGCAATTTTTCACTGATATTTTACAACGAACTAAAATTTACCGCCGTTCCACAGCTTACTTTGACAGCGGTGTTTTAAAACTATATCAAGAACCATTGGCCGCGATTGTGGAAACTGAGGGACAAATCCGGTTATTAATGGATTGGCAAGGTTTTACTAAACTAACAGATATTGCAGAATTAGACAAACTCTACAACCCGAGCGATCGCGACCAATTTATCCAACGTACCCTAGAAGAATTTCTCCAAGGTTTAGCAGAAGGCGATTTTACAGAAACAGAAATATTAGCAGAACTAGTCAGACTAGGATTTTTACACATCAGACTAATTAAAATGGATTCAGGAAAAGGCCTCTACCATAAAAAAACGGGGATTTTCACTGACAAATTAGATCACCACATTCAACATGAGGGTTCAAATAATTTTACCCGTGCTGCACATTCCAGAAATGCAGAAAGTATGACCTTTCTCTACTCCTGGGATGAATTAGACGCAAAAGACATATTAGATAGTATTCAGCAATTTGATAGAGAATGGCAAGATCAGGAGTTAAGTTTCGACCTCAGTCAAGAATTTTTACAACAAGTATTAAGGGAACGACAACGCCGCCAAGAACAACAAAAACCAGTCATTGAGTCTATCACACCGGATAAATTCCCCTGCGGTGAAACGACAACTGTTGAAATTATAGGTAAAAATCTAGACCAAGTTACCCAGATAGGAGTGACTGAGAATGAGTTGGTGAAGGTGAACATTCACAACCAGTCACCACAACAGATTATTGGTGAAGTTGAGGTAAACTCCGATCATCCCCCCGTACCCTTAACTCAGTTTCAGGTCAAAACCCCCAGGGGAGTTTATCGCACTACACCTAAAAAACCCCCTGTAGTCAGCCAGTCTTTAGTAATTCCTGATTTTGAGGAAATACCAGGATTTAAATCAGCCATAGAAATGATTTTAGCTGGTAATCATGGGACACCGGATGATTTTCTTTACTGGTTAGCAAAAAAACGCCCCCAACAGTTCCGGGTACAAGGTAGTGACTTACTGGATGAGTTATTAAATCAGGGTATATTATTTGAACACCAAAAAACAGGAGCGCAGCACTGTCTTAGGGTAATGCAAGATTTTGGTGTTGCTGTGTGTGCGGATGCTGTGGGTTTGGGAAAAACTCGGTTAGCTGCTGCGGTGGGGAGATTGTATCGACAACACCACCCCGATGCTAAAATCGCGATTATTGCAGCTAAAAAACTTTTATCCAACTGGGAACGGGAGTTAAGGGAGTTGGGTTTTGAGTCTCATGATTACGAACTCTACAATAAAAACTTGATGAGTCGTAAGGATAGTAACTTTCTAGAAAACTTGAATCGTTACGGTGGTCCTGATTTAATTATCATTGACGAAGCCCATGAGGGTATCCGCAATTATAATAACCGCATTCACAAAACCTGCTTGCAAATTCAGGAGAACGACCGCAAGTTAGGTAAACAGCGTCATTTTCTGCTGTTAACTGCTACCCCCTGGAATAACCGCCGCGAAGACATTTATAATATTCTCTCACCTTTTATTAGTCGTCCTCAAGCTTTCCAAGATTTAAACTTACCCGCTGAGGTCACGGACTGGTTTACCAGAAGGGACACAGGGGTGAGGAACTTCACAGATAATACAGAGATATTTCGCCAAATTTATAAGGAACTGTTTCTGCAACGGACTAGAAAGATGTTGCGAGAGTCCAGCAGCAATTTAAATGTATATGCTCAACGTATAGCGGAATGGTTGCCGGTACAGTTTGAAAATACCACGGAAGAAGCACTAGACCAAATTTTTGGCCATTTTGAAACAAGTCTTTACATTCCCTTTGCTGACCCGATTCGTTATTTAACTAGTAATGTGGAGCAGCGCAGCTTGCTAGGTAACCAGCGCCGGTTTTTTCTCCAACGGGCTGAATCTAGTATGTATGCTTTGAGCCAAACCATCAATAATTTTAGCAGACGGATTACACAAATGCAATCCCGGTTACAGTCTATTTCCCCAGACGCTGCGGGATTAAAGGAATTTTTATTAACTCACTACAAATTTAATTTAAACCCAACAGGTCAAACTGACTGGTTAAATTTAGATGATGATGAACGGGAAACCTGGGATGAGGAGTATGAGGAAGAGGAGGAAACACAGGAGGAACAACCACAAAAGCGCCAACAGTTAAGACGTTCTATTGATATTAACACGGCAGCTTTAGAGAATCAGCCTGATAGAGCTAGGCAAATCTATCACAAAATGTTAGCAGATTGTGAGAATGATTTGCAACTACTCCAAGAAATTCAAACTCTGCTCCAAGATGAATTTGTTATTGACCATAAAAAGGAGCAGGTCAGACAAAAAGTTAGGGAGTTGGTCAAGCTGGGTCAGAAAGTATTGCTGATTTCTACTTTTAGTGACACGGTGATCGATTATTATCTTTATATGGCGCAAGATCAGGCGATCGCCTCTCAAGGTATAGGAATGCTGACTGGCTCTCCTAAAATATATTACCCCAACAGTGCAGACAAACCCCAAAAAATTAGCCCTGGTCAAGCCAAACTACCCCAAGGACGAGAGGTAACTTTAACTCGTCAAGAAATATTTAAACGATTTGCTCCTGTTGCTAGTTGTAAACATCCCACAGAATACCCCCAAGCAGAAGCACTTACAGTATTAATTGGTTCGGAAACCCTATCTGTTGGTCAAAATCTCCAAGATGCTGATTATTTAATTAATATTGATTTACCTTGGAACCCGATGATTTTAGAACAGAGAATCGGTAGGATTGACAGACCGAAAAAACACCAAGCTGCACATATTTATATTTACTATGCTAACAGCGAAAGTCAATTACTCAGACAAGCATCACGCCTGGCAAATCTCCATAAAAAACTAGTAGGAGAGTTAGCAGACCAGGATACTCAGTTTATTGATGTAGAAACTAAACGCCATATCCCTACTATCTCCCATGTTAACAGTTTACGAGATTCAATTTATGGAGATACTTTATTTGATGATGAAATTTTACCAGGATATGTAGACTTTCTCCAGAGTTTAGTTAAAGCCAGAAAATTACAGCAGAACCATTTCCAAGAACAAGTTTATCAAAAACAAGCCACTCATCTGAGTTTTTACACAGAAAATGAGATTTTACACAGTGAGGAAATTAGTAAGCTATTAAAAAGATTAGGTGAAGACTACCAACCCAACCCCATAGTTATAGGTCGTCGTACTGGGGAGGCGAATGAACCCACAGGTTTATCTGCTTTAACTTTAGCATATTTCGGACCCAATGGTGAACCTATTGCCGAAAAACAGCAAACCCTATTTTGGAACGACCAGACGGGAGAAAAAGACGGTTATGGTATGGCGATCGCCTCGGCGATGAAAACCCCAGTCATTAGTAATACTTTTTCCGTCCACAGTGTACTATCATCTGCCCAGTCAATATACCAAGAGCTAGTAAAATTAAAACATCAATACATTGCCGAACTACAACAGCCAGAAAATCTAACCACCTTAAATAGTAGCTCGGAACGTATTAATAAAATCCAGCGCCGTTTGAGAAATATTCCACCCAGGGAAAATTTAACCCCGACCTTAATTAAGAATACCCTGAGAAAACTCAGTTATTACAAATATATGGGTGATGTACAAAAACTGCTGATAAATTATACAGAGGGTAGTAAAGCCCGTTTAGATGATGATCAATTTGTCACCCAATTAGTGGAAGACACTGACAACCTAAGTTTACTGCTTCTGGAAGGAATTAAACCCACTAGTCTCAGTCTTGATTTGTCAGCGTTTTTACTGAGAGCATAAGCTCTAATTACTACTATCTCTTCAAAAATCGTTGACGCATCCCCACCGCAAAACTATTCACCTCTGGTATTTTCAAGGATGAGGCAATGATAGCAAATACCAAGATACCCACTAAACCTGATACACATAACTGTAACAATTGAATGATTAACCCCTGTGTACCCAACAACTGCTGTAAACTAACTAAAGTACCAAAACTAGCAAAACCAGCCGCAACACTACCTGCAGTTAAACCTAAAATTGGTATACTCCACTCACGCCAAGGTAAACCATTGAGTTTACGGTCAAGGAACCATAATAGCATTAATATAGAACTAAAGTTGACGCCTACTGTTGCTAAAACAATCCCAGTAGATCCAAAAGGTCTAACCAAAATCCCATCAAGTAGAGCGTTAAGGAAGATGTTAAAAGCACTGATCCTAAAAGGTGTCTGTCCATCTCCGAGAGCATAAAATACCCGTACCAACACATCCCGCCCTAAATATACAAACATCCCCACACCGTAGGCAATCAGCAGGGATGAAACCAGCTGTGTGGCTTGTTGTTGGAAAGCACCCCGTTGATATATGATCTCTACGATGGGGACAGATAACACCACCATTAACGCCCCCAATGGTAGCATGGTGACCGCGGTGAGTAAAATTCCTTGGCGAATGCGTAACTTTAGGTCTGGCCAATGTTCGGGAGCCGCTAACTTAGCAAATATTGGTAATAAAGGTAACAAAATAATATTAGAGATAATACCTAGGGGAGTTTGTACTAGGAGATTGGCATAGTTAAACCCAGCCGCTGCACCGGGGATAGGACTGGCAAAGTAAAGGTCTGTGGCGACATTAATCGGCATCATCCCGGAGGAAATAGTAGCCGGTGTCATAATTTTGATCACCTCTTGCACTCCGGGGGATTTAAAATCAAACCGCAGGCGCAATGTACCTAGTCCTAAGCGCCACTGGACGATTAACTGGGCTAACCATTGAAGAATTGCGCCGCCTAAGGTTCCCCAAGCTAAGATCATACCACCGATGAAGGCGTATTCTGGTTTAATAATATCTTTACCTAGTTGCCCGGTTAAGATGGCAATGCCAGCAATGACAGTTACACTTGATAATAGGGGACTGATGGAAAGTAACCAATATTGATTAGCGGCGTTGAGGGTACCAAAACCAATACCTATTAAACCCGCAAATAAGGCCATGGGTGCCATAATGCGGATCTGTTGAATGGCGATCGCCCTGGTAGTCGATTCTAGACCATAACCAACAATATCAATGATGATATCAGCAAAGAAAATCTGAGCCAAGGTCACCAGTAGGAGTAATCCACCTACCAGAGTTGTTACCGTTTCTACCAGGGGGGCGCTTTCTGAGCGTGGGCGCTTGGCTAAGACACTGACGACCGCACTGTGTAATGGTCCATTGACGCCACCCAGTAAGATTAAGAGAAAACCCGGAATAATATAAGCGTAACTGTAAGCAGTAGCCGCAGCCCCAACACCAAAAGCCGCGGCGATCGCTTGCTGTCGCACTAAACCAAAGACTTTACTAATTAATGTAGCGGCGGCTACTATGCCGGCAATTCCCGCCAAGGAGCGACGGGGTTTCTGGTCTTCTTGAGTCACTTACTATACCTGACAACTATTACCGACATCCTAAACTATCTCGTGTCGCCACCCCTGTAACGGGATTGATACCCTCAGCGCGATCGCACATTAAAGAAACTTGATAGCGGTCTATCAAAGCATCTGTAAAATCAGCACCAGTGATGTCCGCATCAAAAAACCGACTCCGGGTCATAGTTGCTTCTGTAAAAATAGCATTCCTTAAATTTGCCCCATCCATAGTCACTCGGTCAACTAAAGCCCCTGTGAGATTTGCACCTTCCAAATTAGCATTTAATAACACCCCCTTAGTCAGAATGGCATTAGTTAAATTTGCCCCTTGAAAATTGGTATCCCGCATTTCCGCCGCCACAAAAGTCACCCCAGACAAATCAGCGTTAGAAAAATCACGATTTTCGAGACTAGCATTACTATAGTTGATGGTGTTGATTTGAGCAAAGGCGGTTTGAGGATTAATTAGCACCCATAACCAAGTAAAAACCACAATTACCAGCAAACTAACTAATTTCAGTAAAAACTGTTGCATAACCCTAAAAACTTTGTTGTTCATCATTAGCCAATAGTCTAGTAAACTATGACCCCGGGGGGAAACAAAAGTCAAATCATGACTAATGACTAATGACCGATGACTATTTCCAATCTTGACCAATACGAATGGTGATATCCGATTCTAAATCCCCAGTTGCTGAGACATTAATTCTACCCAAGCCGATCACCTCATGAAGCTTAATCCCCGTGCTTCGGGTTCCTCTGTGAACAATAATCTGAGTTTGTCTGTGGTGATCAGGCCAATCGGACACCGCATAAACATTTGTAAAACCTTTTTGTTTGAGATACTCAATAACTTTTTCAGTGACCTGGGGTTGATTGGAAGCATTTTGAATAGCAATTCTCAGGTTCTCAACTGGACGTACATCGGCCTCAACACCAGGTACATTTACCCCCACATAATTATTCAATAGAGCCTGCTGTTTATTGAGATTTAGCCAATAACTATTGGGGTCTTGACTAAAGCGGCTGAAATTACCTGGTAGAATAGTCATCTGCAAATTATCCTCTTCCAGGTTCACCGAATAATTTACTAAGGCCATAATTTCTTCTATTTTGAGATTGGTGTCAAAATATTTGCGCATCAGACGGGTTAAATGAGGTAATCTCGGTAACACAGTCGGACTATTGACCTGTTGCAGTAAGGCCTTAATTAGCACTTGCTGTCGTTGTACTCGTGGTAAATCCCCTAATCCTGGTTCGCGATACCGAGCAAATTGTTCTGCTTGTTCACCGTTGAGGGTTTGCCAACCACTAGGTAAATTAACGGGCATCTGACTGCTAGAATCTTGATATTGCATACCTTGGGGTACAAAAACATCAACCCCACCCAATTGATCAACTAACTGCTTAAGTCCACTAGTGGAAATACGCAGGTATCGATGTATGGGAGCATTATTTAAAGTCCTGCTAACTACCCGTGCTGCTAAAACCGGACCGCCTTGAGCATTGGCTTCAGACACCTTAGTTAAACCTCGTTCTGGGATAGCAATCATAGTATCCCTTGGAATTGACAGCACCCGCATAGTTTTATCCCTAGGGTTGAGTCTCACCAACAACATGGTATCACTGGTTCCTGTAAAACTTTCCGGAGACCCATCAATACTACCTGGCACCGGATCAACTCCCATAATCAAAATATTCATTGGCCGTGACAGCTTATACTGGGAAATTTTCGACCATAATTCCCCAGGTAAAGGCATTTTCTGATCATCTTGACCGGAAAATTGCAATTCTTCATCGGTTCGATCAAGACTACTCCATAGTGGAGTCCACAGTGCCAAAGCAGATACCAACAGACTGGAAAAAATGATCCCCAAGACTGTGGTCAATGTCCACAGTACCCATCGAGGTAGTGTCAAGCCTAACCTCTGGTAAATATCCCGGGGAATTACACTCACAGATTCAACAACACTCGGGGAAATAGTTCCTGGCTCCTGGGGGACTATTTCCAGTTCAGATGGTGATGGCTGTTGAATTAAGAGACTATTTTCTGGCCATGCTACCTGTTGAGTTCTTTGCTCGACTTCAAACTCGGGTACGTCTTGAAAGGTCACCTGATTTTCTAACCATTGAAATTGCTTAATCACAAATTATCTCCCCAATCAACCACTACCTACTTTAATATCTGTTAATTGCAGCCACAAATCCTACCAAGCCAAAAGCTCACTGTACACTGATAATGATCTGACCTAAGTCTGTAGATAACATGAGTAATTTACTGTTCCCTGTAATTTTAGCTGGAGGCAAAGGTGAGCGTTTTTGGCCTCTCAGTCGCCAAGATAGACCTAAGCAATTTTTAAGCCTTAATGGTAGCTCTAGAAGTTTATTACAAGCAACTGCCGATAGGTTATTAGCCGTTACCAGCGGTTGGAATGACCTCTGGGTCATTACTTCGAGTCAGATAGCCCCTGGTATCCAAGAACAACTCCCACAGCTACCATCTGAAAATTTATTAATTGAACCCCAGGGACGGGATACTGCCGCGGCTGTTGCTTGGGCAAGTTTGGAAATTAAACGGCGTTATGGAGAAAACGCCATTGTCGGCTTTTTTCCCTCTGACCACTGGATAGCTGACCAAGAAGCATTTATACGCACCTTAGATGCTGCTACCCAGCTAGCGGCAAGCACAGAGGCGATTGTCACTCTGGGGATCAAGCCTACTTTCCCATCCACCGGTTACGGCTATATTGAACAAGGCGAAAATATTGGTAGATTTAATGATTTGCCAGCCTATCACGTCAACCGCTTTACTGAAAAGCCTAACCGTGAAACAGCACAGACTTTTCTATCTACGGGGCGTTTTAGCTGGAATAGCGGAATGTTCGTGTTTCGGGCTGGGGTAGTTCTCAAGGAACTTTATACCCATGTGCCAGAAATTATTGAACCATTAGAACAACTAGGCCCTGATATATATCCCCAGTTGCTCAAACAGAGTATAGACTATGCACTCATGGAAAAGACAAATTTAGCATACGTCTTGCCAGTTGAATTTGGTTGGGATGACTTGGGAGATTGGAATGCACTGGAGCGCTTACTGAAAAAACCTGAAAATCCAAATGTAGAAGTTGCTACACACGTGGGATTGGATACCCAGGGTACTATTGTTTATGCTACCAATCCAGAAGATGTCATTGTTACTATTGGTTTAGAGGATGTTGTAATTGTGCGCGATCGCAATGTGACTCTTGTAGTCAATAAAAATCGCACTCAAGAAATTAAACACATTCTCAAAACCCTCGCAGATGATCCCCGATTTACTGAACTGCTATAAATCCTAGGCTCTGAGAGTTAAAACCCCGAGCAGAGGCTAAGGATTGGTTGCATTCATTATAACTGATATGTGTGTTGGCAAGACTTAGGGAGCAGGGAATAGTAGCGCCCCGGTCATGAGACTTTGATTTTAGACCCGTGCTGTACTATCTCGATTCCCTACTTCCCCTCTTCCCCCTCTCCCCCTATTTCCCCAGAATGTTCCTTACCCAAACTGTTCCCCGTCAAAGAGAAATTATCGAAGTAGTCCTCCGCAATGGCTGGGACTATATGCGCAGACTACTCACCGGTGGTCAAGCTGATGAACCTCAACTACCCACACCTGCGGTTTTAAAGAATATCCTGGTGGATTTGGGCCCAGTTTATGTCAAACTCGGTCAGCTACTTTCCACCCGGCCAGACCTACTCAGCGCAGCCTACATTGAGGAGTTATCCAGTCTCCAGGACGAGGTACCCCCAGTTCCCTGGTCAGAAATAGAAGTATTAATTCGTCAGCAACTCAAACGCCCACTCGCAGAAATATTTAGCACAGTTAATCATGTCCCTGTGGCAGCAGGATCAATCGCTCAGACTCATCGAGCTACATTAGTAGATGGTCGAGAAGTTGCTCTCAAGGTACAACGTCCGGGAATTGATGTCACAGTTACTCAAGATATCGCTTTAATTCAAGGTATTGCCGATTTAGTAGCGCGGACAGAGTTTGGGCAAACTTACGAAATCAAAGCGATCGCCGCTGAATTTACCAAAGCTTTAGAAGACGAGTTAGATTTTACACGGGAAGCAGGTTTTACAGAGGAGCTGCGGGGTAATTTATCCCGTAGTCGCTGGTTTGACCCCACCCAACTGGTTGTTGCACAAATCTTCTGGGAATTGACCACCCAGAAATTATTAGTCATGGAATGGCTAGATGGAGTACCTTTACTGGACGCGAACTTAATCCCCAAGGAAAAAGGTAACGATGCTCACACCCAACGCCGAGAAATCACTACTTTGCTATTTCGGGCTTTTTTCCAGCAACTATATATTGATGGCTTCTTTCATGCTGATCCCCATCCTGGGAATTTATTTTATCTCGCAGATGGTCGCATTGCCCTTTTAGACTGTGGAATGGTGGGCAGAATTGATCCGCGTACCCAGCAGGTTTTAACAGAAATGCTTTTAGCCATCATTGATTTAGATGCGGGTCGATGCGCTCAACTAACTTTACAGTTAGCAGATTCTTCTGGTCCGGTGATTTTGTCCCGCTTACAAAATGATTATGATCGCATGTTGCGGAAGTATCATCATGTCAGCTTGAGTGATATGAATTTCAGTCACATAATCTATGAAATTCTCCAACTGGCCCGCCAAAATAAAATTCGCTTACCCAGCAATATGGGCTTATATGCCAAAACCCTAGCTAACTTAGAAGGGGTAGCTCGTGTATTCAACCCACAAGTGAATTTATTTGACGAAATCCAGCCATTAATTACAGACCTGTTTCGACGTCAAATACTAGGGAGTAATCCACTACCATCCCTATTGAGAACTGCCCTAGACATTAAGAGTTTATCATTACAATCTCCCCGGCAAATTGAACTCTTATTAGAGCGAGTTACCTCGGAAACCTTACAGTGGAATCTGTCCCTGGGTGGTTTAGATGGTATGCGGCGCACTCTGGATGACGCGGCTAACAGATTATCTTTTAGTATTCTAGTAGGTTCTCTGATTATGGGAGCGGCTATTATTTCTACCAAAGCCCAAACTACTCAACTCTCATTTTTAAGCAGTGTCCTCTTTGCTGCTGCTAGTTTATTAGGTCTGTGGCTAGTTATTAGTATTTTACGCTCTGGGCGTTTAAAGTAACTGGTCATAGTTCTTGTTGATCAGGGATAATTTTCCATCTCACCGCTACAGGAAAATGCTATATGTCAGTTATTACTGTTAAAAATCTCTGTAAATTTTACCCAGTGGCGGTTAAGGAGCCGGGTATAAAAGGCACGCTAACCCACTTTTTCCGGCGCACTTACCGCTCTATTAAAGCAGTAGAGGATGTTTCCTTTGAAATTGCACCCGGTGAAGTGGTGGGTTTTTTGGGACCTAATGGTGCTGGTAAAACTACCACTCTGAAAATGCTCACAGGGCTGATTCAACCTTCTGGCGGTACTGTGAGAGTGGCGGGATACGTGCCATTTGTGCGCCAAGAAAGATTTCTGCAAAAAATTACCTTGGTCATGGGTCAAAAACAGCAGTTACTTTGGGACTTACCAGCCCTAGATTCTTTGAAAATCAACGCTGCTGTTTACAACATCTCCAATCAAGAATTTCACAGCCGAGTCGGAGAATTCACACAGATGTTGAATCTCGAAGGAAAGCTGACCCAACCAGTGCGGAAATTATCTTTAGGTGAACGGATGAAAGCTGAACTGTTAGCAGCACTGTTGCATCATCCTCATGTATTGTTTCTGGATGAACCGACACTAGGACTAGATGTCAATGCTCAGGTGGCGGTACGGGATTTTTTACGGGAGTATAATCGCCGTTATCAAGCTACAGTATTATTAACTAGTCATTATATGGCTGATATTACTGCTTTATGTCAGCGGGTACTATTGATTCACCAAGGAAAGCTGATGTACGACGGTAGTTTAGATGGACTGGTGGCAAATTTCGCACCTTACCGCGAAATCCATATTGAGTTAACCGAGCCGCTACCTAAAGAAAAACTCATGTTTTACGGTGATATTCAGTTCTTAGAGGGGCGTGCAGTGAGTTTTATTGTACCACGAGAAACCCTGACTAGTACAGTATCTCAGATTTTGGCAGATTTAGAGGTCATCGATTTAACAGTGACTGAGCCACCAATAGAAGAAGTGATTGGCAGAGTGTTTCAGGCCGGAGTAGTGTAGTTTCAGTGAAAAAAATTATTAGAAAAATTTTGACTTTGCTGTCTGTTTACTACGCCTATATGGTTGAGTATCGGGCGGAATTGATTTTATGGGTTTTGTCTGGGGCTTTACCCATTATTTTGATGGGTGTCTGGATACAAGCAGCCCAAAGTGGGGAGTTTGGTCTGACACCAGGAGATTTTGCCCGCTATTTCATCACAGTTTTCTTTGTGCGACAAGTTACTGTTGTCTGGGTAATTTGGGAGTTTGAAAAGGAGATAGTTGAGGGTAAGCTATCATCACGGTTATTGCAACCCCTAGATCCAGTCTGGCGCCATGTCGCTGCTCATCTCTCCGAAAGGGTGGCGCGTCTACCCTTTGCAGTGCTACTAGTTTTCTTGTTTTTTACCCTCTATCCTCAAGCTGTTTGGTTACCTAGTTGGTGGCAATTATTACTCTTTTGTCTGGCGTGTATACTAGCTTTTATCTTACGTTTTGTGATTCAGTATACTTTTGCTATGTTCGCTTTTTGGACGGAACGAGCTAGTGCTTTAGAAAACTTCTGGTTTCTATTTTATTTATTTTTGTCTGGGTTAATTGCACCTTTGGATGTTTTTCCGGAAACTGTGCGCACATTAGTGATGTTTACGCCTTTCCCTTATTTGATTCATTTTCCAGTCAGTCTTTTGGTAGGGTTACCTGTTGATGTTGCAGGGGGATTCTTAGCGATTTTAGCCTGGATACTCATATTTTTCGCTCTGAATCGTCTGCTGTGGCGTGGGGGACTGAAACGTTATTCTGGTATGGGTGCGTAAAATTACCTCAAACTTTAGTCAGTAGAGGGGTGGTTGTTGGTAAATGTCAAAGGTGAGTGGTGTCAAAACACACATTTGTATGTTATTTAATTTATATTAACTAGGTGTGTTTTTATGTCCATAAACATTCTCATTGGCATTTTTATACTGTTGGCGATCGCATTTTTGATTCTGCTCATTCTCAAAATCAGAACTAATCACCAGGTCAACCAAATGTGGCGACTGTGTTCCCTGTGTTCTTCACAGGCCACCCCGACACAGGAATACTTTAGTGAAGAAATGATCGCCGGATTACCTACCCCTGTACAGCGTTACTTCTTACACGCCATTGCTCTGGGTACACCCTTGGCTCATGCTAATCAATTAAAGATGCAGGGGCGGTTCAGATTGGGACCGGATAAATCTTGGCTTTCTATGCGCTGTCAAGAACTCATCACATCACAAGGATTTGTGTGGAAAGCTATCATCGGTAGTAGACTATTACAGCTTGATGGTGCTGATTATTACATGATTAATGGTTTAGGGAGAGTACAATTTGGACTCTGGGGATTAATCCCGATTATCAACGTACATGATCGCAATACTCTTCGTTCTAGCATTGGGCGGCTAGTACAAGAATTTGTCTGGTTACCATCTGCCTTGTTACCCCAGCAGGGGGTAAAGTGGCAAGCACTTTCTGACAACATCATCCAAGCCAGCCTGAAGATCAATGATGAACCCGTTACCCTGACCCTAGTTATTGATACTGATGGCAAAGTTTTACAAATTTCCTCTCCCCGTTGGGGAAATCAGACCAAGAATGGCAAATGGCGGTATATTCCCTTTGGAGGCAAATGTCACGCAGATCAAACTTTTGGTGGTTTTACCATTCCTTCTCAGGTCAATGTCGGTTGGTGGTTTGGTACAGATAGTTACTTTGATTTCTTTAAATGCACAATTAAACAGGCTAAATTTCAATCATAGCCTATGGGATTCTCCTGACGGGAATTGCTGCGTAAAATTGAAACCACTGGACACAGTACCTATCGGTTGCCATCTGTGTCCATATGTGGTTGACATTAACCGGAAATCATTCCCATTCTATAGTTCCAGGGGGCTTAGAAGTAATATCATAAACTACACGGTTAACCCCCTTCACCTCATTAACAATGCGATTAGAAATTTCTTCCAAGACATCGTAAGGTACGCGCGCCCAGTCAGCAGTCATACCATCTTCACTGGTGACAATACGCAGAACAATAGGATAAGCATAGGTGCGTTTATCCCCCATCACGCCTACACTGCGAATTGGGAGTAACACAGCGAATGCTTGCCAAACATCGTGATATAAACCACGCTTGTTAATTTCTTGGCGCACAATCAAATCAGCATCACGGAGAATATTCAACCGTTCCGCCGTGACTTCCCCTAAAATGCGAATTGCTAAACCAGGGCCGGGGAAAGGTTGGCGTTGTACAATTTCTTCTGGTAAACCAATGGAACGCCCGACTTTACGGACTTCATCTTTAAAGAGTTTCCGCAATGGTTCCACTAGTTTAAACCGCAGGTCTTTGGGTAAGCCACCAACATTATGATGACTTTTAATTTTGACTGCTACCCGTTCCCCGGTTTGCGGGTCTACGTTAGTATCAGCGGACTCGATGACATCTGGATACAGAGTACCCTGGGCTAAATAGTCAAAATGTCCCAGGCGTTTGGATGTTTCTTCAAATACCCGGATAAATTCATGTCCGATCCGCCGGCGCTTTTCTTCGGGGTCTGTCACCCCAGTAATCATGGATAAAAAGCGATCGCGAGCATTAACATATTCTACAGGAATATGAAACTGTTCTTTAAAGACTTTCAGCAACCTTTCTGGCTCCAACTTCCGCATAAAGCCTTGGTCAATAAACACACAGGTCAATTGTTCCCCAATGGCTTTATACAGCAAAAACGCCAGGGTTGAAGAATCCACACCCCCAGACAAGGCTAATAGTACCCGCTTGTCACCAACTTTGGCGCGGATTTCCCGAATGGATTCTTCCACAAAAGCCTCTGTTGTCCAGGTGGGTTGACAATCGCAGATATGATAGACAAAGTTACGAATTAATGCTAGTCCGCCTAGAGAATGTACTACTTCCGGATGGAACTGGACACCATAAAGTTTTCTTTGGTGGTCAGCAATGGCAGCACAGGGTGTATTATCTGTGTGTGCCAACACTTCAAACCCGGGTGGCATTTTGGTAACTGAATCACCGTGACTCATCCACATGGTGGTACCATCTTCCACATTAGTCAGCAAGTCCGTGGGGTCATCTATATATAATGATGCTTTACCATACTCTCCCCGCTCGGCTTTGGCGACTTCCCCATGGAGTTGGTTAACCATTAACTGCATACCATAGCACACACCCAGGACGGGAATACCTAAATTCCAGATTTCTGGGTCACAATGGGGGGCGTGTTCCACATAAACTGAGCTAGGTCCACCAGAAAGAATGATACCGTTAGGATTTAATTTACGTAATTGTTCGGATGTTGTGCGATAAGAGAGAACTTCAGAGTATACTTGAGTCTCGCGGATTCTCCGGGCTATGAGTTCAGAATATTGTGAGCCGAAGTCGAGAATTACAATCATTTGACGATCTAGCAGCCCCAAATTTTCTATTTGAGATGCTGGTTCGGTTGGTAGGGTCACCGATGTATTCATGGGGAGTTGTAAATGTAAGGTAGACAGTTGCGCTACGGTGCAAGTAGAAACCATTTATTCCCTGCTAAGGCTGGTAAATGGTTGAGTTAATCCCCAACAAACGCGAGGTTAACCGCCCTTGCTAGACAGTGTTGATGGTCTAGTTTTGAAAGGATAACTGATCTGAGGATGGATACTAAAAAAATATTTATGGAGATTATTTACGATTATTCATATTAAACTAGCACAATTTTTCCATTAATATGCAACCAATTTTGCTCTTGATGAGAATTTGTCGATCGCGATCAAAGAGAACGGAGCCGCACAGTGTTGCTGCTGCGCCTCTGGTACTATGACTTTGAATGTATGCTTGGGAACGAGTATCAATAGCTTGGGCGATCGCAGTATAAACTTGATTAACCCAATCACTACCTGTCACAGTATCCAAGGCTTTTAAGTATTTTAATGCAGCTTCAGCCGTAGGACTTTCAAAAACAGACTGTATATCCTGGGAATTTAAACCCACCAAGGCACAATGGGCGGCTAAAATCTCCCTTCGTCCATCAGCCAAGTGGTGATGAGTATGAAAAATCCCCCCCGCCAACTTCATCAGCTTTCCATGATAGCCAAATAACAGAATTTCTTTCACACCCAACACATCCGCTGCTACTAACATCGGACCCAACCAGTTAGCAGTTTTTACCATTTGTTCAGGATTAATCCCGAGTTGACGCGCCAAATCTAGACCATTTTCGCCGATGCAAAATACCAAAGTTTCAAACTGACTGGCTTTATGTTCTAACTCAATGCGAAAAGCTGTTAATTGCTCTGGTGTACTCAAAGGTTGAGAAATACCACTTGTCCCCAACAGAGACAGACCTTCTACCACCCCAAAAGCAGGATTAGAAGTGCGCACAGCCAGCGATCGCCCGAATGGTAGAATAATATTGACAGTGATTTTCTCATCAGCTGCTAGCATTCGCTGTAGATTCTCTTGTAGCAACCTGTGAGCATAAGCATAAATCGCCGGCTGATAGTCAGCATTGAGCTGTTTACCAACTCCTTCCCCACCTTGAATAATTACAGGTTCCCCATCTCCCCTGCGCCATTGTACCACAGCCCAAATTGGTGTATTTTTAGTCAAATCGAGATTATCACCTGGTTGACTGCGGGTAATTGCCAAAGCCATATTGTCAGATAGACCTGCTACCTGTTCAATGGATATTTCTGCCATTTCTGCTGGTGAAATCAAGTTCACCGACACAGATGTTACAGCTTGGCCATGGCGTAACCAGTGTAACGCCGCTATAGCCGCAGCACAGGCAAAAACCGGGAGAGTGTATCCAGAAACAGACATGATGATCAAATAACTATTACAAACCAACTGCTGAGAGTAAATTCTCCATAGCTTCCGCAGAAAGTCCTTTTTGGATATAATTGGGAGCTTCAGGATTATAAGGGCTGTGGATGCGATCAATACTCAAAATTATTGATTCATCCGGGATAACTGGTACATCCGGGTCAAATGCAGTTGGGCCCATCAAGGAACTAGAGAAACCTTTAAAAATAGCAACTTGATCTTGCAGATCGGCGATTTCCAATGTTACCAGTAAAACTTCTTGGGGGCGTTTGGTGGTGTATTGTTCCAAGCGTTTAGCAAAAGAATTATTCATCTCAACTAGTGTTGTGTAGCTGAACGCCCTTGTTTTCCTAGCTTAACAAGCACAAAGTAGATCAAGTACGCCACATAAACTACTAAACTCAGGATACCCAGAAAGCCCAGAAAAGCCGGTGTGCTATTCCCATGGAAATATTGTTTAAACAGTAAGGGCGCTTCAAACCAAACTTGACAATAGGGAGTTTTGATAGTGGTTTCCGAGACAGCACACCCTAAAAAAGGCACAAGAGAAATTGCACCCAAAATAGAATAAATAGTCACACCCCAGCGCCAAGAGGTAAAAATCAGTTTTAAAGGTCTACCTTGCAGGTAGTCAATTTCATCATTGAGGTCCACCCAAAACCAGAGAGAAATAGGAATGAGAATTCGCCCGATAAAGCCAGAGATAAAGCTGACTGGGTAGTGAGCAATCATTAAATAGACCGTGATGGCTAATATACTGGATACTCGCCAGTAAATGGTTAACAGGTGTTGTATTCCTTCAGATTTTTGTACAAATGCCCAAATTAGTAGTATTAGCGGCATAAATACTAAAAATAATAATGCCAGTCGGTAGTCCATCCAGACAAACTGGCGAAACCAAACTTCACTCATAATTTTTTCTGAGGTTAGCAATAATAAATTTAAATCAATTATGCAGCGCATCCCTGCAATTTCAAGTAAAAAAAAACAAGCAACTGGCAGAAGTTAAATTTGAGTATCTTGCATCAGCCCAAGGGATTATGGGCACAGTTAACAAACTGACAACCAATTCATGAACTAGCAACCCCAGAAAACCCAGTTTTAAACTTTGGTATTATATGAATCTAGTATAGATAACATACTGACCCCAACCTCAGATTATTACAAGAGATGGATTTCCATTTGATCTGGGGTTAGCCTCCAGGTGCAAGATAACAGTAAGTAGATATAGTTGCTTGCTTATTCAATGAAAATTTTACTTTTTAGTCGTCGTAAACCCGGCACTCAAGAGCGTCTGGGTTATCATCACAGTACTGTTCGAGTGAATTTTTTGGCTTCTTGTTCCGCTGGTGGGAGGCTTCAGCTTGCAGTTCTTCCACTGCATCCCAAGCCGCAGCGCACTCAGCAGAGTTACCACCGGAAATATCACAGACAGCACGGGCGTGTTCTATTTCTTCTTGGATTTGATCTTGGATTTTTTCTTGGGTGTCGCTCATAGTTAAATCTCTTTGTGTGGTTTTTGTCCTAGTATATAAAAACTTGCAGAATGGAGTCTTGTGGTTAGCTCGTCTACCATTCTAACTACTGAAGCTGTTACGTTAAGTATTTTAGCTTAATCGTCCTTGATCAATACAAAAGTTAGCTTATCCACACAAAATTATTTAAAGCAACAATAAGAAGGTAAACTAAAGACAGGAATTTTTACGAGCCGTGATGGTAGTGGGGAAATATCAGCCAGGGGTCGAATTAATTCCGCTGTTATATTGTATAATAAGTTTCTTAAGTACCAGTCTCTGATCATCCAGGTTCAATATATGGTACTTCAATATACTATTATGTAGTACGGGAAAATCAGATACTACTGACTAGAATAACAAAAAAAACAGCCTAAAATTCATGGCAGAGCAAATGCAGTGGGCAAATGCCCTATCAACCCGTCCTTCTTTAGAAGCAGCGATTACAGATGTAGTAGAACAGGCTGTATCGTCATTAACAGAACCTGCTGATTTAGGGGTGGTATTCATTTCGTCTGCTTTTGCGAGTGAGTATTCCCGAGTTTTACCGCTGTTGTCCGAAAAACTTTCAGTACCTGTCATGATTGGCTGTAGTGGTCTGGGGGTAATTGGGACTACAGCCACAGGTAAACCCCAAGAGTTAGAGGGAGAAGCTGCTATTAGTCTTACCTTGGGGTATCTACCAGGGGTGAATGTGGAAGTTTTTCATGTGCGGGGAGAAGAATTACCTGACTTGGATAGTTCACCAGATGCTTGGATAGATTTAATTGGTGTGCAACCATCTCCTAGCCCCCAATTTATTTTACTGTCTAGTGCCTTTTCTTCAAGAATTAATGATTTATTGCAGGGGTTAGATTTTGCCTACCCGGGTTCGGTAATAGTAGGGGGACAGGCTAGCTCTGGGGGTGGTAGTAGTCAGATATCTCTGTTTTGTAGTCATGATGGCCAGGGGATACATCAACGTCTGTACCGTGAGGGAACGGTAGGCTTGGCTTTGAGTGGTAATGTGGTGTTAGATACTATTGTAGCTCAAGGATGCCGACCTATCGGCCAACCGATGCAAGTCACAAAGGCTGAACGTAATATCATTTTGGAACTAGATGACAAAGTGCCGCTGATGGTTTTACGAGATTTGATTGCTAGCCTGAGTGAAGAAGAGCGGATACTGGCACAGCGTTCTCTGTTTGTGGGTCTAGTGATGGATCAGTTTAAGCTGTCTTTACAACAGGGAGATTTTTTAATTCGCAGCATCTTGGGGGTAGATCCATCTGCCGGGGCGATCGCCATTGGCGATGTCATCCGCCCTGGTCAACGCCTACAATTCCAACTGCGTGATGCCCAAGCCTCCGCTCAAGACTTAGAACTACTCCTACAGGGGTATCAAAAGCAACAATTTTCCCCACCGGCAGCAGCTTTTATATTTTCCTGTCTGGGTCGTGGTCAAGGTCTTTACGGCCAGTCCAATTTTGATTCGGAGTTATTTAACCGCTACATTCATGATGTACCTATAGGTGGCTTTTTCTGCAATGGGGAAATAGGGCCTGTTGGTGGGAATACATTTGTACATGGGTATACCTCAGTTTTTGCAATTTGTCGCCCGATGATTAGTTAACCTACCCTAATAGGAGTGTGCTGTGGTTATCAATTAGGGTAGGAATACCACTGGCCATCGCACCATAACTCTGAAGATGGCGACGCACTTCTAAGGGAAATTGCGGATAGTCTAATAAAGCGTCTCCATCGGCAACATTAGCCCAAAACTCCCGCAGATCAGGGGCTATTTTCTCTGCTACTGTCAATGGTAGGTTCAATGGGTGCTGAGTTAATAACTTGAGCAAGAATGGGAAAGAGCGATCGCCCATCCACTGACGTGATAAATGTTGCAGATGGGGGAACTCAGGTACTGTTTCTATTCGGTATGATTGTACTTGCAACCACTCTCTACCGTAGTTATCCTGTTGAAACTGGAAAACCCGATACGGGTGAGGATAACTCACTAGGGAACCAGTGGTAATATCATAAACGCCTTGGGAATAAGCAACATCCTGAATATGTAAATGTCCTGTAAATACTAACTTAACGCCATAATTACGCAGAATATTTAATAATTCCTCAGAATTTTGTAAAATATACCGCTTACCTATGGGATGGCGCGATTGTTCCGGTAGATGCTCAATCACATTATGATGTACCATCACCAAGACTAATTCATTACCTGCGGCTGTGAGTACCTCTTCTAACCATATCAGTTGTTGGGTATCTAAACGCCCTACTTGCTCACCCTGTTCATTAAAAAAGTTAGAATTGAGTCCAATCAGTCGCACTCCTGGTAAGAGTTGCTGTGTATAGTAAAGTTGCTGAGAATTTTCGTAGCCAAACTTGCGGTAATATTGGGGAAAATCAGCAAACCCAATTGATTGCCCATTGGCCATAACCACAGGAACATCATGATTACCAGGAACAACATAGCTGGGAAAAGGTAGCTTCCCTAATCGCTCTTGCAACCAGATATGATTTTCCGGTTCACTGTGCTGAGTTAAATCTCCTGGTAGCAAGAGAAAATCTAAATTAAGTTGCGTTAAGTGTTCTATTGCGCTTTCAAAAGCAGGGATACTCACCTCCACCAGATGAAATCGGCCGGGATGATCCCAGATAGTATGAGGAAGAGTAATATGCAGGTCGCTAACTACCGCAAAGCGAAAATTTAAAGCCATTGATTTGGAGGATAATCTTAAAAACTAGCTACAAAAAGTCTTTTATAAAAAGTATAACCATTGCTGGTAGAACCTATTATAAGTGATAATTTGTAACGTTTTCCTATCTCTTGACAATCATATCTATGCTTAATTCAGTATTTCCTATAGCTGACTAAGACAATCATAAGTACAGATATTTTCTAATTTGTGAAACCAGTTAAGATAGATAAATTTACTGAAATATAAATTGATGATTATCGAGTTATCTAATAGTTGAAAAGACCGGGATGTCAAAATTGTGGGGAATAGAAGATTGATTATATTAAAATAAAGTTGGTAAGTAATAAAAGGAGTATTAATTTTGGCAGTAGTCAGAGTCCGACAACACGTGAACCCACTGGCGAGAAAGTATCAAAGTCCAGCGAATCCGATAGAATGGGAAAAGGTTTATACACAGCAAAACCAAAGATTACATTTAGATATTGGCTGCGCCAGGGGGAGATTTTTGTTGCAAATGGCACAGATAGAAACCAACTGGAATTTTCTAGGTTTGGAAATTCGAGAACCTTTGGTAGTGGAAGCCAACCGACTAGTATGTGAGTTGGGTTTAACTAATCTCCATTATTTATTTTGCAATGTCAATAACTCATTGCGATCGCTGTTATCCTCCCTGACTCCGGGAACTTTACAGCGTGTAACGATTCAATTTCCCGACCCTTGGTTTAAAAGCCGCCATGCTAAACGCCGGGTAGTACAACCGGAATTAGTGGCTGAATTAGCTGATTATCTGACCGTTGGGGGGGTTGTGTTTTTGCAGTCAGATGTTGAGTTTGTCGCCAGTCAAATGCGCGATCTGTTTGCTGAAAATCCCGCCTTTGAGAGACTTGGTACAGAAGAATGGTTAACACAAAACCCTTTACCAGTACCCACAGAAAGGGAAATAGCGACTCAAAACAAAGGTGAATCCGTATATAGAGCTGCATTTGTGAGAAAAATTGTAGTAACCTAATTCAATGTAAGCCTAATAACTGTAAAACAGGGCAACTCTTCATCACCATGTCAACATCTGCAACTGACGCTCAAGACACAGCAGCCATTCAAGCCGCAACAGAAGGGGTTGCTGTATGCGATCGCTCCCACTGGGGACGTATACGTGTTTCTGATGATGACCGAATCCGGTTTTTACATAATCAAAGCACTAACGACTTTCAAAGCCTCAAGCCAGGACAGGGCTGTGATACTGTGATGGTATCTTCCACAGCTCGCACCATTGACCTGGTAAGTGCATACATTTTAGAGGATGCAGTGCTGTTACTGACCTCCCCTAGCCGTCGGGAGTTACTGATGCAATGGCTAGACCGGTATATCTTTTTTGCTGATCAAGTGCAATTGACAGATGTCACAGATGAAACATCAACCTTGAGCCTCATGGGTGCCCAGAGTCATACCATTGTAGAACAGCTGGGTGCTGGTGCAATTATTGGTCAAGCCTATGGTAATCATCAACTGGTTAACGGTGTGATGATTGCCGTGGGTAGTGGCTTGGCTACACCGGGATATACAATTATCATACCAGCAGCACAGAAAGAAAAAATATGGCAGCAGATTTTAGCACTAGGGGCGGTAGAATTGAGCGATCGCCACTGGGAGACCTTACGTATTTTACAGGGTAGACCAGCCCCAGACGCAGAACTAACAGATGATTATAACCCCCTAGAAGTTGGCTTATGGCAGACAATTTCCTTTAACAAGGGTTGCTACATCGGTCAAGAAACCATCGCTAGGCTCAACACATATAAAGGTGTAAAACAGCACCTCTGGGGCATACGTCTAAATGCACCTGCATCAGTGGGGAGTGCGATCACCATTGGCGATGAAAAAGTTGGTAAACTTACCAGTTATACTGAAACAGTCAATGGTTACTTTGGACTAGGTTATATTCGCAGTAAAGCTGGTGGAATTGGCTTAAAAGTCCAGATAGGAGAAACGCAAGGTGAAGTAGTCAAAATACCCTTTGTTTCTCACCAATATCCTCACTAAACCAGAAGGCTTATCTACAAAATCTGTCAATCATGACATACCCATCTGTGTTCGTCTGTTTCCATCTGTGGTTAATTGCTCTCCTCTTACCGATACAAGTCAGTCCACAGATTCTCACCCCCCCAGTTTCCCACAATTAAGATTATGCAAACAGTCACCGAACTGCAAACACGACTCGAACATTACTACCAGCAAATCAAGACAATCATCCTCGCGCGTCAGAATCCAATTACCGGTTTACTTCCTGCGAGTACAGCCATCACCGCCCATGGTGATTATACAGATGCTTGGGTAAGGGATAATGTTTACAGTATTTTGGCAGTTTGGGGTTTAGCACTGGCATATCGCAAGACTGACGAAGACAAGGGACGCACCTATGAACTAGAGCATAGTGTCACGAAATTGATGCGGGGACTACTATTTGCGATGTTGCGTCAATCCCATAAAGTCGAGAAATTTAAACATACTCAGTCACTCCTGGATGGCTTACACGCCAAATACAACACAGCTACCGCTGACATTGTGGTTGGAGATGATGAATGGGGACACTTACAAATTGATGCCACATCTATATTTTTACTGATGCTGGCACAAATGACCGCTTCAGGATTGCAAATTATTTACACTATTGATGAAGTAAATTTTATCCAAAACCTGGTTTACTACATTGGACGCGCTTACCGGACACCAGATTATGGCATTTGGGAACGAGGTAATAAAATTAATCATGGTAGTGCTGAACTCAATGCTAGTTCTGTCGGTATGGCTAAGGCCGCTTTAGAAGCTATTAATGGTCTAAATTTGTTTGGTGTGCGTGGTGGTGAAGCATCAGTTATTCATGTCCTACCAGATGAAATCGCCCGCGCTCGAATTACCTTAGAATCGTTATTACCTAGAGAATCGGCTTCTAAAGAAATAGATGGCGCACTGTTAAGTATTATTAGTTATCCTGCTTTTGCGGTAGAAAATGTGCAATTACGCGATCGCACATTTAATGATATTATTCGTAAACTCCAAGGAAAATATGGCTGTAAACGCTTCTTACGGGATGGACACCAAACGGTTTTGGAAGATAGCCAACGCTTACACTATGAACCTTGGGAACTGAAGCAATTTGAGCATATTGAATGCGAGTGGCCATTATTTTTTACTTACTTATTTCTTGATGGTTTGTTCCGTGGTGACAGTCAGCAAGTTAAAGATTACCAGGAACGTTTGCAGTCATTACTCATGGAACGTCATGGAGTGGGTTTATTACCAGAATTGTATTATGTCCCAGCGGAAAATGTAGCAGCGGAAAAATTAACCCCCCACAGTCAAACTCGCTTACCTAATGAAAACATCCCCTTAGTCTGGGCGCAAAGTTTATATTTTCTCGGTCAACTATTACATGAAGGATTAATCGCTATTGGCGATATTGACCCATTAGGAAGACATCTATGTATAGGTAAAAAACGCGAGGCTGTAGTACAAATTGCTTTATTGGCTGAGGATGAGGAATTACAAGCTAAACTAGAAGTTCATGGAATTGAGACTCAAACACCCCACCAAGTAGAACCAATTCAAGTCAGAAAAGCTGAGGAACTTTCGGCTATTTATACTCAAATTGGACGCAATGATAAACTGGGTTTAACTGGTCGTCCTGTGCGGCGGTTACGGAGTTTGAGCACATCTCGATTTTTTCGGATTCACGGGGAGACAATTGTATTTTTACCTTCGTTTTTAGATTCTCAACAGTTTTATTTAACCCTTGATTATCATTTTTTACTGGATCAAATCAGAAGTGAACTGGCTTATATTCGAGATTATTGGATTGATTTAGGTCGTCCTACTTTAACTTTAATGTTAACCCATACTATGTTAGAAATCGGTTCTCAGGCTTTATTGGAACTGATGCAGGAACTTAAAGATGGTGTGTGTAATGGTGTAAAGGTCAAGTTGGGACGACTCAATCAACTGATGCTAACAGCGGGGATGCAAAGGATTGATTTTCTCCCAGATGCAGACTTCTCCCAATCACCAATGCAAAATGCTGCTTCACCTTGCTATTATCTGGCTTATCATCCCGGGGATCGGTTAGGGAATACTCAAGAATTTCAGATGGAGTGTGAGACTAATTTAAAATTTTTGCTGGCTTCTTTGCGCTCATCGTCAAATATCTATGAACAAATCGAATTATTACAAACTTTAATTCGCTTGCAGGGATTGAGTTTTGATACCGGTTTTGGCGGGCCACAGCACCCTGTGACGGTGGCTGATTTACTGGATGAAGTCTACACGAAAGCCGGGAATTTAGGTATTTGGGCGGTGGTACGTCGCGCCGCTGGTTTACGACAAATGGTTGATATTGGTTTATCAGATACAGTCACGAGTATTTTAGTTAGAGGTAAGCAAATCGCTGTGGGTAGAGCTTACAGTCAGTCATCACTGATGACAGTACCTATGTCCCACCGAGAAATTACTGAGAAAATAAATAATTTCTGTCGCGAAGATATCCGTGATCGCGTCCTCACACAAGAAATTATTATCTATCTTGGGGTGTTAATGCGATCGGAACCTCAACTGTTTAAAGGGTTGCTAACTCTGAGAGTTGGCTATCTGATCTTGTTAATTACCAGTGAATTAGCACAAGAGTTGGGTGTCACTCAAGATGAAGCCTACGAGCACTTGATGGAACTGTCACCCTTTGAAGTGAAAATGCGCTTGCATCAAGTATTAAGAGGTTACACAGGTATTAGTAAGTTATTACGCCAACAAGAATCACTACACATCAAGCAAAAGGAAAGTGATATTGCTTGGGTAGTGCTACCGACAAAGGGAAAAGAATCAAACACAGTCCCCCCGGGTGGTTGGCGGAGATTTCGCCAAGGTGAAGGGGCGTTAAATCGAGTCCCCAAAGACTTTTTCCAGCAAGTTTGGCTATTAATGAAACATTGTAAAGGAATTGTGATTGGCGATAAACTAGAGCGTCGCAATCGCTTGGATAGTGAGTTAATTTTATCAGAAATGACAGCCGGGGAAAAGAACTTTGCCCTGAGAATTGAACATTTACTGAATAAAATTGAGGCTCCAGAATACCGCCAAGTTAATGTTGAGGCCTTGATGGAATTAGCCACAATCATCGCCAATAATCCCAACTTACAAATTGAGGAGTACATAGTTTTAGATGTATTAATTGGCCATGCGGTGCGGTTAGCATGGTTAGAACAACATCCTGAACGAGGCGATCGCTATGATGAAGATAAAGCTTCAGCCTGGCAATACTTTTATAATACCTCTCCTCAAGATTGTATGAGTTATATATTGAAAGCCTTGAGATTCTTAACAGAATTTGTCAAAGATATTTAAATCCAGATTCACACCCAGGGGACGCACATCAAGATTTGTCTTGTGCGTACCTTGGGGTAGAAGTTTTTCACTCCACAGACACCGCATCAACATCAACAGTTTGAGTACTAGGTTGATCAGCACCCTGACGGGACTTTAAACCTGAGAGTAATAACCCAGACACCTCGGAAAAAACTATAGACAAAAGCAAAAAGTCATCAATTTGTCCGAGAATCGGTATAAAGTCGGGAGAAATATCTATAGGGCTGAGAATATAAACCAGTGTTCCTAAAATCACCCACCAACGATAAATAGGATTACGAAGTAAGTTACGATACCAAGTATATACTAATTGGATTGGAAATTTCATGTCTTGTGCCTCCAGTGATTATTCATAATTTTGACAAACTCTCAGATACATTCCCGGTAGGAATAACCGTCCCATGTAGTATGGAAGACGCCAGTAACTTTCCTGGGCTAAATATTTGCCGAAAGATTTTGTAGAGGAATATGTAATTATGCATTAATCTTGAGAATTAAAGTGCTTTGGGATAGTTGCTGTTGAAATCGAAAGAGGAAACCTAACAGTGGATATTTTAGATTTGTTTGAAAAGGGCGGCCCGGCTATGTGGCCTTTGCTGGCGCTGTCGATTCTGTCTATCAGTGTGATTTTCGAGCGGTTGTGGTTCTGGCTGCGAATCCTGACCCAAGAAAAGCAAATTGTAGATCGTGTCTTAAATAGTGCCAAAGATAGTTGGGAAGTAGCGGCGGATATTGCTAGAAGGGCTCGCCATCAACCCATTGGACGTTTTCTTTATGCCCCCTTAAGCTTACACAAAAGTGATCCGGAAACCTTTAGATTAGCATTAGAGTCCACAGCAGAAGATGAATTAGCTGGGATGCGCCGGGGGGAGAAACTCTTAGAAGTTATCATCGCCCTATCTCCTCTTTTGGGATTGCTGGGTACTGTTTTGGGTTTAATCCAGTCTCTACGTTCAATTCGCATTGGTGATTTAGGAACCGAATCTACAGCTGGTGTCACTACTGGTATTGGTGAATCTTTAATCAGTACCGCTGCTGGGTTGATAGTGGCCATTATCAGTTTGGTTTTTTATCGCCTATTTCAAAGTTTTGTAGTAGACCAGGTGAAAATTTTTCGCAAAGCTGGTAATGAGATGGAATTACTATATCGTCAGTCTCCCCCTGACTATGAAAAAATTCATTCTTTCATGGTTACCGAGTCCTTAGAAGACAGTAATACCCCTGGGAGCAGCAAAGACAAAAACCCGTTTGCTGAACCTCCTGAACCCCCCCAAACAGCTGAGTCATAAGATTCTCAGATGTAGTCAAAAATTCTACACCCCCAGGTATGAAAATTAATCTACAGAGTCCAGTTGAAGAAACACAAATTCAAATCCTTCCTTTAATTGATGTCGTTTTTTGCATTCTGACCTTTTTTCTATTGGCGGCTTTGCAATTTACTCGACAACAGGCGATTAATATTGATTTACCTAAAGCTAGTACAAGTACGGCTACTGGTCTCATCTCAGAGAATGCCACTCGCATTATCACTCTTGATGCTATAGGTAATCTTTACATAGAAAAGCAGCCTGTACAACGAGATCAGTTAGTACAAAACTTAAGAAAATATCTCGCAGATAACCCTAATGGAACTTTGGTGTTAAATGCGTCTCGCACAGCCACCTATAATGACGTAATTTCAATCTTAGACTTGATGCGACAAGTGGGTGGCGATCGCGTTTCCTTGGGAATCATACCAGGCCCGTCTCCATTATCGAGTGACTCATTTAATAATTTGCCTAGTTTTCCCATGGTACCAGTTCCAGGGATTAATCCTAATATGATCTCGCCAGTTTTGCCTACTGAACCAGCCCCCCAAGTCCCTGTAGCACCTGAAACTACCCCTCCCCCCGAAAGCTAATATAAAATTATAGAAACTCCCCCGTAACCCCTCTTCTGAGCCAGCAGAGGGGTGTATTTTCATTCCAATTCCCAGGGGTTAAAGCTAAAGATATATGGAATAAAGTATGTTTAGATAAAAATATCTGTTAATTTATAAATAATTGGTTAAGCTGCAAAAATTTATCCCTGGTCAGAGTTAGTAATTTAGCGCCGATCACCGTTCACGTTTCAAGGGTTGTGGCATGAATATTGTGACGCTTTTAATTGTTTGGGTAGTAACATCTATCAGCTTACTGATTATTAGCAAGCTCCCCTTGGGAGTGGAAGTTGACTCTCCACAAAAGGCATTTTTATCGGCGGTAGTTCTCGGTATTGTCACAGCAGTAGTGAGACCTATTTTAAGCCTCATATTTACAGTTCCCGATTTACTGACCTTCAACTTGTTATCCGGCATTTTCACATTTATGATTGCCGTTGTGTGTTTTAGTATTGCCGCTTGGTTAGTAGAGGGGTTTCGCTTACGTTTTGGGATCTGGAGTGCTGTACTAGGAGCTTTTGCCCTGAGTATCATCAACAGCCTGATTTACAAATTATTAGGTGTTTAAGGCAGAAAGTACTAATTCGTAGTTCGTAATTCCCAATTAATTGAGGTAGCAACTCCTCAACTTATGAGTGGAAACAATCAAATTTGTTCCTGAGCAAGAACTACGAATTACGAATTATACTGACTATTCGGTTACAGATGGGGGAGCAACTGGGGTAGTAGTTTGTTGTTGACGCTGTTCACGTTTCTTGCGATCAGCTGATACCATATCTGCCATAACTACAAGGGCTTGAGCCATCTTTTCCAGATTGGAACTGTATAGTTCCAAATCCTTAGTAAGTTTTTCATCAGATAGATGTAAGCCAGCTGCAATGGTTGTTAATGCGGCAGTGCGTTGTTTTTCATCTTTGACTAACTCAGGGGCAGATTGTTCTAATAATGTGAATAAACCAACTGCAAATAAGCGGCTGTATTTAAACTGGGAATTATTAGCGATCGCTTGTAATTGTGCTTGCAGATCGGGATCTCGATCTAAATGAGTAGTTTGGCTTAACCAAGCAATTAAATCCTGGGCTGGTAGGTCTTGAGCCAAAGCTTGCAGGCGTTGGGCATCTTCTCGGTAGCGTTGGGGTTCTTGCTCCACAGCCTGACATATGGCATTAAAAATCGATTCCTGATCCCGTTCCGGTTGGTAACCTTGCATAAAGCGGTCAAAGCTTGTAACCACACCCAGGGCATAAATTGGGTTGTAGGTAAAACTACTATTGACTGATAGGAGATGCATTTCTACCATCAACTCTTCCACCACCCGACGATAAATAGTGTTAATGGGTCGGGTGTGAAGGGAGTAAAAAGTTCGTTTAGTATCTGAGACAGTACGGACGTTATTCACAAATAAAATGTTAAGAATGTTAAGAGCGACGTTATTATATTTTGTCGCTTAAAGGTGACTTTGCCAAGTTCAGGTTTCCGATCCGGATTATTTATGAGTTTTTCGCCAAATTTAATTGCCTTAGGCAAGTATTTAGCTGGTAGATTTGATAATCAAGAACAAGCTTTGGCTGATTCAGTGTGGTTTGTCCACCTACATCTTTGGCAACGACCAGTTGATTTGTTTACACAAGATAGTATTACCTTATTTGCCGAGCAGGCTAATATTGTCAATTTAGACCGTCCTTATCGCCAGCGAATTATGCGGTTGATGTCTGGGATTAGCTCTGAGAGTCCTTTGCAGGTACAATATTATATGCTCAAGGAACCAAGTGCTTTTAGTGGTGCAGGTCGTAATCCGGCTTTACTGGAAAACTTGACGGAGGATGAATTAGATTTACTACCGGGTTGCATCCTCACAGTTACCCAGGAAACAATAACTGCAAATAGCTATAAATTTACTGGCACTCAACCCCCGGATACTAGTTGTTGTTTTAGTTATCTCAAGCAAATTGTGCGGGTTGCTTTAGGATTTGAAGCCACAGCCGCAGGATTAAATAGTTATGATCGGGGGATAGACTCTGATGGTAAAGCCACCTGGGGGGCGATTCTCGGACCCTATTGTTACAGTAAGCGAGAACAGTATTAACCACTTTATCATCCCCACCTAGGATGAGATAGATGGGGATTTCCGGGTAGTGTTATGGGGTGCTGGCTGTCCAGTTGACCCAATCTTGAGGTTTGAGGAAAATTTCATACAACTGGGCTTCTGGAGTATTGGGTTCTGGCTGATAACCATATTCCCAACGCACCAAAGGTGGTAAAGACATGAGAATAGATTCTGTACGTCCGTTGGTTTGGAGTCCAAAAATGGTCCCTCGGTCATAAACCAAGTTAAATTCTACATACCTACCGCGACGATAAAGTTGGAAATTCCGCTCACGATCGCCATATTCCATTTCTTGTCGCCGTTCCACAATGGGCGTGTATGCGGGCAAAAAGGCCCGCCCACAATCTTGCACCAAAGCAAATAAATCTTCCCATTTGCGGCTTGGTGGTGCGCCCACTTGCTTACTATACATAGCCGCTTGGCCATTGGGGTCAGGACCGCGATATAAAAGACCCTGGCCATCTTGATAATCCAAAAATATACCACCGACACCACGGTTTTCGTTCCGATGCTTCAGGTAAAAATACTCATCACACCAGCGCTTAAACACTGGGTAATAATCTGGATGATGTTGGTCGCAAGCTTGCTTGAGTGTGTTGTGAAAATGGGCTGCATCTTCAGCAAAGGGGTAATAGGGAGTTAAATCAGCACCGCCACCGAACCACCAGACTGGTCCTGCTTCAAAATAGCGGTAATTGAGGTGAACTGTCGGCACATAGGGATTGCGGGGGTGTAATACCAGAGAAGTACCTGTAGCATAAAAACCCTGTCCTGTGGCTTCTGGGCGTTGGGCTAAAATCGAGGGGGGTAGATGAGAACCCCAAACTTCAGAAAAATTTACACCAGCTTGTTCAAATACTCTACCATCACGCAGAACCCGCGATCGCCCGCCGCCTCCTTCGGGACGTTTCCAAGTATCTTCATGAAAGTTACCCACACCATCTATGGCTGCCAGTTTTGCGGTAATTTCATCTTGTAGCTGTTTCATAAACTGACTTACCCTCGACTGAGAATCAGTTGGGGGTAAAAACTCAGATGGTGTTGCGTCTACAGTTGGCGTTTGCGAATTAGTCAACATAGATTCCGGGACTTAAATTACAATTTCTAAAAGGGCACAAACTCGTTTATTCTCGAACTTGTGGACAAATTCAGCCAATTTATTAGCTGAATTTGCCTAATCTGCTTTTGTCTTACTTGTCAGCATTTACAAGATTGATGAGCATGACTAGAGTTATTTTCCCTCAAATGCGTATAGGCTTGTATATTAACTGAGTTTTTTTTTGTACTTCTTGATATAAACATTCTGGTATCAACCAGCGATCTCCACTTTGAGGTAACCTGATTCACCATACCAGAGTAATCAGCAAGTGCACAGCGAGGAGGATTAGGCAAATGCAAAGTTGGTTATCCAAATGCATCTACCGCAAACGTCGTCGGTTTTGCGCCTCTCTGGTACGGACGTATCGAGAGATTAGTTTTGCGTCCATAGATGAGATGTGGCTTAAGGTAGTGGATTTAACAGATGTTTCCTGGCATCCCCTGCTCAAAAGTACTAACGTACCCTATGGATTAGTACCCAAACCCGGATTAATTTACCAAGCCATTACCCGTTTTTCCCCTATTCCCATCCGGATTTTTGTGGAGGGTGTTAAACCTCATGAAATGTTAAGTATCCGAGTCATGGCGATTCCAGGTATCGAAGAACGAGTTACTTACCGATTAGAGTCCACAGTTTGTGGTACTTGTTTATCTTATTCAGTGACTTTCCGGGGTTGGTTATCCCCCCTGATTTGGTCATTATCCCGACCTTATGCAGATCGTGTGGCACGTTCCTTGGTTGAATACGTAGAAAAGGCTCGATTAGCAACAGTTTCACAGCCGGAAAAAATCACTCAACGATATTTGTTTTGATTGTTCAGGAATGAGAGCCACCTGCCAAACACGGTTAACATCATAGTAGATGATGTTAAAAATTTCTTAAATTTTGTTACAGTATGTACGATATTTTGGATTCCAACTCAGTTTTAGAAGTTTTGCGACCGGTAGAAGACCCAGAACTCCGCAAGAGTTTGGTGGAACTGAATATGATTCGCAACGTCAAAATTGAGGATGGCAAGGTTAGCTTCACTTTGGTGTTAACGACACCAGCTTGTCCGTTACGTGAATTTATTGTTGAAGATTGCCAAAAAGCAGTTAAAAAGCTACCTGGTGTTACCGAGGTCAGTGTAGATGTCACCGCAGAAACACCCCAACAAAAAAGCTTGCCAGACAAGACCGGGATTAGTGGGGTGAAAAACATTCTGGCTGTTTCCAGTGGTAAAGGCGGTGTTGGTAAAAGCACAGTGGCGGTGAATGTAGCTGTGGCTTTAGCACAAACAGGGGCAAAAGTGGGATTACTGGATGCCGATATTTACGGACCCAATGACCCGACTATGCTGGGGCTAACTGATGCGGAAATTGTTGTGCGTCCCACAGACAAAGGTGACATTCTCGAACCTGCGTTTAATCACGGTGTGAAATTAGTTTCCATGGGGTTTTTGATTGACCCAGATCAGCCAGTGATTTGGCGCGGTCCCATGCTCAATGGTGTGATTCGCCAGTTTCTTTATCAAGTAGAATGGGGAGAAATTGATTATTTAATCGTTGATATGCCACCGGGAACCGGGGACGCTCAATTAACTTTAACTCAAGCAGTACCAATGTCAGGGGCTGTAATTGTGACTACACCGCAAAATGTAGCCCTGTTAGATTCACGTAAAGGTTTACGGATGTTCCAGCAAATGAATGTCCCTGTGTTGGGAATCGTAGAAAATATGAGCTACTTTATTCCACCGGATATGCCAGATAAGCAGTATGACATCTTTGGCTCTGGTGGCGGATCCAAGACAGCATCTGAGTTAGGAGTACCTTTGCTAGGGTGCATTCCCCTAGAGATTTGCACTAGAGTAGGCGGTGATAGTGGTGTGCCAATAGTTATAGCAGATCCAGATTCAGCTTCAGCACAAGCATTAAGAGCGATCGCTTTTAATATCGCCGGTAAAATATCGGTGGCCGCTCTGACATAACCAAGTGGTTCTTTTCGGATTCCTGGGTTATAGCCCGGGAATTTTTATTAAATAAAAGTATAAATTAATATATGACTTTCAAACATTTTACCCCCATAGTTCGCTGGAAATATTGGCTTAATTCCTGGCATCAAATGGATTGGATGCTATTTTTCCTGACTCTAGGAATTAGTATATTTGGTGGCTTAATGATATTAAGTACGGAATTAAGGCAACCAGTAGCTGACTGGTTCTGGCACTGGTTAGTGACGGGTATCGGCGTTGTGATAGCCATGTTTTTAGCTCGTAGCCGTTATGAAAATCTCATGAAGTGGCATTGGGTAACATACGCACTCACGAATCTCAGTCTGATCGCGGTGATGATCATTGGTACTAGCGCGAAAGGAGCCCAGCGATGGATTAGCATTGGTGGGTTTAACGTCCAGCCTTCGGAATTTGCCAAAGTGGGACTGATTATCACCTTAGCGGCTGTATTACACAAGCGCACAGCCTCCACCCTAGAAAATGTATTCAGGATTTTGGCAATTACTGCTATTCCTTGGGCATTAGTATTTTTACAGCCGGATTTGGCCACATCTTTGGTGTTTGGTGCCATCGTTTTAGGAATGCTGTACTGGGCAAATGCTAATCCTGGCTGGCTGCTGTTGATGATTTCGCCAGTAATTTCTACTATTCTGTTCAGTATAAATTGGCCTTTGTCAGAGCCAATAAATGTATTTAATATATTATTTTTCGGAGTTTTAGGATTAGTTTGGGTAGTGGCTATGGGTATTGTAGGGTGGTATACTCTCCCCTGGCGTCAATCTGTCCTCAATGGTATTGGTGCATCAGCCCTCAACTTGTTAGGTGGTGAATTGGGAGTTTTTGTCTGGGAGCATATATTGAGGGACTATCAAAAAAACCGCCTGACGGTATTTCTTAGACCTGGATACGATATTTTTGGAGTTGGCTATCATCAACACCAGTCTCGCATCGCTATAGGTGCTGGTGAGGTTTGGGGATGGGGTTTGTTCAAAGGGCCGATGACACAACTAAATTTTGTCCCCGAACAACATACAGACTTTATTTTCTCTGCAGTGGGGGAGGAATTAGGTTTTGTGGGTTGTTTAGTGGTGCTTTTGGTGTTCTGTTTGATTTGCTTTCGCCTATTGCGTGTAGCTCAAACTGCTAAGGATAACTTTGGTTCATTGTTAGCTATTGGGGTTTTGTCAATGATCTTATTTCAGCTAATTGTTAACGTAGGGATGACTGTTGGTTTAGCCCCTGTAGCAGGAATTCCCCTACCTTGGATGAGTTACGGACGTTCAGCGATGTTGACTAATTTCATTGCTTTAGGTTTAGTACAGTCGGTAGCCAACTTTCGACGACAAAGACGTAAATATTACTCTTGAATTAGTCTTGACTACGGGGATAAACACAGAAGAAATGCACCATTGATGGGGGGGATTAATTAATTGAAATCAAGATGGGAACTTTCAGAATGATTATGTATATAAACATCTCTGATAGGAAAGGGAATTTGGATTCCTTCTTGTTGGTAGCGCTTATGCAGTTTCTTAATCAGTAAGTGTTTACCAATCTGCTGGTCAAAATATTCTTTTACCCGCATAGATAGTCTAAAGTCTATACTAAAATCATTAAAAGTATGAAATCTAATAATAGGTTCATTTTCTATTAATTCTGGGGAAATTTCTTGCATCACCTCTTTAGCGACTTCTAGGGTAACTCTTTCTACTTGTTCTAAATCACTTTCATAACCGATACCGATATCCATGGTTAAGGTAATTGCTTTGACTGGTAGGTGATAGTTAGTAAAAATCGTCGATGCCAGGCGAGAATTAGGTACAATGATGATATTGTTTTTAATTTCCTTAATATTTGTATTTCTCCAAGTGATATCTGTGATGTAACCTTCATATCCATCATCCAATTTTATGTAGTCTCCAGTTCTGATTTGTTTGGAAATAATCAGATAAAAACCGGAAAATAAATTAGCCAATGTATCTTGTAATGCAAAACCTACGGCTAAACCAACAACACCTAAACTGGTAACTATGGGTGTAATTTGCACCCCGACAGTTTGGAGGAGGATAAGTATTCCTAAACCTAAAACAGTAATCTTGGCTAGGTTAGAAATTAATGATGCGGGTATTCCTTCGGTTCTTTGTATGAATAAATTAACAAACCCAGCAGTCAATCTAGCTAAAACTAGGGTGGCTGAGTAAAGCAATAAACTGGTAATTATTTTTTGCAGGATAATTTTAATATCATTGTTGATATTCAGGGAAGAATACAAAAAAGCCCCAGAGAACCCTGCTAGTAAAAACCAAAAAAATGTCATGCGGTGTAAGGCTGTAAATATGATGTCACCGCCTGGTATTTGTTTTTCAATAACAAATTCTCTGAGTTTTTTAAAAAAAACTTTTTCCCCAATCAATCCACCTAGGAAGCCCAGGAGAATAAATGCTATTGGTACAATCCATTGTTGCATCATTAACTTAATTAACTTATAATTGTATATTTTTTTGAAAAATTAGCTTATTTACTGGTAATTTTAGATCATGGAATTGCCAATTATTTATCATCCAGATTATATTGCATCATTGCCCCCTGGGCACCGCTTCCCCATGTCTAAGTTCGGAGAACTCTATAAATTGCTGTTAGCTGACGGTGTGGCGCAAATAGAACAATTTCACCTACCCAAACGCCCACCCCAGGAGTTAATTGAGTTGGTTCATACTCCAGAATATGTTCAAGCTTACTGTGAGGGAAAATTAACAACAAAAGCACAGCGTCGTATTGGCTTACCTTGGAGTCTAGAACTGGTGAATCGTACTTGCGTCGCGGTTGGTGGTACAATACTTACTGCTCAGATGGCAATCAGTCAGGGTTTAGCTTGTAATACAGCTGGTGGTACTCATCATGCTTTTCCTGATTATGGGTCCGGTTTTTGTATTTTCAACGATTTAGCGATCGCTTGTCGAGTGTTACAAAAACTGGGACTGGTACAAAAAGTTCTGATTGTGGATTTAGATGTGCATCAAGGGGATGGTACAGCTTTAATTTTCCAAGAGGATGACAGTGTATTTACTTTCTCTATGCACTGTGAAGTTAATTTCCCTGGTACTAAACAAACCAGTGATTTGGATGTTCCCTTGAGGGTGGGAATGGAAGATGAAGAATATTTACAAACTTTGGCAAATTATTTACCAGATTTGCTTTCCAGTATTCGCCCTGATTTAGTATTATACGATGCAGGGGTAGATATTCATATCGGCGATCGCCTAGGAAAATTAGCCCTGAGTGATACGGGAATTTTCCGTAGGGAAATGCAGGTTTTAAGTACCTGCGTGGGTGCTGGTTATCCTGTAGCTTGTGTTATTGGTGGAGGTTACGCCGATGATATGAGGTCTCTGGTTTGGCGACACTCTTTGTTACATCGTGCTGCTACTCAGGTTTATCATCAGTACAGACTATAAATTAGTTTCCACCATTGGCGCAGTGGTTGTCAATTTTTCCCAAGTGTAAATTTCAGCGTATCTATGGCCACTTTTTCCCACAAGCAAATTTACCAAAACTGGAGCTATAAATGTTTAGGTTCAGTGGCTCAAAATCAGATACTTGATTTACTAGGTCAAGAAGTCTGTCTGTTTTATGTGCGTCGTCAAGGTGCGGGAAAACATCAAGATGAGGAAATTTTACAGTTAACAATTGCTACTGACCGAGATGATTTTCCCTTACCTGCAAAGCTAGAAAAACAAGGAAAAACTTTAGGTTTAATTGCAGCGATTTCCGAGAATGGACTAGGTGGGTTAAAAATTTTATCAATTCGGTTGCTACCACTTCAACTGGGAGAAGTTGATGGTTACTCTGTTACTTTTCCCTTACGGTTGCTCCCTCATGCTCAAGATCGTTTAGGTATTCCTAAAGCTGCATTAGCAAGCATAGAAAAAATGCCTATTTGTGGTGAACATATACCCACAGAAGAACAGTTACAAGCTTGGAAAGCATTTTTACAAGTTGAGGAAAATATTGCTAAGTCGCGTCAGTTTTGTGTGGGGTTTGTCGGTAATAATTATGTGCGCAATAGCAGAGATATTACCTTTGAAGTAGATGTTACCTCAGCTACTCTCGATGGTGCTGAACAAAATTATTTAAATGTATCCAGCTTCTGGGAACGGGTAAAACGTTCCAAAAACCAACAAGTGAAACTTTCGGAAACTGTTCCTACAGGAAAACTCACCTATAAAATTCCTCAACTAGGTACAATTGAACAAGTTGATATAAAAAAATGTTTAATCAAAGTTAAGTTAGAAAGGGAACTAGCTGACTATATCGCTACACAACGTTATCAAGTACCAGTAAAGGGATTTTTATTTTTTGATGCTGCTGGTGATATTCAACAAGTTCGGCGCAAGAAGGAAGCTCTAGAAAAATTAAAGCAGGGACACACTCAAAATCCTTACCTGGGTAAATTTTTATTCGATGCTTCCCAAGCTAGGCCGATTAAAAAAACTGTGTCACTACCAGGGGATGATTTATTATTATCTTCTGCTAATGCTGGACAAAAAGCAGCGGTGGAGAAGGTGTTAGCAGCGGAAGATTTAGTTCTCATCCAAGGTCCTCCCGGTACTGGTAAAACTACTGTAATTGCAGAAATTTGTTATCAAATAGCTCTGCGGGGTGGACGTACTCTAATCGCTTCTCAAGCTAATTTAGCGGTGGATAATGCTTTGAGTCGATTAGTTCACAACCCAGTTATCCGCGCTGTACGCAAAGGACATACCCACAAAGTGGGGGAAGAGGGACAGCCCTTTTTAGAGGATAAAGTTATTGATACATGGCTGGAAAATACGGCAAATGACTGTGAAAATAGTCTGCTTAACCGTCGTGAAAATCTGAAAATATTGGCTCAATTGTTGTTAGCTTTGCCAAAATTTACAGATTATTTAAACTTAGAAGAGGAAATAAATCAGCAACACAATCAATTAAATCAGCAACGGAAAAATTTAGCAGCAAAATGTAAAAATATAGGAGATATTTATCACGAAGGTTTAGCTGATCAAAATCACTTAGAATCTATTTTACCAGGTTTAGATTATTTACTGAAAAATGCCCCGAATATTAATTGGGAAAGTCCAGAGTTTAAAAATTCTTTACCACATATTCACTTATACGTAGAAGATAATACTTTGGTGGCAGATTTTTTTAAAAATGTTAGTCAAGCTATTAATTGGACTGATAAACTGGGTTTAGTCTGTCCTGGTCATGGTCCATTTGGTTTAGGATTTTGGTTGTGTGAAACTGTAGTGGATCAATTGGCTGATTTTAAAGTAGCATTCAATTACGCCCAAGATGCAATTGTGGCTATGTCTGAGGTTATAACAGCAGTGTCTCCTATTAGTCAAAATGCTTACACAGCTATTAATGAACAGGAATTCCTAACTAAACGTCAAACTCTACAGCAGACAATTCAAGGTTGGCAAAACCGTAAACGGGAAATTGATTATGTGATTGCAGCTGTTAAAGAATGGAAGTCTACAGCACCTGTGGTATTATATCAAATAATTAAAGAGTGCCAGCAGTCGGGACAAGTATTAACGCCGGAATTGCTACAGTTACCACTGGGTTTGTTGCTGTTCGCCCAGCAGTTAAAGTTACCTATATTAGCTCAAAAATATCAGCTAAATTTGCCAGATTTTTCAGCTTTAGCAAAGGCTTTTATTTATGAGACAGATGGTGGCTTTGTTGATAGAATTGGCAAAAGACACGGTTTTAGTTACTTTGTAGAGCAAAGTTTTAGTCAAATTCCCATCGTCCTATCTGGGAGCGATCGCACTCAATGGCGTAAAATATACGAAGAGTTTAGTAATTATCAACTTCTGAACCTACATCAGCGCCAATTACTGGTGGAAAATACCCAGTTGTTTTTGCTGAGAATACAGTCAGTCTATGGTCAAGTCTGGGAATTAAATCACCTCGACTCTACCCTGACGCGGGTTAGTGAGGAATTACTCGCTGATATTCTCAGTAATGCGCGTCAATGTGTCGCACGAGTGAAGACCGAAACTGAAAAATACCTGGAATATCTCCAACAGCAATTAACTGAACTGGAGAAAACTACCCAAGAGCAAATATCTGGTAATTCATCTCTAGTAAAAGCAGGGAATTTAAAAGTTGAACAGGTAATGAAGATTTTGCAGTTACTCAACCAACAGCAAAATGTCCCTGATAAATTACGGGGTTTAGTGACAGAATATCTGACAACACCCTCAAAAATTTGGCAATATCCCCAAGAATTTGCAACTCAGGTCAATTCGGGTTTGGGTCACCTCCAAAATTTAGAAACTGTCATCAGTTCTATTCGGCCTTTTGCAGTGTTGGAGGTAATTAAAAAATATTTGGATGACAGGTTTGTAATTCTACAACAACAAAACATACAGACGCAACAGCAACTGCAAGAATATCAAACTGAACTGGAAAAATTAAATCAACAACCGGAGATACAACCCTCAAAAGATTTAATTTCATCTAGAAATTGGTGGAAAGGGTTTTGGGAAACCATACCTGATAAATTTCAGTTAAAAAATATTGATTTAGGCTTATTTAATCTGGAATTCTTACACAATATCAAAGCCCAGTTTAATACTTGGCAAAACCAACTGAGTCAAGAGGAAACTTATCTTAACCGCTACGAGAATTTTACTAAAGATTGGATTGCTAAAGTTAAAAATCCCTCAGAGCGCGATCGCCAGGATTTAAAACGCATTTATTTAGATAACGCTAACGTCGTGGGTATCACTTGTGTCCAAGCTGCAAACTACAACTTTACTCAAGAATTTAAAGCCTTTGATGTGGTGATTGTGGATGAAGTTAGTAAATGTACCCCACCCGAATTACTCATCCCGGCTTTAAAAGGCAAAAAGTTAGTCTTGGTAGGTGACCATCGCCAATTACCACCGATGCTGGATACTAGCACAGTGGTAGAAGTTGCTCAATCACTGGGAAGCACAAAATCAGATCTGCAATTTCTGGAAGAATCATTATTTAAAACTCAGTTTGCAGCTGCTGACAACAGCATTAAACAAATGCTGACTACCCAATATAGAATGCACCCCTCTATTATGGCAGCTATCAATCAGTTTTATCAAGGTAAATTAGAATGTGGGCTTGTAGCACCTGACAGTCAACGCGCTCATAATTTAACAGGGGAAATTGTCCAAACACATCACCATCTTATCTGGGTAAACATCCCCAGTGACCCGGAATTCCAAGAACAAAGGGAAAATACTTCCTATTTTAATCTTCGGGAAGTGGATGTAATAGAAGGCTTGTGTCGGCAATTTGAGCATACCTGGAGTGCTAAAATTGCCAATGGTGCACCTAAAAAAGAAATAGCAGTTATTACATTCTATGGTGCACAACTGAGAAAAATTGAGCAACGTTTACAACCAGAACTATTTCCTTCTTTGGAAATTCGCACAGGGACAGTGGATAGATTTCAGGGAATGGAACGCCCTGTGGTCATTGTGAGTATGGTTCGGAATAATCATCAAGGTGATGTTGGTTTTGCGAAGAAACCAGAACGGGTAAATGTAGCTTTTTCTCGCGCCCAAGAACTACTAGTAATTGTAGGTTGTCATGATTTATTTACCCACCAAGGTGGAAAAGTTGGAGATATGTATTTAGAGATTTCCCATACTGTAAATCGTCAAGGAGGTTTCGTTGATGTTTCTAGGTGCTGCGGCTAAACCTATTGACAAAAAACTCATAAATTTAGTAGAGGAAATTAGCGCCCAAAATCCTCACTTATCAGTTTTAGCAGCCCATGAATTTCGCTATAGTTTACATCAAACTCCTGTAGAAATATCCATCCAGGAACCCCGGGAATTTAATGTACTCGAAGAATTTATTATCCGTGCTGGAATTGAGTTCTCACCTCCACCTACAGAAGATGAATTAGCATCCATATTAGGACTTGATCCTATATTTGTCCACAGTACCGCTGCCAATTTGCAAGAGCTACAAACCTTATCTGCAACATCGCCGATTACAGTTACAAATCAAGGACGAGCTTTTTACTCCCAAGGTGCTGTACCACAACCTGCATATCCTGTACAAATATATGCTATTTCCGATGCTTTGGACGCAAAGCTGATATTTTCTACTGAACCATGGGATGATGTGTGTTTAAGTTTACCTGATTTAGCAGATTGGATCAAAATTGCCCGTAAAATTAATGATATACCGGCTTTAAGTATTGAAAAGATCCAGAAATGTATTCAATTGTCAGGTTTAGATTTTCATGCCCCAGAATTAGGTAAAATTGTCACCAAGTGTAAAGTTTTAGCGCCGGCGCAAATTATCTGGAAAAGTATATTTCTGTTTGTGATTTACGATGCTGTGGAACAAAAACTGAGGATCCAAATTAGAAGCGGTAAGCAAATTTTAGTATCAGCATCAAAACGCATGGAGGTATTGCAAGGTAAAGGTAAAATACCTTGGGAAGCCTTATGTCAATTATCCTCTAAAGCTCTTAAGGAGCGTGAAGCTAGTCTTAATTATAAAAATGCTCAAATAGAATCTAGATTGGCAAAAATTACCCCAACGGCTTTAAAGTTAGGTGATGCACAAGTTACCCGCACTTTTCCAGAAATTTTAAATTCTGCTCAACGGCAAATTATCATGTATTCTCCTTGTTTGGGTGAAGATATGATCAATCAGGAATTTCTGACGGTGTTCCAAAGGTTGACTAATGATGGAGTGCGGGTTTTAATTGGATATGCAACTTCACCAGCAGATGTTTTAGAAAAATTACGCTCTATCAAAACGCTTCAGGGTTTATCATCTGTACAGCTTTTATATCTGGCTGATTCCCATATCAAAGAGATTATAGTTGATCAAGAAATTTATCTTTGGGGATTTTATGACTGGGTTTCTTGTGGTGGCGAATACTTACCACATGGTGAGTCTGTCTATAAGGTAACTGCTCCCCAACAGGTTGAGGAAGCATATCAATTTATGGTTCATCGTTGCCAAAATCATGCACAAAGTCAATGGGATATAGCTTTAGAAAAGCGTGATTTGCAATTAGCTGTAGAGTCTTTGTGTGTGTGGGTGTCCCTGGGTATGGAAAACATCGCCCTCAGGGAGATAGAAAAAGGTGACTGGTGGGAACTTATGCCAGTTTGGTTAGATACTATACTACCAAGTTTAGACTCAAAAAACTTACTAAATGATTCTTTAGGTTTGGCGCTTTCGCTGTTGAGTCAGGTTTCTGGGGAGGAAACTTTTATGGAATCGTTGCAGCAGGGATGGCGTAAAACCATCAAGGCGATCGCCTCTGCTCACCCTGAAACTGCTTTAAACCTACTCAGTAATCAAGTATGGGCTGATTTTGTCCGCCTGAATATTGCTCAGGAGGATGATTCACCCCATAGCTCCATTCTACCGGAAAATTTACCGCCTCACAAGAAACAATCAGTCTCACACTCTGGGGTTAAGTCTCAAAAGTTCAGAAAATAGTAGTTTCAGGGATGAATGTTAAATAATTGTAAATTTTAAGTTAACTTAAATGTAGATGCAAAAATTTGTCTAATTCGATACAATTCTTACATTAGGAGAGGCGAGGAGAACAAAGTGGTCTTATTGAAAGGCTTTGAGATTGAGATGTATACTGGTACCCATCAAGGTGAAATAGTCGGTCTTTCCGACAAAATTGTGGCCTCTTTGGATGGGTTTGTACGGGAACCGGATAGCCGTAATGTGGAATACACTACCCAGCCATTGAGTGATTATGAGAAATTGTTGTGTGCTTTGCTGCGCCCCCGCCGTCAGTTACGGCAATACCTAAAAAAAATAGGTAATTTTACTTTAATCCCTGGTAGTACTTTATCCTTAGGTGGCAGTGATCACTTTTTTCGTTCCAACCCCCATAACCCATATCATGACTACATTGAAAATACCTACGGTACAAAAGTAGTTACTGCCAGTGTTCATATTAATATGGGGATCAGTGACCCAGAGGTATTAATGCGGGCTTGTCGGCTAATTCGTGTAGAAGCCCCTTTATTCCTGGCTTTAAGTGCTTCATCGCCCTTCCTGGATGGTCAGCCAACGGGTTATCATTCCACCCGTTGGGCTGTGTTTCCTCAAACCCCTGCCCATGTGCCGTTATTTAGTAGCCATTCCCACCATATTCAATGGATGGAAGCACAAATAGCTGGAGGAACTATGCAAAATGTCCGGCATTTGTGGACATCAGTCAGACCAAATGGCGATGGTCGTCCTTATGACTTGAATCGTCTGGAATTACGTATTTGTGACTTAGTTACAGACCCCATTACTTTGCTAGCTATTAGTGCTTTTCTGGAAGCGCGGTTGTTGCAGTTAATAGCAAACCCGGATCTCGACCCGTTAACCCAAAGTAGTTTTGACTCCGAAGAATTGCTGGCTCTCACCGCCAGGAACGAAGCAGCTGCAGCTATTGCTAGTCTCGAGGCTCAATTACACCATTGGCAAGACGGTAGACCTATCCTGGCCAGAGATTGGATTGCCCAATTATATCAAGAAGTCTGGGGGATGGCTAAAGAACATGGTTTTAGCTGTTTCTTATCTCCTTTGCAGAAAATTCTCCGCGCCGGTAATGAGGCTCAACAATGGTTACAATTGCACGCAGTGGGTTTTGACTCTCAGCGTGTCCTGACTCAGGCTATTGTCGCCACTGAAGAACGCGAAGTTGAATTAGAAAAAAAATTATGTTCGCCCCTGGTCGCTTAATGGTTCCTTCTTCATCCTTAAGGTAGATTTGGCTACAGGATCTCCAAAATTATTTTCTCTGCCCAAGATTATTGGTGTGTGGGGTTTGAGGGAACTTGTGTTTTGTTAAAAAAAAATAATATCGAGGTGTTACTTAAGATTTATTAGAAAAACCTATGAATAGACTCTATCTAATGATAGAGTTATGATAATTTAAGTATAGAGGCATACAAAAAAATCCGGACAATGCCCCAGGTCGTTTTAGTTTATCCGCAAATACCCCCAAATACAGGTAATATTGCTCGCACTTGTGCCGCAACTGGTACGGAACTACATTTAGTGGCTCCTTTAGGATTTGAAATTAGCGATCGCTATCTCAAAAGAGCTGGTTTAGATTATTGGCCTTATGTCAAACTACACTATCACGAATCGCTAGCAGCCTTTGAGTCCACACACAGACAACGTGGAGGTAGATGGTTAGGCTTCACTGTGCGAGGTAATTGCAATTACGCCACGTTTCAGTTTCAACCGGATGATTGGTTGCTTTTTGGTAGCGAAACCTCAGGTTTACCATCCACAGTCCTGTCAGAGTGCGATGCAAAACTCTATATTCCAATGTCAGAGCCTCATGTCCGTAGTCTGAATCTTTCGGTCAGTGTCGCAGTCAGTTTATTTGAAGCTCATCGTCAGTTGGGTTATTTATTCTAAAAATCCTCAGTTGATCGCAAATCTTGATCTCAGAGTGTAATTGATCGCTGCCAAACACACTCTGGGAAGACCAGCGATATAGTTAAAGATTATACAAAAATACCTGATAAACAGTTTTAGTGATAAATACTCACCAAAACCAACATATTCATATAAGAAATTTGTATATTAACTTTGGGGATATACCGAACTTACGTTATAGATTTTTCTGAACACACCGGGGGGACGAATAGGAGCACAAAGAAGCTCAAAGCCTTTATGTTTATTGATTTGGCACATTTATGTGGCATAAGTAATTCCGAGGAATACAAAAGTAGTTAGAAGTGTGTACGGTTGATTTTTAGGGACAAATCAACGTAAAGTCTCCTATTGATAAGGCGGATCAAGAAAAAAAACCTTGAATATATCTACAACATAGTTCATTGCTTTTCCAAAAACCGGAGATTCTATATTGCTGACGTCCACATGGGGTGGGTGAACATAGAATAAATATTCTTCACTCACTCCTAGTAAGGTTTGCACAAGCATTACAGACAAAGGTCAAAAGTGAAATTTCTATGGTGTGTAGGTAGTGAACTGGACAAGTAAATACAGCAACTTTAAAGTTTTGCATTCCATGTGTGAACTTGTCTAAATCAGAGAAGTAAGTTAATCTTGCGAGAGCATCTCTGGTGAGCGTGATCTTGATCTATCATTTTCGATGTGATCTAAATCATTGACTAGTATCCGACTGAAAAATCGAGATCAGTTAAGCACTAGTGATCATAGGAGGTCGTCTTTGAAACGAGCATTGAAAAAAAGAGAAAAGGCTGTGCTGAAAAATACACCCGACAGTGATGATACCACGGTGGAGAACATAAAAAACCTAAATACTTTATTGAATCCCAAGGTTAATCACCGGGTAGGTAAACAAGCAGCCATGATTAGTTTGGCTATATCCATGGGAGCAAGCAGCCTTTTGGTGACTCGACAAAGTGATCAAGTCCAGGCAGCCCCTCCCGTAGGTAGCCAAAAAGTAGCCTCAACAATTCCTGCTGCCTCTGATAATACAGTGAAATTTTCTGCCACACAGATGGGAAATCAAACAGTCTTCTCAGCAAGGATGCCAAAAAATTCTGTCATCCTCGAACCAAGGGCGATTTCACAATTACCCGGTCTTGAGCCTGAATTGCCAGTTACTGCGAGCCAAACATCTCAGCCAGTTAGTGTTTCTACATCCTTGAACTCAGAATTGACTGGATTAGGGGGATTATCAACTCAGACAGGTAACCTCACAGGAAAACCAGAGGTACAGGTAATAGAAAGTACAGATACTAGTGGTGAAATTAATGCTCAACTCAAGGCGCAGCAAAAATTTGCCCTAAATCGCTTACAAGAAAAATCGAACCGTTTAAGAAACAGTCTGGCGGAGTTGCGGTCTGAGGAGACCAAGAATTTATCAAAAACTCAGAGAGTTTCTATAGAAAGCATAGCAAACCCAGAAGAGTTATCCACTGTCAATCATGACAATACCCAAGATTTAGTATCTGAATTTACACAAACACCACAAACAAGTGAGTCCAATTCCCAAGCTTTAAAAAGACCCCGGCAATTTGTGGCCTTGTCGGGTAGTAAAGATTACGAGGTTAAACCTGGAGACACACTAGCGGCGATCGCTAGTCGGTACAATATTTCCGTCGCAGAACTAGCCCAGGCAAATAATTTGAGCAATCCAGATCAACTCAAAATTAGCCAAAGATTGACTATTCCGGCGACTGAAGTGAGGGGCTTTAGATCCATACATGTACCAATTGTACTTAACTCCAATAGCCCCTACTCGAATACTGCGCCCCAGCCAGCCAACTACCCTGTAACCACCGCCAGTATCTACCCCGGGTTACCTGCCAGTTCATCACAGTTACCAGGATATACCAATAATGACAGTGTGAGTATACCCATACCAGTAATTGCGAATCAGCAGACACAGGTATACACAGAGACAGAACCTACTAATGTTAATGCTGAGGGATTAGGTGGCGATATACCGGTACCAACCATATATGCCCAAAGGCAGCCCGATCAAAACTCCGGTGAAGAAGAGGTCAGCAGCATAGATCATGAAGGTCTGCGTAGCTTACATGCGGAAATCGAGAGATTAAGGGAGAAATACCGCAATCAAAACTCTGGGAATGCCAACAACCTAGTCGCTACAGAACCAGAAAAGGCTCCCATACCCATTCCTGTCGCCCAAACAAATAGCTTATATGGGGAAATCGAGAGATTAAGGGAGAAATACCGCAATCAAAACTCTGGGAATGCTAACAACCTAGTCGCTACAGAACCAGAAAAGGCTCCCATACCCATTCCTGTCGCCCAAACAAATAGCTTATATGGGGAAATCGAGAGATTAAGGGAGAAATACCGCAATCAAAACTCTGGGAATGCTAACAACCTAGTCGCTAAAGAACCAGAAAAGACTCCCATACCCATTCCTGTTGTTACACCAAATCATGCCGCAGCTTCTAGCCGGGCGGCGGGAGGACAGAATACTTCAATTCCCATTTCTATTCCAGCCTATAGTCAATCTGCTAATTCCCAAAACCGTACTCGTGGTAACGAGCCAATCAATCCACAGTTTTCTGCTCAGTTCAATTCATCTGACCAGAAAACAACAACATTTCCCACTAGTGCTGATATCTCTGACAGTCTAGGAGACCGCAGGGGAACCACAGTTACCCCACAAATACAGCCACAGTTACCGCCTTTGGCAGCAGTGGATCAATACCTACCCAAACCTATTGACGCCACTACCCCAGCATTTTCCACCAGTTCCACCACCTATATCTGGCCGGCACGAGGTGTGCTTACCTCCGGCTATGGTAGACGCTGGGGAAGAATGCACAGGGGTATTGATATTGCTAACGCCACTGGTACCCCAATTTATGCAGTCGCTGACGGTGTGGTGGAAACATCTGGCTGGAACCGAGGCGGTTTTGGCATCCTTGTGGATATTCGCCACGCCGATGGCAGTTTGACTCGCTATGCTCACAATAACCGGACTTTGGTACGCGTCGGTCAACAAGTGACCCAAGGACAACAAATTGCTGAAATGGGTAGTACTGGTTTCAGCACCGGTCCACACATTCACTTTGAAATCCACCCACCTGGTAAGGGAGCAATCGATCCTATTGCCTTATTACCAAAGGAACGTTTGTAATTCCTTAACCTAGTTCAAATAAATAATTATCTGATTTATTGAGGGAGCTAAACTCCCTCTTTTGCTTTCTATGCACTTGACACTCCCACGGCTGAAAGCCAGTGGGATTCTTGCTTCCTTCCTGTCGGGTAGACAGGGTAAGAGGATGTTTTCAAAGTTATGAATGTATCAAATATTGTTTTACCCCACCTTCCCTGTTCCCTAAGATGAAAATTACCTGTTGAAAAGTTATAAAACAACCAGTCAGCTTTTTGCTTTTATTTTTGTAAATTACTATATGGGGGATTTTCTATTGCCTTCAACCACTGCTTTTCCCCTCTAGACAGTGTCATTTTCCTATGAGTCGAGCACAGATTAATATCCCCTGTGAAACTATACAAAAGACTAGGAATTATTCACAATATTTAACATTAGCTTAATCATGCAAATCAGTCAATTTTCCGGGTCATTCATCGCCCAAAACACTTGTTAAAACTAGGTCTCACATCACCGAACCATTTCTATCAGATCACCATTAACTTGTGTATGAACAATAAAAACTATCGGCAATTTCATGAGATAATAATAACGTGAGGAGAAGAACGGATTTAGTTGCACAAAGAGGGGGAAAACATATGAAAATCCAGCTATTCGCGGTTATGGCCTTAGCAACTCCCCTAATTATAACTAGCAGGGTTAACGCTGGAAATTACCAGGATTTACAAAGGCTAAATTTAACAAGAGAATGTGTTGAGTGCGATTTATCAGGAGTTAACCTCAGCGGTGCTCATTTAATTGGTGCCGATTTAAGAGGGGCAAATCTCTCCGGTGCTAACCTCGAAGGGGTTAATCTCGAAGGTGCAGATTTAACTAATGCTAATTTGAAAGGTGCAAATTTAACTTCGGCTTTCCTAACCAACGTCAATTTCAAGGACGCTAATCTCAACGGAGTAAATTTGACTGGCGCTCGGATTTATGACTCTAATGTCTATGGTGCATCTATGGATGACATGGTAATCACTGGTGCTGAAATTTATCATACTGGCATCGGTATTGGTGGAGATGCCGCAGATATGTTCCCGGACTGGGATTAGCACCTCTGTGGGTCACAGTATTCATCGTTATCCATTCAACATCTACCGAATTTAATTTAAATGTGCGTGAATTCAAACCCTTAATTCAAACCCTTGTAGAGACGTTCCTGAGAACGTCTCTAAATTATTGATCACCAGATATGCATTTAGACTAACCAGAAAATATTTGTTGTGTAAAGTATATTTGAAGACATAATAATTTTTATTAGACATTAACATGAATTGTTAATGAGTGGATTTACCCTAGTTGGCTTAAGATAGGTGGAATATCAGTTATAAACTTATATAAATGTGAGGTAGTGTGATTTTGGCATGATTTGATTGTCAGAACTCGGCTCTCAAGATAGGCGGCTTGGTGTCTTCACCTGGAAATAGCTTACCTGCCATAGTATAGGAGAATTACAACCTGAGGATTCCCAGTGATTGACAAAATCTCGAATCCAGAAAGCTGATTTTAAGAGATATTGCCGTTTTCTGACTTCTATCCCCATGCTGACTGTATACCTTGTAGTTGATGCAGTAGAGCTGATGAGGCAATTATGGTTATAGGACACTCAAACCTTTTGTTGAGCCAAACCAATTGTACTGATGCCCTTGTGCATTGCCTAATCCACAGCCTTTTGTGGTTGTAATTGTCCGGATTAGATAAACTCAACTGTTAAATTTATAGGAGTGATAATGCAAGAACCGGAATACGCACAAACAAAATCTCAAGAGGCAGCAATGCCAGATATTAATAACCAAACAGGAAGCATTACCAAACTCCAGCCTCCTATGCAATCTCAAGAGCAATGGCAAAAATACGGTGAACAAATCTCTGGTTTTTTAGCAACACTACCCGAATACCTGGGAAGCTTCTTTAATCAATATAAGCAACCTCTGGTTAGTGTTGGTTTAATTGTGGCAGCAATCGTTTCGGTTAAGGTAATTCTGGCCATATTAGACTCTTTGAATGATATTCCTTTAGTAGCACCAACTTTTGAATTGATTGGTATTGGCTACTCGGCGTGGTTCGTTTATCGCTATTTGCTCAAAGCCTCGACCCGGAAAGAGCTAACTACTGAAATCACCACCCTCAAATCGCAAGTTGTCGGCAAAAATAGCCCAGAAGCGTAATTAATCCAGGTGGCAATTCCCCCAGTCCAGTGTCAGGGATCTGGGGGATGGCAACTGGCGGCCATATCCATTCTAAATCGCTGCGAGGGTTTACCTAGGGTCTCTAACAGAGGCCTTTAGTCCTCAAAAACAGGCAGCCAGGGCAATTACTACAAACAACAAAAGGTATAATTTTGTTGAAAGTGCGTACTTTTATCTCAATGTTAATATTGAGATTATCCATATCTCGATTAAATTTCCAGTTGTCTCCTGTTATAGCACTCGCAATAAGCTGGGAATACTATCAATGGCCTCTAAATTCTCAATTGCTGCCAGGGCTTGCCGAAAATCGCCTTCTCGGACATCGTGGGTGACAACTACAATTTCTGCTAATTCTCCCTGAAAGCCCGTTTGGACTACTGACTCTAAGCTAACGCCATAATTGCCAAAGCAAGTACCCAATTTTCCAATCACTCCAGGTTGGTCTTTGGTTAGGAACCGCGCATAAAATCGCGTCACTAGTTCTGTGATCGGTGAAATTTGACAGTAATCTTGGTGTCCACAAATTAATAGTGGATTTGGCTGGGTTGTACTGGTTTTGAGGACAGCAACTAAATTCAATATATCTGAGGTCACAGCACTGGCCGTGGCACCCGCACCGGCACCAGGACCAAAAAACATCACCTGCCCAATGGGTTCTCCCTCTACAAGAATGGCATTATAAACACCGTTAATACTAGCTAATGGATGTGTTTTTGGTACTAGGGTGGGATGAACTCTGACGGACAGAGAAGATGAGTCTGTGTATTGTTTAGCGATCGCTAATAATTTAATCACAAATCCCAATTTTTCGGCATAGGTAATATCTGTCTTGCTGACTTGCCTAATGCCTTCACAATAGACATCTTCGAGGTTGATGCGTCCGCCAAAGCCTAATGATGCCAGAATGGCAATTTTATCGGCTGCGTCTAAACCGTCTACATCAGCGGTGGGGTCAGCTTCTGCATAACCTAATCTTTGGGCATCGGCTAAGACATCGCTGAAGTTGCTACCTTCCGTTTGCATCCGGGTGAGTATATAGTTAGTTGTACCATTAACAATACCACTAACAGTATTAATACGGTTAACACTTAAGGACTGCTTCAGAGGTTGAATCACCGGGATACCGCCCCCCACAGCAGCTTCTAACAACACATAGACGCCGGATTGGTTTGCAGTTGTAAAAATTTCTGCCCCAAACCGCGCAATGGCGGCTTTATTGGCGGTAACAACGTGTTTACCATTCTTTAAAGCTGTGAGAATCAGCGATCGCGCTGGTTCTAATCCACCAATTAACTCAACGACTATATCCACCTCCCGATCGTTGACAATGGCTTCTAAATCTGTAGTTAAGACATGGGATGGTAATTCCACTTCCCGGACTTTGTCAAGCGATCGCACTCCCACGCGATATATTTCTATTTCCTGCAATAACGGGTTACGTCCCACCACATCTTGCAGTAATTGCACTGTACCTGTACCGACAGTACCCAATCCTAATATTCCTAGTTTCACTCCCACAAATTTTGCACCCTTCTGATTGCTACTTGTGAATTAAGCACTGAGAAAGCTATTCTCAGCTATCGCTATAAAACAATTTTAGGGTGGGTTATTCACCCACCCTATTTATTGTGCTTTTCTGCTATGTTAGTCGCCTCAGTCTAATGAGTCATAACTATGGACTAACTTAGTAAGTTTCCACGTGCCAACGATGAGCTTTTTTGAGTTCCTTTTGGTAATCCTTCCAAACTACTCCTTCCTTAGCAGCAGCAACAGTCAGGGCTTCATCAATACCACCTTCCATACCGCGCAAACCGCAAATGTAAGTGTGAGTTTTTTCTTCTTTAATCAACTGCCACAGCTCATCTGCGTATTCTGCCACACGGTCTTGGATATACATTCTGCCCCCTTGAGCATTTTTTTGTTCCCGGCTAATGGCATAGGTCAGGCGGAAGTTATCAGGATATTTCTGCTGGATTTCTTCGAGTTCTTCTTTATATAAGATGTTGGGACTGGTGGGCACACCAAATATCAGCCAAGAGAATCCTTTAAACTGGTATTCTGGGTTAGCGGCTCTTTCTGCATCCTTAAACATACGCCACAGGTAAGCCCGCATAGGAGCAATACCTGTTCCAGTTGCCATCATAATTACTTTGGCGTCAGGATCATCCGGTAACAACATTTCCTTACCCACTGGCCCTGTGATTTTCACCTCGGCTCCAGGTTCCAAGAAACACAGGTGAGTAGAGCAAACACCATAGACCGTTTCACCGGTTTCTGGGTGCTTGTACTCTAACTGACGGACACATAGGGATACGGTTGTATCATCCACATCATCACCATGACGGGTGGAAGCAATGGAATACAGTCTTAGTTTTTCAGGCTTGCCGTTCTTATCTACACCAGGGGGAATAATGCCAATACTTTGCCCTTCTACATATTTTAAATTACTGCCACTCAGGTCAAACTTCAGGTGCTGAACAATACCAATACCGCCTTCTTTGACCAGGGGCTCATTAGATATACACTTACCAACAAATGGGTCATTAGGACGATAAGTGTTAACAGGAACGTCAGCGCCTTTTTTGGCTTTTGCTTGAGTCATGGTGTTACCTTTCTTGTCCTTCTTCTTGTGCTGTTCTTCAGCCGGCGATTTAGCAAAGCCTTTGACTTCACTATTTGCACTCACAGGTGTGGCTTTACCATTTCCCTCACTGTTAGCAGATGTTTCAGACTTAACTACAGACTCTTGCTTGTCTTCCTCACTGTTATCAGAGGCTTTACCATTGAGTGTTTCTAGAGCACTTACACATTGGATACTAACAATTTTGCCGCCTAGGCGAGTGATCCGTCGCATTTCTTGATTCATGCGGTTGTAAGGTACTCTGATGAACACACTGCCACTTTTGCGAATTGGGTAGTTGGTTTGATCAGTTTCTCCGTTTTGGCGCAGACCCACCACTTCGTAAACGAAGACGCGGCTACCTAATTCTTTATTGGCAGCACCTTCAACAGCACCTTGATTGTACATTCTTTCTCACACTCCGATTTTTACTTAACCGTTTCTCAAAAATTCTTTCCTTTTGTCAGTTTTAGTTTATCGGATTTTCCGTTACTAAAACTGACACTTTGGGAAAGCGGCATCATTAGCTAATGCCATACTAGGGTCACTCACCAAAGACATACAGGGATAGCAAAAAAAACACCTGTTCACCTTCTAAGGTATAGGAGAAATTTTGGGCAGAATGTTAATATTGAGTCAATTTAATCTTTTTTTTCGTGAAATACTACCCCTGTGAAGGACATAGCTTTTCACCACCCAAGGGCTAAGATACAATGACTTTTGACACTCTCGCCGCTATAAAGGCGGTTTTAGCGGCAGATTTTTGTCACATCAGGGTTTGTCTAGTTTCCAGTCATCCGTGCCCTAAAACCCCCTCCAGATTTACCCTCGCAAGCATTTTTCCAAGCCGATATCAAGGTATTAACCTTCACTGTATGTCCGCTCCCGGCATTGCTCGGTACTAGGATGTTTTAACACGTCTATGGTGATCTTACTTGCACTATCTATTATATCACCGGTGGCTAATTCAAATTTTCTGATTTAGAAAAATTCATCTGGCTAACAAATTATTATACATAATAAAATCGAGCCATATAAGTGTAAAACTTGTGACACCAGTTTTGGGGAGAATGCCTGGCCATCTAAAATGAATAACTAAATCATCAAGATGCTTGTCAACCAGGAGATTGTTTCTGAAAGCAAATGTTGTGATGGAATACCCACTTCTGTTAAAATCAAGTACACCACTAGGATTAAATACTTACCCGTCGGGGATTAAATATTAGCCGGACGAAATACAACTATGACTTGGTTGTATTGCCGTCTGATTATATCATATGCCTGCGGAGTAGCAAGAAGACAGGAACAACTAATGGCGTCAACTCCTGGTTTCAGAATCTTCTGTGTGAAAAAATATTGATTGACACATTGACACATTTAGTATTTAGAGGAAATTTATGACAGCTAAACCGGAACGCGTGGTCTTGATTGGAGTAGCCGGAGACTCTGGATGCGGTAAATCTACCTTTTTGCGCCGTTTAATAGATTTATTTGGTGAAGAGTTCATGACAGTTATCTGTTTAGATGACTATCATTCCCTAGACCGCAAACAGCGTAAAGAAACTGGGATAACTGCACTTGACCCCAGAGCTAACAATTTCGACCTGATGTATGAGCAAATCAAAGCCCTTAAAGAAGGTCAAGCGATTAATAAGCCGATTTATAACCACGAAACCGGTATGATTGATCCACCGGAGCGCATCGAGCCAAATCACATCATAGTTGTGGAAGGCCTACATCCTTTATATGATGAGCGTGTGCGATCGCTACTTGATTTCAGCGTCTATTTCGATATTAGTGATGAAGTCAAAATTGCCTGGAAAATCCAGCGGGATATGGCAGAAAGAGGACATCGCTATGAAGACGTTTTAGCTCAGATCAACTCTCGTAAACCCGATTTTGAAAAATTCATTGAGCCACAAAGAGAATTTGCCGATGTAGTCCTGCAAGTACTACCCACAAACCTGATTAAAAACGATACGGATCGCAGAGTACTACGGGTACGTATGCTCCAACGTGAAGATAAGGAAGGCTTTGAACCAACCTACTTGTTTGATGAAGGTTCAACCATTAACTGGACTCCTTGCGGACGCAAACTAACTTGTTCATACCCTGGTATGCAACTCTACTATGGCTCTGATGTTTACTACGGGCGTTATGTTTCCGTATTAGAAATAGACGGTCAATTCGACAACCTTGATGAAGTTATTTATATCGAAACCCATTTGAGTAAAACATCCACCAAATATCAAGGTGAGATGACTCACTTGCTACTCCAACACCGTGAGTATCCAGGCTCCAACAATGGAACTGGGCTATTCCAAGTTCTGACAGGTTTGAAAATGCGTAGCGTCTACGAGCGGTTAACAGCAAAAGAAGCTAAACTAGCAGTCCAAGTTTAAGTCATCTGTACTTGTATTGCAGGTTTCGGGGGTACTTTGATGTTTCCCCCTTTCTTATATCAGAAAAATTTTCAGTTGATCATCTGTTTAGTAGCAGTCATTATTCCTCAATCATACTCAAGATAAGTTGGCTATCCTAGCCCCAGGGTAGGGGGGGTATGTAACCTCAGCAAGTAATGACTACTGAATAATGAAGCAAATCCTAAAAGTGTAATTTAAAAAAAAATAAATCAAATACTAACTGTTGAGTGGGTAAATATTGTTATGATTTCATACATTAGTTGCTAGACTGAATAAGCAAAATTTAGCCAGTAACAATTAGTTTGAATAGGAGGAATACTCTTTGTCTAGACGTTATTTATTTACCTCCGAATCAGTTACAGAAGGTCATCCAGATAAGATTTGCGATCAGATTTCTGATACAGTCCTGGATGCTTTACTCACCGAAGATCCCAGCAGTCGGGTTGCTGCTGAGGTTGTGGTTAATACTGGTTTGGTACTAATCACTGGTGAAATTACCAGTAAAGCCCATGTGAATTACGTTAACATTGCCCGCCAGAAAATAGCCGAAATTGGCTATACAGATGCTATTAATGGTTTTTCGGCGGATAGTGCCAGTGTTCTCATTGCTTTAGATGAACAATCACCCGATATTGCCCAAGGTGTTAATACTGCCCAAGAAACACGCCAGCAGGATAGTGATCAACTGTTCGATCAAATTGGCGCCGGTGATCAAGGTATAATGTTCGGTTTCGCTTGCAACGAAACACCGGAAATGATGCCCTTACCCATCAGTCTTGCTCACCGTATAGCTCGCAGATTGGCAGTAGTGCGCAAAACAGGTAAATTGCCATACCTCCGCCCCGACGGTAAAACACAAGTAACCGTCGCCTACGAAGACGGATATCCGGTAGGTATCGACACTATTCTAATTTCTACTCAGCACACAGAAAATATTGGGCAAATTACGGATGAGGTAGAAATACAAGCCAAAATTAAACAAGACCTCTGGTCAGCAGTAGTGGAACCTGTTTTTGGTGACATTGACATTAAGCCAGATCAGAAAACACGTTTCTTAGTCAACCCCACGGGCAAATTTGTCATTGGTGGACCTCAAGGAGACTCTGGTCTCACAGGACGGAAAATTATTGTTGATACATACGGCGGCTATTCCCGTCATGGCGGCGGCGCTTTTTCCGGTAAAGACCCCACAAAGGTAGACCGTTCTGCAGCTTATGCAGCTCGCTACATGGCCAAGAATATTGTCGCCGCCGGTTTAGCTCAAAAGTGTGAAGTTCAGCTAAGTTATGCCATTGGTGTAGCGCGACCCGTGAGCATTTTTCTGGAGACTTTCGGTACTGGGAAAGTAGATGATCAAACCTTACTAGAATTAGTCAAAGAGCAATTTGAACTACGTCCTGCAGGGATTATCGATACTTTCAATCTACGTAATTTACCGAGTGAACGAGGCGGACGTTTTTATCAGGACATCGCGGCTTACGGTCACTTTGGGCGGAATGATTTAGATTTACCTTGGGAGCGCACCGATAAAGCTGAACTGTTGAAGCAGCTAGTAACACAGTCCCTTTCCCCAGGGGCTAAAGACTGCACTAATAGTGTCCAGCTAGCAATATAACCCCAGTCATGGAAGTGGGTTTTCTAGGTTTCCCATCAAAAAACCTAGATTAACTCTGTGCATTTTTCAGGGTTAGAGCTAAGATAGGGGGTATAGGGTGAATAGTCGTAATATTGCCACAACTAACGTAATTATCTGTATACCCTGGAGTGATGATAGAGCGGTTAACAGATATGATCAACCATTCAGGATCTGCTCCACAACTCCCCTACTTTTTGTATAAATATGTTCTGTGGTAATTAATTATATGGCTAGGGCCTATAGGTATACATAATTCAGGTGATAACCGCTATAGTGATCACGAAGTTGCACTAATCAGGGATTTTGGTATCTTCGTAAAATAATTTACTCTTGATAATTATCTAGTCAGCAATTATTTATTGTATGACAAAAGATCATGTTAAATGCTAATCATCAATAAATGTGAGTGATCTGACAAACAAGACTGATGCGATTATATTGGCGGGAGGTTTAGGAGATTTGAGAAATGCAAACTCAAAAACCAATTCCTCTTACTAGCAGTTTCAAGAGCAAAAAAGTGCCAGCAGAAGAGCCTTTGACTGAACTCCCAACTATAGAATTTCCTTCATCCGGGAAACTCAAAGCCAGTTCCTGGCGCATACATCAAAAGATTGGTTATGGTTATTTTGTAGCTATCGGAATTGGGTTTTTTGGGGCACTTACTGGGTTAGTAATTGCCAATTATTACAGAGGAAGAGAAATCAGACAATTCAATCAAGCCCAAGAACAAAGACAACTACTTACTAATTATAAGGACGCGGTATTAGATGCACAATTGTATAGCTCGAATTTAGTGGCGGTATTAGAAAATTCACAACGATTAGTAAATAAAAAAAACAATTTTTTGCAAAGTGTTAACACAGCTAAAAGTTTAGAGCGGGAAATTGCCCAATATATCGAGAGAAAACCAGATAGATTAGCAGCAAAAAGTTCTAACTTACAAGTTTTATTACATGAATATGGCATTAGCTTAACATCATACCTGAATGAAATAGAGACTGTCTTGCAGGACTTTGGCCCTCAACCCGAAAAGATCGCAGTTACACGAGAGCAATTATTAAAAATCATGGGTGGTGAAATAGCCATGCAGCTCGACCAACTCTCACAAAGATTAACTAATATCCTCAAACTGGCCGAAAATCAAGAACAAGCAAGGCACGCAGACGTAGAGCAGGCTAAAAAAGTTGAGCGGTTTATTGTAATCATGAGTATGCTAGTATCAGTGGTCACCGCTGCCATTATCGCTTGGCGTACTAGCCGGGCGATCGCTGAACCAGTAATTACTGTAACTCAAGTAGCTGAACAAGTAGCTAGAAAATCTAATTTTGATTTACGCGCTCCCGTCACCACTGAAGATGAAATTGGCTTATTAGCCAAGTCCCTAAATCGATTAATTGAACGTGTATCTGAGCGGACAAAAGAACTGGAACAAGCTAAAGAATTAGCCGAAGCTGCGAGTAGAGCGAAAAGCATATTTTTAGCCAACGTCAGCCACGAATTACGCACGCCATTAAATGCGGTGATTGGCTTGAGTCAACTGCTGCAAGACGACGCCACAGATTTAAATTTATCTCCAGATTTTATCACTGACTTAGAAACCATCAATTTGGCTGGTAGACATCTCCTAGAACTGATTAATGACATCCTAGACTTGTCAAAAATTGAAGCGGGGAAAATGACTCTCTACCCAGAAAAATTTGACATTGCAGCGCTGATAAATAATGTAGTTCTAACAGTTAAATCCGCTATTGAAAAAAATAAGAATATCTTAGAAGTGCATTGTGATCAGCAACTGGGTACAATGTACGCAGATCGCACGAGGATGAAGCAAGTATTATTAAACTTACTCAGTAATGCTGCTAAGTTTACCACGAATGGTAAAGTAACCTTAACGGTCAAACGGGAAAAGACAGACCTACTCCCAGATGCTCCTTTTGGTGTAATTACTTTCAGCGTCACCGATACAGGAATTGGGATGTCTGAGAGTCAACAGCAACAATTATTTAAACCTTTTACACAAGGGGACACATCCACCACAAAAAGGTATGGTGGTACAGGATTGGGTTTAGCAATTAGCCGCCACTTTTGTCAGATGATGGGTGGTGAGATTTTTGTGAAAAGTCAGCCCGGTGTGGGATCTACTTTTACTGTTCACTTACCACTGACTATCGAAAATATAGTGGGAGGGTGAGAACCCCTCCGCTTCAGCGAGGGTGATGAAACCCGACTCAAGGGGATTTATCCTTTGTGTTTGCTCATTTCCCACGCTGGTTTTCAATATATTTTTTAACTACCTCAGTGCTTACCTGTCCAGTTGTCGCAACAAAGTAGGTTGGAGTCCACAAAGAAGGCAGTTTTTTTAATTGTGGAAATTCTTTTCTTAAATAATTCGACGCCCTACCTTTAACCCATCTAGCAATATCTGCTGGGGATTCATGGGTCGGCGCATTAATAAAAAAGTGAGGTCTGGTTGAACTTCAAGTGCAATTAATTTCCATCCATGTTCAGTAACTAAGTCAAAAATAATTTCTTGTAATCGTGCAGCAACATCTTTAATTAATACTGGTCTTCTACGCTTTGGTACAAAAACAAAGTGGTAGTTGATTGATGATACAGAGTTTTCGGTTCGTCTGTACTCATAATCTTCTTTTGATAATTTACCCATTGTGTATTGTTGACTTTAATAGTTGTTACAACTATACTTCTAAACAGTAGGTGAGTAAAGATTGTACAGAACAATTCCAATCAGAGCTAAATTCACTGATGAAGAAAAAGCTTTTTGGGTTGACCAATGCCAACACTCAAATAGCTTAATAAATTGTGCAATTTACTATACTCGTCAAAGTCATTACGCACGACTGGAAAGCATGGACAATGCTTTTACAACTTATTGGTCTGGCGACGAATTGCGTAGTGGATGGAAAACTTATTATTGCCAAACAACTTACCCGGAATTAGATAAAACTCTTAAAGATAACCCCCATTACAAAAGTTTAGCCGCACAAGCAGCACAACAAACCTTAAAACTAGTTGGTGAAGCAATAACCAGTTATAACGGATTGGTTAAAGCTTATTACAACGGAGAGCTTGATAGACCCTCATTACCTAAGTATCGTAAAAAAGGAGGATTAGCAGCAGTAACATTTCCAAGGCAAGCACTTACTTTTAAAGATGGTTATTTCAAGCCATCCATAAGTAAAGAAACCAAACCAGAATTAATCACAGATATTAAGCTAACCTTGCCTGATTTTATTGATTCCGATTGGGTAAAGGAAGTAACAGTTCGTCCTTATTATGGTCTTTTCTGGATTGACTGGGTAATTGATGATGGTAAACAACCAATTGAAAACAACCCACATCTTGATTACTCCCAAGCGTGGGGATTTGACCACGGAGGGACAAATTGGTTAACAGGTGTTTCTACTCTTGGCAAAAGTTTAATCATTGATGGTAAGAAACTAAAATCAATGAATCAAGGTTATTGCCGTTTAGTTGCCAAATATAAGCAAGGTAAGTCTGATTTTTATTGGGATGCTAACCTTGACCGTATTCAACGCAAACGCAATAACCAGATGCGAGATGCCATTAACAAAGCAGCTAGATTCATTGTTAACAGATGTCTGAATGACCAGATAGGAAATATAGTTATTGGATGGAATCAAGGACAAAAAGTTAATGCTAATTTAGGTAAGGCAAACAATCAAAACTTTGTCCCCATCCCCACAGGGAGATTGATTCAAAGATTTTAGGAGTTACGCATTGACAGAATAACAAAATAGTGAATTGATAAATATAGGTCGTCTACTTGCTAGGTATCAGACAATTAGAAAAATCACGAAACCATCCACAGCGCAATGCAATCTAGACCTATACACCTTATTTTTACTGTCAGAGCCAAAGTTTGGGGGGTGCAGTAGGTTAGCAGAGATATTAGGAGACGTTTCACATGATAGTGTGAATCGCTTTTTATTGAGAGAGCGATATGAACCGAAAGATTTATTCAACATTATAGAAAAAGTTATTAACTTGGTAGGAGGAATACTAAGTGTAGATGATACAGTGATAGAAAAGATTTACAGCGACCCCAAAAATGCTGAATTAATCGGTTATTTTTGGTCAGGTAAAGCCCATAAAACAATTATTGGCTTAAATTTAATCACTCTATATTACAGTGATATTCATGGTAATTCAGTGCCAATAAATTACAGAATATATGATAAAAAGGAGGGAAAAACAAAAAACGATTATTTTAGAGAAATGGTAAGTGAAATAATAAGCTGGGGAGTCAAACCCAGAATTGTAACAGGTGATAGTTGGTATTCAGGAGTAGAAAATTTGAAATTCCTAAAAAACCAGAAATTGGGTTTTCTCTTCGGAATTGAAAAAAATAGAACTGTTTCAAATGAGCCACACAAGTATTGTCAAGTAAGCACTCTGGCTATTCCCGAAGAAGGATTAAGGACTCATCTGAAAGAATTTGGATTTATAAAGTTGTTGAGGAAAGACTTTAAAAAAGAAGACTCTAGACACTATATTTTGTATCTTCCAGATGAGGAAAGAATCGAGGATATAACTAGAAATGAATTTATGACAATTCATGATACTCATTGGGGAATTGAAACCTTTCATCGAGCCATAAAACAAGTATGTGGAATTTGTCGGTTCATGGTTAGGGATACTCATGCAATTAAGACTCACATCTTTTGTTCACTTCAAGCTTTTGTTAAGTTGGAGTTTATGCGCTCTGAAAAAATAATTAGCAATTGGTATGAAATACAACGGAATCTGTTTACTTTAGTTGTACGTGAGCATATTTTTGCTAATCTTAATAGCGATCGCATGATCTAGATATCATAGATCATATTTTTTGTCAATGCGTAAGTCCTAGATTAAAGGAATTGGCTAACGAATATGGAATTATTGTGACATTAACGGAAGAAGCGTATACATCAAAAGCGTCTTACCTGGATGACGATAGCCTCTACAAGCATGGTGAAAAACCCGCAGGATGGAAACCGTCAGGTAAAAGGGTCAAACGTGGATTATACCAATCTGCTAAAGGATTATTAAGCTCCGCAGATGCTCAAGCTGCAGCAAATATTTTAAGAAAAGTAGCCACACAGCTAGGTTTATGTTTAGCCGAGGTGGGTAGGGCATCTTTGACTGTGCCACAACGATATGACTTGTTTATTAGGTTAAATAAATCATATCGTAAACGTTGCGTAGCGTGTCTTCAGACCGCGTAGCAACATCAGTTTAGAATCCCTTGTGTTTCAACCAAGGGAGAAGTCAAGCAAGATTAAGGGAGGTGGGTACAAGCTTATGGCTCACATACTCTGCTAATATGCAAGTAGTCAATGATTTAGATACACGGCTATGACAACCACTATTGACTTTCTGAGCCATCTGAACTCCAGCCAACGTCAAGCCGTGGAACACTATTGCGGTCCGTTGTTAGTTGTTGCTGGTGCAGGTTCGGGTAAAACACGAGCGCTGACTTATCGCATTGCTAACCTGATTCTTAAACACCGTGTTCATCCAGAGAATATCCTGGCGGTTACTTTTACTAATAAAGCTGCGCGGGAGATGAAGGAACGCATTCAAAAGCTATTTGCTGAAGACTTGGCGATAAAACAACATGGCCAAAAATTTGATGTGTTGACAGAATACCAGCAAATGCAGTTGCGATCGCAAGTCTATAAAAATACCATTAAAGACTTGTGGTGTGGCACTTTCCATAGTTTATTTTCCCGGATTCTCCGGTTTGATATTGAAAAATACCAAGATGAAACAGGACGGCGTTGGACTCGTAATTTTTCGATTTTTGATGAATCCGATGTGCAAAGTTTAATTAAGGAGATTGTTAGTAAACAGCTAAATTTAGATGATAGGAAATTTGACCCTCGCTCTGTGCGCTATGCCATTAGTAACGCTAAAAATCAAGGCTTTTCACCCCGGGATTTTGAGCGCCAACAGCCCAATTATCGCGGGCGGGTGATCGCTGAGGTTTATAATTTTTATCAAGATAAGTTAGCAGAAAATAACGCTCTGGACTTTGATGATTTAATTCTCGTCCCTACAAGATTATTTCAGCAAAACGAGCAGGTTTTAGGTTACTGGCATGGTAAGTTTGGCCATATCCTTGTAGATGAATATCAAGATACTAACCGCACTCAGTATGATTTGATTCGCTTGTTAGTGACTAATGGTGAGGAGAACAAGAGTGCATGGGAATGGAAAAACCGCTCAGTGTTTGTGGTGGGTGATGCAGACCAGTCTATTTACAGCTTCAGAATGGCTGACTTCACTATTTTATTAGAATTTCAGCAAGACTTTGGTGATGGTTTAGCTGATGATGATACCCGTTCCATGGTGAAGTTGGAAGAAAATTACCGCTCTTGTGAGAATATTCTGCAAGCTGCTAACGAATTAATTGAGAATAACACTCAACGCATTGATAAAGTCCTCAAACCCACACGAGGAAGGGGTGAGGAGATTTATTGTCATAAAGCAGATAATGAAATTGAAGAAGCTGAGTTTGTCATTGAGCAAATTCTTGGTTTAGAACAGCAAAATCCTGAGTTAGACTGGGGTAGTTTTGCGATTCTTTATCGGACTAATGCCCAATCACGACCTTTTGAAGAGTTTTTAGTCAGGAATCAAATTCCTTATACTGTTGTGGGAGGAATGAAGTTTTATGATCGCAAAGAAATCAAAGATGTTTTAGCTTATCTGAGAGCGATCGCCAATCCTGCTGATACAGTTAGTTTACTGCGAATCATCAATACTCCCCGGCGCGGTATTGGTAAAACCACCATTGAAAGCTTAGTTAACGCCTCTCAAGAACTGGGGATAACCTTGTGGGAAATACTCAGTGATGAAACATCGGTTAATACCTTGGCGGGAAGGTCGGCTAAAGCTGTGAATAACTTTGCTCAAATGATTAACAACTGCAAAGAAAAAGCCGCAACAGTTTCAGTTTCCCAACTTTTACAAGAGCTGCTAGACCAGTCTGGGTATATTAAAGACCTGCAAAATCAAGGTACAGATGAGGCCGAAGAGAGAATTCAAAACGTCCAGGAACTTTATAACGCCGTACTCCAATTTCAAGAAGAAAGTGAGGAGGTTTCCCTCACAGCCTTTCTACAAAGTAGCGCCCTCAGTTCTGATTTGGATAATTTGAAAGCAGGGGAAAAGGCAGTATCTTTAATGACCTTGCACTCTTCTAAGGGGTTAGAATTTCCTGTGGTGTTTTTAGTGGGATTAGAACAGGGATTATTTCCTAATTACCGTTCTATTAACGACCCAGCAGCTTTAGAAGAAGAACGCCGCCTATGTTATGTGGGCATTACTCGCGCCCAGGAAAGGTTATATTTATCACACGCTCGTGAACGCCGCTTATATGGTTCTCGTGAGCCTGCTATGCGATCGCAGTTTCTTAATGAAGTACCCGAAGAATTATTAAACACTCCCCATCGAAACCGTCACCCCCAGAGAAAAACTACCGCCAAAGCTGGCGGTAAGCCCTATACACCCCAAAATTGGCAAGTGGGTGACCAGGTATTACATAGAGCGTTTGGCATGGGTGAAATTACTCATGTTTTTGGACAGGGAAATAAAGTATCTGTAGCGATTAAATTCCCCAGTTTAGGACAGAAAATTGTTGACCCCCACCTAGCCCAGTTACAAAGAGTAGACCAATAAATGTATGATTTGACTCTTGGATAAACAACGGCATTTTTAGTTTCATCTTGGTAATTTATTTGGTGGGTATTACCCACCGGAGACTCAGGAATTAAACAGATTTAAACTGAATTACACCTTGATCAAAAATTCGTTTATCAGTACCCATGGCCTTGACCTCAATTCTGTCTGGATAGACCTCATAACTAGCAAAAGCCAACCTTTCGGCAGAATATTCTGTCCACTGAGAACGCCCCACAGGACGAACACCAGCACCACTACCAGTAGTTAAATAGGTGGTACCATCAATATTACGAGTACGCTCATAATGGTGGTCGTGACCATTGATGTAAAGTTGCACATTATACTTTTTAAATAAAGGCGTAAAGCGTTTAATTAGTGATTGACTAACTCCATAGTGACCCGAAGAATAAAATGGGTCATGTCCAAATACCACTTTCCAAAGAGCATCACTTTGGCTTAATTCCTGTTCTAACCAAATAACTTGATTTTCCCATTCAGCATTACGGTTAGTATCTAAAGCAAAAAATTGCACTGCATCCCGACGAAATGTGTAATAACGCCCCTGCATATTAAAGCCGGGATATTTGATTTGAGGGTCGCCGTTCTCAGTGCGAATGTCATGATTACCTAAACAAGCATGAAATTTGACACCTTGGGTCAACAATTTTTCATAAGGACGTTCAAAAACCGCACCAATTTTTTCAATTTCGCCATCATTATAAATATTGTCTCCGGCCAAAACCACTACATCATAAGGATTTTGCTCGTGATAATAATTCATCGCCCCAGCTACAGCATACTGACCTCTAGCGCCAGTCCCAGTATCTGCAACGGAGGTAAAACGCAAGAGTAAATTCTGTTTGGGTGGGGTTGCAGCTAATACTGCTGAACTGGGAATATCACTAAGTTGGGTATTGTGTTGACTTAGTTTCCAGCCTAAAAGTCCTGTTCCCATAGTGCCAAGAGTACCTAAAAATAAGAATTCACGGCGTTTCAGGTTCATAAAACTTACCAAACTCAATATCTAGTTAGTTTAGCTGAAGAACTAATAATTAATGAAGTGATACATTCAGACCAAGAAGCAGCAGTCAAAATTCCATGTCACAAGAGCATCAAAATTCACCACCCTCTCCTTCGCCCCAAGTACCCTTTTGGAAAGTTAAAATTATCCAGTTGATCAGAGGGACGATTGGAATTTTAGAAACGGCCGCGGTTAAACTTGAAAATCCAGCACCACCAGTTAGTGAGGAAACGCCTGGTTTTTGGCAAGGTCTGGTAACGCAATGGAATAGATTTTTAAGACAAGTACGCTTGTTTCTACCATCTAAGGTGTCTAACAACTTGTCAGATAGAGTTTTGACCGGAATTTTAGCGCTGATGACTGTGGTGGTGGTGTGGTCAAGTGTAAGTATTTTTATACCAAAGCCGACTGAAGTAGCTACAGTTCCACCGGTTGAGGAAGTCCCAGAACCTATACCAGAAGCCACACCAGAACCTATACCCGAACCTATACCACAACCCACACCAGAACCTATACCCGAACCTATACCACAACCCACACCAGCACCTATACCCGAACCCACAGCAACCTTAGAATTGACACCGGAAGAAAACTTGATTGCAGCGATTAAAAATCAAGTAGCCGAAATTAGCGATCGCTTTGCATCTGGTTTAATAGAATCAATACAAGCTAACTTCCGTACTAGTAATTTGACTGTCAAAATTAATGATGATTGGTACATTCTTCCCGAATCTGAACAAAAGCAACTAGCTGGGGAAATATTACAACGGTCTCAAGAACTTGATTTTACCCATCTAGAAATTCTTGACTCCCGAGACCAGCTCATAGCGCGTAACCCAGTTGTTGGTAATGAGGTAATTATTTTTCAAAGGCATATAAAAATACCATAAAATTAGAAGAATGTAAAATTCTCCATAACTTACCGGTACTTTTTGATCAGGGCTGCTATGAGGATTTTGTATGTTTAGAAACTGGTTTGCCAACAACTTGGGAGTAGGTCAGGCTCGTAAAGAGCAAGTATACCTGGAAATATCTAGTTCACTTAGCTTAGACGATCTTAGTTATTGGATTCAAGTTTTGTTCTCCGCTGGTATTGCTACCCTGGGACTAGTTCTGAATAGTCCGGCTGTGATTATTGGTGCAATGCTGATTTCTCCATTGATGGGGGGTATTCTCGCCAATGGACTCGCATTAGCTGCGGGTGATGTCGTTTTGGCCATCCGCTCACTGCTGAACTTAATATTAAGTTGTCTAGTTGCCATTTCCTTTGCTGTACTACTGGTATCATTGTTGCCATTCAAAGAAGTTACCAGTGAGATTTTAGCCAGGACTCAACCTAATCTTTTGGATTTAGTAGTCGCCCTGTTTTCTGGTGCAGTGGGTTCTGTGGCAATTTGTAAAGAACCCAAAGGGGTGGCTACTTCCATTCCTGGTGTTGCTATTGCGGTAGCCTTGATGCCGCCATTATGTGTTGTTGGTTATGGTATTGGGGTTGCTATCAGCCTCAATAGCGTCCAAGGACTACAGGTAGCTAGTGGCGGCGGCTTACTTTTTTTCACTAACTTGGTAGCCATTACCTTTACTGCCATGCTGGTTTTTCTGGGACTACATATTGACAATCATCAGGTAAGAGAAAGAGTTAGGGAATGGCGCAAGACACATCCAGAGAGTCTGTGGGTGCAGAATTTGTTGGAAAAACTACCGGCTTATGGCAAACTGGGCAAAATTGGCTCCCTTCCAGGCAGATTATTGTTAATTTTTCTCACCATTGGGGCGATTATTTTCCCGCTCAATCGTTCCCTGAGTCAACTTGGAAGGGAAATTGCTACCCTGCAACAGGAAAATCGTATTCGTAGTTCCGCAAAGGATGTGTGGCAGAAAAACTTTGCTAATTTTGCCGATGGTGAAGCACGTTCTTTCATTAGTAATATCTCGACCTCAGAACAAAAGGATAAGCTGACAATTCAACTTCAGGTGTTTACCAGTCAGCAATATTCATCAGAGGAGCAGGATAGTTATATTCAACTGTTAGCTTCTCGTTTGGGAAGACCTCAAGAATTATTAGCACTGAAGCTGGTGGAAATTCCCACCGCATCCAATGAACTGTTACGCCCGGTACCAAAGGAACAACCCCCTGAACCAGGGTTAACCATCGCCCAGTTACAATCAATTTTTGTCCAGGAAATTCAATCTGCATTGGGTGATTTGCGGCTTCCCCCACCAGCAGAAATGATTAATTACGAGTTAACCACTAGTCCAGTTAGTCCTTTAAGCATCCGGGTGGTATATCTTAGTGAGCGGGATATTGATAGAGATGCTCACACTCTAGTCGCTGATAGGGTCAGAAGTCTCCTAGATGACGAGTCTATTCAGGTGAGTATGCAAAGAGTAGCTAGTTCTTTAGGGGCTATATCTTTTGAGAATCAGAAATCAGAAATTAGGTCAGATGAGCGTCAATTATTAGACCGTGCAGGTCAAATTTTACGCCAACAGCCCAGTTTAAACCTAAAAATTATTGTCAACCAAGGAGAAAATGAGTTAGCAGAAGTTGTAGTAAAGCGATCGCAAGCAGTGGTAGAATATTTAACATCACAATGGCAAATTAGCAGCGATCGCATAAACTGGCAAACAGGAACAGAATCTCAACCTAGGGCATTACTCCAACTTACAGTACAATCATGGAGATAGCCCCAGTCGCAATATCGACAAATAATCAAAAAATCCATACACTATTAAAAATTTTACCTCAAATAAGCGATCGCCTCCATGCCTGATTCTGATCGACGGGGTTTTCATCTTGATTCCGACCCTCAAGCAGTGACATTTCAAAGGCTGCGTCAGCTAAGTCGCATCCTCGATAAAGTTGTAACCATTCCCGGAACGCCAATTCACATTGGTTTAGATCCCCTTGTGGGATTTCTACCCATTGGTGGCGATATTTTGGGGGTCATCCTCGCGAGCTACATCGTTATAGAAGCCGCGAGATTAGGTGTACCTAAAGCCATTTTGAGCCGAATGATCTTGAATGTGATTATCGATGGCTTGATAGGTACTGTCCCGATCATGGGAGACTTGTTTGATTTCGCCTGGACAGCTAATGAGTATAATATCAAGCTATTAGCAGAACATTTACAGTTACCTCTACCTCGGAACAAATAAATACCATAATTTTTAGCATTGCTATTTGATTGATCAGTAGGTTTATTCAAATAGCCCATACCCTGATATTTTTCCACAAATAACTAAAGACTGCTGCAAAAATTAGGAAAATCTATATTTTAATTGCCATTGTCTTAATAGCACTCCCATGATAATAATGAGAATGCCTTAAACAAGTTATGAATAAAGGAATGAAAGATTGGTGGCAAGCTACGTTTCCTCAAGGTAGACAAAGTCTAATTATTAGTGATACACATGGATATCCCGTAGAAATTGCCTATGGTGAAGTAGGTACTGGTCAGCCATTGATTTTTTTACATGGTATGGGTAGTTGGAGCTACAATTGGCGCCATAGTATTGCTCCATTATCTAAACATTTTAGAGTGATTTGCTTTGATGCCAAAGGTTATGGTTTTTCGGAAAAACCCCAGTTACGTAGAGAACATAAAGGTCATCAAGTGATTGAATTAGAAAGAATCATTCAGGCTTTATGTGATCAACCCGCCGCCATTGTAGCAGAATCTTTGGGGGGTTTAGTAGCCCTAGCCCTAGCTCAACACAATCCTCAATTAGTCGGGCGGTTAATAGTTGTCAACGTACCTATTTTTACCGAACGTTTACCTCATTGGGCAATGTGGATACTTGCCAATACGCCACTAGAAATATTGCATACAATAGACTCTTTGCGTTTAGCTTATCTATTTGCCCCTATATTACGAGAAATCATGGCTATAGAAAGGCGTGGCGTGCTTTTTGACCCATCACTGTTGACACAAGAAGATGTGTATTGGATAACTTATCCATTTATTGAGTTTCCTGGGACTGTTGTTAAAGTAGCTGAGGAGTTACAAATAGCAGCACAAGAAATAGAACACTGGCAAGTCAATAAACCTAATATGCTCAGTCAGATTCAAAATAATTTAGGTAATATTCAATGTCCGACACTAATTATGTGGGGAGATAAAGATAGTTGGTTTCCTTTAAGTCATGGGAGAAAGTTACATCAATGTATCCCTCATTCCCGGTTGAGAATTTTAGATAACTGCTGTCATGATGCTGCGACTGGTTCTTCTAGGGCTATTAATGCAGCTATTCTTGAGTTCTTACGGGAGACGAGTTTTTGATAAAAAAAAGAGTGAGAGAAGGCTTACCAATCGCCTTGAACCTCTCACTCTGGCATTTGTCGCTGTAGTGTTCAGGAATATTTATCAGCGCTGTCCTTGGTTTAGGGGGCTAAGGTATATAACAGTAACAACGCTCATATATATTTAATCTTCCTGGTGCGACAGATACCAAAACCATTTGTTAAATTAAATTTATTTTTGATAGTCTTAATTAACAGAAACCGTTTTGTGTTTTGTCTTCTCTAATCTAACTTAGTTAATTTCAGTATGGTTGCCATTTTGGCAGTTTTTTAGATTTTTATCATCGCTGTTTGCTCCCTGGGGATTATGGCAAAATATCAATTGTTCTTAGCTTCACAACCAGGGTGAGATTTGGATAATAAAATCGCCGACCAAGAATTTTTTTGCCGAATATCCATCAACTGTGCCAAAATTTTTTGCCTTTTATCCAGTGGTTGCATATCTTCTGATGGTAGAACCGTTTCCAGTGAGTCTGATTCCTGTAGCGTGGGTGCGAGTGGTACTACAACCATAGGTGAACTATTTAAATTCCTGACTTCCCTTGTTGGACTGGTGATGGGTTTGTAAACTGTTAGCACCTGGCCATTGACTAGTCGCAAAATGATTAAACAACCACTTGCACAACTCAAGGCGATCGCTCCTACTATCCATAAAGGTGTAGGATTATTCTTCTGAGAAGACCTTGTCATTGGTTTAGCAACTACAGCTAGGATTTCTGGGCGTTCTACTTGCTCTTTACTACCAACATTAACTAAGGTATACCAAGCTAAGGACGCAATTCCTATCAGGATGGCCAACAACCCAGTGAACAGTAATCCTGGATGACCCATCAACCCATAGATAAAAATTTTCCCACTCCTAACTAATCCTGATGTCTTCTTGGTCACCCTTCTGATTGGCCTGCGCTCATACTGTCTGCTCTGACTATGTTCCATGATTAGTTTCAACTTGCTCCCCTCTGGTTCATGATTATACTGGAGGTGCTAAACATCAAATACAGTAGCCAGATGCGGGAAGTCAGTGGCTTTTTTGGAAATATTCAGCCTCCCAATCCTATGGTTTTGCTCATATTCCTAATCACTTCTATTCCTTAACGGTATACCTTTCTAGAGCTAATTGAATTAATCGGTCTACTAATTCCGCAAAGGGTATACCACTATAAGCCCAAAGCTGGGGATACATACTGGTAGCAGTAAAGCCTGGAAAGGTGTTGATTTCGTTAATTAATACTTCCCCGGTAGCTTCCACAAAGAAAAAATCTACCCTTGCTAACCCCGCAGCATCGACAGCAGCAAAGGCTTGTAAGGCCATATCTTGGATTTTGCGGCTCACAGCATCTGGAATAGGCGCCGGAATTAATAAATCTGCCTTCCCTAGGGTATATTTAGTTTCGTAATCATAGAAATCACTGTTGAAAGTAATCTCGCCTACAATAGAGGCTTTAGTTTGATCATTACCTAATACGGCACATTCTACTTCTCTAGCAACTACTCCAGCTTCCACAATTATTCGTCTGTCATAGGTAGCAGCATTATCTAAGGCGGTTTCTAACTCCGAACGCGATCGCACTTTGGCAATCCCTACTGATGAACCTAGGTTAGCAGGTTTAACAAAACAGGGATAGTCTAAGGCTGACTCGATTTCATCGCATAGTTTAGGAAATACACAAGGATTTGACCAAACTTGCGCCCTAGTTAAGGCCTTGTATTTCACCTGGGGTAATCCGGCTTGCTCAAAGGCGATTTTCATGGCAATCTTATCCATACCTACAGCTGAACCTAAGACCCCAGAACCCACAAAGGGAACTTGCATTAATGTCAGTAACCCCTGAATAGTACCGTCTTCTCCGTTAGGACCGTGCAAAATGGGAATCCAAACATCCACTTCTGTTACTTGGTCAGGTAATCGCCACGGGTTCAAGTTTGGGATTTCTAATTGGGGAATACCAGTTTCTAGAATCTGCTGTGCTGCTTCTCCCCCTAACCAGCAGCCATTTTTCTGGATGTAAAAAGGCAGTATTTCGTATTTGTGAGTATTTTCTTCTACACTTAACGCTTGAGCGATCGCTTGTGCTGAACTAATGGAAACTTCATGCTCCCCGGAACGACCCCCAAACAGTAGTCCCACCCGCAGCTTAGTCATTTTTAGTACCTTTTTATTTTCTCTGGCTGAGAGTTTATCACAACCTGCCCAGGTTGATATATTTTTTTGATTTTTTTGTGCGAACTGTCAAGTAACCACAAAGAAAACTGATAAACCAAGAAAAGGTAGCTTTGTGGGTTGGGATTATTTCAATTTAAATTCATCAAATTTTACTACATCTGAATCTGGTTTACGGATATCAAAATAATAGCTAGTTACCATACCTGTGCCCGTGTCAAATATAGTAAAAACAGTGATGTCGTTACTTGCTATGTAGGGAACGGGCTGATTATCTTCCCTTAACAAAGGTGCTACGGTGGGGATCACCGGTTCTAACCCATAAGGATCACCCAGTGCAATATAATCTTCTTGAGATCCCGTGGGTATTTCTCGTTTGTTCTTCCCCCAAGCAGCACCATAGGAGTTACCCACATTCGATGTTTCCAGAAAGTGCACTCCAGTAGGACTTATAAAGCGGTTCCATAGGTGGGAATGTCCATATAATACTAGTTGCACTTCAGCCGCTTCTAATAAAGGAACAAGATCACGGTTGATATAGTCCCTGTCTTTAGGGTACTCGTAACGGACCGCGGTAATTTTACCTTTGTGATTACGTTCTATGATCTGCACTGGGTCAGTATAAGCAGGAACGATGTTATCACCCAGAGTATGGGGGGGATGATGCAACATCACTACTTTGTATTTGGCTTGTTGAAACTCTTCACTGCCAAGTTCTGCTTCTAACCAATTATATTGTTCACTGCCTTTGGTTATCGGTTCAAAAATAAACTGTCCATAACCCCAATTTTCAGGATTCTCTAAATCCTGGGATGGTTCCGCATATCTACTTTTATATAATGTATTTAATTTATGAGTCCGCCACATACAGGTAACATAGAGTACCACCAGACGTACATCCCCAAAGCTGACTGCATAATACTTTTTACCACCGGATTCACTTTCAGGTAAGCTAAAAATCTCTTCGTAGGTCTGTGTATTAAAGGAATTATCTACTAAAGATTGTCCACTGTATAATTTTTCAGCAACTGCACGGGGAATGGTATCATTAAACTCATTGTTTAAACTATTGCTTCTCTCAAATCTCCCCATCACTTCATGATTACCAATGGCTGTAAACATGGGTGCGTGTTGAATAATTTGACCACCTGTATAAATGGTTTCAACGCCATTGTAAGTCACCTTATAGTTAGCACGACCTTGTAAAGCCGGAAAAAAGGCGCCACCCCGATGATCATCAAACCATTCTGAGGCGCGATCGCTCACATTAATTAAATCACCAGCGAACCACACCCCATCTATTTGTCCGACTGTTTCCACCACCTTTTGCAGATTGGCTGCTATCATCGGTTTTAATTGATGATCTGAAGTCAGTAGAATCTTCATTGCTTGACCCGGTTCTGGGGTAGGCGCGAGAGTGAAAATATCACTCCTGACACTTGCACCATCTTCTCGCACACTCATAACACAATAGGGAACACGCACACCGGGGGTTAACCCAGTCACCTCGGCTGCGTGTCGCCAAACATGACGTTTGACAGGTTGATTGATAGTTCTATTTGCTACTTTTGATTGCTGGTCTTCTCTTGTGCGGCTAAGTTTACTCGTTTTTGCCCAGCTAGATTTATCCAGATTTTCACCGTAGTAAACTATGTGTTTTTGACCTGGAAATTCAGTAAACCAAACTACTTGTAATGAGTTGGTATTTGGCAGTTGTAAAAATGGGTCTGTCAGCAGATGCGGTGCTGATATCATAGTTTTTTACCCCCACGTTGACAATTACCAGCAGTATAAAGTATAGCATAGACGCGATTATAAACTTTTTCGTGTTGTTCTTTTTAGTTCTGCAAGTCCCAAGATGAATAAAAGCAAGGAACTCTATAGGCCCCGCAATTCCGCCATCTGAACCTGGGGGTATTCTCTATCCTGGACTTCTCCAAATTGAATGATGCTTATAAACGTAGCAAATAGCATTAAAACAGAGTTAAACTCATAAAAATTAATATATAAGACTAAATTGTTGCTTTTTTTTACATTTTTCGCTAATATTTTTAGTTTTGTTGCAAAATATTTTCATGATTTAACTTTCTTACACTTTTTTTCTGACAAGGTATTGCCAATTGCTGGGTGAAGATGCTAATGTTCCAATTGTGAGTAAAAAAACACATTCTTTTTTTGCCACAGGTAAACTTTGCGACAATTATCTCAGGTGTAAACATATGGCAGTTGAAAAAACTAACTCTTCCTCCAGCTTGGCAGAAGTTATTGACAGAATCCTTGATAAAGGTATCGTTGTAGATGCTTGGGTTCGTGTTTCTTTAGTTGGTATCGAATTACTGGCTATTGAAGCTAGAATCGTCATCGCTTCTGTAGAAACCTACTTGAAATATGCAGAAGCTGTAGGTCTAACTAAGTCCGCAGCAGTTCCTGCTTAATTCTTAAAATAAGCTCCATTTTTGTAGAATAACTATAAGTCTCTTATAGTTATTCTGCAATTCTGCATTTTTGAAATTTTGAAAAAGCTTGATAGCTAACAAGTCCAAAGAATTGTAAGGTGTAAACATATGGCAGTTGAAAAAACTAACTCTTCCTCCAGCTTGGCAGAAGTTATTGACAGAATCCTTGATAAAGGTATCGTTGTAGATGCTTGGGTTCGTGTTTCTTTAGTTGGTATCGAATTACTGGCTATTGAAGCTAGAATCGTCATCGCTTCTGTAGAAACCTACTTGAAATATGCAGAAGCCGTAGGTCTAACTCAGTCTGCAGCAGTTCCTGCTTAATTCTCAAATGGTTAAAACCACTTTATCATTATTCAGGAGAACTTCATGTCTGCTTTGATGGAAAGAATCCGGCAAGAAAACCTCTCCATATTCGAGAGTGTAAATAAATTTATTGATTGCACCAAAACTGCTCGCATTGCTCAAGCTAAAGCACAAGCAGCAGAACTGAGTCAGTTCCAACAAAACCTGCAGCAATCCACTGAGCAGTTTTTAACAACCACAGCTCAAGAACGCATTGCTCAAGCTAAAGCACAAGCAGCAGAACTGAGTCAGTTCCAACAAAACCTGCAGCAATCCACTGAGCAGTTTTTAACAACCACAGCTCAAGAACGCATTGCTCAAGCTAAAGCACAAGCAGCAGAACTGAGTCAGTTCCAACAAAACCTGCAGCAATCCACTGAGCAGTTTTTAACAACCACAGCTCAAGAACGCATTGCTCAAGCCAAAGCACAAGCAGCACAACTGCGTCAGTTCCGCAAGGATTTGTTTATGAGTGTTATTGGTGAATCTGGGCTTTAATCAATAAACATTTGTTGTAGAATTGGGCTAAATAATACACCCCCTTTATCTTTCAGTTGCAAAACTGGTAATACAAGGGGTTAATTAATAAAATTAAACTTGTTTCCTGACACTTTAGTAAAATACGCTTGTACCCCTAAAGCAATCCATCAGTTGCTTGGGGAATAAGTTTCTTAATTCTCTTTAACTAGAGTTTTGAATTTATTTACCTTTATATAGTATGATAGAGAAGAAATCTATCACATTAAAGCAATAATCGTATCTTAATTTCTTTCTGACTGAATACCAAGAAAGCTGCATGCCCTTTGCGCTTATAACTGGGATTAGTATCATCAATCCTAGTTATGTTTACACTGAAAAATGTTAAGATAAAGCGAATACAAAAAATCAAAATTTATCATAGGACTCGCAAAAATAGACAGCTAGAAAGAAAGGATATCACTATACACCTTTACTAAAGTGCAAAGTGTTCCTTGGCAAATTCCAATTGGCCGCAAAATTTCAAACCCTGCAGCCTAAAGTCTCACACACCTTGAATTTATTACCCCAGCTTGAATTTATGGCTATCACCAATACGAATCATAAAAGAGCAGTTATTCGTGTCCGTCCAGGACAGTTTGTTATGACACCTGCGATTGAGAAAGTAGCAGTTAGAGCATTGCGTTATCTCAATTCAGGTTTTCCCGTTCACTTGCGAGGTCCTGCGGGAACAGGTAAAACAACCTTAGCACTTCATATAGCTCACTGTCTCGATAGTCCAGTAATGTTACTGTTTGGAGATGACGAATTTAAAAGCTCCGATTTGATTGGTAGTGAAACTGGTTACACCCGCAAGAAGCTGCTGGACAATTATATTCACAACGTTGTTAAAGTAGAAGACCAATTAAAACAAAACTGGGTTGATTCTAGACTGACTTTAGCTTGTCGAGAAGGTTTTACCTTAGTCTATGATGAATTTAACCGTTCACGTCCCGAGGTAAATAACGTTTTACTTTCGGCTTTAGAAGAAAAAATTCTCAGCCTACCTCCTAGTAGTAATCAACCAGAATATTTACACGTTCATCCGAAATTTCGCGCTATCTTCACATCCAACCCTGAAGAGTATTGCGGGGTTCACTCAACCCAGGATGCTTTGATGGATAGGTTGGTCACTATTAATATGCCAGAACCAGATGAGATTACTCAACGCGAGATATTAATTCAGAAAACAAAGATATCTCGAGAATCTGCTTACTTAATAGTGCATTTAGTTAGATCATTTCGTCTCGCTACAGGAGCGGAAAAAACTTCAGGCTTACGGTCTTGTTTGATGATTGCTAAAGTATGTGCAGACAATAACATTTTAGCAGAAGCCGGAAATTCAGACTTTCAGGATGTTGTTATAGATGTTCTGTGCAACCGCATTAATTTGCCTATGAGCGAAGCCAAAAAGATTTTAGTGGAATTATTTAGTCAAAGTAGTTTCGATGTAGCGATTTCCCAGGCAGAGATAGATTTAGAAAATCCTGATCTTTTTGATAAAGAAGTTTACAATCACTAAACTCCTACCAAAAAGTCAAGTAATAACTAGAATTTTCAAAGACTTAGCTCCAGATTGCATCTAATACTAAATGCTTCTGGTTCTTTGGAACACAAGTTGTTTGTGAGCAAAATTATCGTCTTTACACTATTCAAGAGTTGAATTATTCGTGACTTCTACCCCAATACTACCAACACGTCATCAGACAAACTCAAGTCGCAGTATTAACACATCTACTCAAGGCTCAAACTTAGCGGACATTCTCGAAAGAGTCTTAGATAAAGGCGTCGTTATTGCTGGCGATATTTCTATATCTATCGCCTCAACTGAACTTTTACATATTCGCATTCGCTTGTTAATTTCCTCCGTTGATAAAGCCAAGGAAATGGGTATTAATTGGTGGGAAAATGACCCTTATCTGAGCAGTAAAGCCCAACGATTAATTGAAGAAAATCAACAGCTTCAAAATCGCCTGGAGAGTCTAGAATCCGAAATAAAGTTACTTAAGTCTGCGAGTATGCAAGATCAAACTCCATTAGGAGAGAATATTCAACATGATGTGGATATAAGTAACCAGGAAATTATTTGATCACGAGATTCCCAGTTAGATTCAGTAATTGGTTAAAATTTCTGTTTGAACCAACGAAAGTCAAACAGACTGGGACGGTTAATAACTATTGAAAAATGACTGATTGAATTGCATTCAAAGAAACCGAAAGTTTAGGTTACATTTATAGAAATGGTTTGTAATCCATCAGAAGACTTTAAGGATTTACCAACCAAGGCTTCTAAAAATAACGAAGCGGGTTTAGCTCCTTTATTATTGACTGTATTAGAATTACTGCGTCAACTAATGGAAGCGCAAGTAATTCGGCGTATGGAACAAGACGTGCTGTCTGAATCTGACTTGGATCGAGCTGCGGACAGTTTGCAAAAGTTAGAATCACAAATTTTAGATTTTTGTCAGATATTTGAAATTGAACCATCAGACCTAAATGTAAATTTAGGAGATTTTGGTACTCTTTTACCTCCCTCTGGTTCTTATTATCCAGGGGAAACTAGCAATCAGGCGTCAGTGGTAGAGTTATTAGACCGGCTTTTAAATACTGGAGTTGTTCTAGATGGTGAGATAGATATCGGTTTAGCTCAACTAGACCTGATTCATGCTAAATTACGGTTGGTTTTAACCGCAAAAACCATGTAATCAAAAGTTATCAGTTGTCAATTATGAATGGGTGAAATTAATGAACTGTGGCCTTTATTTGTATGGTATTTTCCCTGATATAATTCCTGACTCTGTTTCTATTACAGGATTGGATGGGAGACCTGTTTATAGTCAAGTGGTTGATGGATTGACTTTTTTATATTCAGAAGCATCTAAAGAGAAATATTTGGCCTCTCGACGCAATTTATTAACCCATGAAAAAGTGTTAGAGGAGTCGATGCAAGCAGGATTTCATGTCCTTCTTCCTCTCCAGTTTGGACTAGTTGTTAAAGACTGGGACGCAATCAAGACACAACTTATTGAACCATATAAAGAGCAATTGCAAGAGTTATTTCAAAAGTTGGACGGACAAAGAGAGGTGAGCGTTAAGATTTTCTGGGATACCAAGTCTGAATTGCAGGCGATGATGGAATCTAATCTCGCTTTGAAACAGGAGCGTGACAATATGGAAGGTAGACAATTAAGCATGGAGGAGGTGATTCACATTGGACAATTAATTGAAAGTAATTTATCGGCTCGCAAACAATCTGTGATTGAAGTTTTCTCTCATGAGCTAAATCCCTTGGCTACAGAGGTTATAGAGGGTGAACTTATGACAGAAGACATGATTTACAACGCAGCATTTCTGATTCCTTGGGAAAGTGAATCTAAATTCGGTGAACTTGTCGAGTTAATTGATACTAAATTTGGCGATCGCCTACGCATTCGTTACAATAATTTCACTGCTCCCTACACATTTGCACAATTACCTGAACCCTAGAGCCAATACCAGTTATTTATTACCATCCCTCTTTTAAGTACAATTAACTTAATAAATGCAATATAAATCACATAGGAGTTATGACTATGCTCTTGAAACTTTTACTATCTCCGGTAATGGGTCCAATCAATGGAGTGGTATGGATTGCAGAGAAAATTGAAGAACGAGCTAATACCGAATTTGATGATCAAGAAAACTTGAACAAACAATTATTGACCTTGCAACTTTCCTTAGACATGGGGGAAATTAGCGAAGAAGAATATGACGCCAAGGAAGAAGAAATTCTTTTAAAACTCCAAGAATTGGAAGAAGAAGCCCGACTGGAAGCAGAATCTGAAGAAGAGGAAGCCTTGGAGGAAGAAACTCAGGTGAGAGCATAACTTTAACTAGATCAAGATCCAACCGGGAGTTGCCAAATTTTCGGCAATATAACCGACTTAGTATTCAATTTCCAGAACATTGTAGTTCTTAGATTCCAAAGATCCAATAGACTCAACATATATATTTCGAGAGCCTATATCTTGACTATTTGTTGAATCAGAATCATTTTGACGTAATTTTTTAATCGTTTTCTCGGTTTCTTCTATTTGGTGATTCAGAGTATTTAAGCGCTTGTTAAGTAAAGTTGTTCGCTCTCTGATAAAATGTATTTCCCTTTGAAGACGTTCCTTTTCAGTCACCATTTGATACAGTTCCAGTTGGCAGGATGCCTCGTTTGTATGGCGAGGCATTGTACTAATCTTAGGTCTGATGACACTACGCTTGGGAGTATTTTTCATAAACAATGTCTGAATTGTTATTGATTATTATAACTAACTAAGGTGTGATTGTAAATGTTTCAAGAATATGTAAATATTTTCAGCAATACTTTAAATTAACTCTAAAAGTCTTCAGCATCTGGCAATATCCTCAAAACAACAAAAATGTGGTATAATTTTTACCAAACAGATGAAAATAATTTAATATGGTTACAATGTGGGAGTAAAAACTGAGTTAGTTAAAATCATACAACTATCTAGGTGCAGTATATGGAATTAGAAAACCTCTATAGTTATGCTTTTTTAGAAACACCTAGCTTGCCCTTGATTTTACCACAAGGTGCTGCTACTCAAGTAGTGCTGATTAAGGGTACTAATCTTTCGGCTATTGTTGAGCCTGGAATATCTTTAGAGTCATTCCAAGATAATGATGAGAAAATTATCGAGATGGCTTTATGCCATGACCGAGTTATTTGTGAGCTTTTCCAGCAGATTACAGTTTTACCTGTGCAGTTTGGAATCTGCTTTAATTCTCAGAAAAATCTGCTAATTCACCTAGAATCAAATACCGAAAAATATCGCCAGCAGCTACAAACAATTCATGGTAAAACTGAATTTACTTTGAAATTGACTCCTGTAATACTAGAGGAAGTACCACCAGTAACGGCAAGGGGAAAAGATTACTTTATAGCTAAAAAGCAACAGTATCAACACCAAAGAGACTTTAGTATTGCACAAGCACAAGAAAAACAGTATCTCATTGATTTAATCACCACAAGCAAGAATTATCCGGTTGTTGTTAAAGAGAAAGATCAAGAAGTCACCATTCATATGCTGGTTAATATTGAAGATAAAAATTTGTTTTTAGAACAAACTTTAAATTGGCAAAAAGCTTGTCCGCGTTGGAATTTATCCTTAGGAGATCCTCTTCCTCCTTACCACTTTATTTAATTAAAATTTTATTTATTCTGTTCCTAATTCCTTTAAATGTCTTATGAAACAATACGACTCACTGAACTTAGTTATGTTTAGCGGTAAAGGTGGAGTTGGCAAAACTACCATCTCCTGCTGCTTTGCTCGTTACTGGGCGACAAAGTTTCCAGAAGAAAAAATTTTGTTACTTTCTACAGACCCAGCACATTCCTTAGGAGATATATTACTTTCAAAAGTCACAGATGATGGTTCACAGGTAGAAGATTTACCTAATTTGAGTGTTCGAGCATTAGATGCTGAAAAACTATTAGTGGAATTTAGGTCCAAATATAGTCGATTCTTAGAACTGCTAGTTGAGCGAGGGAGTTTAGCTGACGGAGAAGATTTAGCCCCTGTTTGGGATCTAAATTGGCCTGGCTTAAATGAACTGATGGGATTGCTAGAAATTCAGCGTCTACTTTCAGAAAAAACCGTAGACCGGATAGTGCTTGATATGGCTCCTTCAGGTCATACATTAAATTTGTTGCAATTAGAAGATTTCTTCGATGTAATTTTAAATTCCTTTGAATTATTTCAACAAAAACATCGTGTGATCACAGAGAGTTTCAGAGGGAGCTATAAATCTGATGAAGTAGATGATTTTCTGGAGGATATGAAATCCCAATTAGCAGAAGGTAGACGACTGCTACAAGATGAGACATTTACAGGTTGTTTAGTAGTTACAATTGCTGAACCAATGTGTTTAGCAGAAACTGAAAGATTTTTAGATAATTTAAAAACTCTCAAGATTCACTATACCGGAATTGTGATCAATCGCATCATCACAGATAGCGATATAAATGTAGACCGCTATGCAGAACAACAAAATTTGACCGATAAATTCTTAAAAATTCCCGGCAATCAACCCGTTTTCATTGTACCACAACAAGCAAAAGAACCATTAGGTTCCTTGGCATTGGATGACCTGGCACGACAAATTCAAAAAATTGACAGCGTCGAACTTTCTGCCCCGCCAGCAATTCAGTGGCCAAGTAGAATCCTCCCAAGCTTCAGTGACTTTATAGCCGAAGGATGTCAACTGATTGTTGTAGGGGGTAAAGGAGGAGTTGGTAAAACAACAGTTGCAGGAGCTTTAGCCTGGGGTTTAGCTAATCGTCATCCTCAACAAAAAATTCGGATAATTTCCATAGATCCTGCTCATTCCTTGGGAGATGCATTTGGACAAAAATTGGGACATGAAGCCTCATCATTGGCAACTAATTTAACCGGACAAGAAATTGATGCTGATGAAATATTAGATCAGTTCCGTACGGATTATCTTTGGGAATTAGCGGATATGATTAGTGGTGAGGGAACGGAAACTGATAATAACACAATAGAGATTGCTTATCTTCCCGGAGCTTGGCGACAGATTATGTCTCAAGCTTTACCAGGTATTGATGAGATACTGTCCTTAATCACTATTATGGACTTATTGGATAGTAACCAGCAAGACTTGATCATTTTAGATACTGCTCCCACAGGTCATCTGCTACAATTTTTGGCAATGCCATCTGCTCTAGGAGATTGGTTATCGTGGATATTTAAGTTATGGATAAAATACCAGAACGTTCTAGGTAGACTAGATTTAATTGGGCGGTTGCGGAATTTACGTCAACAAGTTGTCCAAGCCCAAAAGAAATTAAAAAATCCAAAGCATACGCAATTTGTGGGAGTAATTCAGGCAGAAGGTGCGATTATATCTGAACATATACGCCTAACAGCATCCCTGAAAGATATGGGAATCCAACAACGTTATGTAGTGCAAAATCGCTATACTCAAGAAATAGGAATTGACCCCAGCTTATTTCCCGAACAAACAATCATCCGCCTACCCAATTTACCTAGATCAGTAGAACCAATTGCCCGTATTCAAGCAGCTGCAAATCTTTTATTTGACTTTGATTAATCAATATCAAATTTAAGTTTTACGTAGCTTAAAAAATATATTTTCTCAATTGATTTTCGAGGAACTTTATGAGTGATTTATTCAAGGGATTTGAGCAGTTTATAGAGTTAGTCAAAACTCTAGAAGAAAAAGTTGAAAATGGAGAAATTAAAACTGATGTGCAGTTTAACTCACGCTCATTAAGCAGTATTCCCAGAACCGGTAACATTCCCCGTACTAATAATAATACAACTAGTAATGTTGGTACTACTTCCATTCGTACCCCATCTTCCCCAGCACGTGATACAGGTGCATCTGACCCAAATGTACAACCTGAAGGTAATTTAGGTATAACCCTCAAAGATATTGGGGGATTGAACCAAGAACTCAAAGAACTCAAAGAACTGATTGCTATTCCTTTAAAACGCCCTGACCTGCTAGTTAAGTTAGGACTCGAACCTACACATGGGGTGTTATTAGTTGGTCCCCCCGGTACTGGCAAAACACTCACAGCTCGTGCGTTAGCTGAAGAACTCGGGGTTAACTACATTGCCCTTGTTGGGCCTGAAGTCATCACCAAATATTATGGTGAAGCAGAGCAAAAACTGCGGGCTATTTTTGAAAAAGCTGCCAAAAATGCTCCCTGTATTATCTTTATTGACGAAATTGATAGCTTGGCCCCAGACCGTAGTGCAGTAGAAGGGGAAGTAGAAAAGCGTTTAGTTGCCCAACTATTGAGCCTCATGGATGGTTTCTCCCAGAACAAAGGCGTGATTTTACTCGGAGCTACTAATCGCCCTGATCATCTTGACCCAGCTCTACGCCGTCCTGGAAGATTTGACAGAGAAATTCAGTTTCGAGTTCCAGATATCAATGGGCGCAAAGAAATTCTGCAAGTCCTGACTCGTGCTATGCCCTTAGATGATTCAGTTGATCTGGAGTTTATTGCCGATCGCACCGTGGGATTTGTGGGGGCTGACTTAAAAGCTGTCTGTCAAAAAGCAGCATACACGGCTTTACGCCGTCAGGTTCCTTCCATTGATATGCAAATTCCAGAAGATATCGCGGTACAGCAATCTGATTTCTTGCAGGCTCTTAAGGAAATCAAACCAGCAGTACTTCGTAGCATGGAAGTTGAAGTTCCTCATGTGGAATGGGAAGATATTGGTGGCTTGGAAACCATAAAACAGACCTTGCGGGAATCTGTGGAAGGGGCTTTGTTGTACCCAGAACTCTACAAAGAAACAAAAGCCAGAGCGCCCAAAGGAATACTCTTGTGGGGTCCTCCCGGTACTGGGAAAACATTATTAGCCAAGGCTGTGGCTTCCCAAGCCCGAGCTAACTTTATTGGTATTAATGGACCAGATTTACTTAGCCGTTGGGTGGGAGCCAGTGAACAAGCAGTTAGGGAATTATTTGCTAAAGCCCGACAAGCAGATCCCTGTGTAATATTTATCGATGAACTTGATACATTAGCTCCAGCACGGGGAACTTACACTGGTGATTCTGGGGTAAGTAACCGGGTAGTGGGTCAACTACTGACAGAGTTAGATGGTTTAGAATCGGGGTCTAACATTTTAGTAATTGGGGCTACCAATCGTCCTGATGCCATAGATCCTGCTCTGTTACGGGCAGGACGGTTAGATTTACAATTGAAGGTAGATTTACCAAATTTAGATAGTCGGTTAAAGATTTTACAAGTTTACAATCAGGGCAGACCTCTGTTAAATGTGGACTTGGAACATTGGGCGAAGGTGACAGAAGGTTGGAATGGTGCGGATTTAGTATTACTCTGCAATCAGGCCGCTGTAGAAGCAATTCGCCGTTTTAGGTCTCAAGGTGAAACAGATACTGCAGCGATCAAGATTACTGTTGATGATTTCCAAGCTTCTTATGAAGCTTTAAGCCAGCAACGTACAGTTTAATTCAACCTTAGCCAGGGGCAATTTATAAATTGCCCCAACCCTCTGCTTAAATAACTGCACAGGAGGCAAAAAAAAGTATCTTTTTACCAATCAAATATTACTCCTGTACTATCAGGTGGGCAACGCCCACCCCAATGAATAATCTACTTCGTCGCTGCTGACATACCTAAAATATCCTCAAGTTTGGGCATATCTTCCACAGCAACAACTCGCCCCTCATCCTCAAAACCAGCAATTTGATCAAAGTTCAAATACCGATACAAATCATCAGCAAAAGGATGAATCTTTTGTGCCACAATATCTAAATATTCCTGCACTGTAGGAATGCGCCCCAGCAACGCACAAACGGCGGCTAACTCCGCAGAACCAAGGTAAACTCGCGCATCTTTACCCATGCGATTATTGAAGTTACGAGTCGATGTAGAAAAGACAGTTGTCCCATCTGCAACTCGCGCCTGATTACCCATACATAAACTACATCCAGGTATTTCTGTACGTGCATTCGCCCCTTCAAAGATATTATACACACCCTCTTGTTTGAGTTGGTGTTCATCCATGCGGGTAGGCGGACAAATCCACAGGCGAGTTTTCACCACACCAGCACCTTCTAACACTTTACCAGTGGCGCGATAATGACCGATATTGGTCATACAAGAACCAACAAAAACTTCTTGTACCGGATCATTGGCAACTTCTGATAATAATTTCACATTATCAGGGTCATTGGGTGCTGCGACAATGGGTTCTGTGATTTCATTCAAATCAATGTCAATGATTGCTGCATACTCTGCATCTGCATCAGCTTCCATCAGGGTGGGGTTAGCTAACCATTCTTCCATTTTCGCCACCCGGCGCATAATCGTACGTGCATCGGTGTAACCCCTAGCTACCATGTTCTTTAACAGGGTGACATTAGAACGCAGATATTCCGAAATTGTCTCAACACTCAGCTTAATTGTACAACCTGCACAAGAACGTTCTGCGGAAGCATCGGTAAGTTCAAAGGCTTGTTCTACTTTCAAATTGGGTAAGCCTTCCATTTCCAGAATGCGCCCGGAAAAGATGTTTTTCTTGTTTTTCTTTTCTACGGTCAGCAAACCTTTTTGAATGGCCACGTAAGGAATAGCGTTAACAATATCCCGTAAGGTGATACCCGGTTGTAATTCACCTTTGAACCTGACTAATACTGATTCTGGCATATCCAGGGGCATCACACCCAACGCACCGGCAAAGGCTACTAACCCAGAACCTGCGGGGAAGGAAATACCCAAGGGGAAGCGGGTATGGGAGTCGCCCCCTGTTCCCACCGTGTCAGGTAATAGCATCCGGTTTAACCAAGAGTGAATAATACCATCGCCGGGACGTAAGGCCACACCACCACGCTGGGCAAAGAAATCTGGTAGTTCTTGGTGAGTTTTAATGTCTACGGGTTTGGGATAAGCCGCAGTGTGACAGAAACTCTGCATAACTAGGTCAGCACTGAAACCCAGACAGGCTAGTTCTTTTAATTCGTCCCTGGTCATGGGGCCTGTGGTGTCCTGAGAACCAACGGTAGTCATCAGGGGTTCGCAGGATGTCCCCGGACGGACACCGGGTAAACCGCAAGCTTTACCCACCATTTTCTGGGCGAGGGTATAACCTTTGCCTGTATCATGGGGTGGTTGCGGGCGAATAAATACAGTGCTGGATGATAAACCCAAGGCTTCCCGGGTTTTATCGGTGAGGGTACGCCCAATGAGTAAGGGGATACGCCCACCAGCGCGGACTTCATCTAAGATGGTTTCCGGTTTGAGGGTAAATGTGGAAATGACTTCGCCTGCTTGGTTGGTAATTTCGCCTTTGTAGGGATGGATGGTAATTACCATACCGGTTTCTAAGTTGCTGACATCGCATTGAATAGGCAAAGCACCTGCATCTTCAGCAGTGTTAAAGAAAATCGGTGCGATCGCACTACCTAAAATATAACCCCCGGCGCGTTTGTTCGGTACATAGGGGATATCATTTCCTAAATGCCACAATACCGAGTTAATGGCAGATTTGCGCGAGGAACCAGTACCCACCACATCGCCCACATAAGCCACAGGATGTCCTTTTTGCTTTAATTCGGCAATGGTTTCTAAACTGCCCGGTTGCCGTGATTCTAGCATGGCTAAGGCGTGTAAGGGAATATCCGGGCGGGTGGTGGCGTGGGTGGCGGGGGATAGGTCATCGGTGTTGGTTTCCCCAGGGACTTTAAATACTGTCACCGTAATCGCTTCTGCTAGTTTCTCACGACTGGTAAACCATTCGGCATTAGCCCAGGAGTCAATTACCTGCTTGGCGTAAGGATTACTTTGGGATAATTCCAAAACATCATGAAAAGCATCATACACCAACAGAATTTTACTTAGGGCAGTGGCGGCGTAGGCTGCGATCGCTTCATCCCCGGTAATTTGCAGTAAATCAATTAAGGATTGAACGTTGTATCCTCCTACCATAGTTCCCAGTAATTCTACTGCGGCGATGGGGGAAACTAAAGGACTGGTAATTTCGCCTTTAGCAATGGCTGTGAGAAATCCCGCTTTCACATAAGCTGCTGCATCTACACCGGGGGGGACGCGATCGCGCAATAAATGTAATAATGTATCTTCTTCACCTGCTGGCGGATTTTGCAACAATTCGCCAAGTTCTGCGGTTTGCTTCCCATCCAATGGTAAAGGGGGAATACCGACTTGGGCGCGTTCCGCAACATGATGACGGTATTGTTCTAGCATTTTGGTGTTCTCCATTGGGATGTTCTCCCCTTAATTATCAAATATTTTTCGGCAAAATTTAGCTATCAAAGTTCACCTGATTTTTATACCTAAAACCCTCACAGGTAATTGGTTATTAGTAATTTTGTTTTATACAGGACAGGACTTACGCAACTGGCACAAATAGGGAGCGGGGGGAGCCGCGCCACGGGACAATTTAAATTAAACCAAGCACATAGGAATACTTGGGCGTTTGAGTTGCTGTATTAAATAATTAGACAGCAAATTATGCTTGATTTGATAAACAGTTTTGCCAGTTTGATCGGCTAAATTCTTTAATCTAATCCACACCAACATTGCACAAGCAATATGATTTCTTTGAAGCCTATTTTACACACTTCTTGTACAACATTCGTGGAACTTTGAGATAAATCGTTGGTAGCGACATAATCCGTTCTGTTGTTAGAAACAGCAATCCCCAGACTGGTTGAACCGCCTGTACATCCCCACCCACCCGGAAATCAATTTCCGGGCTAATAGCGGAAATCGGTTGAAACCGATGAGAAATCCTCTGAATATTTTCATCAATCCTCTTGAGAGGATTTTTGCTTTCAGACGGGGAATTTATTCCCCGGACTGGTTGAACCGATTGTGGGTTCATTCCCCACGGACTTTTTACCTAATGCTGAATTATCCAACCCGCCTTAGCTGAATTTCTAAAGGACTATGCTCCCAAGCCTGGTTTTCTGTTCCCTGGTAAGCGTGGGGTGACTGAAAGGTTAACAAGGTACTCAGCTGATAAGATTCTCCGTGAAGCTACTAAACGAGTGGGGTTAGAGGGGGTCAGTACTCACAGCTTCCGGAGAACTGCACTAAATCAAATGTCCAGCGCCGGGATACCTCTACATCATATTCAAGAAATTAGTGGACACAATGACTTAGGGACTTTACAACGATATCTGGAGGTATCCCCTGAGCAGTGTTACAAGGCAATTTGTGCGATCGGCTTTTAGTTTTTTATCAGTTAGTTGGTTGAAAGTTGGTAAGGTGGCAAGTAAGTTTTTAGAGGATGTTTTACAGTTACAGTAAGTTTAAAATTCTAATTAATTGTTCATATTCTGTGGTATTACCTTGGTTTAGGAATAACTGCGCCGCTATTTGGAAGTTTTCCTTGGCTTTATTGATGTCTCCTAGCTCAAAGTAAACCATACCCCGACCGGAGTAAGCTAGAGCTAAATTAGAATTAAGTCTAATAGCTTTATTGTATTCAGCCAGAGCTAAGTCCCATTTTTTCTGATTATAGTAAACAGCACCGCGATCATAGTGAATAATAGCTAAATCGCGATTAGACTCGCTTGGACTATAAAGTATTGGAGTTTCTTTAAAGCTGTTTTCATTAGTCTGACTACAAGATGCGGTGGCACTGAGGGTAAATGTCAGTACTGTAAAAGCCGCAGCTTTAGTCAGTCTTATTATTTGCATAATGCCTATAAACACAGAAAATTACTAATTATGGGTATTTTAGGTTATTTGTGGATCAAAAATCTGTCAACTCCTAACCGCAACAATGCCCTAGCAACGCAATACTAAGGCACTGCTACATCTCTGTACGATTTTAAAAATCCCTTAAAACATCATTTATCAAATCATACAGGAAAGTGTTTCCTTGCCTTTTGTATAGGTGTTTCGCTATATTGTAATTTAATCTAGCGTTGTTGATGTCTCCTAGGTTGTGTAACACGAAACCTAACTTAAAATAAGCAAGAGCATAATCAGGGTTAAGTTTAATGGCTTTTTGATATTCAACCAAGGCTAAATTCCATTTTTCCTGTTTCTCGTAAGCATTACCGCGATTGAAGTGAATAGTAGCTAAATCGCGATTTGACCGACTTTGACTGTAAAGTATTGGGGTTTCCTTCAAGCTGTTTTGATTAGTTTGACTCCAAACGGGGGTGGTACTGAGGGTAAATGTCAGTATTGTAAAAGCCGCAGCTTTAGTTAGTCCTATTATTTGCATAATGCCTATAAACACAGAAAGTTATTAATTATGCGTATTTTAGGTTATTTGTGGATCACAAAAATACTAAAAAATCTTGGATTAATTCAACCTTTTTGATCAATGTTTTCTATGTTGAAATTCCCAATACGCTAGTTAGATAATCTTGTCATCTGTCTAAAGATAGATGTTTAAGAATATATTTTTTTTACTACTGGAAACAGCAAATAGCCATGAACTTGCTAGTTCAAAGACCTTTCCACTCCCTGAGAACGCCAATCAAATAAAAACCAACAGCCTACGCGGCCTGTATATCCCCACCCACCCGGAAATCAATTTCCGGGCTAATAGCGGAAATCGGTTGAAACCGATTAGAAATCCCCTGAATATTTTCATCAATCCTCTTCAGAGGATTTTTGCTTTCAGACGGGGAATTTATCCCCCGGATTGCTTGAATGCACTAGCAACCCGTCACGGAGGTTCAATCAAAATCGCTGAAATGATGATTTTCTCGTTCCGAACCTCGGTCGCTTGCTGTATAAGGGTTTCAGCCGTTTGATCACTATGCTAAATGCCATTTCAGCCGTTAAGTTTCTTGAACCTGGCTAACGCCACGCTATCGCTATCGGAAAGTGCCTCTAGACTTCTTACTGGGACTGTGTTTAAAATGGAAGGGTCCCCACTCGCTGGGGACATCAATCGAATGGAAACTTTTTGACCATCTGCTTTGATTTTGTATTAAGTCCTAATCAAATCAAGCATAATTTGCTGTCTAATTATTTAATACAGCAACTCAAACGCCCAAGTATTCCTATGTGCTTAGTTTAATTTAAATTGTCCCGTGGCGCGGCTCCCCCCGCTCCCTATTTGTGCCAGTTGCGTAAGTCATGAAAAACTTGAGTGTAGGTGAGTTTTTCACCCTCTGGGAAACCTAAACTACAACGCGAGATGGAGCCGCTTTAGCTGTGTTGTGTAGCTTTAAACCCCCTGGAGAGGTCAATTGCTATCTTTTTGCCAAATTCATCTAAATATTTATGAGAATATCTGCAAGATTTTTAACTAATTCAGATAATATAATTAGTTTGTGCGTGGCATCACCTGCTTTTGTATATGACGAAAACTTACACCGTTGAAATTCACCACCAAGGTAAAATCCATACTTTACAAGTCCCCGAAAATCAAACAATCTTATCAGTAGCCGATGCCGCTGGTCTAGATTTGCCGAGTTCTTGTCATGCAGGAGTTTGTACTACTTGCGCTGGTCAAATTACTGAAGGAATCGTAGATCAAACAGATGGGATGGGCGTGAGTCCAGAACTACAACAACAAGGTTACGCCTTGCTATGTGTTGCTTATCCGCGTTCTGACTTGAAAGTGGAAACCGAGAAGGAAGAAATAGTTTATCAGCTGCAATTTGGTAAAGACTAATAGATGAGTTATGTTATCAGTTATCAGTACTATGAACTTATTTGATAACTGGTAACTGATATCAGTTATTGTAGAAACTGGAAATATCAAAGATTTACCGCCATGACAACCCATTTTATTACTGCTGAAGTTGATTTACAAGCTACTCCTACAGAGTTGGAAACAGCAATTACAGCGGAATTGCAAAAACAAGGAGAACCCCTGCGTTGGGCGATTACTTCTGTGGATGAAACACAGCAAAAAGCTACTGTTGAGGCTGTTGTGACTGTGGACTGTGCATCAGTCGAGTGAATCAACGACCCTATACAGCCATTTTAATTATACCAACTGGGGTGGGGGCTGCCATTGGCGGTTATGCCGGTGATGCTTTGCCTGTAGCTAGAGTTATATCACAGGTTTGCGATCGCCTGATCACTCACCCCAATGTTCTCAATGGTGCAAGTTTGTATTGGAACCTCCCCAACACCCTGTATGTGGAAGGTTGCGGACTTGACAAATTCGCCTCTGGATGCTGGGGTTTACGTCCCGTCCGTAATAATAAGATAGGTTTACTTTTAGACCAAGGTATAGAACCAGAGTTACGCATCAGACACCTGCAAGCGGCAGATGCTGCCAGAGCAACCCTGGGTTTAACCCTTACAGACTATGTAATTACAGATGCGGCAATAAACGTAGAATTACGGTTATCTAAGTCCGGAGTTAGTTGGGGAACCATTGGCAACCCTGACAGTCTACTCAGGGGAGCAGAAATATTAATTAACAAAGCCGGCGCAGAAGCGATCGCCGTTGTCGCCCGTTTCCCCGATGATATGGATGAGGAAGCAGTACAAAACTACCGTCATGGCCAAGGAGTAGACCCCTTAGCGGGTGCAGAAGCAGTAATTAGCCATTTAATTGTGCGCACCTTCCAAATACCCTGCGCCCACTCTCCAGCCTTAGCAACCGCACCACCAGACCCCCATTTATCACCTCGTTCCGCCGCCGAAGAATTAGGTTACACCTTTTTACCATGTGTCCTTGTGGGTTTAAGTCGCGCCCCCCAATTTATTACAGAAAAACAGGCAAATACATCTTTACCAGATGATATTTGGGCAGATGAAGTAGATGCAGTCATCGTACCCGCAAATGCTTGTGGTAGTAGCGCCTTAATCAGCTTAAACCAAAAGCGATGCCAAATTATTACCGTAGCAGAAAATCAAACCCTGATCCAGGTTCCTGCCCAAGCATTAGGAATCACAGCCATAGAGGTAAACTCATATTTAGAGGCAGTAGGTGTAATAGTAGCCCATAAAGCCGGCATCAATCCCGCCGCCATCAGTCCCGAAATATCCTCATTAAAGCCAGTAATTACAAATCGTGGTTGAACAACAAAATCAAGAGCCAGAAATTCCCTACTTGACACGCACCCAAGTATTAGTAGCTATGGGAGTGACTGCAATTGTGTTGTGGATAGTCGCCAGAGTGTGGTTGACCTATGGCGATGTTTACTTATTAAGATGGTACTGGTCAGCAAAAGATTCACTCCTAGGCTTAGGGCTAGGTTTAATCATCCCAGCCTTAAGTAGTTTAGCTTATCGCCTTTGTCCTCCCTACCGTCAAAGCGCAGACTATTACCTCAACATAGTTATCAAACCATTAGCTTTACCCGACCTGATTTGGCTAGGCTTACTCCCGGCCTTAAGTGAAGAACTTTTATTTCGGGGAGTGATGCTACCAGCTCTAGGCTTAGATAATGTAGCGGTAATTGTGTCTAGTCTAGCCTTTGGTGTTTTACATCTGAGTGGACAACAACAGTGGCCCTATGTAATTTGGGCAACTATCATTGGGTTAATGCTGGGATTTAGCGCCTTATTCACCGGTAACTTGTTAGTGCCAATAATAGCCCACATGGTAGCAAATTGGATTTCTGGCTATTTCTGGAAATTCCGGGAAACTAAAACTCATCAAACCTAATCTAATACAATGAGTACTTGTCTGTGTTCATCTGTGGTTGAATTCTCAATCAGTTAATCAGCAGCTAGTTAACTACCCTTGAGCCGCTAGTGTGATCGCCTGTGGTAGAATAATATGTTCCTGAATTTGAATTCTAGCGTGGAGTGTTTCCACCGTATCCTCAGGTAATACTGGCACCGCCGCTTGGATTAATATCGGACCACTGTCTACTTCCAAACAAACCAAATGTACAGTACAGCCAGTAATTTTTACTCCAGATGCTAAAGCCTGTTCTACAGCATTAATGCCTTTAAAACTAGGCAGTAAACTGGGATGAATATTAATAATTTTGTCTGTAAAAGCATCAATTAACACTGGTGTCACCAAACGCATCCAGCCAGCCATAATCACCCAATCAACATCATACTGCTGCAAAGTCTTGACAATTTCACCATCAAATGCTTCGCGGCTGCCGTAGTCACGGTGATTTAATAATACAGCTTCTACCCCCCGATTAGTTGCGCGTATGGCAGCTTTGGCTAAGGGGTTATTATAAATTAAAACCTGAATTTGAGCGTTTAATTGCTCATCTGCGATCGCTTGGGCAATCGCTTCAAAATTACTACCACTACCAGAAGCCATAATCCCTAATTTTAAAGGCTGACTGGGTGATAAAAGGCGTTTACTAATACTGGGAGCAACCAGGCTAACGGTAGAATCAAGGCCAAGAGTCATAACAGCAAAGAGGAAAAATGATAAATGCCAAAAACATATACTAAGTCCTGGTTAGATAATGATACCTTTGCGGCTTGGATTTTTTTGTCTCCCGCCCTGATTTTACTGACTATCTTCATCATTTGGCCCATCGCTTATTTGTTCTACCTGAGTTTTACTGCAGGTAGTTTCACATCCGCAGGTACTACTTGGGTAGGTTTAAGGAATTATTGGCGCTTGCTACTGACCCCAGATTTTTGGCAAGTCTTGGGTAACACAATTTATTTTACCGTTGCCACCGTCATTCCCAGTTTAGTTATTCCTTTAGGGCTAGCAGTACTATTAGACAAATCTCTGGCGCTGCGGGGACTCCTCAGGAGTGCCTATTTTTTACCTTCGATTATCTCTCTTGTGGCTGCAGGTTTAGGTTTTCGCTGGTTATTTCAAACAACTGGCCCAGTCAACGCACTTTTAGACTTATTGGGTATTGTACCCATTCCCTGGTTAGGTAGTACAGTTTGGGCTATGCCAGTATTAATTATTTTGAGTATCTGGAAACAACTCGGTTTTAATATGGTAGTATTTTTGGCTGGTTTGCAGGCAATCCCTCCTAGTCGTTATGAAGCAGCAGAACTAGATGGCGCTAATGGTTGGCAACAGTTCTGGTACGTTACCCTACCGGGACTACAACCTACCATGATATTTGCCATAGTTACTACAGCCATTTTTACACTACGGAGTTTTGAGCAGGTTTATGTAATTACCGGCGGTGGTCCAGTAAACACTACTAACTTGCTGGTTTACTACATTTACCAAGAAGCTTTCGCTCAATTTGATTTTGGCTACGCCGCTGCCGCTGCTACAGTATTGTTAGCCTTTACCTTGGTGTTTGTTTATTTGCAGTTACGAACTTGGGGCGACGATTAAACCGCACCCCATCCCTCACCGCTGGGGTGGTACTTGATCCGCAATAAATTTACTCAGGCGATCGCATTCCACTTCTGCAACTGTATTTTTCTCCTCTACCCTTGTGAGACTGACCAGAGTTCTGGTAGATAATGCTATTGGTTCAATCTGACAGGATTTTTGTAAGTAATAGCCCTTGGGATCAGAACTTGGGCCAAGCCAGATACTGAGTAAATCTAATCTATATCCAGATGGGATATTAGCTACACGCGCCTCGGTACTCCATAATTTACTTTCTTGATATTGTCCTAGTTTCTCATTGATGACTTGATTACCCAAGTTACTAACTTCCTTTGTTGCATCTAGCAACCATCTTTCAACTTGTGACCAAGGTGTTTTATTTAATTGTTGTTCTACTTTTATTTGTATACCATCGAGTATATTTACACCATTTTCTGGTATCCGGTTTTTTTCTGTTCTTTCTGGTTCGGTAATTCTGATCACAAAGCTACTCCGCCCAAAATCATCTGTGAGTAAGGTGGGATATTGTGTTAACCAATTATCAATGACAAAGTAAAACTGAATCCAGCAACTAATTAACATACAACTAGCTACCAGAACTATGATTTTTTCCCGAACTTCTGGTTTAGGAATTTTTGCTGTAGTCTTGGTTTCGCTACCTTCAATGAATTCTGGAATTGCTGTAATTATTCCCGATATTGTAGGCCAGAGGACAACAGTTCTAGGTGTAATTACATCCTCTGGATGACCAAAGGCAAAAACACTAACCAAAAATCCAGTTATTACTGCTCCCACTGGCATAAAAGTACCAGGAACTCTTAAAGGATCATCAGTTGTATACCAAGCTGTACCAGCAATTAAAAACAACCAGCCTAAAAATGCAATTATAAGTTGCACATAACCCACAGCCAACAATGAAAGTCCCCAAGAATAAAAACTCAAGTAAATCAATGTCTGCCATGAATAAGCTTTCTTGGGCACGAATAACTTTCTAGTTCCCTCAAAAATCCCAACGACAAATTGAAAAAGTAATAGAATATCCCTAAATAAGGTTTGCATGCTTAACACCTGTGATTGAAAATTGTCTAAGTATTTTACTTTTACTTTCTGGTGAAAAATATAATTATGGTAATCGCACTGTAACTCAGGGAATTAGCGATTAATAGAGTGGTAACTAAATTTGTGTTTTGTAATCTAGCAATGCTGGTCAAACGCCATTTTAAGCGACTATTTTCTGGGGTCTTACTATAGAGATTGATAAAATCTTCTTTTAATGAGATTACAAAAAGCCTCAAAAGAAAAAACTTCATAAAAAAGGTAATAAAAAACATTGCAAAAGCAGTAAAAATAATCAAAGACTGGGTAGCTTCTGATCTAAAACTATTAAAAAATATGTAACTTATTAATTCCGATTTTAAATTTATGGGTAAAATTGGCTCCATCATAAAAAAGATAATCCAACCAATAGTACTGGAAAAGACATTGATAGATATGGCGTAAAAAGTGCTAGTTTTTTTATCGAATTTTAGCCTTTGGTTCAAAATGTATGCTTCTATAGGAATGGCAGTCAGTAAAAATAAAAATTCAAACAGAACTGCACCCAGAGGTAGAATTCTAGGAGAGGTGAGATTTTCAAGTCCAAGCATAAGGTATCGGGTTTGATAGTATGGAATGAGGGCAATTATTCGGTAGTGCTCTTGGAATGCCAGTATAACCTGATTTATTTTCGGGTCAAACAGCAATACCTAGACAAGAAGAATCCCCCGCCATCCCAAAGGAATAAGTATTAAAGTATACGTTTGTTCCAATCATACAGCGTTATGTCTACTATTTTTCAAGGTAAAATTTTGAATATTCCCACGTTACAGCTTTTCAAGAAATGACAAGGAATGGCATCGGTATTCGCACGGCGCAAGTGCGTCCTGAACGGCTCACAGGTCAAATTCACATCTACGACGGTGTGGGTAAAGGTAAGTCCCAAGCAGCTTTAGGGGTAGTTTTGCGCTCAATTGGCTTGGGAATCAATACACCCGGGGATTCCAGCCGCGTTTTACTGTTGCGGTTTTTAAAAGGACCAGAACGGCATTATGACGAGGATGGAGCGATCGCAGCTTTACAGCGCGGTTTTCCCCATTTAATTGATCAGGTTCGCACCGGGAGAGCCGAATTTTTCGGACCCGAGGAAATCACCTCTTTCGACCGAGAAGAAGCGGCGCGGGGTTGGGATGTAGCCAAAGGAGCGATCGCTTCTGGTTTATATTCGGTTGTGGTCTTAGATGAAATTAACCCGGTTTTAGATTTGGGTTTACTACCAGTAGATCAGGTAGTCAGGACATTGAAATCTAAACCCCATGAATTAGAAATCATCGCCACTGGACGCGCTGCACCCCAAGCTTTAATTGATATTGCCGATTTACACTCAGAAATGAAACCTCAAGAGCACCCCACAGCCAAAGAACTTTTTCTTGAGGGAATTGAAATTTATACCGGTGCTGGTAAGGGTAAATCCACTAGTGCATTAGGTAAAGCTTTACAGGCTATTGGCAGGGGAATTAATCATCCAGGTTCTACCCGTGTATTAATTATGCAATGGCTCAAAGGTGGAAGTGGCTACACGGAAGACTCAGCCATCGCGGCTTTACAGCAATCATATCCAGAGGTAGTAGATCATCAACGCTGCGGTCGAGATGCAATTGTTTGGCGCAATTCTCGCCAGGAATTGGACTATGTAGAAGCAGAAAGAGGATGGGAAATTGCTAAAACGGCGATCGCTTCTGGACTCTACAAAACGATTATTCTCGATGAACTTAACCCTACTGTAGACCTAGAATTACTTCCGGTTGAACCCATAGTTCAAGCCTTACTGCGCAAACCCCGCGATACCGAAGTTATTATTACTGGTCGCTGTCAACAACAACCTGCCTACTTTGATTTGGCTACGGTTCACTCTGAGGTATACTGTCACAAACATTATGCGAATCAAGGCGTAGAACTGAAACGGGGAGTAGATTTTTAACTCATGGAGAACAGTAATTTACTGGATTTAATCACCGGAGGGGTTGCGATCTCTATTCTCCTAGGTGGTATGTTAATGATGTTTACTACGGTATTTACCACTAAAAGAGGTAAAAAATAAGCCTATTATGTTGCTGAAACCCGAACAAAGGCAAAAATTAGACGACACAGACGACCAGCTATTTTACGACTATCCCCGCTTCGTCACCCATGTAGATGAAGGATTTATTCAACAGCTAACGGATTTATATAGCGATCGTCTGCGCCCTCAAACACGGATACTGGACATGATGAGCAGTTGGGTATCTCATCTCCCAGCAGAGATGGAATTTAGCCATATTGAGGGACATGGACTCAACGCCGAGGAATTAGCACGTAATCGCCGTTTAAATCATTACTTTGTCCAAAATCTGAATCAGCATCCCCAACTACCCTTACCAGACCAAAGTTTTGATGCGGTTCTCAATTGTGTTTCTGTACAGTATCTCCAGTACCCAGAAGCCATATTTTCAGAAATTCATCGGGTTCTCAAACCTGGGGGTGTAGCAATTATCAGCTTTTCTAACCGGATGTTTTTCCAAAAAGCCATTCAAATTTGGCGAGACGCTTCCGAACCCACTAGAGTGGAATTGGTCAAGAAATACTTCACCTCAGTAACGGGATTTACAGTTCCAGAGGTAATTGTGAATAAATCCACAGTACCAAATTTTTTACAGTGGTTAGGTGCTGGCGGTGGTGACCCGTTTTATGCTGTCATAGCACACCGCAATGCTGAAAGTTGAAACATCAGGAATAAAAATGAATTTCCCACGCGTGTCTAAAATTTTTGCTGGTTTGTTAGTCTCACTTTTACTACTAACCACCGCTTGTAGTCCCCCAGAACCCGGACGTTTTGACCAGGTACAGCAGGAAAGTACCCAACAAAAACGAGGTCAAGCAGTTGTAGAAACTGCTACTCAAGGGGGAGAATTTAATAAATTCTTTCCCTTAGCTAGTGACGGGTACCAAAGAGTATTTACCCAGGAGAAAAAAGGTTTTGCTGAAGCTAAATTAAAGAAAGATGGTCAAGATGTGGCTATGTTAGCTATTTCGGATACCAGCAGCACACCAGCAACAGCGGCTAGTTACTCTAATAGCACCATGACAATTGCAGGTTATCCCGCGAGGGAAATTGGCCAGACTCAAACAGCAATCCTGGTAAATAATCGTTACCAAGTAAAAGTATTATCCCGCGATCCTTCATTTACCGCCAGCGATCGCGCAGATTGGATAGAGAAATTTAACCTTGATGGTCTAGCTAAATTGAACTAGGAGATTTTTGTGAACAAACCGATTTTTGAGTTAGTTGATGAACTTCCAACTAGGGGATTAACGGTTTCCATGTTAAATTCCCTAGATTTTATCGCTCCTGGTGAGTGGCAAAATACCGTAGGGTTTGTCAATACAATTAAAACTGTGACTGGGGAAACCGATGAAGATTTAATTCAACAAATTGGAGAAAGAGCGATTTACCTCTACAATGACCGATCCCAAGGATACCAACGCGCCATGTGGCTTTATCAAACTGTGGACAGGACAGATAAAGCCCTAGGTACAGCAGCATTAGCTAACAAAGTCGGCGAAAAAATACCTTTGTTAGGTTTTTTAAACAAGGTGACTCCCAAAGCCAACCAAGCCCAAACTATTGATTTGTGCCTAAAGTTAGTAGTAGAGTTAGTAGCATTCTGCCAAATTAATGGGATTCCGGGGGACAGTATCGGCGATTTTGTCGCTTCTTTGGGTGAGTATGCTGGTGAGTCCCTGATTCGCATGGTGGCTTTAGTTTGTGTCGATGGGTTATTACCCCTAGGTCCAGACTTTATTTACAAAGCATTATCTGCACTATCTAGTATGAATCCCCAGGAATTAGCCCAAAACTCGACTTTCCAAGGTATTCAAGATGCGATTCCCGGTAACAATGTTGGAAGTAAGTTAAACTTTATCGGCGAAAGCTTTGACTCTGTTAAAGGTTGGATGGGGGGGTTAGTTACCCAACATAATTTAACTCCACAAACAATAGTTGGCAATTTGCAACACTTTATTGAATTCACAGATGATAAGTTAGACTATATGGCGGCTTTTCTAGATGTAGCTACCAATTACTATGAACACACAGGTACACAAACTTTAGCAAGACGTTTGATTTCCCGAGCGGTAGCTGAAATTTAACCGATCGCCCCCTGTGGAGTCCCTCACATGGGTAATTTTAAGTCAGAGGCGATGGACGAAAAGTAAGGTTGAAAAATTGCCAAATTTTCCAGTGACTCGAACTTGCCTGTAACAGAATCATCGCCGAAAGCTGTAGAAAATACGTATATATTCTTGTCGTTAAATACCACATGATTGATATGTAACTCTTCTACTCCACCCTCTGGCTTAAGTCCCACAAACCCAGAGCTTATTCCCCGCAGTTTACCAACTAATACCGGTTGTGGTGGGTAGGCTGAGAACAAAATTTTATTTCCATAGGTATTCTGGCGATCTTTGATGAAAGTAGCGTTGAAATCAGACACCCACGCCTGGAGTGCTATTAATAAGTTATTTTGATACTCAGGATTTTGGTAATCTGGCTGAGATCCTAGGGAAATACCTGCATCTGTGAGATTTTTTTGGAATTTTTGGTTGTTTTTGACCGGATAAACTCCGATTTCCACTGTACCCAAAACTTTTCCTTGGGAATAAACACACAACAGGGAAGAGTCTACCTCACAAGGTACAACTTCCCAGCCCTTGGGAGTAGGGGTTTTACCCAAAATTTTTTTCCAAGTAATTCCATCTGTGGTTTGCTCAGAACTGTTGTGAGTTGTCTCTACTACAGATTTGGGACTCTCTACTACCTCAGGAGAAAACTTAGGGAGAATAGTTCTGATTCCCACTGGCGTAAAAGCTAATAAAATAGCACCGACAAGAAGATGATAAACGCGCAACATTGTTCGTGATAATCTTAAGCTAAAACTCGCAGGGTAATCCTATTCACCACACTTTGTAAATATAATGTCAATATAAAAGATATATCTTGATGGCTATTAGTTCCGTTCATGCTCACAGAGTGTCAAATGATTCTTGACGTTGAGCAAAATTGAGATTATGAGTTATAGCCGATACAAAAATATACATTATAATTATATCCCCCAGCATAAACTAAATTTATCATGGGGGAGAGTTAGGGTAGTTTGGGAACTATTAAAGCAATATTAGGGCTTAGTAGCGTCTATCGCCACCACCACGACGGTTACCCCAATTACCACCACCACCACCACGAGGGGAATTTCTCTCCTCACGGGGTTTAGCTTTATTGACTTTTAAATCACGTCCCATCCACTCAGCACCGTCGAGGGCTTCAATGGCCGCTGCTTCTTGTGCTTCTGATTCCATCTCTACAAATGCAAAACCACGGGGGCGACCGGTTTCTCGATCTGTGGGTAACTGAACACGACTAACTGTACCATATTCCTGAAAAGCCATCTTCAGGTCTTCTGCGGTCACCTGATAAGATAAATTGCCGACGTAAATTGACATAGAATGTCTGTCTCCGAATTCCGAGAGTTGTGGAGAGTTAGATTCGGAGAGACGCTTTTTAGAAACCAAAAGGAGTTACTCCACCGAAAATAATCTTTATACCCCTGAATATAGCACAGCATTTATGAACTACCCACAGTTGGCTTCGCCTGAACTGTAGGTTTCTACCTCCCTCAGTTCGTTTTTAGCAAAACTTTCTGTAGATTTTTGTCGCTTCTTTGCCCCTAGTTGCCACATCGCTCCAGCTTGCTTACCTACCTTGCTTCGCTGAAGGTAGGGACTTTGGTGTTAGCGTTAAGCCTGTAGATAGTGTTTTTGTCCTTCTTAACTAGAAAACTCTACCATTAACTTTTCTACCGCATCACATAGCTGTTGGTGATGTTCGCCATTACTCCCGATTAAACCACCCCACTGGTTAATGTCTTGGTTATTGTATTGCAACAAACTGCCATCGAAGTGAGTAAACTTACCGCCAGCTTCTGTTAAAATTAGTTCAGGTGCTGCTAGATCCCAGTCCTTAGGGGCAGATTTACCGGAAAGGGAAATATAAATATCCGCCTGTTTTTCCAGGATTGTAGCAATTTTGCAACCTACACTACCAACGGATTTGTGATTTTGGCATGGTAATTTTTGTAACAAATAATCTAGCTGTTCATGGCGGTGAGAGCGACTGACAACTACAGTTAAATCTTCTATAGGCTTACCACAAGAGACCTGTATGGGAAAACATTGCTCGCGGGTGGCGACAAAGGTACCCATCCCTTTAGTCGCAAAATACAACTTTTCAGCTTCCGGGAGAGCAACCACAGCTAAAACTGGACGTGAGTTTTGAACTAAGGCGATGTGAATCGCATAATCGCCAGTTTTTTGAATAAAATCTCGAGTACCATCTAAGGGGTCAATAATCCAAACCCATGGAGATGATTGCTTAGTGAGCGGTGATTGATAGGTCTCCTCGCTAATATAGGCAAAATCTTCATTACCTAAAGCCCCTTGTAGCTGCTCGAGAATGTATCGACTGACAGCCACATCAGCAGCAGTTACAGGCTCATTTTGTTTGTACTGGATATCGAGATCGGGATTTTTGGCGGTACCATGGTAATAAGACCTGAGTAAATCAGATGCACCCCAAGCCACTTTACGAGCGATCGCCAATATTGCTTGTAAGTCCTTCATTTCGCCCTCTTTATCTGTGTTTATCTGTGTTTATCTGTGGAAGATTCCTCAACATCCATCCACCGACGAGTACCAAAAAATCGACAAGAATCCGTCGCTATTGTAGCAGATAGTGCTAAGGCATCGGTAAAACTGCTTTGGAGAATATAATGACAGAAAGCACCGTGAAAAATATCTCCCGCCCCCAGAGTATCAACACACGTCACTTGAGGGACATCTACAGCACCCATTCCACTTGCAGATAAATATGTAATCGGGTTTTCACCGTGAGTAATGGCGATGTAGGGAATATTCCATTGACTCAGGTAAGTAAATACCTCAACCTCAGTGTTGCAGCCAGGGGGATAGAAATTAGCTGAACACAGGGCATAATCAGCAAAGGGCAAAACTTCCTCGAATCCTGGTTTCCAACTACCACCGTCAATGACTACCGGGATATTTTCAGCTTTAGCCATTGCCGCTATGCTTAGACCGACGGCCATTTGATGCCCATCAATTAATACAATGTCAATATCTTGTAAAATATTTGCCGGGATAGATCCACTATTAGCTTGAGTTTTGGCTGCATTGAGAGAAATTACAGCTCTTTCACCTGTGCTTTGGGTGATAATAATGGAAGATACAGGTGGTGCTGTACTCATAGTAGGCTGAAGATCAGCGATCGCCACTTGATAATTTGCCAAATCTCCCCGAATTATTTGGGTCATGGGATGACAACCCAGCACCCCCAAAAGTTGAGTTTGATTACCTAAATAACTAAAGGTGACAGCCGCATTGGTAGCCGGTCCACCAGCTGCTAAAGTATAGTCAGTAGCGACAACTTTCTGATTATTTCCAGGGGGAGAATCAGCCAGGTAAATTAAATCCAAGGTCACTAAACCCACAAATAAACCCCGGTGGGATCTGAGATTATTCATGTGTGTCCCCTACCGCTCATTTTTTGACTCATGCAGACTGAACCCAAACCAGGAACACTTTACATTGTTGCTACACCCATTGGCAACCTGGAAGATATGACTTTTCGGGCGGTGCGCATTTTGCAAACAGTAAATTTAATCGCCGCCGAAGACACTCGCCACACTGGGAAACTATTACAGCATTTTCAAATTAAGACCCCTCAAATAAGTTACCATGAACACAATCGCCAAAGCCGTATCCCGGAATTGTTAGAGTATATGGCAAATGGCCAGGCTATTGCTCTGGTTAGTGATGCGGGAATACCGGGAATTTCTGATCCTGGTTATGAACTGGTGATAGCTTGTATTGATGCAGGAATAACTGTGGTACCAATTCCTGGCGCTAGTGCGGTAATTACCGCTTTAAGTGCAGCTGGACTACCTACAGATAGGTTTGTGTTTGAAGGCTTTCTTCCAGCTAAAGCAGCAAAACGGCGGGAGTATTTAGAGTCTCTGCAGACGGAATCCCGCACCTTAATTTTCTACGAATCGCCCTATCGGTTGCCAGAAAGTTTACAAGACCTCGCAACGGTTTGGGGAGGCGATCGCCAAATTGTCATAGCACGGGAGTTAACTAAATTACACGAAGAATTTTGGCGAGGAACTATTACCGAAGCGATCGCTCATTATCACCAACGGGAACCCCAAGGGGAATATACCCTAGTCTTGGCGGGAAAACCCCCCAGCCAACTCCAACTGACAGAGGAACAACTCAAAGCTGAATTACTTCAGATCATGACGCAGGGAGTATCGCGATCGCAAGCTAGCCGACAATTAGCAAAAATCACTTCTGTGCCTCGTCGTCAACTATATCAACTAGCACTATCCCTGGCCATACCATAAAATATTTCAATTAACAACTGTATATTCAGGTAATTACAATTAATTTCGATAAATTGCTTCTGATGTCTACCCTAGCCAGGGATGTTTGGCTGAGTTTGAGGCTAAAATTGCAGTGGAAAGTATTGATTATGAGGATGCGGTAAGAATGACCCAAGTCGTTCTAGGAGAAAACGAAGGTATTGATTCAGCTTTGCGTCGGTTTAAACGTCAGGTGTCTAAAGCTGGTATATTAGCTGATGTCAAGTTTCATCGCCACTTTGAAACACCTCTAGAAAAGCGCAAACGTAAGGCGGTATCAGCTAGACGTAAGCGAAGGTTTTAATAAACCTATTTAGGCTTGACCTAACATCAGCAATAGTACATTGCCTTAATTATTACATAAAATTTTTGGATATACCCCACCACATCTCAGAGGTGAGGGTATATTATTTTCACGGAGTTTATGGATAGACTGGGATATTGTGGCTATTACAACGATTCATCGCCTTTTCTACTCCCTGTTTCAAGCTAAATTCTACACACTCAACCACAAACTGAAGCACAAGAGATATCAGTTGACTTTCAGCAGCAGAAAATTTTCCTAAAACATGAGAGATTGATTCAGACTGTTCGCTATTACTACCATCATTGGGTTTACCAATGCCGATGCGTAAACGCGGGAAGTTTTGGGTATTAAGATGGGAAATCGTACTCTTCATCCCATTATGTCCCCCAGCCGAACCAGACAAGCGTAAACGAGTTTTACCCAAAGGTAAATCCATATCGTCATAAATCACCAGCACCGACTCAGGAGGTAATTTATACCAACTAGTTACCGATTGAATAGACTGTCCAGAACGATTCATATAAGTTAAAGGTTTGAGTAAGCGAACTTTACCCATACCCGGAACCATTCCTTCACCATACTCACCCTGAAACTTGCGGTTTTCCCCTAAAGGAATTTGCCAAGCACGGGACAGTGTATCTATAGCAGCAAAGCCAATATTATGGCGTGTTTGGTCGTATTTAGGTTCGGGATTCCCCAACCCAACAATTAGTTGAGGAATTACCAGAGATGGTTTTGTAGCAGCTTCTGTCATTGTGACTCAAATCATTTCCTGAGCTGCACCTTCCCCTTCTGGTTTAGATTTTGTACCTTCCAGTTGCTTGGGTTCGATTTGTGCAGAAGTTTTCATGGCCTGTTCTATTTGTTCAGCTTCCCGTTTAAACTCGTTTTGAAACTCACTAGAAGCTTCTTGAAAACCCCGCACTGCTTTACCGAGACTACGACCAATTTCTGGTAACTTCTTGGGGCCAAAGATCAACAAAGCCACTACCATAATTAGACCCATTTCCGGTAGACCGATACCAAATATATTCACGTCCTTTCTCCTATAAATAGACAATGCGGTCAAGTGAGGCTGGGGAGAATCGAAATCAAAACTCCCCTTATGTATATCATGCTGACTTATTTAAGGCTAACGTTTTTGGTATAAAACCAAAAAAAAACCCGGACAAGCCGGGTACAGGTGCGCTGTGTTGATTTAGCCGCCCAAAGAGCGCCAATCAACCATTACATCCTGAATCAACAGAGACTTGTTGTAAACTTGCAAAATAATCAGCAGAAACACGAAAAATAGGAGCATAAAAACACCCATTAAAGGCGTAGTACCCCAACCAGGGGCAACCTTACCGTATTCAGAATTTAAAGGTTTGAGTATATCTCCCAACCTAGTGCGTTGTGCCATAGTTCACCTAAGATTCAGTTACCAAAGCTTTTTTTCATCTTCTGTAATATTCTACTATTACCATGAAGCGTCCGAGTCATAACTTGCCTTGACTTCTCCCCTGGATGGAATCACAAGGGATTCTAAACTGATGTTGCTACGCAGGCTTAAGCCATGCATCGCAACGTTTACGATCTGATTTATGTATTAAACAAGTCATATCGTTGTGGCACAGTCAAAGATGCCCTACCCACCTCGACTAAGGATAAACCTAGCTGTGTGGCTACTTAAGGAAAGCATCTTTTGGGTTTTTCACCATATTTGTGGATGCTTTTTTTTATCCTAACTAATCAGAAATGCTTTGTAAATACCTGTTAAAGTTTTTCTAGTAAGGATACGACAGGATAAATCCTGTTGAGTCACGTTTCATCCCCTCGCTAAAGCGTAGGGGTTTTCACGCTCCCACTATATTTTGATAGGGAAAATAATTTTAGCGATCGCGAAACAAATGTTAAAATAAACAAAAATAAACAGTGCCGACTCAGGCCAAGTTTAACCATAATAGCACTCATAATTAATCCTTCATTTATGGACACCGCAACAATTGTTAGTATTTCCGTTGGCGCTGCCTTAGTTGCCATCACGGGTTATGCCATTTACATTTCCTTCGGTCCTCCTAGTAAGCAGTTAGCAGACCCTTTTGAAGACCACGAAGACTAGAGTGAGGGAACAGTGCGCAGGCTGTTCACTGTTCACTGTTCACCTCAAAACTGGCAATTTTCCAAGGTTCTATGATTGAGTGTTGCGGACGGGATGATTTCGCTTCTAACAAATCTACAGCATTTCCCAAACTTAGCCCTAAATGACTCTGTAAACTTAACTGCGCTGTGTCTCCCTGACATTCATAACACCGGAGGATGAATTGCTGGGGGTTGTCCTCAGAGGGCTTGAAGGCCATTAAGATTAAATTGGCTGCGGATAAATTGAGGAAACTCACACTTTCACCGGGTGAGGGTGTAGCATCCTCAGTGGTGGGGGGATTGATAACTACTTGTAAGGGAATATTCAACTCATACCCACGCTGAACTGTATTGGCTGTTTGCCAACTACCGCCGTGGGGATATAGGGCGTAAGTAAATTCATGTAGTCCTCTGTCTGTTTTTGGGTCAGGCCAGTTGGGACTGCGTAGCAGGGTGATGCGTAATTGATTGCTTTTATTATCGTAACCATATTTACAGTCATTAAGCAAGCTGACACCATAAATATTTACATTATTTACATTTACCTGAGTTTCCCCAGTTAAATCAGCCCAACGCAAGGCGGGAACCTCCCATTTAGCCTGTTCTGCGGGTGTTTGGGGGTGATTAGGGCGACGAATGACACCGCAGGGAATTTCATAAGTTGCAAAATCAGCTTCTACATTTACAGGAAAGGCTGCTTTTACCATTACCTGATTTTCTTGCCAATTAACGGTGCTGGCAATTTTCAGCAATGGCGAACCAGCTTGTAAAATATAATCTTGGCAAAATTCCGATTTACCTAATTGACGCACCACCCGGACACGACTTTGTACTAGGCCTTGGTCTAACCATTCTAAAGATTTTAGTTGTGTGGGTGGTAGGGGATGTTGGGCATAATTGGGGTCAATATTCCAAGCATCCCAATATTGTCCCTGATCTTGAAAGGCTTGTAGTTGATTACCCGCACCAGTTAAAACTTCTCGGTGATGGATTTTATCAAATACACTGCGTAAATCTCCTGTGTCAGGATTAATTATCACCCGTAGAAATTCATTTTCTAAAGTCCAGTTGGGGGATGTGGGGGATGTGGGGGATGTGGGGGGTGTGGGGGATGTGGGGGAAAGCCAAAAAATGCGGTAACCTACCGATGGAATTTCAGCAGCTAGAAACAGGATTTTTCTGTCTGCTGATATTTGAGAAGTAATTGGCTGTCCGGAAATATCGTAGACTTGCCATTGTGGGTGAGATGGGGGTAATGTGAGGCTGACAACCTCAGAACGTTGCCAATTGAGAGCATTGAAAATAAATATCGGTTGTGCTTCTGGATGGGGGGGAGGGGGTAGAATGGTTTGGGAGGCGATCGCTAAGAGTGATTTTTGTAAGATATTGTTTCCTACTGCTTCTACTTGCTGCCATTCTGGGAGTGCATCTTGATAAACTTGGGTAATGGAGGAACCAGGTAAAATATCGTGAAACTGGTTAAATAAAACTTGTTTCCAAGCCCTTTCGATGTCAAGGGGATAGGTCACCCCACAGCTAAGGAAGGCTAAAGTAGCAAATAATTCCGCTTGATATAATAAATCTTCACAACGTCGATTGTACCGTTTTTGGTCTGCGTGGGTAGTGTAGCAACCGCGATGAAATTCTAAATATAGTTCGTCATTCCAAGTAGGTAGGAAATTGCTAGCTTGATCCTGGATTTGCTGTAAATACTTTTCTGATGTGGTAAACTCTAAGTCTGGGAAAACAGCAGACCTTTGCCAGCGTTGGGCAGTTTCTAGCATATCACGGGTAGGACCGCCGCCATGGTCACCCACTCCGGGGAGCCACAGGGACTGTTTAAAACCGGTTTTGCTTTGCCATTCATAAGCGTATGTTGCCATTTGTACCGGGTCAATGCCTTGACCGATTAGGGCTGACATGATACTCAAGATTTGACTACCATCAGGCGATCGCCACCAAAAAGCGTCATAATCAAATTGGCTAGTATCATTCCAGCGTAACTTTTGAGTTACAAAAAACTCAACACCAGCATTTACTAGAAACTGGGGTAAAGTCGCACAAAAACCAAAAGTATCCGGTAACCAAGCTACCGGGGACAACTTACCAAACTTAGCTTGGATATAACGCTGACCATACAACAACTGACGTACAATGGACTCACCGGAAATCAAATTTAATTCCGGTTCCACCCACAAACCCCCCACAACCTCCCAGCGTCCAGCTGCTACCTGGGCTTGAATTTGACTAAACAAATCTGGGCGATGTTCCTCCACCCAAGCATAAAGGGCTGGGGTAGAATGACAAAAAATCAACTCTGGAAAATCAGCCTGTAACCGCAAAACCGACTCAAAAGTATTTTGCGCCGCTTTCCAAGTGTCGCTCACTGGCCAAAGCCATGCTAAATCTAAATGAGCATGACCTAATAAATAGATTTGAGGATTTAAAGTGCTGATAAACCCTGCTAAATGCTGATAAACTTTTCGTAACTTATCTAGGGGTAAGTGTGTACTTTCTGTGTTATTTATTACCTTTGCCAATTCCTCAGCCAAGGTAATCAACCGTTCTGGCGCTAACTTTGTTAAACACAGCTGTACAATCGCCAACTCATCAGCGACAAAACCCGGATCTGGATGATCATGATCATTAGACTCATAAATTAGATGCGATCGCACCAAAGCACCATCATCATGTCCCGGACTGACTAAACGTACTGCTACAACAAACTCTTCTCCAGTCTTCACCCCTGGACTGAGCAGCACCCTGGGGGAACAATCAAATAAATCTCCCTGTAGCACTAACTCCCCATTCACATAAATCTCCGCCACATCGGCCCACCAAACCAGAGCCAAGCGCAAAGACAAACCCGCGACAGGATAACCCTGTAAATTTTCGGGAACTACAAACTTTTGCACCAACCACAGCACCTTTTTACCCCTTGTCCAAGCAATATGGGCTTTAGCATTGAGATTTACAGGTTTCCCCCCTGACAGTTTAGATATATCAATTTCAGTAATCTGACAGTCACATTCCCAACCTACCCAACCAGACTGGACATTTACCTGAGAATAAGAGCGCAGTTGCTCAATAGTTGCCAAAATAAATTCAGTGTGAGATTTTGACATGGGCAGGGTCATATTTTCGATAAAATAAAATCAGGTTAATTACATATATTATTCTTGGGGGAGTCTCACAACTCAACAAGACTCAAAAAAAGCAAATCACCATTATTATGTCTGGTTCTCTGGGTCGTTATCAAAGTAGGCTACTAAATTTTGTCCACCTGCAAACTCGGCGGTTGAGACAACATTGGGATCACACATTCCGACATTTACAAGTTGCAACTCAGTGGAGTGTGGAAATATTACTTTACCCCCTCTACCAATTATTTCATGCCACAGAATTAGCAAATAAAACTTTAGAGGCTAAATCACCACCCACACTGAAGTTACAACCGCAAGAGCCTAAATGTGACGCACCCATTGAACGAGTCTTAGCAGCAGTCAGAAGTTTACCTTCTGACTCTGAATCTGCACCTGTGAGATTTTTCCGGTTTTTGCGGTCAAAACTTGGGCCTTATCTCCCTACCCCACCCATAAAATTTTCTGATGGCGATAGGGTGGCGTTACCTATAAATGAAAGTAACATATGGGTAGGGAATGGTAGTAAGAGGATAACTACCCCACCCTATCAGGTTATTCAGGGAATTGCTACAGACTTGGTAAGTCGTAATTTGGTACTTGTTACTAGTGAGAATAAAATTTTAGATATTCTCACACCCAACCAACAGGCAAAATTAGCCGCCAGGATAATCTTTGAATTAGAAAATTCTCAACAACCTTGGCAGTTACCTGAAAACCAACCACAGAGTCAATTAATTAGCAAGATTAAATATATTTTAGCAACAATTACTGGCATAAGTAAAGTAAACATACCAGCTTTGCCGGAAGCTAGACCAAATAATTCATTTCCAACTAATAAATTAATGTCCTGGTTGGATACATCTGTGGCTAAATGGGAAACCAAAGCCTTGTTACCTATACAAAAGCGCAGCCAAGAGATGATCGCAATTGCTCAAACTGAGCTAAAAATATTGATTTATGGCAAACAAGAGGATATAGCAGTCAATGCTGACAGTTTAGAAACTCATAAACTGAATATTAGGGATTTAATTGCAGCTGCAATTAATTACTTTTTCGGGGGAAATAAACATAAAAAACTGGAAGATTCACCGGAAAAAATCCTGGCAAAATACCCTGGTTCAGAAGATTTAGTCGGAGATTCCTGGTTAGATTTCCATGATTTGTTTAGTAATGATCCGACAGTCATATCCCCAAGCGGGTCTGATAGTCAGATCCAGACAAAATCTCCTTGGTTGCAAAGGTCTGTAAAAACTTCTCAAGGGGTTAATTCCCCAGCTACAACTGACAATCAGTACCATAACCGGGAATTTGCGCCAGACTGGATAGAAGTTCCCGCAACTTTTATGGGTTATGACAAGCACCCTTTAGAGAAACTACTAGAGTGGCTCGATAAAATTATACTATGGATTGAGGAAATCATTGTTAAAGTTTTGCGATCTTTACAAAACTTATGGCGCGGGAAGTAATCTTCTGCTGAATTACCAGAACATATGATTGAGAAAATGACGCAAAATCTTAATTCCTTTTGGTTCTACATAGTTAGTGGGTAACAGACTCAGTAAAGCGTTTTGTAAGGTTTCTAATGCTGTATCTACTTCCTGACGCTTAATTCTAGAAGTTTGGTCAAAATATAATGGTTCCCCGAAGCGCACAGTTAACTGCTTGCGTAGAAACAGGTCTTGAGTACCAATTATTACAACTGGTACTATAGGTACACCAGCCCGCAAAGCATAAATTACTGTTCCTCGCTTCAGAGGATGTAACTGACCCTCTGTGCTTCCTAAGCGTCCTTCGGGAAATACAACTAGTCCGTTACCCTGGGATAACAAACCCTGGACAATGCGGTTTATTTTTCGCAGGGTGGGGATATCCTCCCCGGTGGGTACATTCTCCTCAATTGCTTGAGCGAGTTCTAGAAGGTCTTGTCGTTGGTGCTTGCTTGCTTCTATAACTGCGAGTTCTTCTTTCCAGATACGTTCTAAAGGAATGACACCACCCACTAGACGCAATATAAAACGCTTCCACCACTTATTATAAAGAGTCCGAGCATCACCCAGGACATAGTAGTGGGGATGGGTGGGAAGTTCCCCCAACAGTAGTAAGGGGTCGATATGGTGGAGATGGTTCGCTGCGAGGATAGCTGGTTTTTCCGGTATTCTCTCTAGGTTTTCCACCCGTACGCGAAACAAAGTACGGATGAAGGTTCGTAATACCCAACGACGCACCAGAGGATGAATTCTAGTTTCTGGATGTCCTTGACTAATAGTTTCCAGACCCTGAAGAACTTCTTTGATCATATCCCGTACAGCGCGATCGCTTGCAGCAGCTACACCTTCCTTTACCCGCTCAATCGTCGCGGGGTTTAAATCAGCTGAGTCTTCCACAAAATACTTGTTAGTAGAAATTTTAATCAACCCTCTGGGAATTCATGAATAGATCATAATTCTTGATGTTCCAATAAAAGTTAACCTCCCGACTTAATTACTATTGATATCAGGGGAAAAATAGACTACTGAGCATTGGGAGTTTTTTACCACTAACACAGGTCTTCCCTTGACTGCTCCATGAGTGAGAGTACAAATTTTATACAGGTTTTCACAATCAAAAATGGCCAAAACTAGCTCTTGACCGGTGAGATATGGAAATGGTAAAGGTCTACCCACCTCAGATTCCATCTTGACACCGTTCTCAACCCAGCTTAACTTCCAAATCCGCTTTTGAGTAATTGGAGCTTGGGCGAATTGAGCAATCTTGTGATAAACATCCTCGGCTCTGGTATGGTCATTAGCAGCGGGAATAAAAAATTTCATGGGTTTTCCTCAGCATCAGTTAATTTCAGCTACCAAGGTAACCTACTTCCATCCCAAGAGAAAAATTGGCCGCTGTCACCTTCTTCCAGTTGTGAAATCACTTGTAATAGTTGCTGAACCGTGCGTTCTACAGAGAATAACTTGTCTTTGGTGACATTTTTTTGAAATGGACGGGATAGACTTGTATCTGTTGTCCCAGGATGTAAAGTAACTAATAGTGTTTTAGGGGAACTTCTCCCATACTCAATTGCTGCTGTCCGCATGAACATATTCAGCGCGGTTTTAGAAGCACGATAACCATACCAACCACCCAGTTGGTTGTCGCCAATACTAGCTAATTTAGCGGAAATACTGGCAAAAACGCTGGGTTCATTATGGCGGAATAAGGGTAAGAGGTGTTTAGCCAGTAGAATAGAACCAATACTATTAACTTGGAAGTAGCGCAGTAAATTTTCTGAATTAATTTGTCTTAAACTTTTTTCAGGTTGTAAGGTGTCGTCGTGTAATATTCCAACACAGTTAATTACTAAGTGTAACTGGTTGACTTCGGCTTTCATGTGTTGGATAACTTCGACAATTTGGGACTCTTGGGTAATATCCATAGATAAACAAGTTAATTTATCAGGATATTGGTTTTGTAAAGCGATTAATTCCCCTGCTGTTTCTCTTTGACGATAGGTTGCATAAATTTGCTTAATTCTACTATCTTGCAATAAATTTACCACAAAACCCAAACCTATCCCCTGACTAGCACCAACAATTAAGGCATTAGCAGCATTAAGATAATTTCCAAAAGCCATTCATTTCATCTTGATTAATGGAGGATTAATATAACGTATTTTACCATATCTGTGCTGCCTTTAATTCAGCTTTTTAATCTCAAACCCTGAGAGTATAACAGTTTGTCTGTAGTGACTTGATCAGGATTATCTGGGATTAAATCTGTGGGAAAAAGGGGGTAAAGTACCCACACCATAAGATTTACTTACCAATACAGAATTTACTAAAAATTCTATCCAATACAGATTCTGTAACTTGCTCTCCGGTTATTTCTCCTAATGCTTGAATTGCGCCTCTTAGGTCGATAGTCCAGAAATCTAGGGGTAATTGTGCAGCTATTGTCATTTGTACTTGTTCTAAAGATATTTTGGCTTTAGTTAAAGCTGCGGCTTGTCGTTGGTTGATGGCTAAATCTAAATTAGCAGCTTGTATTTTTCCGGTTTGAACTATCTTTAAAATTGCTGTTTCTAAAGCATCAATTCCTTGATTCTTAGCCGCTGCTGTGGTAACAATTTGCTCAAGATTATCAGGATAGTTACTAGATACAATAGATGTAGTTTCTAGTAAGTCAATTTTATTAACCACTAAAATCAAGGGACGGTCTTTTACTTGTTGGTAAATTTCCTCGTCATCCTCTGTCCATCCCGCAGCAGCATCAATGGTGAATAATACCAAATCAGCAGCACTAGCTGCACGACGCGATCGCTCAACGCCAATTTTTTCTACTTGGTCTACGGTTTCCCTAATTCCAGCTGTATCCAGGACTTGTACAGGTATCCCCCCCACCACAAGCTGGGACTCCACTACATCCCTGGTAGTACCTGGTAAATCAGTGACAATAGCGCGATCGCTCTGACTCCAAGCATTTAATAAGCTGGACTTACCGACATTTGGTCGTCCCACAATCGCCACTTTTAAACCTGTTCGCAGCAGTTCACCTTGATCTTTAGTGGATACTAATTTAGTAATTTCGGCAGCAATTTGATTAATCTGTGATATGATGCCTTTATCATCCAACGGAGGTAAGTCCTCCTCAAAGTCAATCCGGGCTTCAATTTCTGCCAGAATATCTAAACAGTGAGCGCGTAACTGTCGGATGGGATGAGCTAATTTTCCCTGTAAACCAGCTAAAGCAGTTTGAGCAGCTTGGGGCGATCGCGCTCCCACCAAATCCGCTATACTTTCAGCTTGGGTTAAATCTAGTCGTCCATTTAAAAAAGCCCGGAGAGTAAATTCTCCTGGGTGAGCCAGTCTAGCACCCTGTTCTAAACATAGTTGTAAGACCTGCTGCACTGTGATCATACCACCATGACAATGGAATTCTACCACATCCTCACGAGTATAAGAACGGGGTGCTTGCATGATTAATAATAAAGCTTCATCTACCAATTGTTGGGTCTGGGGATGACGGACATAACCGTAAAGAATGCGGTGACTCTCCCAAACCTGACCCCCAGGAGCGTAAAATAGAGTTTGAGCGATCGCCATTGCTTGGGAACCAGATACCCGTACAATAGTAACGCTACCTTGTTGGGGAACCACAGCCGTAGCGATGGCGGCGATGGTTCCAGTAATAGCTAAGAGTTCCGACATGAGCGCCCTTTTTAGCAAAAAATTGTATATATATATATGCTCTTAGAGTAGCAAGAGTTTGAGATCATATATTTTCACTAGAGAGAAATTCACTATGGAACAAAAAATCAATTGTGCCGAAGCCTGCGTTAACGGCTGCGTTTTAGGGGATAATTGCCCCAATATTGAATTTAGAGAAGCCACAAGCAAATTTATTCAAGAAACTTCCCTAGACCAAATGCTGGCGATCGCAGAAGAACGCCTGCGCAAGAAAATCATGGAACCACCTCAATGGGTTTTTCCTGATAGCGATAGCTGAGGGTAAATCATAGATTCCGCAATTAAGCCTGTGGGTAGAGATGTGATTACTTGCGTCTCTACCAGTATTTTTACCGTGTTTGAAATATATTTTGTACCATTTTTTTATCTGTACTGGCTGCAGCTTGATCTAATGCGGTAATTTCGCCAGAGTCTAACCGCCATCCTAAAGCACCAATATTCTCCCGTGCTTGTTCCACACTTTTCGCCCCGGGGATGGGAATAGTTCCCTTACAAATACACCAGTTAATTGCTACTTGAGACATAGTTTTATTTCTAGATTTTGCCACTTCCCGCAAACATTCCACAAGCGATCGCACTCCTGGTAATAGTTGTCTGAATAATAAACCCCGGATACCAGGGGGTAAATTCCCGGTTCCTGTATATTTCCCAGTTAATATCCCCAATGCTAAAGGACTATAGGCGATTAATTTGATCCCCAATTGATCACAAACATCTTTGAGACCTAATTCCGTCACCGGATAGGTAGATAGTAAAGAATACTGGACTTGTAAAGTCTTAATGGGAACGCCCCGCGCGGCAAATTTTTGATGTACAAATTGTAAACGTTTGGGTCCATAATTAGATAAGCCCACCCCATTAACTAATCCTTGTGCGTATAAATCAGCTAAACCATCTAACAAACCTGATTCTTGCCAAGGTGCATAATTAGCTGTAGACCAATGCATCTGGACTAAATCAACATTTTTACCCAAGCGTTGAGCCGATGAGTGACAAGCTTTCACCATTGATTGACGTGTCCATCTCCAAGGATAAGCCGCCAACTTGGTCGCAATGCAGATATGCTCTTGATTTGCACCTTGATATTCTTTGGTAAATCGTCCCAGGAGTGACTCACTGCGTCCGTTTAATCTTCCAGTTCCGTAGGAATCACCTGTATCAAACAAAGTTACACCACTGCTCACACACAGGTTAAACACAGCTTGTAACTGTCCATCCATGCTTTGATTATATCCCCAGAGTAGTTGATTACCCCATGCCCAAGTACCACAACCCATCAGGGGGAGAGATAGTTTTTCGCTGCTGTGCATATTTACCGTTTCTAAACTTCTATGGCTATCACAATTCATTATGGAGGAGAACACCGAAAAGGCGATCGATTGATTATCTTGTGTCGCCTGTGTACTTAGTTTTGTATGGTTTAGGTCACGTAACCCTAGATATGAAAATATCTATCTTTAGATAGATGACATCTTAATGGCTCATATCATAATATAAGGATAGGTTCAAAAATTTACATATACTAGGAAGCCTAACCTCAAGCCGAGTCTATGACTGTTTCATTGCATTTGCCGCCGCATCAAACATGAGAAATAGTCATAATAGCAACATCAAATATAAGTAAATTATCGGGTTTGAATTACATCTACATCTGCCTGATTAAACCGTGATTGACTAGCCTTTAAGGAAATCCCCGTATGAAATTTGGAATTGACATAGGACACAACTGTCCTCCCTATGATACTGGTGCAGTAGGTATAAAAAGAGAGGATGTCCTAACTAAAGATGTAGGCACTCGCCTGATGCAAAAATTAACTGCATTAGGTCACAGTGTGATCAATTGCACTCCTAGCACCGCCACCTCATTAAATCATTCTCTTAGTCAAAGAGTTAGTAAAGCTAACGCCAATCAAGTAGACATCTTTGTGTCTATACATTTCAACGCGTTTTCCCCTACAAATGCTCCCAGAGGGTCAGAAATTTATGCCATTAGCAATGCTTCCCAAGCTATTGCTCGCCGAGTGCTGAATGAAATTGTCAAACTAGGATTTAAGGACAAAGGAGTTAAAAGCAGTCCCGCTTTTTTTGTCATCAGGAATACTTCCATGCCAGCGATTCTAGTAGAATGTTGCTTTATTGATTCTAAAGCCGATATGGATCTGTTTGATGCCGAAAAAATGGCCGAAGCGATCAAAGTTGGCTTAGTCGGTAAAGATGTTCCTCCACTTCCCCAAAATGGTATCAGTTTACCTGGTACGTTAATCATTAAACAGCCAACCATCCTCAAACCTTCTACAGATCAATCCTCAGACTTACCCCCAGAAAGTTTAGAAAATATTGTTCCGGGGGAATATCCCGTTTTAGATGCTCGTCGGGAAGAAAGACATTATTGGGTGAAATGGCCAGACAACAGTATCAAGGGACGAGATGAACATTTTATCTTTGAAGAACACGCGGAATTAAAAGCCTAAAATTGTCTTATATTTGGGGTAGACAGAAAGCTACCCCAAAAACAGTTTATACGCCAGATTCTGGCTTTCATCCCAATAACGATAACCAAGGGTATCTAAAAATGCTTGCCATTCCTGCATTTCCTGGGGAGGTACTTGCATTCCTACCACAATTCGCCCGTAATCTGCCCCATTGTTACGGTAGTGGAACATACTAATATTCCAGTTAGGACTCATAGAACCGACAAACTTCATCAAAGCGCCGGGACGTTCGGGGAATTCAAACCGGTAGAGTAATTCATTATGAGCTAGGGGAGAATGTCCACCCACCATGTGGCGCAGGTGTAATTTTGTCAGTTCATCATCGGTTAAGTCAATGGTTTTAAAACCGCAGGTTTCAAAGGTTTCTACCATTTTGACTGCATCAGCACGGTTTTGTATTTGCACACCTACAAAAATATGGGCTTCTTTTTCGTCGGCTATGCGATAATTAAATTCAGTCAGATTGCGATCGCCTATACATTGACAAAATTGACCCAGACTACCCTGTTGTTCGGGGATAGCTACTGCAAAAATAGCCTCACGACGTTCGCCAAATTCCGCCCGTTCCGCCACAAACCGCAGACGGTCAAAGTTCATATTAGCACCGCAAGCTACAGCAATCAAGGTTTTTCCCTGAATTTGTTCTCGTTCAGCGTAAGCTTTAGCCGCGGCGATCGCTAATGCACCCGCCGGCTCTAAGATTGAACGTGTATCTTCAAACACATCTTTAATTGCCGCACAAGTATCATCTGTATCTACTAAAATAACTTCATCTACGTAATTCTGACATAAACGAAAGGTTTCTTCACCCACTTCTCGTACCGCCACCCCGTCAGCAAATAAACCCACCTGGGGTAAACGTACACGATGTCCCGCCTTCAGCGATTGTGACATAGCGTCAGCATCCACAGGTTCAACACCGATGATTTTAATTTCTGGACGCAATCGTTTAACATAAGCTGCAATTCCCGAAATCAAACCACCGCCACCAATAGCCACAAAAATTGCATGGATGGGTTGCTGGTATTGCCGTAAAATCTCCATCCCAATTGTCCCCTGTCCAGCAATCACCTCAGGATCATCAAAGGGATGAATAAAAGTCAATCCTTTTTCTGCCTCCAACTCACGAGCATAAGCGTAGGCATCATCATAGGTATTACCATATAATACCACCTCTCCCCCCCTAGCTTTCACCGCATCTATTTTAACTTGGGGAGTAGTCACCGGCATGACAATAATTGCTCGCGCACCTAACCGACTAGCAGCCAAAGCCACACCCTGAGCATGATTCCCCGCAGATGCGGCAATTACACCTTGACCCAGCCGTTCTGGTGTCAGATTTACCATCTTGTTATAAGCACCCCGCAGCTTAAAAGAAAACACTGACTGCATATCTTCCCGCTTCAGCAAGAGATTATTATTCAGTCGTTTTGAGAGATTCGTGGCATATTCCAGGGGGGTTTCCTGGGCAACATCATACACACGAGCAGTCAGAATTTGTACCAGGTAATCGCAATACATGGGGCTTATAGATGCGGTGATTTGAAGATAGATTCTTAATTTTACCTTTACTTGTGTACCTAGGTTGCAGAAAACTCTTAGGTTTAAATTTAAATTTAAAGCCACAAAAAACACAGCATATGCGATCGCCTTTCATCACCTGGAGGGTAATATCCCCGACTTCTGAGATAATTGGGATAATCTCATTTAGCTGAAGTCATTAGACAGGGGTTTCTAACCCCTGGCTCCCCGTGGTCGTAGCTCTTAAACCCCGACCCCTCAACAGTCAACAGTCAACAGTCAACCGTCAACAGTCAACACCCAGTCGGATTCATCCGACTTTAGCTATTAGACAGGGGTTTCTAACCCCTGGCTCCCGGTGGTCGTAGCTCTTAAACCCTGACCCCTCAACAGTCAACAGTCAACAGTCAACCGTTAACAATCATAGGAGTTATAATCAAATCAAGCTATACCTAAACTTTTATGACTAAATGGTTTAACACTGCTGGCCCTTGTCAACTGGATATACACTACACCCTATCCACCAGTGAACGGTTACCCCAATTAAAAGGACTGATTGAGCAGCGCAATTACTTTGTTATCCATGCACCCAGACAAACCGGTAAAACCACTGCCATGCTCACCCTAGCACAGGAATTAACAGCCAGTGGTAAGTACACCGCCGTCATGGTATCCGCAGAGGTAGGCTCTGCTTTTCCCGATCAGCCAGAGGTAGCAGAAAGAAGAATTTTAGATGCTTGGCAAGATGCTATTGACTTTTGGCTACCAACAGAATTACAACCACCTTTTTTAACTAATGGTAATCCACCTCAACGTATTGGCTCTTTCCTCAAATCTTGGGTAGAAACTTCTGTGCGCCCCGTAGTAGTGTTTATTGATGAAATTGACTCCCTGCAAAATCAAACTTTAATTAATCTCTTAAGGCAATTAAGGGATGGTTTTCCCCGTCGCCCCCAAGGTTTCCCCCAATGTGTAGCCTTAATCGGGATGCGGGATGTACGTGATTATAAGGTAGCCTCTGGCGGTAGTGATAGGTTAAATACCTCTAGCCCTTTTAATATCAAGGTGCGCTCTCTGACTTTAAGTAATTTCACTTTAGAAGAGGTAAAAAGTCTGTATGAACAACACACCGCAGCCACAGGACAAATCTTTACCCACCAAGCCATTAACCACGCCTATGATTTAACTCAAGGTCAACCTTGGTTAGTTAATGCTTTAGCTAAGGAAGTTACAGAGTATTTAGCAGAAGATGTGAATATTCCCATCACGGTAGATTTAATCAATCAAGCTAAAGATATCTTAATTCAAAGACAAGACACCCACTTAGATAGTCTCGCCGAGCGACTGCGAGAAGATAGAGTTAAGGCGATTATTGAACCTATTTTATCTGGGGAAGAATTACCCAACACCCCGGAAGACGATCGCCGTTATCTGTTAGATTTAGGTTTAGTGATTCGCAGTAAAGAAGGTGGGTTAAAGGTAGCTAACCCCATTTATCAAGAGGTAATCCCCAAGGTGTTAGCCCAGGGTACTCAAGATAGTTTACCGATGATTCAACCTAGTTGGTTAACACCCACAGGGGAATTAAACCCGCAAATTCTGTTAGAAACTTTTTTAGACTTTTGGCGACAACATGGAGAGCCATTATTTAAAAGTACCCCTTACCCAGAAATAGCCCCGCATTTAGTATTAATGGCATTTTTACACCGGGTTGTTAATGGTGGTGGTAGCTTAGAGCGGGAATACGCCATCGGCTCCGGGAGGATGGATATATGTTTAAGGTATGGGGATGTAGTCTTAGGGATGGAATTAAAGGTATGGAAACAGGGTAAAGCTGACCCCTTACCCCAAGGATTGATACAGTTAGATAAATATTTATCAGGATTGAATTTAGATACGGGATGGTTAGTAATATTTGACCGTCGCCCCGACTTACCCCCCATTAGCGATCGCACTACCACGGAAATAGCCCGGAGTCCCCAGGGCAGAAATATTACAGTAATTCGGGGGTAGGTTTGGATTTGTTGACTGTTGACTGTTGACTGTTGACCGGGAAGAGGTATGACCATCAACAGTCAACCACCCAGAAAAGATAGCGATAGCGAAGCGGTGCTGCAAGCATATCGCGGGTGAGTAAGATCCCCGACTTCTTAAATAATTAAAGATAATCTCATATGATTTGTCCAGAAGTCGGGGATCTGTGTGACTCGAAGATCATGTATTTGATTATCTTGAGGGGATAGCCTAGTCATCTATTCCAGTCGGATTTATCCGACTTTAGCTATCAGACAGGGGTTTCTAACCCCTGGCTCCCCGTGGTCATAGCTCTTAAACCCTGACCCGTCACCCATCAACCGTCAACCATCAACCGTCAACCGTCAACCGTCAACTAATTTCCTCTGAAGCAAACAGTTCTATCAAAGCAACCGTACCCACAAAAAACGTATAAATCCCATATTTGATAGGCGTTTCTTGTTTTCTCCGGGCATAAAAACCCCCAATCACCGCCTCAATTAAATGGGCGGTAATGGCAAAACGTTCCAGCCAAAAAATAAAATTCAGGCTGCTGGGTGTGACTATATAAATATTACACAATTCCCAGCCAATGGCAGCGGAGATAAAAATTGTCGATATCACTTTGATGATCGTAGCAATGGTTTTAAAGATATTCATTGGCTGAGAGGTTGTTTGGAAAGTCATGATTAGTGTATCAACTATTGCTTGACCCCACCCTAACCCTCCCCTTGTAAGGCTATTCATTACTCACATCTTTCTTAACAATCTTGAAACATTTATGTGGCAATGGTTTCAAGGCTTGAAAATTTACCTACTCTTGACAAAATGTACCTTATTATTCTTGATAAAACCCTTATTTTATTGAGAATAATCAACGGAGGATTAAGGTTTGGGGGTTTGCGAGCGATCGCTCTCACGAATGTTAAGAAAGATCCGGGTAATGGATAGCCTTGTAAGGGGAGGGGACTGGATTTTATTGTTTTTTGTGTGTTCACCAATCCTTCCCATTCCCTATTCCCTGTTCCCTGTTCCCTGTTCGGTGTGTTCCCCATTCCCTAAGATAAAAATTACCTGTTGAAAACTTATCAAACATCCTCTGAGAGTAAATCTACTTAAAACATTATGCGACAGACTGCCAAAGATGCCAACATTCCCGCTGCATCAGCACACAGGGCCGCCGGAAGTGTATAGCTGGTGCGAACAATGCCAATACTACCAAAATACACTGCCATAACATAAAAGGTAGTTTCCGTGGAACCTTGCATAGTAGAAACCAGAAAAGACAGAAAACTGTCCGGTTCATTTTTGACAATTTCCGACATCAACCCAAAGGAACCACTACCGGAAAGAGGGCGAATTAATGCCATGGGTAAAGCTTCAGGGGGAAGGGTGATGAGTGAGGTCAGGGGAGAAACTATGGCTGTGAGGATATCCAGAGCGCCACTAGCACGAAACATCCCAATAGCTACAAAAATCGCCACTAAAAACGGAATAATCCGAATAGCAATTTCAAACCCTTCTTTTGCCCCTTCGGTGAGAACTTCGTAAACCTTGACACCACGGAAATAACCAAATAAAAGAAACAGACAAATTAACACAGGTATGAGCCAGTTAGAAAGATTACTGACAAACACCATAGTAAATATATAAGGTAATCCCCGTACAGACAGGCGATAAAATACAACCGCCAAAAAGGCTACAATTAGCCCACCGAAAACAATATTACCTATCAACCCCGGAGGAATTAATTCGGTTTTGGCAGTTTCATCTAATGTAGTTTCCCCCTGCTCCTCTGTAACTTCTAATGGAGATTCTACAGGAGTCACCATAGAGCGCCTAGCTAAAATTTTACTAGCAATAATAGCCACTGCTGTAGAAATAATAGTAGCAATAATGGATGGCAGCAGAATTGCCGCCGGATTGGTAGCCCCTGCACTGGCACGGACAGTAATTACACCCAGGGGTAACAGTGTCACAGAGGAAGTATTAATAGCTAAAAACAAACACATCGCAGGTGTAGCCGTTCCGGGAGTAGGATTGAGTTTATTTAGTTCTGCCATCGCTTTTAAACCCATGGGGGTGGCGGCGTTTCCTAGTCCCAGAGCATTAGCAGCCATATTCATCACCATTGCAGACATAGCGGGGTGGTTGGCGGGAATTTCGGGAAACAGTCGGCTCATGACCGGACGAATCAAACGGGCTATAAATCGCATCATCCCTGCGGTTTCTGCAACTTTCATAATTCCTAACCACAGAGCCATGGCTCCAATTAGTCCAATGGCTAGGGTGACTGCACTTTCGGCTGCGGTGAAGGAAGCTTCCGTTAAGGCAGCCATTTTCCCATTATATGCTGCTACTACTGTGGCGGAAACAATCAGAAACAGCCAAATGACATTAAGTGGTGATGATTTTTGCATCTGGTACTTTGAAATCTAATTAAATAATTCTCTGCATACTAAAGCATAGGATTGGGAATTGTGAAGACTCACGTTAATTACAACGGGAATTTAAACCAAATAGAGGCGGTCAAACCGCCCCATCTGAATCTTTTTAAACCAATGGTGGGAGGAAAGGGCTAGACAGTCCCACCGCTGCTCGGACCAAAGAGCTTGAATCGGCGGAGTTTAACACTCCGTTGCCGGTAACGTCTCCTATAATCAGAGGATCAGTCACAGGGAAAGCTCTAAAACCTGTATCCAGTCCGACATTGACACGAGAAATTAAGGCCGCATCTGTAGAAAGATACTCTTGAGTTTTGGTGGTATCTCCTACTAATGCTACCAGTTGTACCGCACTGTCTCCTACTAAGCCCCCACCGGGAAGTATTTGCAGTACACCTTTAGCACCGTAGGTTGCAGTCTCTCGAACCCGAGCATCCAAGGTGATTAAGTCGGTACTAGCATTGAGGGCAGATCCACTCAGAGTAAACTCAGCTCGTCCTGTTAAAGGATCGATGGTGGGGTTAGAGGTGAAATTCCAACCGGATGCGACTACATTTGCTCCTCTAACAACCAGCAGGTCTGGGTCATATTGCAAGGTAAAGCTAATGTTGTCTACACCACCGGGATTGGTGATGCGGATGGGTAGGGGAGCGAATTGACCCCCACCAGCAGGTCTGTTTACCTCTTGACCAGGGGCACGGCTAAAGTCAGGTAAGGTGAGGACTGGTACTGTGGGGCTATTGACGGTAAATTCCCGAACAAAGTTACCACCTGAGAAACCATCTTCATTACCATCTAGTAAGCGTCCATTCGTGCTAACGAAACCATCATTACGGCTCTCCAGGGTCAGGGTGTAATTACCGGGTGCTAGAATGTCACCTGTTTTAACAAAGGTGAGGGTGTTGGCATTGCCTTGGTCCCAAATGAGTGAACCATTGATGATATTTCCAGCACTATCGGTGAGGATGAGGTCTGGTAAATCAGTAACCGGGGCGAGTGGATTGGCTGGGTCTAATCCTCTGTACAGGTTAAGGACACTGAGATTAAGATCATCATTGAATGTCAAGACAACGCCACTGGGGTTCTGCTCAAAACTCGTGACTTGGAAGGTTTCCCTAATCACAAGATTAATGGGTTCTAAAAGACTTTCTGTCTGAGAAAAGACATCACGACCTGCTACTAATGCAGTGGGTGGAACACCTTGGAGTAAAGCCAGGGGGACTTCTGTGTCTGATAATAAGGCAATAACAATGGTGTCTGTATTTTCCTCAATTAGCTTGACGGCTGTGAGGGCGGGTAGACCAGCAACTACTAAGCGATCGCCCCCTGGTTGAAAATCCGTAATAATAGCAAGTTGGGAAGGAATGGAGCCATTGGCGAGGTAAAAGGTATTGGCACCGCTGCCCCCGGTGAGAATACCACCGTTAGCGGCAAATAATTGATCATTTCCTGCACCACCAAACAGTTCATCGGTGGCGGCTCCGGCGATTAAGATATCATTTCCTGCACCACCAAACAGTTGATTATTCCCAGTACCGCTAGAAACATCTAGAATATTGTCTCCTTCCTCGCCGTACAGACGATTGAACCCACCACCGTCTGAGACTATCAACCTGTCGTTACCGGCTCCCCCGTAGAGTTGATTGTGGCTACCTTCGACAACAATCAGAAGATCATTACCAGGGCCACCATATAATATATTCTGGCCAAGACTGCCTGCGGCGAATAAGGTATCATCCCCATCACCGCCGTAGAGAGTATGGTTATTACCAGCAATGAGGGTGTCATTACCTGGACCTCCATATAAAATGACCTGTCCTGATAGGTTAGGGGTAGCATCAAGAATGTCATTACCTTCTAGCCCAAATACCTGAGCATTCCCTCTACTGGGAGCAAAAAGTTCATCATCACCGTCAGTACCAAATATGCGGGTAAATCCTGATTGGTTGACTAGGGGTTGTGTAGTTGGTAGGCTGTTACCTTCTCCCTCACTTTGAGTAGCAGTTAATACTTCTCCCCCTTGAGCAAAGATAAAAATATCTGCTACGGCAATATCTACAGACCAAGTACCGTCTTCCCTGACAATGGTTGTATTGTTTCCGGTCAAGGTTAGTCCGCTGGTAAAGCCTAGATTCAAGGTGGCTCCGGGTTTACCTGTACCGGTAACGGTCAAACTAGTAGCTGTAGCTGCTGCATTTATAATGGCTGTATCGGTGATGAGGTCAATAACAGGGTCATCTATGAATATTGCATCGACTCTGAATGTCCGAAACTGTTGTAAGGAAGTATTACCAAGGGTCTGAAAGGCGGTAACTCTCTGCATCCCTTGACCAAAGGCTTTGACATCCGCCGCTACAACTGGGACTGACCATTGACCATTTTGATTTACTACTGTTGTGTTACCACCTGCTAATTCTCGGGTACTATCAAAGGTCAGGCGTACGGTTGCTCCGGGCTGACCGCCACCGGTGATATTAAAGCCAGTTTGAGCTTCTGCTGAACTGACAATGTTGTTATCAGTAATGGAGTTAATGAAAAGAATGCTCATTTTAAAGATGTCCTGTTTTGAGTTGAATTAACAACTGGCTGATAACACCAGGTCAAAGAAACTACTTTAGTTAAGGGAAATCCCGGTCTTCTATAGGTACAGACATTCCGTCGGAACGTCTGTACTCACATGAGAATTTTGTGGTCAGAAGTCCGAGACTCACCTGACCCCCTCAAGGTCGGGGAAATCAGGGTGAAATTACTTTAAGCAAAGACAAACTGACTGGAATCGTTGAGATTAAATTGGGCTGAGTTCACCCCTTCGATGAGGGCGACATCTGTACCCCCCACCCTAATAAGGGTGTTACCATTTTGACTGAATAAACTAACTTGGTTGGCGGTAATACCACCCATACCAATCCGGTCTATACCTAGTTGAAAATCTTTGACAACATTGGGTGCATTGGGTAGGGAACCGCTAACTACTAACCAGAAGCTATCTGCTCCAGCGCCGCCCCAGAGTAAATTATTACCACCCTGTCCGGCGTAGAGACTATCATTACCATCGCCACCAAACAGGCGATCGCCCACGGTAGAAAACAGTTGGTCATCACCGGAACCACCATAGAGGCGATTATGACCATCTGGGCTAGAGCGCAGCACATCTCGACCGGAACCACCAAACAGCATTTGTCCCCGTCCTTCTGCTACCTGTAAGGTGTCATGGTCAGCCCCACCCAGGAGGATGTTAGCGCCGCTGGCTTCCACAACCATCAAGGTATCATTACCTCGACCGCCATCTAAAACGCTGGAACTACCAGAACCCTGGGTACCAATCATTAAGGTGTCATCCCCATCGCCACCACTGGCGAAAGATACACTTGCGACCATGATGGTGTCATTACCTGTGCCACCTATAACCTCTACATAGGAGACCAAGCTGGCATCAACTACGTCATCCCCATTACCAGAAAATACTGTTTTCAGTGGTTGGTTACGGTTTAAAACAATATCGTCAGATTCCGCACTACCAAAAATTAAAGGATTAGGGTCTAAAGGCGCTGTGGCTATCCGACCTTGTGTATCTGCTAACAACAAAATCTCATCGCCATAAACCCGGCGCTCTGTGTTGATTAAATTGTAGTTGGCATCTAAGATAGGGAAAACATAGACGGGAGTCATCACTACCTTAGCACTAGCTCCCCCAGCGGGGTTTAACCGCTGAAGGTTTACCTCTAGGTGACCGTAGTGTTTACCCCCATCAATCAGTTGGGGTACGCCATTCACCTCACCCCACAACTCTGGTTCACTTTGGTCAGCAGTCCACTGACTAAACTCGTTGTAGTTGAGTAAAGGTCTGTTTAACCCGGAGCCATCCCGTTTTTGTCCTCTTAAGCCATCACCAGCTACCCCAACATCGTAATAGCTTACCCCAATCCCATCGCCATCCTCATCTACAAAGCTGCGTTCAAACATTTCACTATGACCAGCCAACACCGCAGCTACCCCATATTGCTCAAACATACTATGGTACTGGCGCATCGGTGTTCCTGCTTGTCCAGTGGACAGGACATGATTCATCGGTTGACCATGTTCCCCACTGCTGTAAGGTACATGATGAAACTGCACAAAAATAATCTGTCCTTGGCTGCGAGCATCATTAAGTTGCTCCATGACCCAGTTCCACTGAATACTACCAGGATTGAAATCAGCTAAGTCAGTTCCCCCAGCGGCTTCATACTGCTCACGGGTGTAGTTTTCCTGAGTATCCGTTCCCGGTCCTGTATATTCCCTACCACTAATTTTAGGCGGTTGTCCTTCCCCACCATAGTTAGAGCGCCGGTCATCCGGCTCCCCATTAGAACTATCTAAGGTGAGGATAGTTACTGGACCGTAGTCAATGCGATAGTAATTATCCCGATGCTCAGGAGTGCCGTTGTCAGGGGCATCAAAGTAAATATGATACTTATCCCGCCCAAATTTAGGACCAAATCGACCATCCCTATCTGTACCATAGCCGCCATTGAGAGCGCCGAAGTTCTCCCAGTTACCTAAAGCTGGTAATATGGGGTATTGAGATAAACCGCTATCAAACTCTCCGGCGTTGTGTCTAAAAAATTCATCCCATCCGGGTTGATAGCCACCTCCCTGTACTAAGTCTCCCGGCATCATCAAAAAGTCAGGGTGACGACTGTTAACTACAGCTAGGTTTTGTCGGTAGCCTTCCGTTTCGGTGAGGGCATAACGTAGGGTTTGGTTTGCCCCAGAGCCAGATGTGCCAAAGGTGTCAGCCCACTGACTATTACTAAGTGCCGGGCGTTCTATGGAGTTAGTGGCTAAAGCACCCGGTTGCCATTCCCGATTAGTCACCCGTCCCAGGGGTTCGGTTTCGCTGTCAGCCATGGCTATAAACCGAACGCTAGACCAGTCTGTATTACTAGGGGCGGTTTTAAAGGTGGAGGTAAAAGTTTCACTCCCCAGGGTAACTGTGTAGTTATAGGTATTACCTGGTAATAAACCTTGCACATTTATACTGTGCTTATAGTTATTATCACTGATTAACCAAGAACCCTGGACCAGTCCAGGGATATTTTGGTTTTTCTCGGCTGTAGTATAGGTTAAGAGGGGTTGAAAGGTGGGGGTACTAACTAAAGCCAGAGGGTTATTTAAACCCGGTCCGGTTATAGTTAATCTCCCGGGTATATCTTGTTCGGTAAACCAGGTGATGTAAATCCCTTGAGATGATGGATTTTGCAGATAGGGATTAATTCTAAATTCAGACATGGTGTAAAATCTCCTTGGGGTAGTATTTTCACGTTTACTTAAGGGGAGATCCCCGGAATTTCTGTAAGAAATTCCGGGATCTGATTTAAGCAAAGACAAATTGACTGGAATCGTTGAGATTAAATTGGGCTGAATTTACCCCTTCTATAAGGGCGACATTAGTACCACCAATTTGAATTAGCGTGTTACTATTTTGACTGAATAAACTAACTTGGTTGGCGGTAATACCACCCATACCAATCCGGTCTATACCTAGTTGAAAATCTTTGACAACATTGGGTGCATTGGGTAGGGAACCGCCAACTACTAACCAGAAGTTATCTGCTCCAGCGCCGCCCCAGAGTAAATTATTACCACCCTGTCCGGCGTAAAGACTATCATTACCATCGCCACCAAACAGGCGATCGCCCACGGTAGAAAACAGTTGGTCATCACCGGAACCACCATAGAGGCGATTATGACCATCTGGGCTAGAGCGCAGCACATCTCGACCGGAACCACCAAACAGCATTTGTCCCCGTCCTTCTGCTACCTGTAAGCTGTCATGGTCAGCCCCACCCAGGAGGATGTTAGCGCCGCTGGCTTCCACAACCATCAAGGTATCATTACCTCGACCGCCATCTAAAACGCTACCCCTAGCAGGTCCTTGAGCACCAATTATTAAAGTGTCGTCACCATCGCCACCACTGGCGTAACCGTCACTACCCACCAAGATGGTATCGTTACCCGTTCCGCCATATATTGCACTACTAACAGCTTGACTACCATCTACCTGGTCATCTCCATCCCCGGTAAACACGGTAATACCTGATTGAGTACTGGTTAAAGTCAAGTCATCGGCTGTAGGAGAACCACTAAGTATACTGACAATTTCAATCACCGGGTCAATGACAGTATCGGCTCGGAAAGCTAGATTTTGCAGTCTGGTATCCAACTCACGAGGTGTATCTGCTTGACTAAAGGGAGTAGTCAAGAAATTGCGGAATAGGTACTCTGCTAAAGTATCTTGCTCAGTACCATCGGGTGCAAAAGTAGCGTTACCAGTGCGGGGTGCATCGATGGTTTGAGCTAAATCTACTCGGTTGGCGCTTTCGCCTTGGGGGAAAGGATAGCCGTCACCACCGCCAGCGAGGAAGTTAAGAGTAACCATGCGGAAGGTGCGGTTGGGATCACCGAAGATTTCCCCACCTCTCACCACTACATCCAAGTCTTTGCCAGTTTCGTCTTCAATGGCTAGAGAGAGAACACGATTACCTGGTTGACGGGAGGGGTCAAAACTAAAGGAGAAACCAGCCACTTGAGGAAAACGCCCCGGAGTGGCCGAATCATCCAAGGTTGTAGAGGCAATCGCGTGTTCTGCCAAAGCTAAAAGTTCTGTAGCAGTAACAGTCACCAATGTCAAGCCATTATTGAAACGAAGGGAATTGACGATATCGTTTTCCGAAATGCCACCTTCCGGCTTGACAATGTTACCGTTAGCATCTGTCACGGCTTCGTTGGGCAGAGTTTCAAATTGCCCAGTACTACCTGTCGGTACAACTACTCGACCAATACTGTCACGAATACCGCCGCCGTTTTTCAAGGAAATGACTACTTCGGGGTCAAACTCCCGGGCGATCGCCAAATTAGCATCGGCAGTCAGATTACCCAAGTTGGTTTCCTGCCTTCGTACACTATTGCGATCGCCATTGAGATACACTGTGCTAATTCCAAAGACATTGCTTTCCTGCTGCACAACCACATTACGCAGAGTATCCACAATGGCTTGAATTTGCGGATCAACCAGACCTTCAGCCCCCAAGTCTGACACTCCCTGAGCATCGGTAGCAAAAGCACCACTAATAGCTGGGTTATAGCTTTCTGGGATAATTACGCCATTGGCATCAAAGTCAATAACTAAACGACCTACATACTTATAGTTACCATCTGTATTCACAATGGCCACGGGGAGGCCGTCAGCATCGGTTGTGAAGATGGGATAGGGTCCTTGGGCTGCATCCCCGGCCCGGAGGCGGTCAGTTTCATCCACCAAGCGGGTATTGGAACCACCAGCCACAATAATATCGACATGGCGTAGCCGGGTTGCCAACTCCTGCTCAATGGCTAACTGCTGCATATGAGCCAGTAACACCACCTTATTAATATCAGGATTAGCCGCTAAAAGAACATCCACATCAGCTTGAATTTCAGCAGCTAGGGCATCGAGTTGGGCTGAGGTGGGATCGCCACCAAAGGGCTGTGGCTTAACAGTAACATTCCCCGGACTAGAGATGATAGGCAGAGTGGGGGTAGTAGCTCCAACAACACCAATTCGTTCACCATTGACATCAATCACCACACTAGCTGCAATACTGTTAGGTAGGGGAGCTTGGGCATCAGCAACTACCAAGTCAGCCAGATTACTATCAGTGCTAAAATCTAAGTTAGAACTCAGGTAAGGGAAGGCGGTTCCAGGGAAACCAGCTGCTAAATCCCCAACAATCAAATCTCTAACTATCGACGTACCAAGGTCAAATTCATGATTACCAAAAGCAATAGCTTGGACCCCTAAAGCATTCTGAATGAGAATGTCACCCCGTCCAACACCGTCATAAACTGTTTGGGAAGCATTGAAGAACAGACCAGGTATATAAGCATCACCGGAAGAGAGAACAAGGGTATTGGGGAAACCTGGTATACCATCATTGTCTAAATCCTCTGCTTTGAGAGCATTGAGTACAGCTGAGAACCGGGGAATATCTGTAAAGGCCGAAGCACCCGCCTCTTGGTCTGCAAAGTGGAACAGTTGGAGGGTAAAGGTCTGTGGGATAACGCTAAATAAAAAGGTATCACTCACACTTGTACCCGCTGTATCTCTAGCAGTGACGGTGATCTCAAAAGTACCGACATCTTCATTACCCGGTGTACCGCTAAAGGTGCGAGTAACGGGATTAAAGGTTAACCATGAAGGTAAGGGTTCACCATTTTCTAATGTGGCTGAGTAGGTGAGGAAATCTGGAATCAGCTGCTGATCAAACAGCTGATTTCTCAAGGTTTCCGCAAGAAATTGATGACCTTTAGTAGTAGGATGTCTTTCATCCCAAAAGAAATATTCATCCGCAGATACAGGGTCAGTTATATTAATCAGAGGAGTTGTATAATTAGTAAATCCGTACTCCTGGAGGACACCGTTATCTTCCTGCCATTCAGCAAATTTATCTGCTGTTATCAAAGATAAATTGACATTCAAACTGGGTGCTAAGTTGTTTAATGCTGCACTTAAAGCAGTATTAAAGCCTGTAGTAATAGCTGTAGCCCCTGGAGCAATAGGAGTATTTCTCAAAGCGGGGAAAAGTCCCAAGTCTGGCAAATTAGCTACCAAAATCTCTTGAGCGCCTGACTGTGCTAAGGTCCTGATGGCACTACTGATATTATTTACAGCATTAGTGATAGCTTGGTTGACATCTGCTGGAATCGATAGAAAATCATTAGCACCAGCCCAAATCACATACAATCCATCTGCGCCAATAGGAGTAGTAGCAGTTAAATTAATAAATTGCTCAACTTGGGTGAGTAATCCTGGTATAGGAATGGGTAATAGAGGATCGCTGCTAAATTCACCGGTTGTAGCACCGCCAAAGGCAAAGTTTTTCACAGTTTCCGGGGCAAATTCTAACTCACCGCCGAAATAATCAACCCAAATTAAACCGTTAGAAAAACGCCCCTGGTAATTTGGCGGTGGAGGGAACAGGTTACCTGTAGCAGCGTATAAGTTACCAGTATCAGAGATACTATCACCGAAGACTACTAAATTTTTAAAGGGGTTAATTACATCTACATCTAAGAAGGTATCAGTAGGTAGAGTAAATGTGAAACTAGAATTGGATAGAACGATCTGATCAAGAATGGGGTTAGTCAGTATAGGTGCATTGTTACCAGGGGGGGGTGGGGTAACGCTAAATAAAGAAGTAGTACCACTGACTTCATTGGCGACTACTACCAAAGGTTCCCCATTGGGACTATCGGCGGCGGGGATGAAAATTATCCCCTCAGCCCCCAAGTCTCCCGCCAGACCTGAGTTAGAAGCGACGCTAAAATCACGGTTGTTAACGTAGTCTACGAAGAAGGCCTCGGCGGGGTTAGTAATGTCATAGGTAAGTACACCACCAAACCGCTCTAGACCGATGAAAGCATAAATCCGCCCATCAATCTCCCCAATAGCTACCCCCTCTGGTTCGGGTCCTTTGTTGTCGCTGCGGGTATCAAAATCCGTGGTACTGTGGTTAGAGTTGAAGTAGTCCGGGAAGCGTTCGGCAATAAATTCTTCAAATTCTGCCCCACTGTCGTAAACTAAATTACCTTGAGTATCCCAGATGCTAAAGGAGCGACCGCCAAACACATATAACTCATTGTATGCCAGGGTGGAAGTGAGTTGTCCGCGAATCTCCCCGGAGCGGTTACGTACAGTGTGGACGTTAAAGTATAAGTCTACTTCATCGCCAATATTGGCATTGAGTAGGGTGGGGACAAATTCACTCAGTGCTTTGGTAGCTGGGTCGCTTTCTCTCCAAATCCCGTTTAGTGTGGTGGAACCATCGGCGTTAAAGCTAAAGCTCAGGTCTGGGTCTTGGTTGGGGTTTAAAATACCAAACACCACGGGACCATTTGCTCCCCGGAGTGCTTGATGGAAATGTAACATGGTTACATCATCACTAGGGTCGGGGGTGCGGGGACTCAAGCCTAACACCGGACCGAAGTCTAACCCGGTAATGGTCAGTTCATAACTCAAAGCTGTACGGTCATCGTTGAGTTTTAATACTGCGTTCCCTCTAGCGGGAGTGGTGACTGGGGTGACTTCCTGGGCGCCGGTGAGGGTGGATCTAAAGAAAATCCCATCACTGATACCATTAGCAGTAGTGACTGTGAGGCGACCTAGGTTCTGATCTCGTTGTAGTTCTCGTGCGTTGGGGAAACTATCCCGGTCAAGTATGAGGTCTCTTACTCTGGCTTCTTCAGCAAAACCGCGGTAATCTCGGGCGTCTCCTTCGTTTGCTGTGACGATGTAAGTCTGTCCGTTGATTTCGTAGAGGGCGATCGCATCGGGTTGATACATCCCGAACAGGTTGGGGTAATTGGTGATGTTAATCGCCCCATCGCGATCGCTCACATCCAAAGGATTATTCACACTGCGTAAATCAATCAACCCCAAAGCCAGGGGATAGACTGTTTCAAAGTCATTATCATTGAGTACCGCGATGGTGTGAGCATCAATTAAAGCCAATCCCTCGGGTTTATCCACAAAGTCATAACCGATCTTGGCTAAATCCACCTCTAGGGTTTTCCCCACTGGGTTAATCCCTAAAGCCTGTAGTTGGGATACTGGTAAACTATCAAAGGTAGCACCTGCTGGTAATATAGCTGGGTCTACAGTTCTCAGATTAGTAGCACCTTCTAAGGTAATCCGGAACACATTTTTAATGGAATCACGCCCGGGGTCGGAGTCTCGCTCAATTACCAAGAACTCACCCGTACCCTCTCCTAGGGAGACCGCATCGCCGATTTTATCGCTTTGACCCCCTACTAATTGATAGAGATATTCACCGGTGGTTGTAGATGTGGCTATATCCAGTTCTAAAATCCGAATTACTTGGGAGTTACGAGAACTGGGGTTATTTAAGGGACTCTGGGTAAAGGCGAAAATCTTGCCATCTTGGTAAGCTATACCTTCAAAGCCTCTATTATCCCGCCGTTTTAGATATTCAGGGGGGAGAACTTCTAAACCAAAGGTTCCTACCGGTTGTCCGGCTCGTTCTGCTGTGCCCTCGGCTACAAAGCGGTTAATTAAAATCCCCTGGGGGTTGAAGTGGTAAATGGCGGGGCGATATTCATCTACTAACCAGTAACTACCATCGGGAGTGCGGAGGACTCCTTCAAAATCCGCGCCGTAGGGGTCAAATTCTAGTAGGGTTCCGTCGGGGGCGATGGGGGTGAGACCATCGTCATCCCCCTGGATATTGGGTAAGCGGGTAACTGGGGTTGTACCATCTTCCCGGAACAATTGTACACGTTCGGTAACTGTGATTTTACGGTTGTTGCGGTCTAGCTCAAAGCGGACAATTTCCGTCGGTGCATCAGCAAAGGGAAAGACGCGAGCATCAATTCTACCATCCCCTGTGGTATCGCGGGTACTGGAGGGATTGCGGTCTGGTACACCGATAAACTGTAATTTCCCGGTGTCGGTAAATCCTTCAAAGAAGATTCCACCTAACCCACCTAACAAGATTTCCCCACTAGTCGCCGGTTCTACTGTTGTTGTCCCATTGAAGGGGGGTAAGGTGGTGCGGTCAAAGGTGAATATTTCTGCTCCGTGGGGTTTGTAACCCAGGGGGATGATATTGGTGAATGTCCCGGAGGGGATATCTAGGACGGCGATCGCGTTATTTTCTTGTAAGGCTACATAGGCGGTACGAGAGTCCCCAGAGATAGCAATATACTCTGGTTCCAGGTCTTGGGCGACGGTGGCGTTGGGTCCAAAAATCCGCACACCAGCGGCGATTAAAGCATCTCGTTGATCATTAAAAGCTCTGAAGTCGGCGGTGATGACATTATCTTGGGTCAGGTTTGCGACCCCCCCAGAAATATCAATAATACTAACTGATCCCTCTGGGTCAATGGTATAGTCTGCGCTGGGTTCCCCTTCATTGGCTACTAATACTTTAGTGCCGTCAGGGGTAAATAGGAGCATATCCGGTAAGGCTCCCACTATGACGGCGCTGAGGAATTGACCATTGGTGTCGAAGAATACTACTTTACCTGGTTCAGTGGTGACGGGGTTATCAATAGCTACTGCGACGATACCATTAGAGACTGCGACACTATTAGCTGTGGCACCATAGACAGAGGGGTCAATTTCAAATAGCTTAGTGGGATTACTGGGGTTGCTAATATCCAGCACCTCTACTGCTGGCGCGCTGGCGTTGACTACGAATAGCCTTTGAGTCTGGGGGTCATGGACGACAATTTCCGCAGCACTACGATTAAAAATATTAGTCGCATAGGTTCCAAGCAGATTTAGTTGTAGTTGAGACATAATAAGTTGAGAACAAAGAGGTATAATAGAGTTGGGCGCTGCGCGATATCTACCGCCGTGCGTAGCCATAGGTTTGTTTCAATTCGGTGTGAGAAACCCTATTAATCTCAATAGGTGAAAGTCAACCCCAGTATGGAACCAACTGCTACGCTTTCGCTGTCGGCGTTATGAGACTTTGGTGATTCTCATGGCTAAGTTGGTGGGATGGCTCAGTCTTCCGCCCCCCAAAAGACTAAGATTCCCCCCATGAGAATATGCGTAATGTGGCAATCCCATTTGATTCTCACTAACTCAGGGAGGGTAAGATGTTGGGGATAGGGAAACTCTTACTCTAAAGTTGTTCATGAATCATCGAGAGGCTATAACCACGGGTATATATTGCACTCCCAAAGTTAAGAATTGATTATCGAAGAATTAATAAAGATTAAAAGTATTGAATTTGCACCAGGTTATCATCCCACTGGGGATTAGCGACTTTGCAGACATCAAATCATAGCTTGGGTGGCTGCGGTTCCATAGTCGGATAATCTTGTTTACGGTTATTCCCAGAATCCCTTGGTCTGTGATATATTACAAATACCCACCTGATGGGGGAGAGAAAGTTTGAAGGGATCCTAAATCTTAGAAATGCACACGACCCGAAAACCGTAGTTGAGGCTGCGATGATCCTGGGAATTACAATGACGACTAGCACTGCGGCAAGCTGCAGCATTGTAGTACCATGAGCCGCCTCGCACCACACGAAGACAGCCATCATTAATCCAGGCGCTACCATCTCTGGGCGCACCTTCATAGTCATTATGCCAAGTATCTAAACACCATTCCCACACATTGCCGTGCATATCGTATAAACCAAAGGGGTTAGGGGGAAAAGTCCCTACATCTGTGGTTTCCCTGCGATCGCGGATTCGGGCTGCTGATGCATAGGGATAATTGCCATGGCAGTTTACCAAATTAGGGGTAATACTCTCACCAAAATAGAATGCTGTAGTGCTTCCGGATCTACAAGCATATTCCCACTGTGCTTCGCTGGGTAAGGTGTAGGTTTTCTGTGTTTTTTGGCTGAGTTTTTGGCAGAAGTTAACAGCATCATCCCAGTTAACTGTTTCAACCGGGCGTTTATTACCTTGGTAACAAGAAGGATTATCATCGGCAATAGCTTGATACTGTTCTTGGGTCAACTGGTATTTGCTCATGAAAAAGCCGGGTACTGTTACCTGATGCTGGGGACTTTCGCAACCTTTTCTTTCTACTTCAGTTTTTGGTGAACCCATAATGAATGTTCCCCCGGGGATTTCTACCATTTCTAGGGTGACTCCATTGCCTAGGTCTTCCACAAAGTATCTCCCGCTGGCGTAACGGCGGTTAATAATTTGTCTGCGTTGGTTGGTGGTGACTACTTGAAAAGTAAAGGTTTGGAGGTTGATGGCAATGATGGGTGTAGAGTTTGAGGTTGTTGTAGGTTGATAGGCTTTTACAGCCTCCACTAGTTTCTTATATTTAGACAGTAGTAAACAATAAGCAGTATGTCTAACTTCTGCTGACTCATCTGTACTGAAAACTCTCAGAAGTAAATCAATACCTTCCTCCCCATAGTTCAATGCTTGAGGGATAACTTGCAACCTGATTTGTGGGTCTGGATGACTATACCAGATTAGCAGATCTTCCATACTTTCAGGAGCTTTACCTGTGCCACCTAGCACTGCATCATATTTACCTGGATTTTGGGGATGATTCATGATAGCGTAGCGTGGCGTCAGCCATAGGTGAGTTTTAATGCTATGTATATTGTAGGGACAAAGGGCGTTGCAGAATTTATGATTTACATACGTTTATGTGGTTTATACGTATTTTATCAAGTCAGCCCAGTATTTTTTTTCTGTAATTTGTGCTGTTAGGTCACCCCGTTAGACCTTGTGTACTGCACGCTTGGGTCAGCCATTGAAATGCGCTCTCTAGTTGATTAAATTGGCCAGTTTGTAAACAATTCGCGCCCCGACGTTACCATCCCACTGCGCATTACCAACTTCGCACACATCAAAACCGATAATTTGTCTACCGCTTCTGACTAATTCCCGGAATAAATAAAAGGTTTGCTCTAATTCTAATCCTCCGGGAACAGGTGTACCTGTATTTGGGCAGAGTTTAGGGTCAAGTCCGTCCACATCAAAGCTAATGTAAACTTGTTCTGGTAAATGACTGATGATTTCTCGACATAAATCAAGCCAAGTGTTACCGGCGTAAAGTTTTTGTTTAATAATGGGGTCGTAATAAGGGATAATCCGCCGATGAGATTGGCCAATTATGTTCACTTCCTCATGGGAAATATCACGCAACCCTACCTGCACTAGTTTAGATATCTGCGGTATTTTCAGGGCGTTAAACATGATAGAAGCATGGGAAAATTCAAACCCCTCATAAGCATCGCGTAAATCTGCGTGAGCATCAATATGTAAAATGCCGTAGTTGGGGTATTTGGTAGCTAAGGCTTGGAAGTAACCTAGAGGTACACTATGATCACCACCAATAACTGCAACTTTCTTACCCTGGTTGATTGCTGTTTGACACTGGGTGAATAACCATTGATTGAGTTCTTTTCCTGCTTGATTAATTTCTGTGAGGACGGGAGTTAAATCGGGTGTATTTGTCAGTGGGTTACCTTGTGCTAGTCGTTCAATAATTTTAGCTGCCAAGGTACGATAATATTCATTTTTTTGGAAAATATCCGGGGGAATTTCCATCATGAAAATGCCTTGTTTCCAACCGTCGGGACGATCTAAATCGAATAAATCTACTTGTACAGAAGCATCAAGAATCTGTTGTGGTCCTTTGGCAGTACCAGCACCATAGGATACGGTCACTTCCCAGGGTACAGCAATGATAATCAAGTTAGCAGACTCATAGTCCGATGGCAATCCAAAGATGTTACCATTAATTTCACCTATTCCACTGGGATTGTAGTCTGGCTTGTGAATACTCATTTTTTGGTTTTACACCCACGGGTAAGCTGTAATATTGTACCAAGATATTGTAACTCAAAAGTGCAACTTTTAAGCTAATCAAAGCGATTAAACTAGATTAACTATGGCATCCGTCAATTCTGACTCCTCAGAAAGCACGATAGAATCATGGGTCACGGTAAAGGCAGTTGCTTGCAAAGCACGCAATAAAATATTGCGTGCGCCATTCACATCACGATAGACCTGAATTCCGCAATGTGGGCATTTAAAAATTTTGTGTCCACCTAGCTTATGGTGAACATGACCGCAGTTGCCACATGTTTTTGATGTATATGATTCATTGCAAAGAACCACTATTACACCTTTTCTTTGTGCAGCTTGTTTAAGATGTTGCTCAAATTTGTAATGGGAAAGAGTCAGCATTTGCCGTACAGACTTACTGTTGATTTTGCGTTTCTTCCCGCTACGTCTTTTAATCACCATTTGACTAGAATCAAAGGTTGGTAAGTAAATTACTTTGTAGGAATTAACCAGCAAGTTAACAGCTTTGTTATGCAAATCTTTAATTAAATTCTCAATTCTTTCTCTTACACGATTAGCAGCAATACGCATCTTTCTACGTTGACGGCATCTTGTTTTGGTAGAACGGCTGATGAGATTGTCAAGGTGCTGACACAATCTTTGTATGCGTCCGATGTCTCCCCTTGCAATTTCTAAGACATTCTCGCCATCAAAACCAGTTAAGAAAGTGCGATTACCAGGGTCTACTGCTATTACCCTGTCACTGCCAGTAGGTACAGTTTCTTTATATTCAGGAAAGCAACCAAACCACTTACCACGACGGTAAACAATTTCTGTACCATACTCGCATTGTTCAGGAATAGTTTGACCAATTGTAGTAAAACCTAAACCTTTGGTTGTGCGCGGATACCAAGTACCATTTTTGAAATTACCAACCTTGAATTGGATAGTTTGGCTTGTGGCTTTACAGCTTTTAAATTTCGCACTACCACCTTGAGTGCGAGCCTGTTTAAAGGCATCAAATGCCTCAAAACAAGCTTCTTGACGTTGATGCCCTGGTAAGGTTTTCACCCATGGCGGTACATCCATTTTTTGAGCTATTTTATCTAACTCTTCAGCAGATATCTTGACTTGTTTTTCTTGGCTAGTTTTTTTATCAATAATTACTCTGACTTGAGTATCGTAATTATTGTGAAGATAACTGATACATTGATTGAAGTAATAACGATAAGCAGCAAGCCAACGCTTCCAGACTCGATGTAATTCCTTGCTAGGAAATAGCCTGATTTTCAATACACTGTTCGGTGAGTGCTTTGTCGATTCCTTGTGACGCGACTTCTTTTTGTAAGTCTTCTTTGATGCTTGACTTGTATTTTCTAAGCCCGTGTAACCTGCTAGAGAAACAGTGGATGATCGACAGTATATCTTGTACGAGTTCCTGTTCTGGACTGAGCTTGCGGTCATTGAGAACCACGAGTTCGCACTCAAATTTTGTGCATAACCACCTAACCAACTCAAATCCGAATCGGACAAGTCGGTCAGGGTGGGGAACGACAATACGTTGGATATCGCCGTCGATGATTCGTTCCAGAATTGCGAGGAATTTTTTCCGTTTAAAATTGAGTCCGCTTCCAACTTCTGAAATAATTTCAGCCTCTGGGTATCTTGTGCGTAAGTGTTCAAGTTGTCGTTGCAAATCGTCTTGCTGGGAATGAGTCGATACTCGTCCATAGCAAATAGTTTTAATTGTCCTGGGTATTCCGCCGATTTTTTCGACTTCTTCGAGGATGAACCGCCTTTGACCGCCTGGTGTACGGATTGCTTTAAGCTTGCCTTCGTTTTCCCATCTCCTGAGACTGGAGACATGGACACCAAGGATTTTAGCTGCTTCCTTGGGAGTGACATGTTGCATCAAAGCCTCATTAAATCAACTACTTTTAGTCTAGCGGGATTTAGTAAGATTTACTCTGTTTAAGCAAATAATTTACAATTAGTTACACGTCTTGATCTCATCTGTGTACCTACACACTAAGCCTCTATGGGTCTACATCTGTGGATGAAATTGTTAATTCCTCTTCTAGTTCTTTCACCAAAGAAGCAACTACAGCTTTTAAAGAACCTGTATTTTCAAAGACTCGTCGCTGACGGGTATAACTAGGGCCGGTTTCTAATCTTTGCGCCAGTAGTTGCAAGTATGAACTTTCTCCCAAATTGTCAGCAGTGGGGGCGATCGCATCTAATATATCCTTAATTATATCGCCTATGGGTCTAGTGCCACCTTGCTCATTTTCAATATAATTTGCATCTAAACCCCAGCGAGACGCTCGGAAAAAATTTTCTTTTTCCATTAACCAAGGTAGGGGGGATAACAAAAATCCTCTGTGTTGTCCTTGGGGGTAGTGGTAGAGGTATAATATGAGGGAATGGATAAAGGCCGCTAGGATGATGGACTCTTTTACTGTTGGTTGAGCATCCATGACTCTGATTTCTAAGGTTCCCAAATCTGGCTGAGGTCGTAAATCCCAGTGAATATCCCGGATAATTTGAAACATTCCCGCCTTTTGGGCGTTAATAAAGAATTGACAAAAATCTTTCCAGGTGGGAAAAAACCCAGGAGTACCATAGGTGCGCGATGATGATAGGAAGCTGTGACGATAAGATGCAAAACCAGTATTACGCCCCCACCAAAAAGGTGAACTAGCAGACAGGGCCAGTAAAATGGGGAGATAAGGTTGGAGTTTAGCCATGATATCTACAGCTGTATCACCACATGGCATTCCCACATGAACTTGCAGAGCAAAGGTCATCATCATATCTGCGAGATAGCCCGATGCGGCTTGTTGGGCGAGATACCTGGGAATGGGTGTAACATTGGTAAAGCGATCGCAAAATGGATGAGTACCAGATGCACAGATATTCATACCCAGATTCTGGCATTGCAGCTTAAGGTGAGAAAGAATAGCTAAAATATCAGTTTCTAACTCGTGGATATTGTGGCACACTCTGGAACTAATTTCAACGGAGGCTTGCTGAAACTCTGGCTGGATGCAAGAATTTTTTGGGATGTGTGCCAATAAAGGTAAAATCCCATCTACTAATTGCAGGGTATAGGGATTGAGTAATTGTAACTCAATTTCCATACCGAGAGAGAATTCAGAAGAACTTTTAAATTCTATTATGCCTGTCATGCTCTGTCTTTCTCGCTAGTACAGGTTGGGAGAAGTCAACTTACCAGCTTAATGTAAATTTCATCTTCTGGACTTCTACTTTAAAGCGGATAAAAATCACAAAGTTGAGCCAGCGGGTGATTCTCATGATACTACAACCATCGCTGCTGACTGTGAAAATGCTGGGAAACCTTGGGTTTTCCCCCTGGGGGAGTTATACCAGCAATACAGGCTTTTGTATTTTTCGCAAAAACCGTGTCAAGATAGAGAGTAAACAATTTAGTCAAAGGAAAGCGAAAAGACGCTGTGCAGATCACATTTTTAGGGACGAGTTCTGGTGTACCCACGCGATCGCGCAATGTTTCGAGCATAGCGCTAAGATTACCTCAAAGGGCAGAACTATGGTTATTCGACTGTGGCGAAGGTACTCAGCATCAAATTTTGCGGAGTGACTTGAAAATGAGTCAAATATCCCGAATTTTTATCACCCATCTGCACGGTGATCACATTTTTGGTTTAATGGGACTTTTGGCTAGTTGCGGGTTAGCTGGGAATGTACAACGAGTTGATATCTACGGACCACCGGGATTAAATGAATATATTCAAGCTGCTACCCGGTACTCACATACACATTTTTCCTATCCTGTCAAGGTTCATGCCATTCGTCCCGGAATCATTTATGAGGATAATGAATTTACCGTGACCTGTGGTTTGTTACATCACCGCATTACAGCATTGGGTTACAGAGTTGCAGAAAAAGACCGTCCGGGAACCTTTGATGTCGAAAAAGCCAAAGCCTTACAAATTCCCCCAGGTCCGGTTTACGGTCAACTCAAGCGGGGTGAAACGGTGACACTCAAGGACGGGAGAGTAATTAAGGGTAAAGAATTATGTGGACCTACAGAAATTGGGCGCAAGATAGCTTACTGTACAGATACAATTTATACTGATGGGGCGGTAGAATTAGCACAAGATGCAGATGTGTTGATTCATGAGGCTACCTTTGCCCATCAAGATGCAGATTTAGCTTTTGATCGGTTGCATTCTACCAGCACCATGGCGGCGCAAACAGCTTTGATGGGTGGGGCGCATCGGCTAATTATGACTCATTTCAGTCCCCGATATGCTCCCGGTAACAGCATCGAATTAAAAGATTTACTCAGTGAAGCCAGGGCGATCTTTCCTAATACACATATGGCTTATGATTTCATGACCTACGATGTGCCCAGAAGAAGGGAAGCTGATGGCTTGGGTGGCGCAGCCAGAGATAACCAGGGGTTAAAAACCCTGTCTAAAAGCTGATAGGGATAGGTTGGGGTTAAAGGATGTTGGGCGTAAAGGACATTAACTTCGGCTGCGCTCAGTTCAAGCTCAGTTCAAGCCAAGCTAGAGCCAGAAAATTATTTGCGAGTGCCAACAAACACAGAATTACAGAATTAGCGATCGCACAGTCTCACCTATTGTGACGAACCTTAACCAAGGTTAAACCAGGAAAGCTGAGATTCAAAGCATTCTGCACAAGTTTTACTGGATCATATTCTCAACCAAGGAATTCTCATTCCGCTTTCTGCCAACAAAAATATTGAAGATTGAGGATTTTCCGAATATTATTAAGAGTCAATAATTTTTTTGAGATAAAAGTAGATAATATTATATCCTCTGAATTGGCTTGGTATTTGTTAATTCTTAATCCTCATAGCTATAATCTATTAAATCAAAACCTTGATATAGTTTGCACTGGCAGGAGATTGATATGAAATTAAAAGCTCCAACTATCGGATTAGTGGAAGTGCCGGCTTTGGGATTATATGATCCTGAAAGACATAATTGGACTGCACTATATAGACGTAATACCTTTGGTAAAGCAGAGTCTAAACTAATCAACTACCATGGTGGGCTGACAAAAATGGCTACTGCTGGTAGTGTTTCCAATTAAAATAACTACAAACTCTTGAGAAAATAAGATGATCAGACCAAATCCCATCCCCGCACAACCTGGACAGGAATCAGTGTGGGACTACCCCCGTCCGGCAATTTTACAAGACACAAATAAACATTTAAAAGTCATTTGCGGTGGTATTGTCTTGGCAGAAACCACCAGGGGGAAAAGAGTCTTAGAAACCAGTCATCCCCCCACCTATTATTTCCCCCCTGAAGATGTTCGACTAGAACACCTGATTGCAACTCCTAAAAAAAATCTCTGTGAGTGGAAAGGTGCATATCAATACTATGATATTAGTATTGCTGATAGATATATTCAGTATGCAGCCTGGAGATATTTTGCCCCTACCCCAAATTTCATCCCCATTCAGGAATACTATGGCTTTATTGCCGTATTGATGGATGCCTGTTATGTAAATGATGAGCTAGTGACACCCCAAGGAGGGGACTTTTACGGAGGATGGATAACTGCGGATATTGTTGGGCCATTTAAGGGAGGACCAGGTACATGGGGATGGTAAATCAATAATATGATGAATCATGAAAATTGAGACAGTTAAAATAAGTAATTTCACTGTGCATGAACATCATGTGCAAATCATCTATGATGCAGACGAATTTGTATTTTCTACTAAAATTTTCTATCATGATGTGGCCTTTTCTCGGCTGATAGCAAAATACTCTCAACCCTTCATATATGGTATAGTTGCTCACATTGCCCTGTTTGAAGGGATGAAGTTATGTTCTTTATTTCCTGAATATTACGACATTTCTACTGTGGCTGCATATCTAAAACCTGCTACCCTGGATTTGTTTGTCAAAATTTATCAAGGTGTATTTGCACAACATTGGTATGAGAATAATATCACCGATTATCAGCAACCCAAAATTATCTATTCTCAGGAGCTAGGTAATCCTCAACCTGGTAAAATCTTAGGTGAGAATCCATCTATTCTCACTGCTTGTGGTGGTGGTAAAGACAGTATTATAGCCATCAAAATCCTGGAAGCAGCTGGTATACCCTTTGCCTCTATGCAATATTCCCATAGTGTCTATGGTAAAGCTGATTTTCAACATCAATTGATTTCCCAAGTATTAGAATGTACTCATCCCAATCATCAACATCACATATCTGTTTATGATGATTTCCATGAATTTCCCTTTTTAAAATTATATTTCCCGGAAAACTCTGGCATTACTGCGCCAGAAACACCTGTTTCGGTTTTTCAATCTTTGATTCTGATGTTAAATCAGGGATATAATTATCTATGCCTCGCTCATGAAAAAAGCGCTAATAGTGGTAATCTGGTTTGGCAAGAAATAAACAAAGAAGTTAATCATCAATGGGGTAAAGGATTAGAAGCAGAAAGCCTTTTAGACAAATTTATTCGGGAAAACCTATTAACTAATTTTAAATACTTCAGTCTGCTACAACCTATTTATGATTTCCGCATTTTTCAATGTTTTAGTAGATACCCGGAACTGATATACAAGATTCATTCCTGTAATATCAGGAAACCTTGGTGTAAGAAATGCCCTAAATGTGCCTATGTGTGGTTGGGTTTAATGGCATTTTGTAACATGGATATTGTCAATGAGGTTTTTCAAGTTAACTTATTTGATGATACAGATTTAATCGCCACTTTCCGACAAATGTTAGGTTTAGCAGAACATACACCCTTTGAATGTATTGGGGAAATTGAGGAAAGTTGGTTATTTATGAGAAGATGTTTAGATAGGGGTTTATCTGGTAAAGCATTAGAAATATTTACCACAGAGATATTATCTAATAGTAGGATCAATTGGCGAGAACTCGAGAAGAAATATAATTATGTTTACTCAACAGAACATGATATTCCTCAAGGGATATTTAAAGCAATTGAGGAATACCTGTGAGAGGTTGTTTAAAAAGTTTATTCTTGAAGAAATGATTAAGTTGAAAGGGAATTTTTGCCAAGATTGAGGAATTAAACCATAGCATTTAAAGGGTAAAGCCAGCACTCTTATTACTTAAACTGGTGGAAGTGTGCGACTAACTTTAGCAGGATAAAGAACCTTGTCACCATCCCGATAACCGATAAAACGGATATATACTAAATCTGATTCTTGGATATCATCACTATCAGCTTGGTGTATTTGGGGATTATATTTTACCTGTTCCCATGTTTCCCCTATGGGAGTATAACCCCAACTAGCGATCAGATTATCTAAAGATGTAAATAAGGAAACAATATTTCTAGCGGGTAAGTCAGGTTGAGCAGCAGTGATTTTTTTAATGGTACGATAGTTACAGAGTAAGGTTTGCAATTGAGTAAAAGTAGTGTATTGAAAATCATCCTGCAATTGGTGAGATTGTTGTTTTAACTCATGTCGGAGTCTTTGACATTGATTCTCTAAATCCTTAATTTTTTGCTCAGTGTCTGAAGCTGCTACAGGTGGGTTAGCTTCTGTAACTAATATTCTCAGAATTACATAAATAATCAGGAAGAGAATTAAACTCAACAGGAGGTTACTAAATTGTTGTAACATAGGTTCTTAGAGGATGTTTGATAAGTTTTCAACAGGTAATTTTTATCTTAGGGAACACACCGAACACACCGAACACCGGAATGGGAAGGATTGGGGAACACGGTATGGCTAACGCCACGCTATCGCTATCGACTTCGCTCACCGACTGCACAAAAAACAATAAAATCCAGTCCCCTCCCCTTACAACGGGAGGGTTAGGGTGGGGTCAAATAATATTCGATACACTAATCATGACTTTCCAAACAACCTCTTAGGCTTTTTTAGCAAATAAAAAACTTTCACAGAGTGTTAATTCCTCCGATTATGAGGGTTGCAAAGATTGAGTTTCAGAGACATTAATTAAATCTTCTTCTTGATAATATTCTTTGAGGAGTTCTTGAGATTCTATACTTCCCAAAGAATTTTCTACAGCTTTGGTTGTCTCTACGCAACTAGCACCAGTGGCATTTAGAACCCTTTCCACAATTTTGCCATCTTTGCCAATGTGATATTCAATCTTTTGATATTCTGCCATGATGATTGTTCCTGTTTACGTATATTATCTTATGGCATGGTATTGGGCAAGATGGGGGCACGACAAGCATCTTAAACCCATCGACCCACCACAACCCGCACTGTTCCATCTTGCAATACTTCCTCTTCTTCGACATTAAACCCCTCTGTTTGCAAGGACATCATTAAGGTCTTATGGGCGTACTTTTGAGTAATGCTGTTAATAAAATCTTGTTCATTAATTTTAGCGCCCCAAAAGTCTGCAACTAATTCATAGTTTTCTCCCTCTTGGCGAAAGCCTAGATCATAGCCATTATCTTGGCGGATAACATATTCTGCTTGGGTGCTATCTCCCATGTAACCGCGCACATAGGTATTATACTCTACCTGATAACCTAGTTCTTGCAGCACTTGATGCAGAATTTCCCCTTGTTTGATTTGTACTTGGATGGTGGTAAAATGAGACATATGTGTTTACTCCTGTTGATGAGGTGGAAATTAATCGACTTCCAATGGACCTAACCCCTGGAGCCGAGAATAAACTGTTAACTCTTGTGTTAATTTCCCATCTATAGATGCGGTTCTGGCTCCTGCTTCCGCCGCCCATTGTTTTAAACTAGCAATTTGTTCTTTAGCTATGGCAGCTAAGGGGACTGTTTCGGCAATAGCTGCTAATATGTCCTCGGTGGTAAAATCTCGCCTATTACCATTGACTAGATTACCAAAAGCTCGGTGCATGCCATCAATAATTACTTGCTGAATTTCAGCACCGCTAAAATTTTCTGTGTGTTGAGCCAGGGTGTCTAAGTTAAATTCCCGCAGTCGTGAGGGGCGGACTTTTTGCAGGTGGACTTGAAAAATATCCCGGCGTTCTACTTCTGTGGGTAAATTTAAAAAGAATATTTCATCAAAGCGACCTTTTCTTAATAACTCTGCGGGGAGAATTTGCACGTTGTTGGCTGTGGCGACGATAAATACAGGGCTGGTTTTTTCCTGCATCCAAGTAACTAATGTCCCAAATACCCGCCGAGAGGTTCCAGAGTCGCCATCAACGCCACTGTTCATATTACCAAAGGCTTTATCTATTTCATCCATCCACAATACACAGGGAGAAATAGCTTCTGCTACTTGAATCATTTGGCGGATGCGATTTTCACTTTCTCCCACTATCCCCCCAAATAGTCTACCCACATCTAACCGCAACAAGGGTAAACGCCACTCATGGGCGATGGTTTTGGCGGATAATGATTTACCTGTACCTTGTATTCCCACTAATAGGAGTCCTTTGGGGTTGGGTATTCCGTACCGTCGCGCTCCTTCGGTAAATGCGTCTTGACGCATTCGCACCCAGTTTTTGAGGTTTTCCAGTCCGCCGACATTTTTTAAGGATTCATAAGTGGTGTAAAATTCTAATATTCCCGTTTGTCTAACTGCTTGTTTCTTTTCTCCCAAAACCCCATCAATATCTGTTTGATTAACTTCCCCTTTGGCGGCTAAGGCTGCGGCTAACACCCGACGAATGCGGGCGCGACTTAGACCCTGACAGGCTTTGATGAGTTGTTCTTTAGCTAGTTCAGTGAGTTTGAGTTTTTCGGGAACGACTAACTGTTGAATTAAATAATCTATTTCTGCAATGTTGGGTAAGGGAAAATCAACAACTGTAATTTCTTCTTGTAGTTCTGGGGGAATGGTTAATATATGACTGGTGAGGATGAGAGTTTGGCGAGTACGCTTGAGTTGACTAGTTAGGTTTTTTAAGGCGCGAATGACTGGGGCGTTTTTATCTGCGTCAGGATTTTTTAAAATAAAATGTATATCTCGCAGTACAAATATGGTGGCGGTATCCGGTGCTTTAGCGATTCTAGCCAATGCACCCATAACTGAGCCTTTATCGTTACCGTTATCACTCCAACCTCTGACTAAATCCCAGAATAACAGTTGCCGTGATGAATGAGATACTGCTGTAACTTTTTGTAGGACTTCTTCTATGGGTTCTTCTTCTACACCCACTATATATATGACTGGATAGCGGGCGCGCAGCATTAAATCTAACTGTTGGATGAGTTGTTGATGGGGGTTTTCATTCATCAGTGTACATAGCCAGATAATTTACCAATGTATCCAATTTTAGGTTAGATGTGTGAATATGTGGGGGATGATTTGCAGCATAATACTTTCAACCAGCTAGTTTTTCCAGGTTGGCTGTTTGACTTTTGAGTTTTGACTGATCCTGAGTGCAGCTAAATTAATTCCCAACAAAACATATTTACTATCATAAGCTATGAGTTCCTGTGATGTAGTGACATTAATCAAGTCATCTGGTAACTTTTGATTTACCATTGGGGCTGTACCTCCTGGTGTAATCTAGCAGCTATACGGAATAATTCTTGTCCGGTATGCAAATAACGCTCATCGTAGCTTAGGGGGAAATAGGCTAACTCTTCTATCCCATCTCCTACTTGACTGAGACTGTGGTATAAATAAGCTGCTGTTTTAGCTAAACTGGGGGGATTGGGCAGAGAACGAAAAGTAAGTTGGGCTTGCTTGAGGTGTTCTCGACAGGTGTTTAGGTATTCTGTAAATTCCTCTAATAACTGATCATCAAAAGGATCAGCGGCTAGTTCCTCAATTTGATCTTCTAGAGAATTGAGAATCTGATCAAGTAGTTGATTGACGGGTTGATAAACTAAGCGTAGCCATTCTTTAACCTGTTCATCAGCATCTCGCCCTGTTGGTCTGGTAGTTTGGTAACTTTTTTGTCCTGGGTATTGTTGATATTGACTATTTAATTTTTGGGAGTTTTGTTGCAGTTGTTGGTCATAGTGGCGACGATTTTGACTGTCTCCTAAGACCTCATAGGCTGCATTGATGCGAATAATCTGCTCTTGATCTGCTGTTTGCTGATTACAGTCGGGATGAAACAACTTCACCAAGCGGCGATAGGATTGCTTAATCTCCGCTTGGGTAGCATTGGCATTCACTTTCAGGGTTTCGTAATGGTTAGAAACTTGTTTGGAATCGACCATGAATTTAATGTAACATTTAGCTGATGCTAGTGGCTACTTTAGCTTCCAAGTCTTGGAATAAAGGTGTACTTAAATATCTTTCTCCAAAACTAGGCTGAATCATGACTATTAACCGCCCTTCGTTCTCTTTTCGTTGTGCTACCCGAATGGCTGCACATAAAGCCGCACCAGTAGATATACCTGAGAGTAGCCCTTCTTCTCTGGCTAACCGGCGACTATAGGCGATCGCATCCTCATCAGTAACAGTAATCACCTGGTCAATCAGATGTACTTTCAGAACCTGAGGAATAAACCCAGCTCCAATTCCTTGGATTTTATGGGGTCCTGGTTGTCCTCCTGATAAGACTGGGCTATTACTTGGTTCCACTGCGATCGCTTGAAAGCTTGGTTTTCGGCTTTTGAGAACTTCCGCCACACCGGTGATTGTACCACCTGTACCCACACCAGCCACAATCATATCTACCTGGCCATCGGTATCTGTCCAGATTTCCTCAGCTGTAGTTTCCCGATGTATTTTGGCATTGGCGGGGTTGCGGAATTGCTGCAACATATAAGTATGTGGGGTAGTATCAACTATTTCTTGAGCGCGGCGAATTGCACCACTCATACCTTCAATCCCCGGTGTTAGTTCTAATTCTGCCCCATAAGCGCGCAACATCGCCCGTCGTTCTGCGCTCATGGTTTCTGGCATAGTTAAAACTAACCGATAACCTTTAGCTGCTGCGGCCATAGCTAGAGCAATACCTGTATTTCCCGATGTGGGTTCTACCAATAAGGTTTTTCCCGGAGTAATCAAGCCTTCTGCTTCGGCGGCGTTAATCATACTCACCCCAATGCGGTCTTTAACTGAGGATGAGGGGTTCATACTTTCGAGTTTCACCAATATTTGTGCTACACATCCTTCTGCTTGGGGGATGCGGTTTAACTGTACTAGGGGCGTACGACCAACTAATTCTGTAATGTTACGGGCTATTTTCATAATTATTGCTGATTTTCCTATTTATTTATCTGTGAAAACTAAATGTAGTACATAATATCCAATTGCCGACGGGAATCTCTTTTTTCACAAAGATCCTGAAGTGTGTAGTTTTGTAACACCAGGTTTGCTGCTTGACAAGCTTCCTGCCAGATTTCTTTAATCACAGAAGTATCTATACTTTGAGGATTGCTGTGTCCTTCAGAGGTCGTCTGTATATCTAACCCTTCCAAACATTGTAAAATATCGAAAATTGTAATTTTCCAAGGTTCCCGGGTCAGAAAGTAGCCACCTTTAGAACCACGTTGACTCTTGACTATACCCCCCCGTCTCAAAGTCGCCAGTAACTGCTCCAAATAGCGGTCGGGGATGCTTTGTTGGGCGGCGATTTGCCGAATTTGCATCGGTTCACCGCTTTGATAATGAGTTGCCATCTCGATGAGGGCGAGTATGGCGTATTCAGATTTACATGATAGTTCCACAAGCAGCAATATGAGTAAGGGATCAAGAAAAAGTTAAATAGAGTAATGACTCTTAACTTTTTATAGTATACTCCGGTTCTCCACTGGGGTTTGCTATTTAGTTTCAGGGACAAGAAAAAGCCCCGGGTGATGGCGGGGCATAATTATTTCTAGTGGAAATATTGGGTAGATTTACCAGGTTCTAGAACTTGAAGGTGGTTCTGACAGTACCGATGAAGATATCCTCATTGTTACCGTTCTGTCCAGAGTTGGTCATCCAAATCACCCCAGGGGTGACGGATATGTGATCAGAAATGCGATGCTTGTAGAAGCCTTCCACTTGGTATGGAATTTTGTCTAAGCCTTGGACTCTATCAAATGCGTGGGGTTGAGCACCGGCGAAGATTCCTAAAACGTTACCTCTTCTGCCAAAGTCAGGTAAGGCTATCCCGGCTCCATAACTCCAAACTTCGCTGTTGTCGTTATCACCAGAGCCTTCGACATCAGTATAGGAAACAAAACCACTGATGGATAACTTTTCACTGGGTCGGAAGGCGGCAGCAGCACCGTAAGATTGAGTGGAAAAGGGACTGCGATCGCCTGTTTGGTTGTTAATACCACCATAGTTTGCTACAGTAGTACCGACAATAGGTCGAGGCGAAGGACTAGCGCCAAAAGGATCAAGTTTGGCATTAGACCCACTATCAAAGATAGCCGAGCCTGTGCCATGATACCCCCGCACATAGGTAGCTGCTAGGGCCACGCGATCGCCCAGGTTCATGTTAAATTGTCCGAGGGCACCATAGTTACCGTGGAATATACCGGAACCGAGACTGGGATCATTAGCTTCTGATCCCAAGTAACCTACAGTTACGGAGCTACTTGTACGCCCACCTGTACCAAGGGGTAAGGTATAAGCAAGACCCGCACCACCACCAATGCGATAGATAGGACTTTGAGCGGCAAAAGTACTTAAAGCTCCATTACCCCCGTCTGTACCATCAGCAAAGTGAGGGTTATTCACAGGTGCATAGTGGCTATGTCTACCACCATGAGCCGCAAGGTAAACTTGGCCGCGACCTAAGGGAGCTTGATAGGTGAGTCTATCTATCTCAACATTGTTAGCACCGGTATTACCAATGTTAAATGTTTGCATACCTTCACCACTTTTGGCGATCGCTGGTAAACCATCCGCACCCGCTGGGAGTTGTCCATCGTTACCCAGATTAAAGTTATTAGAATTACCAGACACTAAAGTGGTAGTCAAAACATCCCGACCAGTGAAGCTGCTATGTAAGCCTAAACGGACTCTGTTTTGAAAAACGCTGTTGTTATTATCGCCAACTCTATCACCAAAGGCATCGGTAAGAGCAAAAACTGCTTCACCAGTCAGCTTGGTAGTGGTGGAGAACTGATTAGCTTCCAATTCACTAGTGCGCCATTCTAGGGAATCTACACGACCGCGTATAGTTGCCAACTCGGCGGAAAATTCCTCTTGTAACCGCTCTAAGACAGCTAAGTCTTGTCTGGTCGCCATGTCAACGGCGACGGTGGCGATCAACTCGTTAATTCTATCCAAACAGGCGTTTAAACCAGCTGCAAATTCATAACGAGTTAAAACGCGATTACCGCGATAAGTCCCATCTGGGTAACCTACAATACAACCGTAGCGCTCAACTAAGGACTGTAACGCTTGAAATGCCCAATCTGTCGGTTTGACTTCATGAAATTCGGAAACCGATGTTACTTGGGAGAGAATTGTATTTTCCCTACCTTCATTGCTGTAGTTATTAACTTGGTTAATAACACCACTGTCCTGAGTCATGGGAGAAAACTCAGTAGCCGCTGCTTGTGGGATTGTAGAGAATTCAGTCGTAGTAATTGGGGCGGCGATCGCTGTTCCTGAAACTAATAAACTTGCACCCAAAACTGCCGGACTAACCACCAGGGACTTCCGCAAGATGATATTAGACATATTAGCTTTTCACTCACACCTTGTATAGATAATTGTTGCTACATTTACCTCATGAATTAAACAATTTTTGTATTCATGAGATACATTTGCTATTATCAAAAGTTGAGTTTTTGCTTCGCTAATAACAGATTAATTTAAAACTTAAATTAATCTTAAATTAATGTGATTAACAAAGACAAATACAAAACTCCATAGCCAACCATTATAGTGCACCTCAAGTATATGACAAGATATTAGCCCATAGCCTAATTAACTCTCATATACAAATATCTAGAAAAAAAGAGACGAGCCGAGAAATGATATGTTTCCCGTCAGTCTCAATTATTGATATTACCTATAATTACAGCTTGTGAGCAAAAAACTTTTAATTAATTTGAGAAATTACCTCAGCTAAATCAAAATCCTTTTGTGTCAAGCCTCCTGCATCATGTGTTGTCAAGGTAATATTTACCTTGTTATAGGAGATGCCTATATCTGGATGATGTCCGGAGGATTCTGCAGGTTCTACCAGCTTCTTTACAAACTCCATGGCGGCGATAAAATCTTTAAAGCTGCGGGTAGTGTGCAATTTAGAACCTTCAACTGTCCAACCCGACAAACGGCTGACCTGGGACTGAATTTCTGCGTCAGTTAGTAATTGTGCCATATGAACAAATCCTGTTTAAATCTTCAATTTGCACTGAATTATTTTTGGCAATTGATACTTTACCTTTTGATGCCTAGAACACAATTATCTAGTAATAATCAACAGGTTTAGTTGCTATGAATGTGCAAACTAACTGTAACTTAATTTTTATCTTCAAGTGACGCAAAAACCATTGATAAATTTGAGGATACCCATAAAAAACTATCCGCTCTGATTTAGATCAGTTGATCTAATATCAGAGCGGTCTAGTGGGTCTTCAGGTTGCAACCAGACTGCCGGAAGGAACTCCGATTTTTAGCCTAGTGACTTGAGCTAACTTAGTCTCCCAAGGTGACTAAGGCTAACTTCTAGAGAACAGCCCCGGCGCACAGCCGGCTAACTGCAACCTGATGACCCATGGTTTTACTACTTTCTATCATGGGCATCACCTCCTTGTTGCCTAAGCGGTCTTAGTATCAAAAGGGCAGAGCATATTGCTCTGGGTTGTTAACCTCCAACTAGCATAACACAGAATTTTAGTAAAACCAAAAAAAAATACCCCCGCTGGTGAGCGGAGGCTGAATGAAAAATCGAGAATGAGATTTTTATTTTAGAGTGCGTTACCGCGAGGTAGAACTTCCTCAGGGAATACAAATTGTTTGTGAGGCTGATCTTGAGGAGCCATCCAAGCCCGGATACCCTCATTCAGCAAAATGTTTTTGGTATAGAAAGTTTCAAACTCTGGGTCTTCTGCTGCCCGCAATTCTTGGGAAACGAAGTCATAAGCCCGCAGGTTCAATGCTAAACCTACAATGCCTACGGATGACATCCATAAACCAGTCACAGGTACAAACAGCATGAAGAAGTGTAACCAACGTTTGTTAGCAAAAGCAATACCGAAAATCTGTGACCAGAAACGGTTTGCTGTCACCATTGAGTAGGTTTCTTCTGCTTGGGTGGGGTTGAAGGCGCGGAAGGTGTTGGAGGCTTCGCCGTCTTCAAACAGGGTGTTTTCTACTGTGGCTCCGTGAATTGCACACAATAGGGCACCGCCTAATATCCCTGCTACACCCATCATGTGGAAGGGGTTCAGTGTCCAGTTGTGGAAACCTTGGAGGAATAGTAGGAACCGGAAGATTGCCGCTACACCAAAGCTGGGTGCAAAGAACCAGCTAGACTGTCCCAAGGGGTACATCAAGAATACACTGACGAATACCGCAATTGGGCCAGAGAATGCCAGGGCGTTGTAGGGACGGATACCTACTAGACGGGCAATTTCAAACTGCCGTAACATGAAGCCGATTAAGCCAAAGGCTCCGTGTAGGGCGACGAATGGCCACAGTCCACCTAGTTGGAACCAACGGGTGAGGTCTCCTTGGGCTTCTGGTCCCCACAGGAACAACAGGGAGTGTCCCATGCTGTCTGCTGGTGAGGAAACCGCTACTGTGAGGAAGTTACAGCCTTCTAGGTAAGATGAGGCTAATCCGTGGGTGTACCAGGAGGTGACGAAGGTTGTACCGGTGAGCCAACCGCCTAGTGCTAGGTAAGCGCAGGGGAATAATAATATCCCTGACCAGCCTACGAATACGAAGCGATCGCGCTTTAACCAGTCGTCTAAAGCGTCAAACCACCCTCTTGTACTGGGGGCACGTCCAACTGCGATGGTCATTAGAACGAATCTCCAAATGTTTATAAGTACAGGTCTGCTTATAGAGCAGCTTTTGACAGCTGTCTTTATGCAGATAGTTTACCAGATTGTCAATCTAGTTTACAAATTTTTACTGACTCTCATAATTATAAGTGCAAATCGTTACTTTTTCCAGTTAATTCTTAATTAAATTTTATTTTTATCCTTTTTATCCGATAAAGGGTGCTGGGGGTTGATGGTTGCTCCCCATTCCCTGTGACCTAACGCTAAAATGAGTCCTAAAGTTACGTTAGACTAATCCTAAATGTTTACTATTGACTTAAGTATCAGAAATACTGCCTTCCCCATAAGTGTACAACGTAAGAACCAAGAGGATGCCGAAGCTATCTATCAGCTAATTTTAGAGGCTATGCGCTCTGGTAACCCTGACATTGTGGAACTTAAATGTGAGGGTAAGACAGAAAAGAAAATTGCTGTGCGTACCAGTGAAATTTCTGGAGTCCAGATTGTTCAGAAAGATGGTACAACTACTAGCAGTGGTAGAGCACCAGGCTTTTTTGCCCTCACTGCTGCTGAATAACTAGGGTGTGAAAATGTCAGAAGTTGGCATTAGGGTTAAGGATTTAAATTTTAGTTGGCCTAATGGGGCGAAGGCAATCCAATCTTGTTCTCTAGAAGTACCTAGAGGTGAATTTTGGATGCTTCTGGGTACAAATGGCAGCGGAAAATCTACATTACTGCGACTATTGGCGGGGTTATTAGCTCCTGAGTCCGGTGAAATTCAGGTTTTAGAACCCGTTGGCTTTGTATTTCAAAATCCTGATCATCAATTGGTAATGCCAACTGTGGGCGCTGACGTGGCTTTTGGACTGGTGGAGGAAAAGTTACCCCCGGCGACGGTGAGGACAAGGGTTGAGGAGGCGTTGAAGTCGGTGAATTTATCTACCCTACAACTACGCCCTATTTATGCTTTGAGCGGAGGACAAAAACAACGAGTGGCGATCGCCGGCGCGATCGCGCGGCGTTGTGAAATCTTACTCTTAGATGAACCGACAGCCCTGTTAGACCCAGATAGCCAATTAGAGTTAGTGGCTAGTCTGAGTCGTTTAGTCAAAAGTCGGGGGATGACAGCCCTGTGGGTAACTCATCGCCTAGATGAGTTGAACTACTGTGACGGTGCTTTTCTACTAGACAATGGCTGTTTAATAGATCTAGGTGATCCTCAGCGTCTCAAGCAAAGGTTGATGACAATGGATAATGGATCAATTTAAATACCCATTTGCTGCTATGGGTTTTTCTGAATAATTACTAACAATTGAGACGCGCCTGGATCAGGCGCGTTTCTGTTTGGGTAAAGCTTTTAGAGTGAAATACTATTATCTGACCTAATTTTTTAATGGTTTGTAACATAGAGTTACAAGTAATATTTCAATTACCATGAAATCTATGAATGAATTTTGTTAACTCTAGATAACTGTGATTAAATACCATGCATCGTTCCTTACTACCCGCTGTCTTGTTAGTAGACGGCTACAATATCATTGGCGCTTGGCCTTGCCTGAAAAAAACCCGTGATCATACAGGATTAGAGGCTGCACGCGGGGAACTAGTGGAAGCAATGACTAGTTATAGCTCGTTTCAAGGTTATAACACTCAAATAATTTTTGATGCCCAACATCATAAAGCTCCTACTAATACAGAAATTATTACGGATCTGTTATCAGTTCATTACACTGACTTTGGACAAACTGCAGACACTTATATTGAAAAATCCTGTGCATCTCTACGGGAGCAAAAAGCGCAGTCTCTGATTAATCGGGTAATTGTGGCCACATCTGACCGCGCCCAACAGTTGATAGTTCAGGGCTATGGGGCTGAATTGTTGTCTGCACAACAGCTTTGTAGTGACGTGCAAAGTACAGTTTGTCGGATGCGAGATAAATATCAAAAACCCAAACAACCCAAAAGTCGGTTTTTAGCCAACTCCATTGATGCCAAAGCACGCCAACGATTAGCTCAGTTGAGAATGGGGTTATAGTAGCCACTGGAGTCTAAAGGGCGATAACCCTGTACTGGCAAGGGTTTGGGCTGCAGTGTGATCATAATTAAATATCTACAAAAAAAAAAGTTTGGTAAAACACTTGCCAAATTCTATATGTTGGGTTTAAGATTATTACTTGTGAGCGTTCCTCAGTAGCTCAGCGGTAGAGCGATCGACTGTTAATCGATTGGTCGCTGGTTCGAATCCAGCCTGGGGAGTTAAAGTGAATAGTTTTGAGTAGAGACGATACTAGAATACCGGACTTATTAGAGAAGTCAGCCAGGGGTATATAATATGTTTGCCTTATCGCCAGGAAAGGCTTTATATTGCCAAATCATTGATACTATAATAAATGAATGTATTTTTTGATATATCCACAGCCAAGGTATAAGATTTAGCTAACTTTGTCATCCATCTAAAGATAGATTTTTGAGGAAGCCAGGGCATAAATTAAGAGTCTGATAGCTAAAGTCATTAGCCAGGGGTTAAAAACCCCTGTCTGATAGCTAAAGTCCACTGAAAGTGGACTAGTGGGTTATCTAGAATACTCTACCGTCAACGGTTGACGGTTGACGGTTGACGGTTGACTGGGAAGAGGTGTGACCATCAACAGCCATTAGCCGGGGAATAAATTAAGCGTCTGATAGCGAAAGTCCACTTTTAGTGGACTTGTAGGTTACATATAATACTCTAGGCAATGATTGTCAACCATATTAATAATGTTATATTTAACACCTAGTCGGATTTATCCGACTTGAGCTATTAGACAGGGGTTTCTAACCCCTGGCTCCCCGTGGTCGTAGCTCTTAAACCCTGACCCGTCAACAGTCAACCGTCAACAGTCAACAATCAACAGTCAACACCCAGTCGGATTCATCCGACTTTAGCTATTAGACAGGGGTTTCTAACCCCTGGCTCCCCGTGGTCGTAGCTCTTAAACCCTGACCCCTCAACAGTCAACCGTCAACCGTCAACAGATACTTATTTACCCCAGCAACTCAGAGATAAAAGCATTAATCTCGGCTCCTGTGTTTCTCGGTCCTGTGAGTTCACTGGTAAATAGATTAAAGGAAGTTTGCAGAATGGCATTGACGTTAGGATTACTCTTAAGTAACAACCCTTGGTTAATTAAGAAAATATCCCCCCCTGTGACTTGACCATTCCCATCAACGTCAAAGGCTAATCTGTTCACCCCATTAGTAATCGCATTCCTCAAAGCAGCACCGGTGGTGTTTGTGGCTCCCACGGTTTCAGTGCTAAACAGATTAAAGGAACTTTGTAAAATCGCATCCACATTCGGATTATTCCGTAACAGCAGATATTGGCTAATGAACAATAAATCAGCACCGGTCACCCTACCATTACCATCAATATCCGCAGCGAGTCCACTGACTGTAACAGAAGGTACTCCTAATACATCCACATTGGGGTTACCACTGTTAGCAGCAAAGTTAACTGTACTTTCTCCATTAAAACCAGCTGTGGTGGTAAAGGGAATATTCACAAAGACGCTATCACTGTTAGTAGACTGAAGAGGGCTGATAGTCAGAATCAATTCTTTATCAGTGTTAGGGTCATTATCAGCATTTGCTGTGTCATCAATGATGGTTTTGCTGACTATAGTCCCCGCCGAACTAGACAGATTAACATCCCCAGTGTTAATATTCAGTTCAGAACTATCAAAGTAAATTGAAAGTCCGGCAAAAGATATCTGAGAATCGTTAAAGTTATCAAGACGATAGTTTAAGGTGATATCTCCCCTTCCTGGTGTAACCTTGTTGCTTTTAGGGGTAATCAGCAGTTGAGGGGGATTTGTTAAATCATCATCGAGAATTGTCCCCGTAGCAGTAGCAGTGGTAATGGTGGCGTTACTGGGGTTAGATAGGGTAACGATAAAGGTTTCATTTGGTTCTGCTACGGTATCACCACTGACATTGACTGTAATTACTTGAGATGTTTCCCCCGCTGCAAAGGTGACCATACCTGTGGGGAGTGTTCCCCCAAAGTCGGCGGCGTTGGCGGGGTTGAATCCTGTACCTGTCACCGCCCAGTTAGCAGTGCTGATTATATTAGTATTTCCTGTGCGGGTAACTGTGAAGGTGAAGGGGGTGGTTCCGGTGTTACCTTCTAACCTGATGGCGTTGGTGGGGGCGATGTCTAGGCTCGCATCATCATTGAGGATTGTCCCGGTAGCAGTAGCAGTGGTAATGGTGGCGTTACTGGGGTTAGATAGGGTAACGGTAAAGGTTTCATCTGGTTCTACTGCGGTATCACCACTGACATTGACTGTAATTACTTGAGATGTTTCCCCTGCGGCAAAGGTGACTCTACCTGTGGGGAGTGTTCCCCCAAAGTCGGCGGCGTTAGGGGGGTTGGTTCCTGTATATGTCACCGTCCAATTAGCAGTGCTGGTAACATTAGTGTCCCCTATGCGGGTAACTGTGAAGGTGAATGGGGTAGTACCTGTATTCCCTTCTGATTGTACTGCATTAGTAGCGGCTATGGATAAAGTAGGGTTAGTTTCCTCAACTATCAGCTTAGTGATAAAAGCATCACCATTCCCACTATTAGTTTGCCCATCTAGGTCGCCAAAGGTAGAACCAGCTACATAAATATAACCATCAACACCTATGGTCAGGGCATTGGCTTGGTTACCGCTATCACTTCCTAACTGCTTTGTCCACAACCAAGTACCATCAGTGTTATACTTAGCGATAAAGGCATCCACACTTTTATTATTAGTTTGCCCATCTAGGTTACCTCCGGTAGAACCGGCGACATAGATAGAGCCATCAAGTCCTGTGACCAGGGCTTTGGCTTGGTTACCGCTACCAGTTCCCAACAGCCTTGTCCATATCCTAGTACCATCAGTGTTGTACTTAGCGACAAAAACATCCCCATTCCCACTATTAATTTGCCCATCTAGGTTCCCTCCGGTAATACCAGCGACATAGATAGAGCCATCAAGTCCTGTGGTCAGGGCTTTGGCTATTTCCTCACTGGTAGTTCCCAACACCCTTGTCCATACCCTATTGCCATTAGTGTTGTACTTAATGATAAAGGCATCACCACCCCCACTATTACCTCGCCCATGTAGGTTACCTCCGGTAATACCAGCGACATAGATAGAGCCATCAAGTCCTGTGGTCAGAGCATGGGCTATTTCTTGCGTGCTGGTAGTAGAAGATGAAAACTGTATTCCCCATCTCCTAGTACCATCAGTGTTGTACCTATTGATAAACGGACCCGTAACAATACCATCACCAATAACCCAGTCTCCACCAGTAATACCAGTAACATAGATAGAGCCATCAGGTCCCGTAGTCAAGGCATTGGCTCCGTCCTGCTCGGTAGTTCCCAATAGCTTTGTCCATTCCCTAGTGCCATCTGGGTTGTACTTAGCGATAAAGGCATCCCCACCCCCACTATTAGTTTGCCCATCTAGGTTACCTCCGGTA
>NZ_CP063311.1:708619-761943 GCF_015245355.1 Anabaenopsis elenkinii CCIBt3563 | reverse complement strand
GTAGATTTAATCAATCAAGCTAAAGATATCTTAATTCAAAGACAAGACACCCACTTAGATAGTCTCGCCGAGCGACTGCGAGAAGATAGAGTTAAGGCGATTATTGAACCTATTTTATCTGGGGAAGAATTACCCAACACCCCGGAAGACGATCGCCGTTATCTGTTAGATTTAGGTTTAGTGATTCGCAGTAAAGAAGGTGGGTTAAAGGTAGCTAACCCCATTTATCAAGAGGTCATCCCCAAGGTGTTAGCCCAGGGTACTCAAGATAGTTTACCGATGATTCAACCTAGTTGGTTAACACCCACAGGGGAATTAAACCCGCAAATTCTGTTAGAAACTTTTTTAGACTTTTGGCGACAACATGGAGAGCCATTATTTAAAAGTACCCCTTACCCAGAAATAGCCCCGCATTTAGTATTAATGGCATTTTTACACCGGGTTGTTAATGGTGGTGGTAGCTTAGAGCGGGAATACGCCATTGGCTCTGGGAGGATGGATATATGTTTAAGGTATGGGGATGTAGTCTTAGGGATGGAATTAAAGGTATGGAAACAGGGTAAAGCCGACCCCTTACCCAAAGGATTGGTACAGTTAGATAAGTATTTATCAGGTTTAAATTTAGATACGGGATGGTTAGTAATATTTGACCGTCGCCCTAACTTACCGCCCATTAGCGATCGCACTACCACGGAAATAGCTCTGAGTCCCCAGGGGAGAAATATCACAGTCATTCGGGGGTAGGTTTGGAGTTGACTGTTGACTGTTGACAGTCAACCGTCAGAAGGTATCTATATTAAAGTGCTGAACTGAGTTAAATATGCTTGTATCTGGGTTAAATCCCTAGTTGCGTCCGGGGCGATCGCACCTTCAGTTAATTGTTCATCGGGGAAAGTACCAAATATATGGCGTACTATCATAATCCCATCGGAAAGTGCATTGATTTGACCATTTCCGTCAATATCTAGGTATTTGTTGTCTACTCCTTGTTGTAAGTAGGCTTGAATTTCTGCTAGGTTGCGAGTAGCGTTAGGAGCGATCGCACCTTCAATTAATTTCTCACCGGGGAAAGCAGTAGGACCAAACAGATAACGCACTATCATAATCCCATCGGAAAGGGCTTTGATTTCTCCATCTCCGTCAATATCTAGATTCCATGCTTGCTTCCGGACAAAAATCGGGTCTGTTTCTAGGCTATAACCAGGGGCTAAATTATCGGAAGTCACATTAAGTTGAGTTCCTTCAAAGTTCCCAGTGGTGGTAAAGTTAAAGTCCCCTAATTTTAACGGTAGGGGTTGGTTAGGCCAGTTACCTTCAGAGTCAGCATAACCAAATTGGATAAACTTGTCAGTATTCGGGTTGTTGTCAAAGTCACCACTATCAGCTAGGTTGTCTACGTTGACAAATAGATCCTTATCAAAAAGGTTTTCTGCATTTTGGAAGGTGAGTTCATTAGAGTTGTAGTGCAGCCTTAGACTAATACCAGTCACGGTATTATTACCTGTGGAGGTGTTATAGAACAGGGGAATAGATACATTACCGCCAGGGGTAGCAGTTAAATTATTTAATGATGTGATTTGTTGGCGATCGCCCTCCGCCGGTGGTGTATCATCATCGAGAATTGTCCCCGTAGCAGTAGCAGTGGTAATAGTGGCGTTGCTGGGGTTAGAGAGGGTAACGGTAAAGGTTTCGTCTGGTTCTACTTCCGTATCACCTTGTACATTCACCGTAATTACTTGAGATGTTTCCCCTGCTGCAAAGGTGACAGTACCTGATGGGAATACTCCACCTGCAAAGTCTGCGGCGTTAGCAGGGTTTTCACCTGTACCTGTAACCGCCCAGTTAACTGTGCTGGTAACATTGGTGTCTCCTGTGCGGATCACTGTAAAGGTGAAGGGGGTGAGTCCTTCGTTCCCTTCTGGTTGTAAGGCGTTAGTGGGGGCGATCGCTAGAGTTACGCCTTGAGAATTGGGTAACACTGTGACAGAAAATTTATATTCTACAAACTCACCAAACAAGTTAGTCGCACGAAGGGAAATATCTGCTGTCCCAGTTTGCTCTGGAAGATAATCGAGTAAAAGTTGCTGTCCGTTAATGTTAGCAGTGACTAAATCCGGTCGGGAGTTGCTAACTATGGTATACTGTATTTCTTCCTCTTGTAGAATTGTAATGTTACTATAACGGATAAAATTATCGTCCCTGTTAATCTCAGGTTGTGCCGGGTCATCTAAAATGAGAGGAAGATCACTCCAGGCTGGGTGAAATCCACTAGCGTTATAAATTGGCACTGCTGCGATCGCATCAATTGTATTTAAGTCATTGCCAGAAGAGACTTGACCAAAGACTGTAAAACCACCATTTTGATTGTTAAGATTACTGGAATTATCCTCTAAGTTGAAAAACCATTGACTGGTGGCGCTGTTGGGGTTATTACCTAGTTTTGCCATGGCGATGGTTCCCCGCACATTAGACCGCTGTGGACGTGTAACTAATTGTAAATTATTTGCTTAAACAGAGTAAATCTTACTAAATCCCGCTAGACTAAAAGTAGTTGATTTAATGAGGCTTTGATGCAACATGTCACTCCCAAGGAAGCAGCTAAAATCCTTGGTGTCCATGTCTCCAGTCTCAGGAGATGGGAAAACGAAGGCAAACTGAGAGCAATCCGTACACCAGGCGGTCAAAGGCGGTTCATCCTCGAAGAAGTCGAAAAAATCGGCGGAATACCCAGGACAATTAAAACTATTTGCTATGGACGAGTATCGACTCATTCCCAGCAAGATGATTTGCAACGACAACTTGAACACTTACGCACAAGATACCCAGAGGCTGAAATTATTTCAGAAGTTGGAAGCGGACTCAATTTTAAACGGAAAAAATTCCTCGCAATTCTGGAACGAATCATCGACGGCGATATCCAACGTATTGTCGTTGCCCATCCTGACCGACTTGTCCGATTCGGATTTGAATTGGTTAGGTGGTTATGCACAAAATTTGAGTGTGAACTCGTGGTTCTCAATGACCGCAAGCTCAGTCCAGAACAGGAACTCGTACAAGATATGCTGTCGATCATCCACTGTTTCTCTAGCAGGTTATACGGGCTTAGAAAATACAAGTCAAGCATCAAAGAAGACTTACAAAAAGAAGTCGCGTCACAAGGAATCGACAAAGCAGTTACCGAACAGTGTATTGAAAATCAGGCTATTTCCTAGCAAGGAATTACATCGAGTTTGGAAGCGTTGGCTTGCTGCTTATCGTTATTACTTCAATCAATGTATCAGTTATCTTCACAATAATTACGATACTCAAGTCAGAGTAATTATTGATAAAAAAACTAGCCAAGAAAAACAAGTCAAGATATCTGCTGAAGAGTTAGATAAAATAGCTCAAAAAATGGATGTACCGCCATGGGTGAAAACCTTACCAGGGCATCAACGTCAAGAAGCTTGTTTTGAAGCATTTGATGCTTTTAAACAGGCTCGCACTCAAGGTGGTAGTGCGAAATTTAAAAGCTGTAAAGCCACAAGCCAAACTATCCAATTCAAGGTTGGTAATTTCAAAAATGGTACTTGGTATCCGCGCACAACGAAAGGTTTAGGTTTTACTACAATTGGTCAAACTATTCCCTATCAATGCGAGTATGGTACAGAAATTGTTTACCGTCGTGGTAAGTGGTTTGGTTGCTTTCCTGAATATAAAGAAACTGTACCTACTGGCAGTGATAGGGTAATAGCAGTAGACCCCGGTAATCGCACTTTCTTAACTGGTTTTGATGGCGAGAATGTCTTAGAGATTGGAACCGGAGACATCGGACGCATACAAAGATTGTGTCAGCACCTTGATAATCTCATCAGCCGTTCTACCAAAACAAGATGCCGTAAACGTAGAAAGATGCGTATTGCTGCTAATCGTGTAAGAGAAAGAATTCAGAATTTAATTAAAGATTTGCATAACAAAGCTGTTAACTTGCTGGTTAATTCCTACAAGGTAATTTACTTACCAACCTTTGATTCTAGTCAAATGGTGATTAAAAACCGTAGCGGGAAGAAACGCAAAATCAACAGTAAGTCTGTACGGCAAATGCTGACTCTTTCCCATTACAAATTTGAGCAACATCTTAAACAAGCTGCACAAAGAAAAGGTGTAATAGTGGTTCTTTGCAATGAATCATATACATCAAAAACATGTGGTAACTGCGGTCATGTTCACCATAAGCTAGGTGGACACAAAATTTTTAAATGCCCACATTGCGGAATTCAGGTTTATCGTGATGTGAATGGCGCACGCAATATTTTATTGCGTGCTTTGCAAGCAACTGCCTTCACCGTGACCCATGATTCTATCGTGCTTTCTGAGGAGTCAGAATTGACGGATGCCGTAGTTAATCTAGTTTAATCGCTTTGATTAGCTTAAAAGTTGCACTAAACTCATTTTCCACCGGTGCATTGGTGGGAACTATTCCCGGAGTTAAATTATTGACAGTAAACCCACCACCCTGGATGACAAAGTTAGGATTAGAACGATGAATGATAGTATTTTCATAGCTGCCACTGTTGACATAGTTCTGGAAGTTTTGCACTGTTTTGGGTGCGCCTAGTCCTTCTTGGTCAAAGAGGACTACTTTGATCACTCCATTACCTATGGATGGGTTAGATAACTGAAAATTAGCTACTAGACCAGTTGTATAAGGGTCATCAAAGTAATTACTTAAATTTAGAGTTGTATCTGAGGCATTGACTCCCACAACAATATCATTGATGGGTGTGGTGAGAATGGGAAAAGAGAGGTTTGTTAAAGCTAGACCAGTGGTCATAGAAGACTTATTACGGATTTGCTATATAGTATAATCATATGCAAGTTATGGGTTACTAGCTTCGGAGATTAACCCAGATTTTTTTTAATATTTGTAGGTGGGGGTTGGTAAAGGCTGCTAATTAATCACTGATTATATCTGTTCAGCAGCCTGTACAACGTAGGTTTTAGCTGCGCTGTTGGAGTGTGTCGGCGATTTTAGGTATGAAATAGCACTGTTAATAATGGGATCAATGCTAAAATGAACCTATTCCAGGTGTGGTAATTGATTTCTGGTGTGGGTTCTGGTGGTGACAATAAAGCCTCTATTCTCTGTTCTAAGCGATTACCTGTATTAGCTCCTAAAGCTGCACAGCAAATAGGCGATGATACACTGATGCTAGTTACTACCATCATTAATGACTCTGCCAAAAGCAAAGGGTCTACCTGGGAGGCTGCGTAGCTATCAGCCCGTAATTCCCGCAGAGCTAAGAGTTCTTCCCATAACATATCTGTATGAGGTAACCAACTTGTACAAGCGCGTATCCAACCCAGCCAGAAAAACCAAAATGTGTCGCGGTAATGGTAGTGTCCTTGTTCATGTGCTAACACACTATCTACATGGGCGGGGGTGAGGGTTTGCAGTAATCCTTGACTAACTACTAATTCTGGATGCCAAAAGCCAATTTGACCAGCAAATGGCGCGTCTGTATTCAATAATCTAACTTGTTTACCCTGCAAATTAATTAAGGGAGATTTCCGGGCGGACTCCACAGATTGCCAACCCTGAACAGCTAGGGTAATACATACAATCGCCAAAAAAGCTAGATAAATTAATGCTAGTTCATAACTTAACCAGCCAGTATGTGCGCCCCCCATTTTTCCTTGGGGTCCCATGAATAAGACAGCGATCGCCGTCATAAAAATTAACAATGGGGGAAAAAGAAACAAAAACAGCGATCGCCGCCAGCGGAGATCCCAGCTACCTTGGAGATGATTCCCAAAGACTCTTAAACCCCAAGCAACTGTGAAAGCAGTCAAAATCATCAACAGATGCGGGATGGTTAGTAATATTTGACCGTCGCCCTAACTTACCGCCCATTAGCGATCGCACTACCACGGAAATAGCTCTGAGTCCCCAGGGGAGAAATATCACAGTCATTCGGGGGTAGGTTTGGAGTTGACTGTTGACTGTTGACAGTCAACCGTCAGAAGGTATCTATATTAAAGTGCTGAACTGAGTTAAATATGCTTGTATCTGGGTTAAATCCCTAGTTGCGTCCGGGGCGATCGCACCTTCAGTTAATTGTTCATCGGGGAAAGTACCAAATATATGGCGTACTATCATAATCCCATCGGAAAGTGCATTGATTTGACCATTTCCGTCAATATCTAGGTATTTGTTGTCTACTCCTTGTTGTAAGTAGGCTTGAATTTCTGCTAGGTTGCGAGTAGCGTTAGGAGCGATCGCACCTTCAATTAATTTCTCACCGGGGAAAGCAGTAGGACCAAACAGATAACGCACTATCATAATCCCATCGGAAAGGGCTTTGATTTCTCCATCTCCGTCAATATCTAGATTCCATGCTTGCTTCCGGACAAAAATCGGGTCTGTTTCTAGGCTATAACCAGGGGCTAAATTATCGGAAGTCACATTAAGTTGAGTTCCTTCAAAGTTCCCAGTGGTGGTAAAGTTAAAGTCCCCTAATTTTAACGGTAGGGGTTGGTTAGGCCAGTTACCTTCAGAGTCAGCATAACCAAATTGGATAAACTTGTCAGTATTCGGGTTGTTGTCAAAGTCACCACTATCAGCTAGGTTGTCTACGTTGACAAATAGATCCTTATCAAAAAGGTTTTCTGCATTTTGGAAGGTGAGTTCATTAGAGTTGTAGTGCAGCCTTAGACTAATACCAGTCACGGTATTATTACCTGTGGAGGTGTTATAGAACAGGGGAATAGATACATTACCGCCAGGGGTAGCAGTTAAATTATTTAATGATGTGATTTGTTGGCGATCGCCCTCCGCCGGTGGTGTATCATCATCGAGAATTGTCCCCGTAGCAGTAGCAGTGGTAATAGTGGCGTTGCTGGGGTTAGAGAGGGTAACGGTAAAGGTTTCGTCTGGTTCTACTTCCGTATCACCTTGTACATTCACCGTAATTACTTGAGATGTTTCCCCTGCTGCAAAGGTGACAGTACCTGATGGGAATACTCCACCTGCAAAGTCTGCGGCGTTAGCAGGGTTTTCACCTGTACCTGTAACCGCCCAGTTAACTGTGCTGGTAACATTGGTGTCTCCTGTGCGGATCACTGTAAAGGTGAAGGGGGTGAGTCCTTCGTTCCCTTCTGGTTGTAAGGCGTTAGTGGGGGCGATCGCTAGAGTTACGCCTTGAGAATTGGGTAACACTGTGACAGAAAATTTATATTCTACAAACTCACCAAACAAGTTAGTCGCACGAAGGGAAATATCTGCTGTCCCAGTTTGCTCTGGAAGATAATCGAGTAAAAGTTGCTGTCCGTTAATGTTAGCAGTGACTAAATCCGGTCGGGAGTTGCTAACTATGGTATACTGTATTTCTTCCTCTTGTAGAATTGTAATGTTACTATAACGGATAAAATTATCGTCCCTGTTAATCTCAGGTTGTGCCGGGTCATCTAAAATGAGAGGAAGATCACTCCAGGCTGGGTGAAATCCACTAGCGTTATAAATTGGCACTGCTGCGATCGCATCAATTGTATTTAAGTCATTGCCAGAAGAGACTTGACCAAAGACTGTAAAACCACCATTTTGATTGTTAAGATTACTGGAATTATCCTCTAAGTTGAAAAACCATTGACTGGTGGCGCTGTTGGGGTTATTACCTAGTTTTGCCATGGCGATGGTTCCCCGCACATTAGACCGCTGTGGACGTGTAACTAATTGTAAATTATTTGCTTAAACAGAGTAAATCTTACTAAATCCCGCTAGACTAAAAGTAGTTGATTTAATGAGGCTTTGATGCAACATGTCACTCCCAAGGAAGCAGCTAAAATCCTTGGTGTCCATGTCTCCAGTCTCAGGAGATGGGAAAACGAAGGCAAACTGAGAGCAATCCGTACACCAGGCGGTCAAAGGCGGTTCATCCTCGAAGAAGTCGAAAAAATCGGCGGAATACCCAGGACAATTAAAACTATTTGCTATGGACGAGTATCGACTCATTCCCAGCAAGATGATTTGCAACGACAACTTGAACACTTACGCACAAGATACCCAGAGGCTGAAATTATTTCAGAAGTTGGAAGCGGACTCAATTTTAAACGGAAAAAATTCCTCGCAATTCTGGAACGAATCATCGACGGCGATATCCAACGTATTGTCGTTGCCCATCCTGACCGACTTGTCCGATTCGGATTTGAATTGGTTAGGTGGTTATGCACAAAATTTGAGTGTGAACTCGTGGTTCTCAATGACCGCAAGCTCAGTCCAGAACAGGAACTCGTACAAGATATGCTGTCGATCATCCACTGTTTCTCTAGCAGGTTATACGGGCTTAGAAAATACAAGTCAAGCATCAAAGAAGACTTACAAAAAGAAGTCGCGTCACAAGGAATCGACAAAGCAGTTACCGAACAGTGTATTGAAAATCAGGCTATTTCCTAGCAAGGAATTACATCGAGTTTGGAAGCGTTGGCTTGCTGCTTATCGTTATTACTTCAATCAATGTATCAGTTATCTTCACAATAATTACGATACTCAAGTCAGAGTAATTATTGATAAAAAAACTAGCCAAGAAAAACAAGTCAAGATATCTGCTGAAGAGTTAGATAAAATAGCTCAAAAAATGGATGTACCGCCATGGGTGAAAACCTTACCAGGGCATCAACGTCAAGAAGCTTGTTTTGAAGCATTTGATGCTTTTAAACAGGCTCGCACTCAAGGTGGTAGTGCGAAATTTAAAAGCTGTAAAGCCACAAGCCAAACTATCCAATTCAAGGTTGGTAATTTCAAAAATGGTACTTGGTATCCGCGCACAACAAAAGGTTTAGGTTTTACTACAATTGGTCAAACTATTCCCTATCAATGCGAGTATGGTACAGAAATTGTTTACCGTCGTGGTAAGTGGTTTGGTTGCTTTCCTGAATATAAAGAAACTGTACCTACTGGCAGTGATAGGGTAATAGCAGTAGACCCCGGTAATCGCACTTTCTTAACTGGTTTTGATGGCGAGAATGTCTTAGAGATTGGAACCGGAGACATCGGACGCATACAAAGATTGTGTCAGCACCTTGATAATCTCATCAGCCGTTCTACCAAAACAAGATGCCGTAAACGTAGAAAGATGCGTATTGCTGCTAATCGTGTAAGAGAAAGAATTCAGAATTTAATTAAAGATTTGCATAACAAAGCTGTTAACTTGCTGGTTAATTCCTACAAGGTAATTTACTTACCAACCTTTGATTCTAGTCAAATGGTGATTAAAAACCGTAGCGGGAAGAAACGCAAAATCAACAGTAAGTCTGTACGGCAAATGCTGACTCTTTCCCATTACAAATTTGAGCAACATCTTAAACAAGCTGCACAAAGAAAAGGTGTAATAGTGGTTCTTTGCAATGAATCATATACATCAAAAACATGTGGTAACTGCGGTCATGTTCACCATAAGCTAGGTGGACACAAAATTTTTAAATGCCCACATTGCGGAATTCAGGTTTATCGTGATGTGAATGGCGCACGCAATATTTTATTGCGTGCTTTGCAAGCAACTGCCTTCACCGTGACCCATGATTCTATCGTGCTTTCTGAGGAGTCAGAATTGACGGATGCCGTAGTTAATCTAGTTTAATCGCTTTGATTAGCTTAAAAGTTGCACTAAACTCATTTTCCACCGGTGCATTGGTGGGAACTATTCCCGGAGTTAAATTATTGACAGTAAACCCACCACCCTGGATGACAAAGTTAGGATTAGAACGATGAATGATAGTATTTTCATAGCTGCCACTGTTGACATAGTTCTGGAAGTTTTGCACTGTTTTGGGTGCGCCTAGTCCTTCTTGGTCAAAGAGGACTACTTTGATCACTCCATTACCTATGGATGGGTTAGATAACTGAAAATTAGCTACTAGACCAGTTGTATAAGGGTCATCAAAGTAATTACTTAAATTTAGAGTTGTATCTGAGGCATTGACTCCCACAACAATATCATTGATGGGTGTGGTGAGAATGGGAAAAGAGAGGTTTGTTAAAGCTAGACCAGTGGTCATAGAAGACTTATTACGGATTTGCTATATAGTATAATCATATGCAAGTTATGGGTTACTAGCTTCGGAGATTAACCCAGATTTTTTTTAATATTTGTAGGTGGGGGTTGGTAAAGGCTGCTAATTAATCACTGATTATATCTGTTCAGCAGCCTGTACAACGTAGGTTTTAGCTGCGCTGTTGGAGTGTGTCGGCGATTTTAGGTATGAAATAGCACTGTTAATAATGGGATCAATGCTAAAATGAACCTATTCCAGGTGTGGTAATTGATTTCTGGTGTGGGTTCTGGTGGTGACAATAAAGCCTCTATTCTCTGTTCTAAGCGATTACCTGTATTAGCTCCTAAAGCTGCACAGCAAATAGGCGATGATACACTGATGCTAGTTACTACCATCATTAATGACTCTGCCAAAAGCAAAGGGTCTACCTGGGAGGCTGCGTAGCTATCAGCCCGTAATTCCCGCAGAGCTAAGAGTTCTTCCCATAACATATCTGTATGAGGTAACCAACTTGTACAAGCGCGTATCCAACCCAGCCAGAAAAACCAAAATGTGTCGCGGTAATGGTAGTGTCCTTGTTCATGTGCTAACACACTATCTACATGGGCGGGGGTGAGGGTTTGCAGTAATCCTTGACTAACTACTAATTCTGGATGCCAAAAGCCAATTTGACCAGCAAATGGCGCGTCTGTATTCAATAATCTAACTTGTTTACCCTGCAAATTAATTAAGGGAGATTTCCGGGCGGACTCCACAGATTGCCAACCCTGAACAGCTAGGGTAATACATACAATCGCCAAAAAAGCTAGATAAATTAATGCTAGTTCATAACTTAACCAGCCAGTATGTGCGCCCCCCATTTTTCCTTGGGGTCCCATGAATAAGACAGCGATCGCCGTCATAAAAATTAACAATGGGGGAAAAAGAAACAAAAACAGCGATCGCCGCCAGCGGAGATCCCAGCTACCTTGGAGATGATTCCCAAAGACTCTTAAACCCCAAGCAACTGTGAAAGCAGTCAAAATCATCAACAGATGCATGATTATTGTTCCTCCCTGGCTTGGCGCGCGGCTTGAATGCGTTTAGCGATGGCTTGTAGTTGGTCGCTAGCGGCTTCATCCAGACTATCAGCAAAGGCGGCGATGACATCGGGATTACCCACAGCTAGAAATCGCTGTAACTGTTCGTGAGCCTTAATTACCTGTGCTTGCTGCTTGGTCAGCTTGGGTTGCCAATAAAAAGCCCGCCCTTGTTTGTTGCAGATGAGCCATCCCTTATCAGTCAGGCGACGTAAAACTGTAGTGACAGAAGTGTAAGCTAATTCACGGTTAGGGTCCAAGAGAATGCGATCGTGTACATCCTTGACTGTAGCTGAACCGATTTCCCAGATAATATTCAAAATTTCAGCTTCTAAGGGTCCTAAAGATAATTGTTTAGGGCGGTAATCGGGTAAGGGTGCCATATTGATTTACTCACGAATTTGAGATGTGGGACGAGTGGATGGCAAAGATTCCCTCTCTATATTGCCAATCAAAGGGTTGATTATGTTTTCAGATTACCTTGATTTGTGTTTCTTGGCATCAGGTTGGCACTCACATATCAAAGATACTCTGGCCTGACGATAGAAAATTACCAGATTTTTACTGTGATGATGGTGAATGACACCCATTAAAATGTAATCTCGGCATAGTTATTGAGAGCAGGTTTATCCAGCGCGTGAAGCTATTCATATACCACACTCCGGAATTGACTCCTACCGACAAAACTCCCGACTGCGCGATCGTTGTCGATGTTTTGCGAGCTACTAGTACAATAGCAACTGTTTTGGCATCTGGAGGCGAAGCTGTGCAAGCCTTTAGTGATTTAGATCAACTAATTGGGGTCAGTGATAACTGGCCTTTGGAAAAACGACTCCGAGCTGGAGAACGCGGCGGCGCGAAAGTAACTGGCTTTGAATTAGGTAACTCCCCTCTTGACTGCACACCGGAAGTAGTCAAGGGACGGCGTTTATTTATCAGTACTACTAATGGAACCCGGGCTTTACAGCGTGTACAAGATTCTCCGATTGTACTTGCTGCTGCTCTGATTAATCGGGCGGCTGTGGTAAGGTTCCTATTGGAAAAACAACCAGAGATTGTGTGGATTGTCGGCTCTGGTTGGGAAGGCAGTTTTTCTTTAGAAGATACAGTTTGTGCTGGGGCGATCGCTCACAGTCTTTTAGCACAGTCCCAACTCTCACCGGCAGAATTAGCTGGGAATGATGAAGTAATTAGTGCGATCGCTCTTTACGCACAATGGCAAAATGACTTATTAGGATTATTCCACCACGCTAGTCACGGCCAAAGGTTGTTACGCCTGGAGTCACATGAAGATTTAAAATATTGCGCTCAAACGGATATTTTAGATGTGTTACCCATACAGCAAGAGCCGGGAGTTTTGAAAAGCCAATAGCAGATTATTGTTTCTGCTTGCAATGCCCCTTTCTAGATTATAATCTGGAGAGGGGTATATTTTCTTCTATAGGTTTACGTTGGCTTAATTTTGACTCATAGATGTATTATCACATCTGAGTCAGTATGCAAATTATCTTAATATTTATATATCTAAGAGTTGCTTGATAAACTCTACAAAATTTTCCAGAGCCGGAACCTGACTACAAGTGTCTTCACTAATCCAGTTATTATCTTTAATACTCACTGTATTAGTTTTCCCTGGTTTAAGGACACTGACAACTGTAGCTATTAAAGCTTTGTGATGATCAAATGGTTTCCAATCCAGCTTATGTTCTGCATCAAACTCAGCTAAATATGACTCAGCTTTTTCCATGTGGAAAGGATAAGCAGAATGGCCACAACTATGAAGAATATTTTCTAATACACCTTGTTCTATGTTATCTGGCAGTACATAAATACCTGTGCGTGGGTAATCTGTATCTACTTTTCCTCCTACTGTGGGAAATTGCGGAAAATATACTTGGAATTTTCCACTATATTCTTGAGCAATCTTATTTGGCGAATCTTGATCAGCATCGGCAATAATTCCAAATGCTACAATTTCTTGTTTATATGGGGTATGATTTGCCAAAATAGCTAATAGACGTGAGCCTAGGTTACTTCCACCACCTGCATATATAGCAACTGAGAGATTATCTGTATAATAAATTGCTGGCATATCTAACCTTTCATACAAATTCCCCCCTTTTTTAGGATAAGTTGGTTTAAATTTTGCCCAGAAAGGGTCTAAATTAGATTCTTTTCCATCAAATGCTTGGAATTTTAGTAGCTTGAGAACCTTGCTAAGAAATGCTAAATCATGGGGTCCCTCAACGCCGATCAGAGCATATTTCCGACTCACCAGCGAACCTCCTGTCCTAATTCCTCTCGAAGTGTTTTGAGTATAGTTTTATTTAACCTAACTGCATGAGTCTCTGAATTATTGCGTTCTATTCTATATACTACTAATTGATCATCGTCAGTATTTGCTACTAAAAGCGCATCAATCACTTCAAGACTGTGAGTAGTCGCGAAAATTTGTACTTTCATTTTCCGAGACCAATTAACCAACCACTCAAAGAAAAACTGTAGTGCTTCAGTATGAATGGCGGTTCCTAATTCATCAATTAACAAAATTCCTTCCTTGACCTTGACCAGCATTAAAGCCATGGTTAGCAAACGAGACACACCATCACCAAAAACACTAATTGGTGAAATACCTGTTTGTTTATGGTTAATGTATATACTGGGACGAGGTATTCTTTGACCTGGAGGAACTAAAAGCTCAAGGTCAATAATTCCCGAGTCCATATACTGAAGTAATTTAATTACCTCTGACTTGAAATCTTGAAAGATAGCATCTGAAAGCAGCCGCATTTGAAACCGTTCTGCACGATGAGAAAATGGTGTAATGGTAGCAACAGGTAATGCTAAATTTTTTTGCCCTCGTTTAGGAATAAATCTATCATTGTCCCATATTTGAAACTTTTCGGTAATTGCATCTTGATTCTGACACGAGTCTGTTTGACAACTACCAGGAGTAACCATTAGTTCCAGCTCTGCACCTTGTCGATTGCTAAAATCATCTTCTATACTTTCATCTCTATCATTTATTTCCTCATCACCAAGTGTTTGTTTGGATATCCATGTTACTTCAAGTTCCTGGTAGGTTGCTTCTAATTTAGTGACTGGGAAATCACCGCTACTAGAGATTAATATTTTTCCTTGGTAATTCTGAGTATGGTTTGTGTATCTCTGCTGGGGAAATAACCATTTGAGAGCTTCCAACCTGGAACTACTACGATATATTTCTCGCCGCGATGCTGTTGACAGCCACTCAGATAAATCTAGAGGACGACAATAAGTTGAGATTGCCTCTAGTACACTAGTTTTACCGGCGTTGTTAACTCCCACAAGGATATTGATTTGTCCTGTATCCTGTAATTCCAGGTTCTGTAAACCTCGAAATTGGTGGATGGTTAAGCTTTCAAGATTTTTCATACCAAACTAAACCGAGGTTGTAGCCATCCAATTTTATCTGACTGATGCTTTGATTGTTCAGTTTGGCGCAAAAGTTTGGTAGATGAATGTAAATAAAAAATCCCCTGGTATAATTACCGGGGGAAATCCTGAATTAAATTAGTCTTTTGAGGTCTTAACCAGCATTAGCCAAGAGTAACTCTCGCTTTTGTGAGCCTTGTATGGTGACATGATTGTCGTCGTCAATATCGGCGATCGCTGTGACTCCATCGGTAATTTCACCAGAAAGCATAGCTTCAGCCAGAGGATCTTCTAACAAGCGCATAATGGCTCGGCGTAAGGGTCTAGCGCCATAACTGGGGCTATAGCCTTCTTCGACTACACGCTCTTTAAAGCGGTCTGTGACTTGTAAAGTAATGCCTTTTTCAGTCAAGCGGGTAGCAACATCCCGGAGCATGATGTCAGCAATTTGCTTGACTTCATCTTTAGCCAGTTGGGTGAAGACGATAATATCATCCAAGCGGTTGAGAAATTCGGGACGGAAGTAAGCTTTAAGTTCCTCATTCACTAGGGTACGAATGCGGTTATAGTTAGCATCCTGTTCGGTCTCGAAATCAAAGCCTAAACCACCGCCTCCCTTTTCAATCACCTTAGAACCAATGTTGGAAGTGAGGATAATTAGGGTATTTTTGAAGTCCACTTTCCGACCTTTGGCGTCTGTGAGGTGTCCGTCATCCAAGAGTTGCAGCAGCATATTAAAGACATCGGGGTGCGCTTTTTCGATTTCGTCGAAGAGTAGGACTGAGTATGGTCTGCGGCGCACCGCTTCTGTGAGTTGACCGCCTTCGTCGTATCCTACGTAACCTGGAGGTGAGCCGATGAGTTTGGAGACGGTATGACTCTCCATGTATTCGGACATATCGAGGCGAATCAAGGATTCTTCCGACCCAAAGAAGTAGGAGGCCAAGGATTTGGCTAACTCTGTTTTACCCACTCCTGTGGGTCCAGAGAAAATAAAACTAGCAATGGGACGATGGGGGTTTTTTAAACCTACTCGAGCGCGACGAATGGCACGGGATACGGCGGTAACTGCTTGTTCTTGACCAATTAACCGCTCATGGAGTGTGTCTTCTAGGTGTAAGAGCAACTCGGATTCAGATTCGGTGAGTTTGTTGACTGGTACTCCTGTCCAAGAGGCGACGATTTGAGCGATGTCTTCCTCATCCACAACTGGGGGGTTGACAAAATTATCTTTTTGTGATATTTCGTAAAGTTGTGCTTCGAGGTTAATTTCTTCGTCACGCAGTTGTGATGCTCTGTCAAAATTTTGCAGTCTGACTGCTTCCTCTTTGGCTTTAGTGACACCGACTAATTCCTGTTTGAGTTCTTTATTAGCAGATGTACGAGAGTGGCGCAACCGCACCCGGGAACCTGCTTCATCGATGAGGTCAATGGCTTTGTCTGGTAAAAAGCGATCGCTGATGTAACGGTCTGATAACTCAGCGGCGGCCACCACAGCTTGATCGGATATATGTACTTTGTGGTGTTGTTCGTAAGCTCCCCGCAAGCCGTAGATAATCTCAATAGTTTCTTGTACTGAGGGTTCTCCCACTAGCACGGATTGGAAACGACGCTCTAAGGCTGCATCACGTTCAATATATTGACGATACTCATTGAGAGTAGTTGCACCGATACACTGGAGTTCACCCCGTGCTAAGGCTGGTTTGAGGATGTTGGCCGCATCTAAGCCGCCTTCTGTACCACCTGCACCCACCAAGGTGTGAACCTCGTCAATTACCAGAATGATATTTCCAGCAGCGCGGACTTCTGCCACAATTTTCTTGATCCGTTCTTCAAAGTCACCGCGGAACCGGGTTCCGGAGACTAAAAGTCCCATATCGAGGCTGATAACTTGCTTGTCTAGGAGAATTTCCGGCGCATCCTGATGGGCGATGCGTTGAGCTAGACCTTCGGCGATCGCGGTTTTACCAACTCCGGGTTCACCGATCAAGACGGGATTATTCTTGGTGCGGCGACCAAGAATTTGGATAGTACGCTCAATTTCTTTTTCTCGACCAACTACGGGGTCAAGCTTACCCTCCTGGGCTAATTTAGTCAGGTTTCTCCCAAATTCCTCCAAGGTGTGGTTTTGGGATCGGGAGGAAGTCCCCCCTGTGCTGGCGAAAACAGTTCCACCTTCACCCAAACGCCGGATCACCTTTGTGCGAATATTCCTCAGGTCAACTCCGAGATTTTGTAAGACTTTGGCGGCGACACCTTCGCCGGACTCAGTTAATCCCAAAAGTAAGTGTTCAGTATTAATGTAATTATGTCCCAGGCTATTGGCTTCTCGAAAGGATTGCTCGAATAAGCTTTTTACCTTGGGGGTAAAGGGAATTTCTGGTGGTACAAAACCAGAACCTCTCCCGATAATTTTTTCGACTTCCCGACGTGCTTCCTTGAGAGTCAAACCCAATTCCGCCAGTACTTTAGCAGCAACCCCAGTCCCTTCTCCCACTAGACCCAGGAGAATTTGTTCAGTTCCTACAAAATTGTGTCCCAGGCGACGTGCTTCCTCCTGGGATAACATAATTACTTTAATGGCTTCGGAAGTGAAGTGTTCAAACATAATGGGTTTTTGCTCCCTTGCTGCTTTGGGCGTTGGGTGAGCTATATATTCACCCTCATTTAAAGTTTTTTGTATTTTCTTAAAGATAATGTATCTTTATTTAAATTGGCATGGCAGTAGTGAGACCCGTATGGGGTAAGGTGTGGTTGCCGTCATGATTAATTATGGCGGAACATAACAACTTTTAACTCTAGAATTGGTATCAAGTAGTTACTCCCTTACAAGTATAAATCATGGCAGAGTCACACGGAGATAAAGAACAACAGCATCCCCTCTATAATCGCGATCGCCCCTCTATTGACATTTTACTCGCTCAAGGGGCAACAGAGTACAATTTAGCAGAATTAGCTAGATTAAGAATTCGTTATCAAGGCTTTCCAGGGGCGAGAGACATTCAAAAAGACCTGGATCAAATCATGGAGCAGTGGGGTTTGACGGAGGAGGAACTGTTGCAAAAAACTCGCCAAATTCATCAGCGGGGGGGAATTTATCAAAGTCGGGGTAAAAAACCGGAGGAAGATTGGAATTAGTCCTCCCCATTTCTTTGTTCTCCATACTCCCGCAGCTGCTTTAATAGGTTTTGTGATGATGATGGGGGGAGTACAAAATTAGGTGTGCTGGCGGCTATTCTGAGGGAGTCTAAGGTGGTAGCTACTTGGACTTGTTGCTGCACCTGTTCTGTAGAAGACACTAACCCACTTAAACCATTCACCAATCGCAGGAGATTTTGCCGGAAAGCTGGGTCACCTGTCAACTCGTCCAAGTCTGATGTAATTTTTTGGGTATTTTCAAAAGTTACCCGTGCTGAGTCTAAGGTTTGCTGGATGAGCAGAAGGTTCTGAGGGTCATTTAAGCTTTGAGAAGCATCCCGTAAATTAGCTGAGGCTTGGGCTGCATTGGCGGACAGATTTTCTAAATTTTTGAGTAATTCACCTTGGGCTAGTTGATTCACTGTCGGAGTTATAGTATTAACTGTTACTAGAAGTTGGTCGCTAGTTTCAGTAATATTATTTAAAGCAGTGACTAAGGAAGTGCGGTTGCTGGTCACTAGCTCATCTAGGTTGTTTAATAAGCGATTAGCTTGATTGGCTGTGGAACTAAATTCACTGGCTGTCGCTCCTAATTGATCTACTGTTTTGGTAGCGGATGCTGTCAGTTGATTTGTAGCTTGTTGTACTGAATTGGCGGTGGCGGAAAATGTATTGAGTTGTTGTTCCAAGTTTTGGGTTAATTTGCGTACATCCTGAGTTAGGGCTGCTACATTAGTAGCTGCTGCTGTTGAGCTTTCTAGGAGTTGATTGAGTCTTTGATAAAATTGCGGATCATTGTATGTAGTGGCTAAGTTGGTGGAGCTACGAATGAGTTCGTCAATGCTGATACCAATGTCACCAGGTAAGCGAGAACCATGACAAATGATCAGGCTCTGATCGCAATTACTATCTAGGGGTTTAGCGATCGCCACCCCAGTGGGTAGAGATTTTTTCGGTGTAATATCGATAATACTTTCACTAATTAACCCGCTCTGATTGGCTTCAATGACGACATCACGGGAAATAATCAAGTCAGGGGGAGCAATTTCAATTTCTACCTCTACAGCATTTGACCCTGCTTGAACCCTGGAAATATTACCGACTTTGACACCCCGATAGCGGACTGGTGCGCCTCTTTGCATACCGCCAGCATTAGCAAATTCCACTATGAATTTATATGAATTTTTCCCGGGTGTGAGTCTATTCAACCAGAGCACAATCATGACAAAGGCTCCCAAACCCATGAGGATGAGCAACCCTACTGAGCCTTCTCGTAAAGTGCGCTTAGACGCAAAGCTGCTAGTTATGATATCTCGCATGATTTTCCTCCATCTAACTACCCAGCCACCTGAATTGGTCCTTGTACACTCCCAGTGATAAATTGTCTAATTAAGGTGTTGTCCGTCCTATCTATATCACTAACTGTACCTTGCCACTGCACTTTACCTTGATAAAGGAACACTAATCTATCAGTTGTGCGGCGAATGGTACTATGTTGGTGAGTAACAATAGCATAAGTACCACACCCCCCCTGTGTCAATTGTAACTGACGTATTAAATCTTCAATCACTGTGGAAGCAATGGGGTCAAGTCCGGCTGTGGGTTCATCGTATAGTAAAACTTGTGGTCCGTCGGTGGGATGATCAGGATGAGAAATAATGGCTCTAGCAAAACTGACTCGTTTTCGCATTCCCCCGGATAATTCAGAGGGGTAGAGATGACTGATTCCCGATAAACCCACCATTTCTAATTTTTCCTTAACCAGTTTTTGAATGCGCGATCGCGGTATCTTGGAATGTTGGTAGAGTAAAAAGCCGACATTTTCATCTACTGTCAAGGAATCAAATAAAGCCGCCTGTTGAAACACCATCCCAATACTAATAGGATCGGTGCTGTCCTCAATTAACCCATCTCGCCGTACCCCTTGAATATAAATTTCTCCGCTATCGGGAGCCATTAATCCCGCAATAATTCTTAAAACCGTTGATTTACCGGTTCCTGAAGGGCCAATAATCCCTAGGGCTTCCCCCCGACAAATTGTCAAATCTACATTATCTAAGACTTTATTGCTACCAAAGGACTTAGAAATACCCTTGAGTTCAATTAATGGTTCATTCATTGGTCACTAATTAGGGGGTAGTTAGAGAATATAAGCCGAAACTTGGTATTTAAGTAACTCATTCACTAAACGATAGGCTTGATGTTTATAGAGAGGATACTCTAAAGTAGCTGGTAATTGACTCATCAGGTTGCGAGCCATGGGTATACCACAGCCGCATATCCGGGAAATTAAAGCCGCACCCTCAAAAACTGCTTCTTCTGAAATAGCCTTTTCCACTCGCACTAAATATTGACGTGGTAGCATAGTATTGTTTTCTACCCGTTGCAATCCTTCCATGGTCGCCAGTACCACTAACCTATCCCCTACAGCCAGTTTGATGTCATCAGATGGCATAAATCTGGTAGTAGTTTGATGATTTCTGGAGTGGAGAATGGGTACTATACCGTATCCATAAGCAATTTCCGCTAATATTTTGCCGTTGAGGGTATCATTAGTTTCCACCAAGTATTCAGTCACTAATATAGTTTGGTGATGGAGATGAAACAAATTGAGAATATTTTCCCCAAATGCAGCCGCCACAAATGCCTCGGCTGCCAATTGATAAACTCCTAAAACTTTAGCATAGGGTAGTAATCTGGCAACATTTTCACTAAAGATGGTATCAACGGTGCGAATTACTACAGATGCTTGGGGATTAACACCATGGGTCATCAAGGCAATTTCTAGGTTTGTCACTTCATCATCGGTGACAATAATCACACTTTTGGCAGTAGTGATATTAACTTTTTTCAGAGCATTTTTGATGTTACCGAAAACTAAGGGTATGGGTGGTAACAAACTTGTATCTAGTTCATGTTCATTAACTCCTATCAGTGGTTGTTTCAGTTCTTGCAGTAAATTTGCTACTAATGTACCAACTCTGCCTAAACCAATCAGGACTACATGATCAGATTTGGGTATGGGTGGACGGCGTTGCAAAAATGCAAATCTTGCAGACAAGATTCTTTCGGTCATGACTGCATAGAGAATACCGACAAAAACTGTACTGGCGACGGTCTGAGCAATACTAAAAAAGTGTAACCAGTCGGGGACTCGAAAGGGTATTTCTAATTCGCCAAACAGTTCATCGTAACCTCCTAAGCTCAGAACTAAAGAAACATTGAAAGCATCTCGCCAACTAATTTGAGGATATTGCAGTTTGTAAAATAATCCACTACACAAAAATAAACTCGCCATCACGACACAACTGATGACAACTACCCTGCGAGTTTGGCTACTCTTTACCCAAAACTGGGTCAGTTGGTGATGTATATTTTGCCAAGTGATAGTTTTAAATGCTTGTTGCCATACTTGTTTAATATTTTGAGGTTTTTTGTGGGAGGCAGAAGGTAAAATATCACTAACTTCAACATAAGTAATAATGTCTCCTGGTAAGATGGGACTATCAGGCTCCCATGTGTAAAATCTTTCTTGTAAAAGCTTTCCTCCCCGGTGGTGGGTGAGAATTCGGCGATAGCTGGTGTTGATTTCATGGAGTTGTTGGCAATTTAACCACCAGTTTTCTGTATTTATTAATACTTGTTTGACTTTTATGGGTCGGTTATCTAAGGTGAAAAAGTCTTTGGTTTGGCTTCCTAAAGCGGCTAAGGCGAAACTTTTGGCTGGTAACTGGGTGGCTTCAAAGGCGACAAAATTACCTAGGCTTTCCCGAAGTAGTTGATTGAGATTATCTTGGGAGGAACGAATAACTAGCCTAACTTGCGGATTTTGCGATCGCGCTGCAAATGCTACTGCAATATTAACACGTTCATCACTGGTAGCGATTAAAATAGCGCGACACTGGTTAATACCTGCTTGTTGTAATATTTGGGGATGGCGACAGTCACCAATAATTAAGTCGTCAATCAAGTTGGGTAAGTTGGGAACCTCCCACTTTTGAGGATTTACGGACTCAATTGCATTTACCCTCACCCCAAACTCTTTGAGTACACAGACACAATACTGTCCTAAGCTCCCCAAGCCACACACTAAGAAAAGATGGGAATTCACCGCATTTTTTCCGATATTCAACACTGTTTTGGTTAAATAACCTTCACTGCCTAATTATACTACGCTGATTAATGTTGATGGACTTTTTCCAGTAACCATAGGGAAGCAACGGTACCAACAAAATGAGCAGCAATACCATTAATATTAGCGACTACTATAAACACATCCAAGGCGCGAATGATTTTGTTAGGGTCAGTAATTGCTACTCCTGGGGGTTGGGACACAGCTTTTGCTACTAGGACACTCACGCTTGTAGTAGCGCCTAAAATGCTCAGGAGTATTCCCAGTAAACCCACTATTACACCCATGCGGATGGTTCTGGTGGTATCTGCTTTACTGGGGTGGAGACTGGTTTTAGGATTGTCTAAGCGTCTACCTATGCGGGTGTAACGAAAATCCCAAAATATACTGAATAATAATAATAAAATTACACTTACAGCCCAAAATACACCAATTCCTAAGCCGGGGTTCGGTTGTTGAGCAAATTCACGCCCGGGAGAAGCAAATAACAGCAATAAGCTACATACTAGGGCTAATGCTAATTGTACCCATAGGGTAATCCACCCTGTGAGGCGAATTTGAGTGGCGATTTTATGCTGTCTATTTCTATTGTGGTGTGATGGTGCTAGCGATCGCACTTCTGTATTTGGTTCCATATTTTTCACCCTACCCCCTTCTTAGATGATAATTTGCTGCTGTGGTTAATGTAATCATCCAGAGGCAGAATTGCAGTTAATATTTATCAATATTGAATATCCTAAAGGATAAAAGAGATGATCAGATCCTGGATGGTTATAGGGGGTGTAGCTTTGTTAATAGCTTTAGGAGCTAACTTAATTACACCCAGCGACGTACAATGGTTTAGGCGCTTACGTAGACCGCGATGGTTAACCTTTGAGGGAGCAATTCCAGTAATTTGGACTTTAATATTTATTTGTGGTGCTTGGTCAGCTTATATAGTCTGGGAAAGTAATCCAGGTACGGGACGAACTTGGTTACTCATGGGTTTATACTTACTATTAGAAATTGTCACGATCGCCTATACACCGGTAATGTTTTGGCTGCGTAGTCTGCGGGTGGGTACGATTATTGGTGGTACAGGTTTTGTCATCTGTCTCATCTTGACACTAGCAATTTTACCTCTTTACAGAGTTGCAGCAGTATTATTGATACCCTATTTATTGTGGAGTCCCATTGGTACATATACCACGTGGAAAATGATTAACCTTAATCCTCAAGATGCTTGAGAATTTGACTTAGATCCTCAACCTTACTTAAAATGAATAAACTATCATCTCCTCCCCGTCCAATGCGGAAACTTTGATCTAAATAAGTAATATCTAAAGTAGGGACTCTCCCTTGAGGATTGTTAGCGGGAACTACTTTAAACGGGTTAAGTTGGGGAGTATCAAAACCCAAAATCTTCTCAATGGATAGATAGCGTTGATCAAAATCTACGTTGATGCGTTGATCTGTTGCTGGTGCAAAACTAGCTGTTACTTTCACATATCCAGAAACTAACCCCAGAGAATGTTTCACAAGAGCTAAGTTAAAAAATCGTTTATTGGTAACATCAATTACCTGATAAACTTGACCTAACTGTAATCCTAGGGGGAGGGAATCTAAAGAACGGATTTCCCTAGCTGTGGAGTACAGCAACTTCCAACCCCCATTCAGCACAGAAGTAGCATTGAGGAGAGGTTGGGGATGGGGATTATAAGTTTCTAGTTCCGTAGCTAATTGAGCAATTTCTGCAGCTAAGGTTTGACCTAACTGTAAATCAGTCAGAGGAGAACTGAGATTACGTTTAGTTTGTATCTCCTCTAGGGAAGTTTGGAGTTTTTGCTGTAATAAAAGTCGATTATTCAAGGGTCAAATATTTTCCGGCCATAACGCGCTGTGAAAAAATCAGCCGGATTACTTTGATTATACAACCAAGCCCACATCTGGTCACCCAAGGAAAAATGCCACCATTCCCTAGGGTTGCGTTGAAATCCAGCTTTTAACATCACATTATACAATAATTGCCGATGGGCGTGATATGTTGCTGCTTGTGGGTGGTGACTATCAAGATAGTAGTCGGGGTGCGATCGCTCTGACAACTCATCAATAGGGGAACCCATATCGACTATTTCCCCCCTATCATCCACCAATGTTATATCTACAGCAGCACCCGTACTGTGGGGTGGGGGAGTTTTTTCATCCCAACTGGGTACAGCCCAAATTTGATAAACTGACTCCCAAATTGCTTGTAGTTGTGGTGGTGATAACTCCACCTCAGTTAATCCCTGCTGTTGTAAAGCTTGAGCAAAGCTGTAATCTACCATAAATTGTTGCACAGCCACAGGGCGATAAGCATCAAAAATCTGGATATACCAACCGGGATGAATTTCTTGTAAATAATTTTGGGCTTGAACTAAATTTTTTACCACACTTTCCCGCAAATAATAAGGGGAATATCCCTCGTAGGGTGCGCCCAATTTTTCATAAGGATGGGGAGATTCCACTGCAAATAATTGCAAAGGAATTGCCACAAGTGGTTCACCGCATTCTACTATAGGCACTTGGTGATAAGGTCTCATCGGTTTTCCTACTCAGTGTCAAAGATTATAACCATCCTAGTATTGTTAGCAGTTACCTGAAGGTAGTTGAGATGCGATCGCGCTGACAATTCATCAATATGGTTTAATATCACAATGTGATTTAGTAAATAAGTTGATTGTAGCTATCTTTACAGATGCAGGTGTTGCTGTAGCCGCCAAGACCTATGAACGGGGAATTATGCGAGTTTAGTTAAAGAAATCTGTTTTCAAGGCCAATTCCTGAATCACCCCCTCCCATTGGGAAGCTATTCATTACTCACATCTTTCTTAACAATCTTGAAACATTTATGTGGCAATGGTTTCAAGGCTTGAAAATTTACCTACTCTTGACAAAATGTACCTTATTATTCTTGATAAAACCCTTATTTTATTGAGAATCATCAACGGAGGATTAAGGTTTGGGGGTTTGCGAGCGATCGCTCTCACGAATGTTAAGAAAGATCCGGGTAATGGATAGCATTGGGAAGGGGGGAGTATAACTAGGCGCTGAAATACTTAGCTACAGGGTGATAAGCAATAATCGCCGTCGTAGACTGTTCTGGATAAATTTGCTCACTTTCATCCATATACAGATTAATTCTGTCAGTCTCCAACAACTCCAGCTGCTTATACTGATCCTGCATATTCGGACAAGCGGGATAACCGAAACTATACCGCGAACCGTGATAACGCTGTGCCAAAATATCCCGAATATTATCCGGTTCATTGCTACTCAAACCCAACTCCCGGCGAATCCTGGCGTGAGTCCATTCCGCCAACGCCTCAGCCACCTGCACAGCTAACCCGTGGAAATACAGATAATCTGTGTATTGATTATCTGTAAATAACTTTTGGGCGAACTCCGTGGCTATCTCTCCCACAGTTACCGCCTGCATGGGGAAGACATCAATTACCCCCGACTCTTTGGGTGCAAAGAAATCAGCAATACACAACCGCCTTAAAGACTTCTGTCTGGGGAACTCAAAACTGGTTCTTACCTCTGACTCTGGGTGGTGAGAATCATAAATATACAAACTATTTCCCTGAGACTGACAGGGAAAATACCCATAAATTACCTGGGGATGTAGCAAATTCTCAGTAATGATCCTTTCCTTCCAACCCTCCAAAATCGGATAAACCTTTTGTTGTAAAAACTCCTGATACTCCTCCTTAGACTGTTCCTTGGGCTTGCGGAATTGCCATTGTCCAGCAATCAAAGCTTGTAAATCTAAATACCATAAAACTTCTTCAATGGGAATATCAGTAGGTTGTAATAACTGAGTTCCCCAAAAAGGCGGTGTGGGGCGGGGAATATCTACCGCCACAGCTTCAGAACGGTGGGTATCTATAATTATAGGTTGGGTATCACTGGATGCTGGAGACTGGGTACTAGGTGCTGGGGAGGTGGTGATTTTTGGTTCTGCTTCTACCTCATCCAAAAATCCTTGGCAATCATCCCAATTATTAGCAGCTTTAGCTGGCATTAATTTATCCATGAAATGCAAATCAGCAAAAGCATCCTTACCATAAATTACCTTACCCTTGTAGGTATTTTGGCAATCTTGATAGACAAACTTGGGAGTTAAGGCTGCACCACCTAAAATTACAGGAACAGTAATTCCCTTTTCGTTGAACGCCTCCAAGTTGTCCTTCATAAAAGCGGTAGACTTGACTAACAACCCACTCATGGCAATACAATCAGCTTTGTGTTGTTGGTAAGCCTCGATGATGTTTTCCACCGGTTGCTTAATACCCAGGTTAATGACCTTGTAACCATTGTTAGATAAGATAATATCCACCAAGTTTTTACCAATATCATGGACATCACCTTTAACCGTGGCAATGATAAAGGTACCCTTAGCATTATTACCAGATTCTGACTTTTCCATGAAGGGTTCTAGATATGCAACCGCAGCTTTCATGGTTTCTGCTGACTGCAAAACAAAAGGTAATTGCATTTGTCCAGAACCGAACAGCTCACCCACAACTTTCATCCCATCTAGGAGAAAGGTGTTAATAATTTCCAAAGGTGGATATTGTTCTAAAGCTTTTGTGAGCTGTGCTTCTAAACCAATGCGTTCGCCGTCGATGATATGACGTTTGAGGCGTTCTTCTAGGGGGAGACTTTCATCTACACCTTTTTCGCGCTTTGTAGTTACCCCCTCAAATAAGGTGGTGAGTTCTCCTAAAGGATCATAAACGCAGACATCACCCTCAAATGTACGCCGGTCATAAATTAGATCCTGGCAAACTTGTTGATGGTTGTCTGCGATTTTAGACAAAGGTAAAATTTTGTTAGGGCTGACAATGGCTGCATCCATACCAGCTGTCATTGCTTCATGTAAAAACATGGAGTTGAGTACAACTCTGGCTGCAGGGTTTAAACCAAAGGAAATATTAGATACGCCTAAAATTACATGACAGCCGGGTAATTCTTGGCGAATCCGCCGAATTGATTCAATGGTAGCCTTACCGTTAGCTCTGTCTTCTTCAATGCCAGTAGAAATAGGTAAAGCTAAAGTATCAAAGAATATTTCTGTTGCAGGTATACCATATTCTAGAGCTTGACGATAGGCACGTTGGGCAATTTGAAACTTTTTCTCGGCTGTCCGCGCCATCCCATCTTCATCGATGGTACCAATAACTACTCCTGCGCCGTACCTTTTGGCTAACTCCAGGACTTTTAAAAAACGTGGTTCCCCGTCTTCATAGTTGGTGGAGTTGAGTAAACACTTACCACCAGCTACCTTTAACCCCGCCTCCATTTTTTCCCATTCTGTGGAGTCGAGCATTAAGGGCAATGTAACATTATTGACAATGCGCGATACTAGTTCGTGCATATCTCGCACCCCGTCACGTCCCACGTAATCGACGTTGACATCAAGGATGTGTGCCCCCTCTTTGACTTGGGCCCTAGCCATAGATACTAGTCCATCCCAGTCCTCGCCATTGAGCAAATCACGGCACTTTTTGGAACCACTGGCGTTGAGACGTTCACCGACAATTAAGAAGGAATTATCTTGATCGTAAGGTTGAGTAGAATAAATTGACGCTGCGGCTGGTTCTAAGCTATGGTGTCTAACTTTTGGTGTCAGGTTTTGGGCAATTTCTGCTAATTGTTGAATGTGTTCTGGACGTGTCCCACAGCAACCTCCAATCACTTGGACACCCAAATCTTCAACAAAGTGCATTAATGCCATGCGTAATTCCAAAGGTGTGAGGCGGTAGTGTGCTTTACCGCCAATATTCTCAGGTAAACCGGCATTGGGTATACAAGAGATGATAAAGGGTGAATGTTCTGAGAGATACTTGATATGTGGTTTCATCAAGTCTGGCCCTGTGGCACAGTTTAAACCCAGGATATCTATGGGATAGGGTTCGAGAATTGTCAGCACAGCGCTGATTTCTGAACCTACTAGCATTGTACCCATACTTTCCATGGTAACGGATACCATGAGGGGGCGACGTTCCCCTTTTTTGGCAAAAATTTCTTCAATACCATTGAGTGCTGCTTTAATTTGCAGGACGTCTTGACAGGTTTCTACCAGAAATAAATCAACTCCACCATCAAAGAGGGCTTCGGCCTGTTCCGCGAAGTTGGCTTTGAGGGTGTCAAAGTCAATATGTCCCAAGGTGGGGAGTTTGGTTGTAGGTCCCATGGAACCGGCGACAAATCTCGGTTTGTCTGGGGTGGAAAATTCGGCGGCGACCCTCTTGGCTATTTCTACGGCTGTTTTATTTAAGTCATAGGTCTTGTGTGCTAGGTCATATTCTGCTAATACAATGGATGTGGCTCCAAAGGTGTCTGTTTCAATGACATCAGCGCCAGCTGCGAGAAAGTCTCGGTGTACTTTGGCGACGGCTTCGGGGTTGGTGTAAACTAAGTATTCGTTACAACCTTCATATTCTGGACCGCCGAAATCTTCCGCAGTCAGGTTTTGACTTTGCAGGTTGGTTCCCATAGCACCGTCAAAGACGATAACTGGGCGGTTTGGACTATGCAGATGTTCTAGGAACGGATGAGTCATATTTTCCTACAGGAAATTACTTCGGTCTTGTAGTGTTCTATTTTATTATTTTCCCAAATTGTCGGCGTTTTATGCGGTTCGGTCTTGGTAGGATTTTGTTGCATATACTAGGCGCACAGTCCAAACCACAGATGTTGACGCTTGGTGGTTTCAGTTAAAGATCAGGTCTAGGCGCTGTTGGGCGGTTTTTAGGGCTTGTTCTGGGGAGGTTTGACCCAGTAGTACGGATTCTATTGCTCGTCCTAGGCTATCGGATATCCGATTGTAACCGGGAAAGATGGGACGCGATCGCCCATGTCGGGCCTGATCTAAGAATACTTGCACAGATGGGTTAGTTTGGAGAAATGCTTGATATTCTGGTTGTTGGCGAGATTTCAGGTTAATTGGTAAATAACCGGTTCCCAAAGCTAATTCTGTTTGGAATTCTGCACTCATGGCATACTCAGCAAAGGTGAAAGCTGCTTTTTGCCGTTCTGGTGTGGTTTTAAATAAGAATAAGTTTTCACCCCCGATGCTGGTAGCTGGTTTTTGATTTATAGGTATGGGAAAAACGGCAAAATCAACACCACTTTCAGTAAATTCTCCTAAACTCCAGGGGCCAGTTACCTGCATGGCTACCTTACCAGAAATTAAGTTACCTGTTTCATAGCCTCTTTCTGGGGCGGATAACATGGCGGAACCATCTTCAATCAGATGACGCCAAAATTGCAAGGCGGCGATCGCCTCTGGATTATCTTGTAACATTACTGCTGCTGGTTTTTGGACATCTGGTGGTACTAATTCGCCGCCACTACTCCACATAAATGGTAACCAGGTGAAAACCGTAAACTCACCTTTGCCTAATGGCAAAAATACCCCATACTGATCTATGCGCCCATCGCCATTAGTATCACGGGTTAATTTTTGCGCCACTTGGCGAAACTCTTCCCAAGTTCTGGGTAATTCGGTAATTCCGGCGGCTGTAAACAAACTGGGACGGTAATATACAGCCACATTATTAGTTGCAAAGGGCACAGACCAGATTTTACCCTGATATTCCATAGATTCAAACAAGGCCGGGTCAATTTCCCCTTTGACTGGGGAATTATTCAGCAGCTCATCTAAAGGAATTAAGGAACCTGCTAGTTCCACTAATTGACCGGCAATAGTGGGGTTGTACCATAATAGGTCTGGGGGAGCATTCCCCACCACGGCGGCTAAAATTTTGGGGATTTGCTGGTCTTGTTGTCCTGCATAAACAGATTCTACGTGAATATGGGGATGAGTTTGATTAAATTTATCTACAAGCCTTTGTAAAACATCTCGATTAGGTGGGGGATTGACACCTTGCCATAAAGTAAGATGAACTACATCTGTTTTTCTCAGGTTTTGGCATCCACTCAAAGCCAGTATGCCCACTAGCAGTAACAGCAGTAAACTCCTAATATAGTATTTTAATTTCTTTCTTTGTCTTCTGGATGTATGGGGCATAGAAAAAATCCGCGCAAAACTTCTCATCAGGTATCGCACAATTGATATTAGATACTTCAATAGGGTTTGACATTTATTTCAGGACTAGATATATCCTAAACTTTGAAGAAAGGGTTAATGATTTGACATTATGGCAGGACATAGTAAATGGGCAAATATTAAGCGTCAAAAAGCAGTAGTAGACGCCAAGAAGGGTAAGACCTTCGCCCAGTTATCTAGAGCAATTATTATTGCTGCGAGGAGTGGTGTACCAGACCCCAGCGCTAATTTTCAGCTACGTACAGCCATCGATAAGGCTAAGGCAGCGGACATACCTAATGATAATATTGAACGGGCGATCGCTAAAGGTGCAGGAACCTTTGGCGGGGATAGTAGCAATTTCGAGGCTATTCGCTACGAAGGATATGGACCTGGTGGCGTCGCAATTTTAATTGAAGCCCTCACAGATAATCGTAACCGCACGGCTGCTGATTTACGTGCCGCTTTGAGTAAACGGGGTGGTAACCTTGGTGAAACAGGTTGCGTCAGCTGGATGTTTGACCAGAAAGGTGTGTGTACTGTTCATGGGGTCAAAAATGAAGACCAGCTTTTAGAAGCATCCCTAGAGGGTGAAGCCCAGTCTTATGAAATGACCGAGGATAAGATAGCTGAGGTATTTACCGAGGTGACCAACTTAGAACTGCTCACCCAGACACTCAAGGATCAAGGCTTTCAGGTAACCGATGTAGAATTACGCTGGATACCTACTAATTATGTTGAGATTGCTGATCCTGACCAAGGGCGATCGCTGCTGAAGTTAATTGATACTCTCGAAGGTTTAGATGATGTCCAGAATGTCACTGCTAACTTTGAAATAGCCGACAGTCTTCTAGATGTGATCATGGGTTAAGAACAGCTAACCTCACAGACAACTATCAATTTATCTGTGGATCTGTGGTTTATAAATCTCTCTTTCCCAAAAATTAGCAAAAAATTATGAAAACTTGGCAACTTGACTTTTATCGCAGTCCAGTACAAGACACATCGGGACAAACCCTATGGGAATTGTTGATTTGTGACCCAACACATACCTTTGAATATACAGCCACCTGTCCCCAGTCAGGGGCTAACGCCCATTGGCTTGCTACTCAAATTCAGCTAGCTGCTAGTAACAACTTACCAGATATCATTCAGGTATTTCGTCCCCAGACCTTGAGTTTAATTCAAGCTGCAGCACAAAACTTAAATATTCGCCTCGAACCCATCCGCCATACTTTAGCCTTAAAACGGTGGTTACAAGCAAAGCAATATCCCTTAGTCCTAGATCAACCACCCCCAATACCATTACCAGAAAACCTCTGGGGGGAAGGGTGGCGCTTTGCTACACTCCCAGCGGGTGAACTTGTGGATGTGTTTGCAGAACGCCCCATACCTATTTTGTCTATACCGGAATTTTTACAACCCATTAATTGGGGTTTACCATCTACAGTTCCTATTCCCGGCGTAGTTATCTATGGTGGGAGAAAGTCAATGGCTTTAGCTCGATGGTTAGAAGCAGCACAGCCAGCAGCCTTAAATTACATACCCGGTGAACCCCATGGTTTAATATTAGAGGCTGGTTTAGTAGATAGGTGGATTCTCGCCACTTTTACAGATGCAGATGTGGTTGCGGCGGCCAAGACCTATCAACAGCGTCAACAACAAAGCCGAGGATTGCACTTTTTGTTAGTGCAACCCGATGATTCGGGGATGACCTATAGTGGCTTCTGGTTACTATGCTTAGATGTAGTTTCTAAGTATATTTAACTATTTTAACCTATTGAACGTAGTTATGATTTTACTTGAACTCGTGCTTGCTTCACCATGGCAATCAAAGTTTGGTGAGCATCTTCTGAGTCTACCAAAATATGATCGAATTGAATCCGCACTGGCACAGTTTGTTGATTTACCTCTGCTGTCAAATTCATCCCTTGAGAGTCAATGGAGAGCATTTTGGCACTTGTGACATCTGTCACACCCCCAAAAGCCTGGGCATAAAGAACTACAGCATTAGCGTGGTCATCATTCATATGAGTGCAAATGCGTAAGCTAATTTCAGGGGAGAAGTAATCAGACATGGTGGATTAGAAACTTAATAATATAGTGATGATCTCAGATTTTACCAGTTAACGACTTTTTACCCATTTAACTATTGCTTGGGTTAAACCATCTAAAGTATATTCCTCAGCCTCAACATCGACACGCCCTAATAAAGATTGGCAGGTTTTTGAAGTTTCCGGACCAATAGCAGCAATACAAACATCTGCTAAAATATGGCTGATGTCACGGTTATCGGCAAATACCTCTTGTAAGAGTTGACAGAAGAATTTGACAGTTTTAGAACTAGCAAAGGTAATTATATCTACAGTCCGATTTTGCAAGGCTAACTTTGCTAACTCTGGTATATTTGTGGGACAGCGAGATTGATATGCAGCTACTTCTACAACTACCGCACCTTGAGCAGTTAATTCTGCAACTAAAACATCTCTTCCACCGCTCTCCACTCTGGGAAATAACACCTTTTGACCCCGTAGTGATTCTGGGAAATTAGCCACCAAAGCATCAGCGACAAAATTAGGGGGAATAAAATCTGGTTTAAGTCCCCGTTTTTGCAGACTTTGGGCTGTTTTTTCACCTACCACAGCAATTTTAATGTTACTTAGAGACCGAACATCTTGACCTTGGGCGAATAATCTGGTAAAAAAGTAATCTACACCATTGGTAGAAGTAAGAATTAACCAGTGAAAATCCGCCAAATTAGCGATCGCCTGGTCTAAAGCTGACCAACTGGAAGGGGGAACGATTTCTAAAGTGGGCATGGAAATCACATTAGCACCCAATGCACAGAGACCATCGCTAAATTGACTTGACTGTCCAGATGCACGAGTCACGAGAATAGTTTTACCTGTGAGGGGGGAATTATTTAACATAGATGGAGAGTCAAAAACTGGCAAGGGTATGGTTTCAGGTTGTAAGTAATTACGTAATTTTACAACTTCCCCAATCACAATTACCACCGGGGAGAGAGAAACCCCTCTAGTTTGTGTGAGAATATTTTTTAGTTCCCCTACCCAAACTTGTTGATCAGGAGTTCCCGCCCAACGAATCACAGCAATAGGGGTATAGGGTGATCGACTTTGTCTGAGTAGTTGATGTGTAATCTCAGCCAGATGACTCCCTCCCATTAATATTACCAGAGTGTCTAATCTAGATAAAGCTTCCCAATCTAAAACATCTGGTTCATGGGCTGTGAGGACACAAAAACAACGACTCAGTACAGCATCCGTCAAAGGAATCCCAGCCATTAAAGGAGCTGCTAAGGCAGAAGAAATTCCTGGTATGACTTCAAACTGACAAGCCTGAGCTTGCAGAGCTGTAATTTCCGGGGTACAGCGAGCAAAAATAAAGGGATCACCAGATTTTAATCTTACCACTTGTTTACCTTGCAAACAATAGTCAACAAGTAATTGATTAATTTCTCCTTGGGGTGTGCTAGGTTGACCACCACGTTTACCAACATCTAGGCAGAGGCAATCAGGTCTGACATAGTGTAATAATTGCTGATCTACCAGAGCATCGTAGATTAATACCTCAGCTATAGGCAGAATATTGTAAGCCTTAAGGGTGAGATATGCCACATCTCCAGGTCCAGCACCCACAAGATAAACCTTACCCTTTTGTCCCGTCATAAATTTAACCTGGGAAAACGCCAAACAAATAGATTTTACTACAAAAACTGTAATTAACCTGTAATTTAAAACCTTGATAAACTGGCGTTAGTTGGGTTTAGAACCAGAAATCATCCCCAAAAAATGAATGATAAAATTCAGTAAGAATTAATACAAAATAGATTTAAGAAAATAGCAACTTGATTACAACTTGAAAAATAGATTTAAGGGAGAATGAGCGCAGAGAAGAATACTTAAAATTTGCGCTCGGAGACGAATAATGGTAGCGATCGCAGAGAACGTACAGCATAGACTAAGTATACAGACTGTAGAAATTGCCCCGAATACGACGGCGATTCGCTCTCTTGATTGGGACCGCGATCGCTTCGATATCGAATTCGGACTGCAAAACGGTACCACATACAACTCATATCTAATTAGGGGTGAGCAGACAATTTTGATTGACACTTCTCATCAGAAGTTTCGTCAACTATATTTAGACACACTCAAAAGTCTTGTTAATCCCAAGACAATCGATTACATAATAGTTAGCCACACAGAACCGGATCATAGCGGCTTAGTAGAAGATGTATTACAGTTAGCACCCAGAGCCACAGTATTAGCCTCAAAAATTGCCCTACAGTTTTTAGAAGGTTTAGTACACGAGCCATTTTCCAAGCGGATAGTTAAAAGTGGCGATCGGATTAATATAGGCAAAGGACACGAAATAGAATTCGTGAGTGCGCCCAATCTGCACTGGCCAGATACAATTTTCACCTATGATCGCAAAACCGAGACCCTATTCACCTGTGATGCATTTGGGATGCACTTTTGTGATGAGCGCACCTTTGATGAGGACCTAGAGGCGATTGAATCAGACTTTAGATTTTACTATGATTGCCTCATGGGTCCCAATGCCCGTTCTCTACTCAACGCCATGAAGAGAATGAGGGAACTGGGAAAAATTAACATGATCGCCAATGGTCACGGGCCAATACTGTACCATCACTTAGATATATTAACTGAGTGCTACCAAACTTGGAGCCAAAGACAAGCCAAGACAGAGACCATAGTTGGCTTGTTTTATGTTTCCCAGTATGGGTATAGCGATGAATTAGGTTTAGCCATAGCTGAAGGTATCCAAAAAACCGGGGTGGGGGTAGAAGTAATTGACCTAGGGACAGCCGAACCCCAAGAAATTCAGGAGCTAGCGGGTAGAGCCTGCGGACTGATTGTAGGTATGCCCCCATCCAGTAATGTAGCAGCCCAAGCTGGTATAAGTTCACTATTATCCGTAGTCAAAAATAAACAACTAGTAGGTTTATTTGAATGTTACGGTGGTGATGACGAACCCATTGATACCCTGCGGCGGAAATTTATCGACTTGGGTATCAAAGAACCCTTCAGCGCCATTCGCATTAAACAAGCGCCCACAGATATCACATTCCACTTGTGCCAAGAAGCGGGTATAGACCTGGGACAATTGCTGATGCAAGAACGCAACATCAAGCAAATCAAAGCCCTGGATGTGAACATGGAAAAAGCCCTGGGGCGGATTAGCAGCGGACTGTATATTGTCACCACCCAAAAAGGTGATGTCAAAAGTGCCATGTTAGCCTCCTGGGTAGCCCAAGCCAGTCTACAACCTTTAGGATTCACCATAGCAGTAGCTAAAGACCGGGCCATTGACTCCTTAATGCGAGTAGGGGATCATTTCGTCCTCAACGTCCTAGAAGAAGGTAATTATCAACAACTCAAAAAGCAATTTCTCAAGCGCTTACTTCCTGGTGCTGACAGATTTGCTGGGGTGAAAACCCAAACTGCAAAAAACGGCTCTCCCATCCTCACCGATGCTCTAGCATACATGGAATGTCAAGTCGAAAAGAGCATGGAGTGCAGCGACCACTGGCTTTTATACTGCACAGTCCAAGAAGGTCGTGTTTCTAAAACTGATGCACTGACAGCAGTTCGCCATCGCAAAGTAGGTAACTACTACTAATTAGGGAATGGGGAATAGGTATTAAGTATTAAGTATTTCCCCCCCCCTTTCCACTACATTTTTATTTTTGGCAAAAATCTATGAGCAATTCCAAACCCCGTGACGTACAAGTTATCCCCGTCGCTACAAACAGCACATTGATTAAAGCGCGTAGTTGGTCACGCCTGCGGTTTGAAATTGAATATGCACGAGAAAGAGGTACTACCTCCAATTGTTATTTAATTGAAGGTGATAAAACCGCAATTATTGACCCACCGGCTGAAACCTTTACACAATTGTATTTAGAGGCGTTGCAGCAGACCCTGAACTTGAAAGAGTTGGATTATATTATCTTGGGTCATTTTAGTCCCAATCGTCTGCCAACTCTCAAGGCACTTCTGGAATTAGCACCCCAGGTAACATTTGTTTGTTCTCTCCTGGGTGCGGCTAATTTGCGCCATGCTTTTCCAGATCACCCACTACAAATTCTGGTCATGCGGGGGAAGGAAACCCTTGACTTAGGGAAGGGTCACATTTTCAGGTTCCTACCTCTTCCCAGTCCGCGCTGGCCAGAAGGACTTTGTACCTACGACCAGCAAACCCAAATTCTCTATACAGATAAACTCTTTGGCTCTCATATCTGTGGGGATGAGGTTTTTGATGACCAACCGGAAGCATTGCAAGAAGACCAGCGCTACTACTACAACTGTTTGATGGCTCCTCAAGCTCAACATGTAGAAGCAGCTTTGGAGAAAATATCTGATTTGCAGGTGAGAATGTATGCTCCCGGTCACGGTCCATTGGTACGTACCGGATTAATTGAACTAACCAACGCTTACGCACAATGGAGCAATGCTCAAAAACACCGTGATATATCTGTGGCTCTACTTTATGCCTCAGCTTACGGAAATACAGCAATTTTAGCTCAGGCTATGGCTTTGGGATTGACTAAAGGGGGCGCTGCAGTGCAATCAATCAACTGTGAATTTGCTAGTCCTGATGAAATCCGCTCTGCTATACAACAGTGTGATGGTTTTGTGATTGGTTCCCCCACTATTGGTGGTCATGCTCCCACACCTATTCACACTGCTTTAGGAATTGTCCTGAAGGTGGGTGATAGTAATAAACTCGCAGGGGTGTTTGGCTCCTACGGTTGGAGTGGTGAGGCCTTTGATTTGATTGAAGGTAAACTTCGTGATGCTGGTTATCGCTTTGGCTTTGATACTTTCAAAGTTAAGTTTAAACCTGATGATGTTACCCTCAAGTTCTGTGAAGAAGTTGGTACAGACTTTGCTCAAACCTTGAAAAAATCTCAAAAAATCCGGTTACCCCAACAAGCTGCTACCCCTCTGGAGCAAGCTGTAGGTAGAATTGTTGGTTCAGTTTGTGTCCTTTGTGCTCAACAAGGTGATGTCTCTACTGGGATGTTAGGCTCTTGGATTTCACAAGCTACTTTCAATCCCCCCGGTTTGACTGTGGCGATCGCCAAAGACCGAGCTATAGAATCTTTGATGTATCCCGGTGGTAAATTTACCTTGAATATTCTCGAGGAGGGTCATCATGTAGAGTATACGAAGCATTTTGGCAAAAATTTTACTCCCGGGGAAGACAGATTTGCCAACTTGAGCACCACAGTTGCAGATAATGGCTGTAAAATTCTCACTGATGCTCTAGCTTATCTAGAATGCTCAGTGAAGGAACGCATGGAATGTGGGGATCATTGGGTAATTTACGCAACTGTTGACAATGGTAAGTTAATCAAACCTGATGGTGTGACTGCGATCAACCATCGTAAAACTGGCACTCACTATTAGAAGGTTTGCTAGATCCAGCACTTGAACAGGACATCAAATGCTGTAAATCTCTATGTTCAGACTCCTGTCATTCTCTCTAGTTTGGCGGGAGTTTTCTTCTATAGTGACATATTTCCTAATTGCTGTGATCTTGAGCCAAAAGTTTTCTAGTTTCTAGATTATATAGTATTTATAAATACAAGATTGTCTTACACTAGGAACTTTTGCAGTCATGGTTGGGTCTAACAAATCTGACATAAATATTGAGGTGAGATTCCGCAATTGCCACCAAGACAAGTGAATATGTATCATGTCATCTTAAGCTAGGAAATCATTATCTAGCAGTTTTCAAACAATCTGCTCACCACTCTACTGCAACGCTTTTATATTATTTGCTCCTATGTCTGCACCACACAACAAGCTTAAATTTCCGTTTTGGCAGTATTTGAATCAACCTTTATTTAGTCGGAATTATCAATTAGAATTGAATCCTCGTCGTTTTGCCTATAAGTGGCGGATCGGACTTTTAGAGCGTTGCTTGAATAAAGAATGTGATGCTAAAGGGCCTCAACAGCATTAGTTGAAAATCATCGCTGGGTGTCCCACCTTTGGCATGAAAATGCTAATTGTGCTATTTTTTGGCTGTAATTTTCGGGGAACTGCTAAAAATTAAGCCCGTCTAGAGTGAAGGTAAAGGTAATTAAGAGAGAATGATGCCGAAAAGCCGTTTTGGCTGCCGTGTCCTCAAGGTGGCCAATGAAAGGATTTTCTATTTACAATCCCCTCTTGCCGAGGTCTGGGAGATTTTGCGATGATCAAAAAAAGTCTTGCTTTGGTATCCTTGGGTTGGGGAATTGTCTGTATAAGTAGTATGTGGTCGGCTGTGGCTCAGGTTTCCACACCGTCTCGGGTACAACCGCCACTCAGACTCTTTCGGGTGGAAAGTCACGCCACCCCAAGGGTTGGTTGGTTGGGTTGGGATGAGCAACTTTTTCCAGGGGGTAATCCTAGTTTACCCTTAGGAGATCGCCCGGCTTTGTTGGCTGCTATTGATCATAGTTTGAGTTATCTGGAGAAAAGGAGTGCTATAGCGGCCTATGAAAACTATCCGGTTCGGGAAATTACCCATGATCGGGTGCGTCGGAGTTTGATTCGTTTCCGCCAGCTATTGGTCAGTTCTAAATCCACTGCTGAACTACAAGTTGCCGTCCGTAGAGAGTTTGATTTTTACCGTTCTGTGGGCAATGATGGCCAGGGTACTGTTAAATTTACCGCTTATTATGAACCTGTTTATTATGCTAGCCGGGTAAGGACTGGAGAATATAGGTATCCCTTGTATCGCAGACCACCAGATTTTGATCAATGGCCTCAACCTCACCCGAAACGAGTTGATTTGGAGGGTGAGGATGGTTTGCTAGGGGAAAGAAGCCGGTTACGGGGTTTAGAAATCCTCTGGTTCCGCGATCGCTGGAAAGCATACATGGTACATATCCAAGGTTCTGCCCAAATTCAGTTAACTGATGGTAGCAGAACATCTGTAGGCTTTGCGGGGGGAACAGATTACCCCTGGACAAGTATCGGTGGTCAATTGTCTAAAGATGGCAAGTTGGCAGCAAATCAATTGAATATGCCGGGTATAATTAACTTTTTCCGCAATTACCCCCAGGAAATGAATAATTATCTACCCCGGTGGGAAAGATTTGTCTTTTTCCAAGAAAACCCCGGTAGACCCGCTACTGGTAGTATTAATGTCCCAGTTACAGCGGAGCGTTCTATTGCTACAGATAAGTCTCTCATGCCTCCAGGAGCATTAGCACTGATTCATACTTCACTTCCATATGTGGGTACCAATGGCCAGATAGAATATCGCACTGTCAATCGCTTTGTCCTAGACCAGGATACAGGGAGCGCCATTAGAGGACCAGGAAGGGTGGATTATTTCATGGGATCAGGTCCAGTGGCGGGCGATCGCGCTGGTGTTACAGGTGGTAATGGTTCACTATATTACCTACTACTCAAAAGGTAGTCAAGAAAAACCGGGGAGTGGCGATTGATGATCACATCTTGATCTCCAGTCCCCAGGACTGAGGTGGTATAGTTTTCAATTTTCAATAGGGTGGATAATCATCTTCATCGGGATAAATATAAGAACTAGAAACGCCAACTGCGGCGATTTTGCTTGCTTCTACTTTAATAGATTCCTTGCCAAACTCTTTGTGTTCTTCAAAGGTTTTGCAGATGATTGCTGACTCAGGAGAATCTGAGGCAATCAGGTATTGTGTTAATGTTTTCAATGTGGGATGCTTGTAGTCTACTGTGGAAGCCACCAGGACAGTATTGGGTTCAATCCCTCTTTCTTCACACTCAATCATAGGGCAGAAAATCCCATGGGCGTGAAATAATGGCCCTTTTGGTGATACGGATTGCTGGCGATATACAGCATAAGCTCTTTCCAGTTCAGCGATAAATCCACCGATGATTCTTCCTTGCTGAAATTCGCAGTAACTTTTACTGAAACTTGCTCCAGCTACACCGCTGAGAGTTAATTGTAAGGGATATTCGTGGAGGAACTTTTTATTTTCTCCTACCAAGTAAATGAGGTGACGAGTAAAGGTTTTAAATTTGAGTTTGTCTGCTAAGAAGGCGTCGTAATTTTCTTTAAGAGTCCCCAGTTTGTGACCGGTTTCCCGGTCTTTAACAGATAAAGGACCCCGGCGGACTATAACTAATCTGGGAGTATTGCTGATAAAAATTGTTTCTACCCCAGAGGTAAATTCATGCTCTACTTGTTGCCAATTTTCATCGGGTTGAAAGCCTACAGCTGTAGCATTATCCAATTTAATCGCCAATCCATGGGGCTGCATACCATCCATACCAGGACGGGGATTAATCATCTGACACCAGGGGATGATTTGAGAGGGCGGGGCGTTAAATTTATCGTCCTCAAAGTCAAAATTAGCAGATGCTTGCATCGTTTTAGACTATCAAAAGTGTTTTGCTCCCCTCAGTTTAACAGCATGGGGAAGGAGTCAAGTGGTGCGGATGGGGAGTATTGATTTTTGTTCCCCGTGGGATCTCCAGCAATATGATCGTCAAATTGCCAAGAGATTTCTGCTTCAGGGAGATGTTTACAACCGTTGTAGTAGATTTAATCCGTGGGTATCAGTACCACAGGTATTCAAGAGCTGATATTCAGCCGCTAGGTGTTGTATTTGTTGTGTTTCCACTGGGCTAGGTTTCCAAGGTTTGGGGTTGTTGTAAGCGTAGAAAGTTTCCACACCGTCAATTCCCTGTGTAGCTGCAGCTGGAATTAATTCCCTATGCGATCGCTTGTAACGAGCTGGATGGGCTAAAACTGCCAATCCTCCGGCTGCATGGATGGATTCAATGATCTGGTCTGCTTGATATTCTAGACCTGTCGCTGGTTTTTTCTGTACATAAGGCCTCATGCGGGGGTGTTCTGGTTCAAAGGCGTAAGCTAAAATATGAACTTCTACATCTAAAAGGTTGGCATTAATTTCTACCCCACTCCAGAGATAGGGAGTATTTTCACGGCTATATTCCCGGATTTTTTCTAAATAGGATTGTGCTACATAATACCCATCTATACTATGGTGATCTGTAATTGCCAATCCTTCTAGTCCAATAGCGATCGCCTGTTCTATTAATGTAGTTGGTTGCAATCTTCCGTCTGAGTGGAGGGTATGCATATGAAAGTTGAATAACTCAGGACAGCTTTGAGCATGGACGTTTTGGAAGACTTGCGTGAGAATATCTGCACTAGTAGATGTCCTAGCAAAATTTACAACCATAAGCTTTTATCAATGATAATACTTGATTCTTGATAGATAAACAACACCGCCAGCATTTGAAACTGTGAGTAGTTATTTTTTTGGCTTTACTAGCTCAATTTTTCAATATGTTAAGACTACCTTAGCAAATCTAAATGCTCATGGCCATGAGTATTTCCAATTACTTGTATTAATAAATGTAATGCCTGTTACTAATATATTTACGTGCTGAGATAATATGAAATATAATGTTGTACATCTTTGCTATTGACTAAGTTGGGCGAAAATTGTTTCCCAGTTAATTACTGGTGGTCGTGTGCCTTTGTTAACTAAACTAAAGGCTTGGTTGGCTGTAGCTGAATAAAAAATAGATTCTACACAAGCCGCGGCTACGTCAATGCGGCTAGCATCTCCTGTTAAGTTGTCACCAGTCTCAACTACTACCCCTTGTTTACCTCCGGTCTTAGCTTTGAGTAAGGTGTTGAGGTCATAGGATGTATAGGGTCCATCAATCAGGCGTCCGGGACGGATAATAGTATAAGGTAATCCAGATGTGATGATGGCTTGCTCTGCTTGTTGCTTGGCATCAAGTACGCCAAAGGCATTGAGAATATTAAAAGGTGGTTGGTCTTTACGGTCAACTCCCACAGAAGAGACGAAGACGAAGCGTTTGAGATGGGGTGGTGCTGTTGATACTAAGTTGCTCACTCCTTGAGCATCTACTTTAACTGGGTGATTTTTGGCTCTGGTATTTCTATATTCAGTAGAAATCAATATCCTTCCCCATTCTAGTAAGTTAGGTTGGGGGTCAAATTCCCATCTCTGGGAGGGGAAAGCAGTTGTACCAGTACAACAGATAATGTAGTTAATATCTTCCATGGCTGGGGTGAGGGTAGTGATATCACGGATATCACCCACAGCAAATTCTACTTGTTGGTTAAAAAGTTGTTGATTAAACATTGTTGTAGCTGGGGAAGCGTTGCGGGTGAGCAGACGAACCTTCATCCCCTTTTCCAGCAAGTACGCGGTGACAAGTTGACCAACGCCACCAGTAGCACCAGCAACTAATACTAAATCCTGTGATGAGGGTGTGGGAGCAGTCATAAATTAAATATTATTAAATATTACAGCAATTTCTACCTAGATAAAATACAGATATTAATTATAAAACTATTGTGGGGTGGGCATCCTGCCCGCTAAGAGTGTACCTCACCTAGATGAAATCCGCTGTAAATATAAATTTAATATAAATTTAATATAAATTTTGCCATGATGTTTCTGCCTGGAGAAGGCGATCGCAAAAAAAAACCGGTTAAAATAACCGGGGGTGTTCATTAAGGCAGTTAAAGATATATTCAAGGAAAGCTCAGAGAATTTCTGTATAAATAGCTATGATAATTCTCTTTACCACCCCTGCCTAGACAATTCCGGAAAATTAGCTAAATGTTCCCGGTATTGACTGAACCTAGATTTGAGAGTTGTTCTACTTATTCCTATCCAATACCCATTAACCTGGAAAATGTACTAAAATCAATGACTTGAGTCACAAAGAGAGCAATCATGGCATCCATCCGCGAGTTGCACGAACAGTTAATTAAAAAAGAATTTTCTGCTGTTGAAATTACCCAAAAAGCCTTAGAGCGTATTCAAGCATTAGAACCGAAATTACACAGTTTCTTACACGTCACCACAGAAAAGGCGTTAGAGCAGGCTCGTGCTGTGGATGCGAAAATCGCCGCTGGGGAAGAAATTGGACTCCTAGCTGGGATTCCCATAGGGATTAAGGATAATTTGTGTACCCAGGGGGTTCCCACTACTTGCGCTTCTCGAATTTTAGAAAATTTTGTCCCGCCTTATGAATCAACAGTGACACAAAAACTGATTGATGCGGGTGCGGTACTGATTGGTAAAACCAATTTAGATGAGTTTGGTATGGGTAGTTCTACTGAGAACTCTGCCTACCAACTTACTAATAATCCTTGGGATTTATCAAGGGTTCCTGGTGGTTCTTCTGGGGGTTCGGCGGCGGCGGTAGCAGCTGATGAATGTGTTGCGGCTCTGGGTACTGATACGGGTGGTTCTATCCGCCAACCAGCATCTTTTTGTGGTGTGGTGGGGATAAAACCAACTTATGGGCTGGTGTCTCGCTATGGTGTGATAGCTTACGCCTCATCTTTGGATCAGGTGGGTCCCTTGGGACGGACGGTAGAAGATACTGCTATTGTATTGAATGCGATCGCAGGTTACGATCCCAAAGACTCTACTAGTCTGAAAGTGGAAATTCCCAACTACACCGCCAATTTAACACCAGATTTCCAAGCCCGAAAGCTGCGAATTGGGGTGATTAAAGAAACCATGGCTGATGGTTTAGATGCTGTGGTAGAAAAGGCGGTCAGTCAAGCCATAGAGCAATTAAAGAGTTTGGGGGCGGAGATTTCGATTATTTCCTGTCCCAACTTCCGCTATGGCGTACCTAGCTACTATATTATTGCTCCCTCGGAAGCATCGGCTAATCTGGCTCGCTACGATGGTGTAAAGTATGGCTTCCGGGCTGAAGATGCAGATAATCTACTATCTATGTATACTCACACCCGTTCCCTGGGTTTTGGTGCGGAAGTGAAACGGCGGATTATGATTGGTACTTATGCTTTGTCTGCTGGCTACTATGATGCATACTATCTGAAGGCGCAAAAAGTCAGAACTTTGATTAAACAAGATTTTGAAAATGCTTTTAAGCAGGTAGATGTGTTAGTTTGTCCTACTGCTCCCACCACAGCATTTAAAGCAGGGGAGAAAATTAGCGACCCCCTAAGTATGTATTTAAATGATTTGATGACTATTCCTGTCAATCTTGCAGGTTTACCGGGTTTAAGTGTACCTTGTGGTTTTGATGACCAGGGATTACCCATTGGGTTGCAGCTGATTGGCCGGGTACTGGGAGAAGAGCAACTATTTCAGGTGGCTTATGCTTATGAGCGATCGACTAATTGGCTAGGAAATCAGCCTCAACTCTAGGCGCAAAACCCCACCCTATGGACTATATTCAGGGTGGGGTAGCTCCCAAGGATATTTGTTAAAATATAAATTAAAATATATATATCTTAACAAACGGCAATTTTCAATGCAATTGAGTTTCAAGCTACTACTGAAGGTAGAAATAATTGTTATCATTGCCTACTTTGCCATCTGTCTATTTCTGTTTGTCAGACAGACTCGGTTAATTTTCTTTCCTTCTGGTGTCATTGAAAGAACACCGGAGATTTTTAACCTCCCCTATGAGGATGTTTGGTTACCTGTTAAAGGTAGGAATGGTAAGACAGAACTGATTCATGGTTGGTGGATTCCATCCCCAGAACCAAACCCTAATGTGTTGCTGTATCTCCATGGTAACGCCATCAATGTTGGCGCTAATGTTGGTCATGCTCGTAGGTTACATCAACTGGGTTTTTCTGTGCTGCTGATTGATTATCGGGGGTATGGTCTGAGTGGAGGTGATTTCCCGGCGGAACAGCGAGTTTATGAAGATGCCTATCTTGCGTGGAATTACTTGATAAATGAGAGGCAGATTTTACCTAGTAAAATATTTATTTATGGGCATTCTCTGGGAGGTGCGATCGCCATTGATTTGGCAATCAAACAGCCACAAGCAGCGGGTTTGATTGTGGAGAGTTCCTTTACCTCTATCAGGGATATGGTGGATTACAGGAATTTATTTTGGATGTTCCCGGTGAACTTAATTTTAACCCAGCGCTTTGAATCCATCAACAAAGTACCCCAGTTAAAAATACCAGTGTTATTTATCCATGGCATGGCTGATACAAATGTACCATCTTTCATGAGCCAAAAGCTTTATCACGCGGCTCCCGAACCGAAAAAGCTGCTGTTAGTCCCCAGTGCGGAGCATGATAATACAGCGACTGTTGGTGGTGAGGAATATCTACAATGGGTGATGTCTTTTGTGCAAGGGGTGAAAGGTGGGAGGATTTTGACTAATACTGAGCATCAAAGTGAGCATCAATCAGTCAATTAGCAATATCTTTGCGTTCTATATAATAGGAACCTAAAACCAAAACATCCATGTGAGTTCTTAAGAAGCATTTAATGGCTTCTGTGGGTGTTCTGACAATTGGTTCATTTTCATTGAGGGATGTGTTTAAAACCATGGGAATTCCCGTGCGTTGACCAAAGGTGTTAATTAATTCCCAGTAGAGGGGGTTGGTTTGACGGTTGACAGTTTGTAAGCGCCCAGTACCATCAACATGAGTCACAGCGGGAATTTCTGCTCTTTTTTCCGGGCGAATTTTTAATACTTTTTCCATGAATGGAGATGAAGCATCAATTTCAAAGTATTCTCCAACTCGTTCTTCTAGGATACTGGGAGCGAAGGGACGGAACTTTTCCCGAAATTTGATTTTGAGGTTGATGATATCCCGCATATCAGCACGTCGGGGGTCTGCTAAGAGGGTTCTGTTACCTAAAGCTCTAGCGCCAAATTCCATCCTACCTTGAAACCAACCAACAACTTTACCTTGACAAAGAGCATCAACTACTTGATGGCGTAGTGCTTCTGGGTCTAGGTATTGGCTGGGGAGATTTTCACATTTTAAAGCTTCTAGACATTCAGCATCGGCAAATTCTGACCCCCAGTAAGCATGATTTAATAGGAATTGACGCGGTTGTTTGAGAATTTGATGCCAGATAAAGAATGCAGCACCTATAGATGTACCATTGTCAGCAGCACCCACAGGTATATAGACATTTTGAAAAGGAGTATTTTGGCTAATTTTGCCATTAGCTACTGAATTCATCGCTACCCCGCCAGCTAAACATAGATTATCTGTTTTAGTGCGATCGCTCAAACGGTTGAGGAGATGAAAGATAATTTCTTCTGTGACAGCTTGCAAAGAAGCGGCGATATTCTGATGTTTTTGAGTCAATTCTGATTGGGGATGACGGACAGGTCCGAATAATTTTTCTAATTCTGGACTATGGAAGGGTTCTACCCTAGGCGCTCCATTGTCCCATTTCATAGCAATACCTTGTTGGTGGTGAGTAAAGTAGTCTAGATTTAATTCAAAGTTGTCGCCGTGAGGATAAATTATCCGGCGGAATGCATCAAGATACTCTGGTTCACCGTAGGGAGCTAATCCCATCACTTTATATTCATCTCCATAGGCGGGAAAGCCGAGATATAAAGTAATAGCATTGTAGAGATAGCCAATGGAATGGGGATAATAAACACGAGAGAAATATTCTAGGTGGTTACCTTCACCAACTGCGCAAAGGGTGCTGACAAAGTCCCCCATACCATCAACAGATAAAATCGCAGCTTTTTCAAAGGGAGAAATCAGGAAAGCACTAGCAAGGTGTGTACTGTGGTGTTCTAATGTATGGATAGGGGCGCGAATGTCTTCTGATTGACAGTGACAAGCATCTGCTAATTGTTCTTGGAGAGTAGCTGATTTACTTTGTTTGCTAAATCTGTCTAGGAGTGAAGATATTGCAGGGCGTTGTTTAAGAGTGAACAGCAGTTTACGATTGAGGTTAGCTTTGGGGTTAAAGGATACTGCTATATGGTCTAAGTCTACAGCACTAATGCCCCCTACTTCCAGACAATAACGGATAGATTCAGCAGGAAATCCAGCCCAATGTTTAATTCTGTTAAAACGTTCTTCTTCAACCGCAGCAATTAGTTGACCATTTTGGACTAAACAAGCTGAAGCATCACCATGATAGGCGTTAATTCCCAGGATATTCATATAAACCCCTCACACAAACATCTTAAATTTCTTCGGGATTAATCCCCATTTCTTGCAGTCGGGCGGCTAATTTAGCGGCTTTTTCTTCCGCTTGTTCAGCCCTTTGACGTTCTTGTTCAGCCTTTTGGCGTTCTTGTTCAGCCCTTTGGCGTTCTTGTTCAGCCCTTTGGCGTTCTTGTTCTAATAATTCAGAACCCCAAAGAAGCAAATTACCGGATTCATCCCACCAGCGCAACCAAAAGGTTACCATTTCTGCCTTTTTACCTCTCCATACACCCAAAAACAGGTTTAAAGTTACCAGGTAAAATCTTCCCTGTTCATCTGGGGATTGTTGCTGGTATTTACCGTCTGTTAAATGATAAACATCTAAGGTTCCAGTTTGAGGATGAAAGATCACATATACAGGGACTTTTAAAATTTGTTCGTAGAAATGCCATTTACCATAGGGATAATGGGGATTAATAGAGTATTCTCCCCCCTCTGTGGCGGAGATAAATTCCATCACAATGGCGGGGGGTTCTCCTTCGGCGTGGGGGGTATAACTGCGGCGGACTTCCCCCTCTGGGAGGGGATGAGCTACAGGTATATAAACCCAGTCCGGGGCTTTGACGATGGTTTTGTCGCCCACGGTGGCACACAGCCCAAAATTGGAGGCAATGAGCATGGATTCTAAGATTAATCCAGCCAGTTCTAAAGATTCTCGCAAAGCTGCGGCTAGGAGGGGTTGGAGATTACTTTCCACTGGTTCATCTGGTAGGGGGAAATCCGCTGGCAGTTTTTCCCATCTCACAGGGGGTAATGTGTATAAGGGATGGCGTTCTATAACTGTCATGGTGTTAAGCAATGGCTGTTGATGTATTGTATCACAGATGGTTATCTACACATTAGGTATGGTTGGTGGTTATCTATATATTAGGTATAGTCGATACATAGTTATCCACACATTAGGTATAGTCGATAGGTAGTTATCCACACATTAGGTATAGTCGATAGGTAGTTATCCACACATTAGGTATAGTCGATAGGTAGTTATCCACACGGGAGCCAGGGAATAAATTCCCTGTCTAAAAGCTAAAGTCGGTTAAAAACCGACTGGTTTTGTGTTTGGTGATTATGGTGTTCTGGGGTGGGTTGCGGTAAATCGGGTGCTTGTTTTAATAATGAAATTGTGGTGCTGTTAAAAACCGACTGGTTTTGTGTTTGGTGATTATGGTATTTTGGGGTGGGTTGCGGTAAATCGGGTGCTTGTTCTAATAATGAAATTGTATTCTACAATAGACAATCAAGGGAGAATCGAAAGGAGAAAATGAATATGGTTTTCAATTCCACTGATAGGATGAATAATACAAACTAGATGATCAGCATTAGCAATAAAATAACCATATACACCTCATTTTCTATAGCAAGAGTAATTAAACTTTTACCTTTTTTATTTGCCCCAATAATATGATAATATAAACGCCATAAAGCCATAATTAAATTGACAAATCACACAAAAATTCTCAACCCTTTTCCTCTTCCTAGTCGGTTTTTAACCGACTTTAGCTTTGAGACGGGGAATTCATTCCCCGGCTCCCCCGTGTGGATAACTATCGATAATGGCTGTGGTGTGGATAACTATCAACTATATTTCTCTGGTGTGGATAACTATCAACTATGTTTCTCTGGTGTGGATAACTATCAACTATGTTTCTCTGGTGTAGAGAAAATAAGCAAATATTATCTTTAATTGTTACCCAAAATTGATTATTTACCCCTTTCATTGAAACTAGCTTCTATTAAATTTATACTGAGCAAAATTTCTGCCAATACTCGCTGCAATGCGTAATATAAACCATATTTACCATCTAAAATACCTCCTTTCAAAATCAGACAATAAAAGAGTATGATCAATGGTGCAATAATTTTTAGTTTACGAAGGCGATCGCCTAAACTGAGTTCATGATTGGGGGTTTCTAGGAGTTTTTGCGACTCAATCACCATATAACGTTGTTGCGCCCATAACCAGCGATTTAATGGTTTGCGATCGTCGTGGTGAATGTATGCTGTCAGTTGACTAGATTTACCCTCTACTAAAACCCGATGAGCGTGTCCGTCATCTTGATAATTTGCTTTTTCTGTTCTGTACAATACCTGGCGGGGTGGAAGTAGAGTACCTCGTAAAGGTTTACCAAATACACAATATTTAAATCTGGCAAAGTAGCCGTTAATGGTATTATCTAAAGCTAAATTTTTAATCTCCTTAATTAGTTCATCGGTTAAGATATAATCAGCATCCAGAGATAAAACCCATTCTGACTTAACTTTCTCTAACCCATAATTGCATTGACCAGCAAAGGAATCAAATTTACGTTTAAAAACTTCTATTTGAGGGTAGTCAGAGAGAATTTCTAAGGTTTCATCTGTGCTGTAACTATCAATGACAATAATTGTTTTTGCCCAGGTGAGTTTTTCTAGGGTGCGATCAATGTTGGGTGCTTCGTTATAGGTGAGGATAACGGGGGTAATTTGTTCTAGCATAAATGGTGATTTAGAAGTATAAGTAGTGCAAGGAATAAATTTTATGAAGGACTGCGTATATGTAGCTACTTTTACATAAAACTACCCACACTATTTCACATCCGTCACCCGCCAACTGAGTTTTAAGTTGACCCAGAAATTCCAAATAGTAGCAACTGCGATCGCTATCAGGTTAGCAATATAACGGTTAGGAATCAAGAAATTAAACACCAAGTTCAACACCAAGACATTCAATACTAACCCAGCCAAGCAAATAATATTAAATTTCAAAAAGCGCTTAAGGCGTTGACTCCAGTGCTGCTGGTTCTTACTCACATCAGCAAATGTCCAAGCATCATTCCACAAGAAATTATTGCAAATGGCGATTTCTCCAGCAATAATTTTACTCCGGGTGAGGGGTAAAGCCAAAGTAGTCGGGTCACTGAGTAAATAGAGTATAACCATATCCACAAACACCCCACTGAGTCCCACCAAACCAAAGCGGAGGAACCGACCAATGGGGAAGTCTAAACCCTGACTCAAACCCCCCACAGGAACTGTAGATAAGCGCAACCGAATTAGGTGGTGTATGTAGTCTAAATATTGCTTCCAAGTAACTTTACTTTCACCTTCTTTACGTTCACGGAATACATAACCGACCTCACTAATATTCTTAATATTACCCCTAGCAATTACTTCTAGAAGAATTTTGTAACCCACAGGATTGAGTGTTACACCTAGGATACTATGGCGGCGTACCATAAAATAACCGCTCATGGGGTCAGAAACTCTACTTAGTACCTTTGGTAGTAAAATCAAACCTAACACTTGGGCGCCACGAGATAAGAAACGCCTAACCACACTCCAACTACTCACCCCACCGCCATCTACATGACGACTAGCTACTGCTAAATCTGCTCCCTGTGCAATTTTAGTCAGCAACTGGGTTAATACTTCCGGGGGATGTTGTAAATCTCCATCAATTACCCCTAAGATATCACCTTTTGCAACTTGCCAGCCACGAATTACCGCTGAAGAAAGTCCCCGTTCTTGTTGTCTTCGCATCACCCGCAATTGTGGATATTCCTGAGTTAGAGATTGTGCTACTTTCCAAGTCAAGTCGGGACTATCATCATCCACAACAATCAATTCATAATCCCCCGGTATAGATTCATTCAGTGTCTGAGTTAATATCTGGATAACTTTCTGGATATTATCCCTTTCTTTATACGTGGGAATTACCAAAGATAAACACAGACTACTAGTACCAGGTAAATCTCTTATCTCTAGAGTACCAGAGGGAACTGTTAAAAATATCTCAGATGATTTCATATTCATAAACTAAATTATCAGTTTATTTCAATAATTTTCTTGAACAAACTTACGACTAATTAAAACTATTTTTTTTGTTTGATGTAAATGAGGACTATTAGGTGTAGAAACTTCTATTGTCAAATACTTTTCCTGTAAATCTAGTAATTTTTGCTCAGATAATCCATCTATTAAAGAATGGCTTCCTAGTTCTATTATACCTGTAGGTACATTTTCTGTTTCTAAGATTTTTAATGCTTCAGCAATTTGAATTTTGGTATTGAAATAGTAATATATATATCTTGTATAAGGTAATCTACCACTCATATAATAAATACGAGGAGCAAGATCGGATAATACTAATATTTGTGTTTGTGGAGGTGTATATTTATTGAGAATTTTTCTTATCTCCGACATTTGTTGTAAATCATAGTAAATCCGATTTTGCTGTATTATTGTTTTAGAAACCCATAATATAGCTAGAATATAAGGTATTAAGAGTATTGTTATTAAGTAAAGTTTGGTATTTTTATGATTTTTACTAATATTTATTTCATCAAGACCAGATTTAATATTCTTGTTAATAGCTGGCTCATCATCAAATAAATAACTTAATAATATAGATTCAGCAATAGCAAGTCCGAAAACAGATGTTCCTAGATAATGTGTATTTGAATTAATTTTTAATGTAGGCAAAATAGATAAAAAGCCCATAGAAAATAACAGAATAAACTCATAGAGATGATTTGAATAAATAACTCTAGTTAGTATCTTTTTGTTAAAAAGAGGTATGAAAATTAGAGCTAATAATAAAGAGACTGGCGTTTTTAACCATAAATTAATGACATTGTATATATTTAAGTGATTATCAGCAAAAGGTAAAACACCTATAAAAACATCCTCATAAAAACTCTGCCAATAACCATTAATAAAAATTAAACCAAATACAATCAAAGTGCTAAGACAAAAGCCTAAACATAAGAACAAAAGTCTCTTCACAGCAATAACAAATCTGACTTTCTGAAATAGGATAAACAGTATATCACATAGTAAAAATGCTACTAAATAAATAATGCCTACCTGTTTAAATAGGAATGCTATATTTATAAATATACCAGCTAGAAACCAGTTAATTACTTGATTCTTTCTTTTGTCGCTAACTAATATTATTGAAAGAAAACCAAATAATCCGCAAAATTGCTCTGTATGAAAACTATAACCTTGGGATATAACGTAGGAAGTAGGGAAAATAATTGCCACTAAATAACCTGCTTGATGTCCCCATAGTTTTTTGGTATATTGATGGACAATCAAGCTGAAACATAGAGCGATGATAAATAGGAAAATCCGACTAGTTAACCAATGATAATTACCAATCCAAGCTAACAATGCCCCTAAATAGTATATTCCAGGTGGTTTATTATCAAATACATCTCTATATGGCAATATTCCGTGAGTTATTAATTCACCTATTTTTAGATAAACAGAATCATCAAATACTCCTATACCTCTTGAAAAAAATAGAGGCAATGATATAAATAAGATTATGATGATAGGTAGTCTTGATCTGCTGTTAAATAAATTTCTCATAGAAAAAAATCAAATTGTTGTTCCGTTTAAATGATGGATTTTTTGATGATTAACATAATCTATGGCTGTGGATAATTGATGACAACCTAGGGAAAATATACCATATCCTTCTTGCCAGGTAAATTTTTATGGTAAGTTTAGCTGCGATAATATCCCAAATATAATTATCAAGGATAAATTCCCTAGAGCGATCGCCCTAGGTTGGGGTATCTTGGCAGCAGTAAGACAAAGAGTAAACTGGTGAATGGGTAAGCATAACTAAGCTTGAATTTAGTCATGACTTGAGTTTACCGCTGCTGGCCATGCAAGACAACCCAAACCGAATCAATCTTAGTTAAATTAGTAAGCATCGGGATTCAATCGGAGGAAATATGACTGAATCGACATTGCTAAACTTAGATCAATCGACAGCAGATTCAACCCCAGATTTTGTTAATCCCCCCACCCAGGACGAATTACTCTATGATGACGGCATCCCCATGGAAACCTATCGCCATAAACTGCAAATGGACTTACTGGTTGACCCCCTAGCAGCTTGGCTGGGGGATAAAGATGCCTTTGTAGGGGGTAATATGTTTGTTTACTTTAGTCCCCATCAATTGAAAAACCATGATTTTCGTGGCCCGGATATGTTTGCTGTGTTGGATGTTCCCAAGGGAGAGCGCAAATGCTGGGTAACTTGGGAAGAGGGTAAAGGGCCAGATGTGGTAGTGGAGTTGCTATCTTCTAGCACTGCTTCCAGAGATAAGACAGACAAAAAAGAAATATACCAAAACAGGCTGAGAGTACCAGAATACTTTTGGTATGATCCTTTTAATCCCAATGAATTTGCTGGTTTTATCATCAGGGATCATGGATATGAACCAATCATCCCCGATGAGCAAAACAGGCTCATCAGTCAAAAATTAGGTTTAGCCCTAGTGCGTTGGGCGGGAGAATTTGGGGGAGCCAATGCCGTCTGGGTGCGTTGGGCAACTTTAGACGGGGTTCTACTACCTACAGCCCGTGAATTAGCTCAACAAGCCCAGCAAGAAGCTCAACAAGCCCAGCAAGAAGCTCAACAAGC
>NZ_CP063311.1:675948-706691 GCF_015245355.1 Anabaenopsis elenkinii CCIBt3563 | reverse complement strand
CCGGCTCCCCCGTGTGGATAATTATCGACTATACCTAATGTGTGAAAACCCATGGACCGGCTCCCCCGTGTGGATAATTATCGACTATACCTAATGTGTGAATAACGATCGCCCCCGGCTGTGGTGTGGATAATTATTGACTATACCTAATGTGTGGAAATCCATAGATTGGTTCCCCCTATGGAAACTCATCGACCATGTGGCTGACCGTATCCCTGAATATCCTGATAAACCGCCGCCATTTTAGCGGCCACACTATCCCAGGTATAATTATCTAGGATAAATTGCCTAGCCCGATCGCCCATTTCTCTCATCTTCTGAGGATGACTAAGAATCTGTTCTATGGTGGAGGCGATCGCATTTATATTCAGTTCTGTAACGTAGCCTAGTTGTTGCTGTGTAATCATATCTGCTAAGGCTACCCCAGGAGTAACCAAAGCTGGAATACCCCCAGCTAGGGCTTCTAAAACTGCTACTCCAAAGTTTTCCGAGTGGGAGGTGAGGGTAAATAAATCAGCACCCTGGATTAATAAATCTTTGAACTCACCCTTGACAAAACCAGTAAAATATGATTTGGTTTCTATGCCATGATTAACAACTAGGGATTTTAGGTAATTTTCGTATTCCGGAGTACCGCCACCTGCTAACACAAGGGTAAAGCGGTAATCAGATAATTTACCCAAGGCTGGGATGAGGTAATCTAAACCTTTTTTAGGATGTAAGCGGGACAAAAATAAAATAATTGGCTCATCTGCTGGTAAATTAAAGTGTTGCCGCAGATATTGACGAGCATCGGCAATTTTTGGGGTAATAGAAGTACCAAGGGGTAAAACAAAACTAGGACAAGTTAAGTTTAAATGTCCAGCTTCCTGTTGTTCAGCAGTAGTAGTAAAGTGAATTTTGTGGCTATGATTAAGATTAGCTTTTTCAATAATTTTTAGATATAGTTGCTTTTTGAAGGCGCTTTGTTGTAACGACCATGTACATAGTTGACCTATAGGGCGAATAATATAGGGGACTTTTTGTAAGCGAGCGATCGCCATAGCTGCTGTAGAAGCATAAGAGAAAATTGCATGAATATGTAATAAATCATAACCTTTAATATTGTGCCATAACCAATTAGTCAAACCCGGGGAAAATGCAAACTCCCGCACAGAGTTAATAGGGGGAGAAAAGCGAGGGAAAAACCTGACGGGAACCTCATGGTAATCTATACATTTCCCCAGAGGTACATCGAGTAATTGACTACCATTATCGTTAGTCGTAGCAATTTCCGCCTCAACACCGACATGATTCAATGCTTGTACCATTTTCAACACTGCTTCACTCGGTCCACCGCGCACAAGCGCAACGGAAGGAATCACATGGAGGATTTTCATTTTTTTATCTACTAACTTGGGAAGTTATTTAGAGGATGTTTGATAAGTTTTCAACAGGTAATTTTTATCTTAGGGAACACCGAACACACCGAACACACCGAACACACAAAAAACAATCAAATCCAGTCCCCTCCCCTTACAAGGGGAGGGTTAGGGTGGGGTAAAACAATAGTTGATACACTAATCATGACTTGACAAACAACCTCTTAGGCGTTATCTCAAAATTAAATTATTTATTAATATCATATTCATTCCCTGGCTAAAAGCCCAAGTCGGTTGAAAACCGACTGTTGTTTTGGGGTGGTTATCTCCTCAGTTGGGAATTTATTTAGGCGAATCTATTGACATCATGATCAGTTAATTAAATTCTGACATCCATATTATGGATAAAGTAGGCGGGACTTTGAGCCAATTTTGCATGAACAAGTTTTTGGTTTCTAATGTAGATATTATTTCCTGGCTTTAATGAAGCGCTAGGATTACTCAAAATTTCTCTAGTATATGGATTATAGAAGACTTTGATAAATCCCGAATCGGTAAGTAGATCATGCAGGTCTTGGGAGACTCCCTCTATAACAATTAAGGATAATGTTTGATTATTGAGTGTTTCTAATGCTCCTGCAAAAGCATATTCCTCATATCCTTAAACTCATGAAGACCAACATAAATATTACCTGTAGCACCTGTTTCCCCCCCCCTAATAATAATATTTGTATTTTCCACAAAACGAAAAACAAAAGCTGATAATGATTGGTTACCTAATCTAGAATGTAATTGCCAATGAACAAAATTTCTTAATGCTTTCCATGGTTTTGAAGAAGAAAGAGGATGAGAAAATAAAAATTTTAATGTGTTAGTTAAAAAGAACATTTTGACTAAAATTGTAGATTGTAAATTGTAAATTGTAATTTGTTGGTGGAAGTGGGAAAATATGATCAAAACCAGTCGGTTTTCAACCGACTTTAGCTTTCAGACGGGGAATTGATTCCCCGGCTATACCGTGAAACTGGCTACTGGGGGACTGGCTACCCCGTGACTACCTCCTCTAACCAATACCTTAATATCGCTAAACTCCAACGCCGATACCAGGGTTTGAGGCTGATGTTATCCGGTATGTTGAGATTTTGAAAATAATCTCCAAAGTCATCATTCATCCAACTTTCAAAAGGAAAATGAAAGCCTTTCTTGGGACGATTTACCACCCAGTCAGGTATTTGACCCACCCCATCTACTAACAGTTTTTTCCCCCTCTGGAGTCGGATGTGGCTGGGAATTGGTGCTACTGCTGCTATGAGAGCTTGATCTACTAAGGGTACTCGTAATTCTAAACCCCAATTCATACTCATTACATCGCTGTCCCGCAGTAATTGATTACGCATATAACCAGTGATTTCTAGAAAACTCACTTGATCCTCTGGGTTAAAATGATCATCAGCCAAATAATTATCTAAATTATCTAAATTATCTAACTGCTCTTGATAATTAAACTTTGTTCCCAGGAGATGCTCAATAATTCTACAAGATTCAGTGTGAGAAAAAATTCCTCGGAAACTGCGATAAGCACTAACAAAGCTGGGGGACTGACTCAAAAAGTCTCCTAAGCGTTTGATTTTGGGTGAATTTCCCCAACCTGCTAAACCAACACCTAAGCTTGTGCTCAACAAAGGTAAGGCGTGTAACTTTTGACCCCATGCTACCATCTGGGGGATTTTTTGAAATGATTGGTATCCGCCAAAAATTTCATCTCCACCCAACCCGGATAATACCACCTTCATCCCCTGTTCATGGGCTACTTGAGAAACACAAAAGGTGTTAAAACCATCAATACTGGGCTGATCAATGGCTCTGAGAAACTTTGGCAAGATGTTTTTAGCAAAGGATGCTGTAACTTGGTATTCTGTATGATCAGCGCCAAAGTGATGGGCAATTTTTTGGGCTAATTCCCCTTCATTGTATGCCGATTCCGCAAAAGCGATGGAATAGGTAGATATTTGTGAAGTTTGGGTTTGGGTAGCTAAAGCCAGAACACTAGTAGAGTCAATACCCCCACTCAGGAAAATCCCCACGGGGACATCACTAATAAAATGATGGTTGATGGAATCTAGTAAAGCTGTATGTACGATTTCTTGGGCTTCCCCAGGGGAAATTGCTTGGGGAGTAAAGTTAAGTTCCCAATACTGTTTTTTAGTGGTGTTCCCCCCTTGCCAATATAGCCAATTACCCGCAGCTAAACAATGGATATCAGCAATTAATGTATGTGGTTCCGGTACAGAACCAGTGGTTAAATAACCATATAATCCTGGTAATGATATGTTAACTTGAGGTAAACCAGATGCTAAAACTGCCCTGAGTTCCGATGCAAATACTAAGGTGTGACCAGATTGATAATAATAAAGGGGTTTAATCCCCAAGGGATCACGAGCTAAAAAGCAAGTTTTTTCTACATCATCCCAAATGGCAAAGGCGAACATCCCCCGGAGGTGATGTACACAGTCTACACCTAATTTTTGATAAAGTTTGATAATTACTTCTGTATCAGTTTGGGAATGGAATGTTTCCCCCTGGGAAATCAGCTGTTTCCGTAATTGCTGAAAGTTATAAATTTCCCCATTAAATGTAATATGATAGCGGTGATCTGGGGTAGACATGGGTTGATGTCCAGCAGCTGTTAGGTCAATAATTGACAGTCGGGTATGAGCTAAAGCGGCTTGTTGAGAAGGTGCAATATAGATACCTGTATCATCTGGTCCCCGGTGTTGTAGTGCTGCTTGCATCCGGTTGATTTGGGTTTCTAGGTTTTGATGGTCAGGTTGAAAGTTGAGAATACCAGCAATACCACACATAATATTAAGCTTATAAATGAATTAGCCAAGCAGCCAGGGAATAAATTCCCCGGCTACCTGTGGGGAACCTCACCGTATAACTACTCCCAGATCCCCGTTGGGCTTTTTCCAGAGCGATCGCCCTGATTAATCAAAACCAGTCGGTTTTCAACCGACTTTAGCTTTTAGACTCTTAATTCATTCCCCGGCTACCTGTGGGGTTACTTAATTCTTTGATAAAGTGCAAATTGATATCCGGGTATTGCACCACCCAGTTTAAGCCCCATAAAATAGGCACGCTTTCTACTCCAGCCATCATACACTAAATTATACTTATACCCATTCTGATTTATTTGTGATGGCGGACTTGTGAGATGTCCATCTGGCAGGATAAAATATTTCACCTGTTTATTAAATTTGGCTTCATATTTACTGAGTAATGGATCTAGACCTTTTTCCACTAAGGAAGGTGCTGCAGCTATAAAAAATTCCGGAGGCTGGCTTAAAGCTACAAAAGAGGGATGGGAGAACCACAAAAAAGCAACTGACTCCGACTCTGGGTTTAATTCTTTTGTCAGTCTACCTAAAGTTAATTTTGCATCTGCAAAAGAAGTACCATATTGCACATAAAGCAAAAATAATAGGGTTATTCGTGCAAGTACTGCTAAGTAAAGCATAGAAAATATAACACTGAAGATTCCTAGATATTTTTTACCCAGATTACCAATTTTTAACCAATTATTTTCTTTACCAGCCATCATTAATAACAGCAGGGGAAAAAATCCTATATATCCATAATAAAAGACATAGGGTAGAAGATATAACCCCAGTAAAAACCAAATTATTAAAATAATAAACTGTTTCTTGGCACAGAGATTTATCAAGATAAGAGTCAGGACAATAAGAACCAAAAAGTTCCAGGCGGGTGCGCGTAGAAAAAATCCTATACTTGTTAATGTAAACCAATCTTTTGGTGCAGTGCTATGTGTCCCTGTTAAAAAAGTATTTGTCAACCAGGTTATAGTTGAAAATTCGCAGAAAACCTCAATCAACAATACGCTAGTAACAGCAGCAATTAACCCGGCTATGATGATTTCTGCCCATAATTTTTTACCTGACTTGTTCTGCCCTAGCCAAAACAATACACCCATACCATACATAACTCCTGGAATGGGAGATAGTATGAACAACAAACCTATGGTAATGTAACTTAGATACTTAGAGTAGTTTTTACTAGCATTAAATTCTCTGGCTAATAAGGGAATTGAAATAATCAATGGAGCTAAGTGTTCAGGTCTACCTTGTAATTCTAAACATACAAAACCTGCAACAAAACCAAACATACTTGCAGTGCTAAGTTTGGCATATCTGATATTTAAACAGCGGTAAAATAAAAAGGTGTAGATGACAAATGTCAGAGCATTAATAATACCACTCCACAAAAATAAACTTTCATAAGTACTCGTTTTTAACAGTATTCCAAAAACTATGGGATACAAAACCCCGTGAATTGAATATTCATCAGAGGGACGTTCAACTAGTTGGTGAGTATAACTGCCAAAACGCCATCCATTACCACTGGCAAGATTTAAGATTGGGGTGGTATACAAAGAACCATCCCAATGTAACCCCGGCCACTTAAATAATCCGAACAATACAAATAATACTATACCCGCAGCAACTAACAAATAGCCCACAAAGCAAAGAATTTTATACACTGTTTTTTTTGAATACCAATCATCAATTATTGTCATAAACAATCTCCTATTGTGTTACTTTTAAACTCGAAGTTTTTCCAGAGCGATCGCCCTGATTAATCAAAACCAGTCGGTTTTTAACCGACTTTAGCTTTTAGACGGGGAATTCATTCCCCGGCTACCTGTGGGGAACCTCACCGTATAACTACTGATTTTCTCTACTTTTAGGTATGTAACTACTACCCAGCTACTGCAAATACACAGCCAGGGTTTTCTGAAACCGTTCAAAACCAAAAGCATCAATAGTGGCTTGCCGTAAAGCCAAGGGCTGATACATTAAATCATGGGCATATCTGCGTTGGAGAATTTGAATAATGGTCTGTGCAATGTCATCTATATCATCCGGGTTAACCAGCGCCCCTAGTTTACCATGACACAAGGCATCAATGGCAGCATCTTGATTACCCCCCAGTACGGGTTTACCGCAGGCTAAAGCCTCTAGGTAAACTATGCCAAAACCCTCACCTTTACTAGGCATGGCAAACACATCACAAAGATTATAATAATCACACAGTTCGCCGTCGGGAACAAAACCCCCTAAGGTGACACAGTTTTGTAATTGCAATTGGGTGATTAACTGCTCAATTCTGGGTTGATCATCTCCCTTACCCACAATTATGTAATGAACATTGGGAATTACCGAGCGAATTTTGACCATGGCTCGGATCATCTGATCATAGCCCTTATACTGTTCTGAGGCTGATAATCTCCCCACCGTTAATATTACTGGTTGCTCTGGTGTGAGGTGATGGCGGGTTAATAAATAGGCTGGTTTGGCTGTTGGTTGAAATTGACTAGGGTTAAATGTGTTATGGAGGATAGAGATTTTTTCAGGATTCAGACTTTGTTCTTTTATTAAGCGATCGCCTGTATACCGACTCACTGCTAAAATGCGATCGCAATGGTGTAGAGCTTGTTGTAACTTAGGGTTGTCAATATTCCAAGCATCCACACCATGGGCGACAGTCCAATAGGGAATACCTAGAAGGCGTTTGAGTTGATAGGCAACGGGGGTAAAATTTAGATGGGTAGAAATAATTAAATCAGGACGGTTAAATATAGCCCCTACCAGCAACTGGGCAGCAAAAGCCGGCGTTCTCAGGGATAATGGGACTATGCCACTACAGTGGAACTTGGTTTTACCTACAGTGGTAAAGTCTGGACGGGGTTTTGTGTCATGTTTGATGAATATCTCATAGTTAGCATCAGGGTAAATATTCTGGAGAGCTTCCAGGAAAAAAGCCGAGTATGTTTGGATACCGCCTTTAAATTCAAATAAATTGGGTATCCACAGATGTATTTTCATCCGTGTTGTCATATTTTCAGTTGAAAAGTGGGAGAACAGATTCCTATTTTCCCTAAAATAGCTTGTCTGTTTTCATCTGGTTTTAGAGATGCGTTAGCGAAGCTTACCGAAGGTATCGCCTGTATACCGACTCACTGCTAAAATGCGATCGCCTGTATATGTGGTCGTAATTTTAGGAAGATTTATCAACTAAAGATTTATAGAAATCAGTGGCACGTTGGGCGCAGTTTTGCCAACTTAACTCATTCTCTCTTAACATTAGGGCTACCGGGAATGTCAGCTTGTTGAAATCCTTGAATGAGGTAGTGAATACCCTTTCTCACCGTCAAGGAACCTGCATAAATCACCCGGAAATTAGGCAGGTTAGGTTGTTCCTCAAGGGGGTAAAATTTGCCTAAACTTAAGAAACTGTTACCCCAACTTATCTTACACCCCCACCCTGGCATTTTTACCCTTCATAAACCGGGGGATTCTCACCCGATTTAAAATGAATACTAAAATAATCAGGGCAGAGGTGGTAGAAATTAGCTCCGCCATGTCTGCTTGGTATTTGATAATTCCAATTCCGGGAAGATACCAAGACATAAAGCCCTGCCAATCTCCGGACAATAATCTGTAAGATGCTACTAAATCTATAATTTTAGTAATCAAACCCAATATAAAAAACCCGATGATCACTCCTATTGTGCCATAATTTACATAAAATTCAAAGGTTAATCCTGCCGCAATACTGGTGTTAGAACTAGTTTGAGCGAGTTCGCCAGCCTTACCTGTGTATTTACCTACTAAATTCCATCCACCAATATATGATGGTTTATCTCTCCAGATTATTCGGGGAATGGCGGATAAAAAACTAGATTTAATGGTTTCACCCTGAGCAAATGGAATATTACCACTACCCATATATTCTATTCCTTCACCCACAATAATATTTTGATTGAGTCTGTCATTAATAGCTTGTAAATGTTGGGGATTAGTAATATCAAAAAACTCAAAGGTAGCAAAAGTATCCGATAAAACATCTATTCTACTACCCCATCCTTGATTACCCCAGACAACGTCGCGAATTTCACCACGATCGCGATAATAGTTAACAAAGAAACTAGAGCCTAACAAACATACAAGAACTATAGTTAAAATAGTTTTCCCGTTGGGACGGGAGAAAACTAACACAAAACTTAAGGTAAATATCACCATCATGCTGCCGTAGGAAGCATAACCTCCTGTTGCTACTGTCAGCAAAGGTAAACATAAAGTGATTAACAACCACAGTCTGAAATTTTGGGACTGCTTTAATAAATAAGCACGCCAACAACCCAAGCATAACCCGACAACAATCAACCAAGTTCCAGAACTGGTTAAAGACTGAAAACTGGGAATCACCCAAAAAACTGGTAGTAATAAATATGTCAGGATTAAGCCCATATAACAATAAGCTTGGGGCAAATTCCAATCTGGTATTCTGGGTCTAACTTTTAACCAAGGTCGAATCAAGCCCCTGAATTTAGGACTAATAATCACGAAACTGATGGCAAAAGCTAACATCCCATAGGTGGTTTCTTGAAATCCCAAACTGGTATGATAGGTATCCTCATTTGAGTACCAGGGTAAAACATGGATAAAAGCCCCGGGTAGATGTTCTAGAGCAGTTAACAAGATCATGGCTAGGGGTAACCCAGTGGTGGGCTTGGGATGACGCCACTGGCTGAGGATGAAATATGAAGTTACACTGATAAAAATAATTAACGATACCAGTAGAGAAAATTTATTATCCATCAATTACATTATGCTTTTAACTGCTAACTAAACTTAAACTCTTGACTGCGGTCACCGTACCCCCTACTGCTTGGGAAATAGAATAATCAGCAATTAACCTCTTAGCTGCATTACCCATGGTTGCTACATCACCCGGATGATCGGCAAAGCGTTGTAAAATCTGCCCTAAAGCTGCTACATCCCCACAGGGGAAAATTTCCCCGGTTTTTCCAGGGATGACTAAATCTGGACTACAACCCACGCGATCGCTGACAATAGCGGGTAAGCCACTGGCCATAGCTTCATTGACAACTAAGCCCCAGGTTTCTCCCCCATCTGAAGGCAAGACTAACACATCAGCAGCAGTATAGGCACGGGGTAACTCAGTTTGATTGAGGAATCCGGCGAATGTCATGTTTAGTTGCTGGGATTGGGCTGTATTTACCATTTCTGGGCGTAACTCCCCATCCCCCACCATCAACCCCCAAATATGGGCAGATTTTTGGCTAGCTTGAGCGATCGCCCCTAGAAAATCACCAGGGCGTTTTTTAGGGATAAACTTACCGACAAATAAGAATACTAAGGCATTTTCTGGTATACCCCAATCTTGACGAATCTTACTCCGTTCCCCAGACAGAGCCAGAGCGTGACTAGCAAAGAACTCATTATCCACCGCATGGGGACAAAAAACTATTTTAGTCGCCTGAGCGCCATAATATAGATAATATTCTTTAGCCCGTCCTCCCACCGCTAAATAGCGGGTAAACTTGGGAATAAACCACCGGTAAAATAGATATTTCAACCAGACTTTGATCGAAGAACGCTCAGTGAGCAGATGGGAATCACCCCGGACAAATAAAGGGGTTTGACTTTGCCAACAAGCTAAGATAGCTTGCCAATAACTTTTGGTATACCACCCGTGGACTATAAAGGCATCAAATTTACCTATCTTAATAATTTGGCTAATTTCCGGTGTATCACATCCCCAGAAATCAAACACATTGGGGGTAGATGATTGATTGACCAGAAACTGGTAATTGTAACCCTGCAATAAGGGAATATCCCAATCAAAAGCTACCCCAAACCCTGCTGCTGCTTGTCCCTGGGCGGTTTGCTGGTAGCAGTAATAAACCGTCAGTGCAATTTCTGGGTGAGCAGCGAGAGCTTGATACCAAGGAACATAATATTGAATAGGGTGGGTAACTAGGATACCTAGGCGGTATTTACGTGGCTGATTCATAAGAAATACTTATTACCAGAACACTAAGATGTAGAATCTGCTACGGTCAGGATGTTATCAAAAATACTGCATTGTTGACGAGTCATTTCCCTAGCAGTATAAGCTTTAAAAGCTGACCAGTCAGTTTGCGGTTCATAGGCTTTTGGTAGCGAAATTAGCCAGTTTAATTTTTTCAATATATCCTCCAGTAAATTTTGAGGTTGAATACTAGAGTTAAAAGTAACACATTCACCTCCTTGGCACTGCTGGAGAATATTGACCACGGAACTTTTTTCATGGAAGATGGCTAAAATTGGTTTTCTGGCCAAAACACAAGGGTATAGTTTGGAAGCTGTATAACTGGGATCATTGGAACCAATTAATAACACACCATCACTATCTACTAAAGTTTGTAAGGCTTCAAAATAGGGAATTCTTTGGGTGTATTCTTCTACTAAATCATCAACTCCAAATTCCCGGGCTATCGGTTCTACCGTTTTGACAGCTCGGTTATCAGTTGCATAGCTAGTACCAACAAAGTGAAGCTTAACAGATTGCCAAGTTTCTGGGTGTTGGCGACGGTGTGATTGAATTCCCAAAAAGAGAATTCGCAATGCCAATGACATAATATTACCGACTACTCCAACATAAACCCAATGGCGTTTACCATCTTGGCAGTTAAATATCCGATTGTGAATATTTAAATTGGGAAGTTGCTCAAAATCAACTGTTGGTGCACCAAAAGGTAAAACAGTAAATTGCTCTGGCTTGAGGTATGGATATCGCTGCCGTAATCTGTTTGGGTACTCTGGGGATACACTGACTATATGGCTCACTTTACTCATGGCTACAGGCTCTAAAATTTGTGCCTGCAATTGAGAAAATTTATACTTTAATTTCCCCCCCGGTGGGGTTACTCCAGATTTTTCATAGTAATCACTTAACCAGGGGTCTTGAAAATCTAAGACATAGGGTATATTAAATTTATCATGCCATATACGACCTAAAGCCATGACAATAAATACTGTGGTGGAAAAGTAAATCAAGTCAAATTTATTTTGTTTGAGAAGTTGATTACCTGTTTTTAGTAAGAAAGGAAAACACCTGAGTCCTAAACTACCTATGCCAATTAGTTTAGTTTTTTGAAATGGTAAAGCTTGGGCGTATGTAACGGATGTGTGACTGGGGATGGTTTTAACTAGTAATGGGTCATTGACACCTATAACAAATTCTGGTTTGACTGTAAGGATATGGGGTTCCCAGCCAAATTCTTTAAAGTATGGTAGTGACATCCGCACTCTCTGATGGTCAGGTGCGTTAATAGGCGGAAAGTGGGGAGTTACAATGAGAACTCGTTTCATGTTATTGGCTGACAAAATAATACAGTATAATATATTGCTATCTCACTAGCGATCGCCATTCGTTTGTAATTTTTTATTCCATGTTTGGCACGGTAACTCTAGGAATTTATATAATAAAATGGCTTTTGCTTGACCTAAAAGGTGATTTTTTTGCTGATCATTCACGGTGCCGATGTACTGAATCTGTCCACGATCAGTGAGATGGGGTAGTATCTTCCTTTGCCAATAGGGATCATCAGGGTTGTGATTACCAGCAATAATCAGAGGTTGTCCCGTTTTTAAATTTTTTGGTATTTCTTTTAATATTATTAGGACTTACGCATTGACAAAAAATATGATCTATGATATCTAGATCATGCGATCGCTATTAAGATTAGCAAAAATATGCTCACGTACAACTAAAGTAAACAGATTCCGTTGTATTTCATACCAATTGCTAATTATTTTTTCAGAGCGCATAAACTCCAACTTAACAAAAGCTTGAAGTGAACAAAAGATGTGAGTCTTAATTGCATGAGTATCCCTAACCATGAACCGACAAATTCCACATACTTGTTTTATGGCTCGATGAAAGGTTTCAATTCCCCAATGAGTATCATGAATTGTCATAAATTCATTTCTAGTTATATCCTCGATTCTTTCCTCATCTGGAAGATACAAAATATAGTGTCTAGAGTCTTCTTTTTTAAAGTCTTTCCTAAACAACTTTATAAATCCAAATTCTTTCAGATGAGTCCTTAATCCTTCTTCGGGAATAGCCAGAGTGCTTACTTGACAATACTTGTGTGGCTCATTTGAAACAGTTCTATTTTTTTCAATTCCGAAGAGAAAACCCAATTTCTGGTTTTTTAGGAATTTCAAATTTTCTACTCCTGAATACCAACTATCACCTGTTACAATTCTGGGTTTGACTCCCCAGCTTATTATTTCACTTACCATTTCTCTAAAATAATCGTTTTTTGTTTTTCCCTCCTTTTTATCATATATTCTGTAATTTATTGGCACTGAATTACCATGAATATCACTGTAATATAGAGTGATTAAATTTAAGCCAATAATTGTTTTATGGGCTTTACCTGACCAAAAATAACCGATTAATTCAGCATTTTTGGGGTCGCTGTAAATCTTTTCTATCACTGTATCATCTACACTTAGTATTCCTCCTACCAAGTTAATAACTTTTTCTATAATGTTGAATAAATCTTTCGGTTCATATCGCTCTCTCAATAAAAAGCGATTCACACTATCATGTGAAACGTCTCCTAATATCTCTGCTAACCTACTGCACCCCCCAAACTTTGGCTCTGACAGTAAAAATAAGGTGTATAGGTCTAGATTGCATTGCGCTGTGGATGGTTTCGTGATTTTTCTAATTGTCTGATACCTAGCAAGTAGACGACCTATATTTATCAATTCACTATTTTGTTATTCTGTCAATGCGTAACTCCTAATTATTTTGTGTGATTGATTACATGAATGTATTCCTAATCATTCCCAAAAATTTACACTGCTCCACATCCCAGTTATAAACCTCCTGTCCTAATTGCCTAGCCTTAGCTCTGGCATTTTCCATCCTTACAGCATCAGTAAACCAATCATCTAAAATAGTAGCCAAAGACAGGGTATCATGAATATCTACTAAAATCGCCGCCTCCCCCAACTGTTCAGCCAGTTGCGATTGGGCGGGGGTGTGACTGAGAAGTACGGGTATACCTGCTAATAGGTAGGTAAAAATTTTATTCGTCAAACAAATAGCCCGGTTTTGCGGTTCTGTGATTTCCAAAGACAATCCCAGATCATAATTAGCCGCCAACTTAGCCATATCCCCCGGAGGCGCAGAAGGTAAAATGTGCAGATGTTCACCTACACCTACAGATTGAGCTAAGTCCATCAACCCATCTAAATAACCCCTAGCAGGATATCCCCGCAGGTATAGATTCACTGGTGTTTGCATTTTACCCATGGCCAAAACTATAGACTCAATCCCCCTACCACTACCAATGGTTTGGGAAAACCAGTATAAAGAAGGTGATGAATTTATCTCCCGCTTCTGAGTTAGAGATGGCGGTGCTTCTGACAGGGGGAAAACATTTAAAATTGTTGTCATCTCTACTCCGTATCTCTGCCGATAAGCCTCAGCAATCAGGGGAGAAGCCGCAGTTAAATAGTCACACCGGGGTAATAAACTGCGCTCAATCACATCCCGCACCGCAATTTCTGCTTGATTTTCCGGGGTGTCTGGTAGTTCCCCAATATGAAAATCTTCGGCATCAAAACCCACTTTACCATGATGTTTCTCGGCTGCCATCACAGCGGCTGGTAGGGCGGCTAAACAGTGGGCAATATATAAATCTGCTGGCTCTGCGGCGGCGGCTTTGGCTAGTTGGTAGCTGATGGGGCTATTACTAAATGTGGCTATGGATAAGTTAAGGATGTATTTATGAGCAGCGAGTTTTTGCGCTAGTTTTTGTAAAAATCTGGTGGCTAAATAAATAGGCTTACTTCCTAAAGGAACTTTTACCCATGACCAAGGTGGTTCAGGAGAAATACTATTATCTAGGATGTGAGCTTCTGGCGAGTAATCCCCAGCCACCACCCTCACTTGAAATCCAGCAGCATGTAATGTATTAGCTTCCTTAAATAACCTGGGATTGCAGGAAATATGTGCCGGCGTGATGAATGTAACTCTTTTAATTATTTTTGTGCAATTATCCATACCACAGAAGCATAGGATTGACGATCATACGTAGCTATTTTATGCAGAGGATGCCAAGCTGCATCCGGTACCGACTTCTGGAGAAGCCCTAAACCCCCAAGGAGGGGTAAAAGTGGATTACCCCAACCATCCGACTGTATGATTTTTGAAAAGTCCCTACACAGAAACTTTAAGCCTTGGGGAGTATACCTCCAAAAATCACCACCTCCGTAAACATTAAAATCTGGGCTACCATGAAACGGCATCATAAAACAGGTGGTACAAACCATAATTCCACCAGGTTTTAAAACTCTATAGCACTGATTAATTGCTTGACAAGGATCACATTCAATATGTTCCAATACCTGATCGCTAACTACGGCATCAAAAGTTTCACTGGGTAAGTCAAGATTACACATGTTGTATTGCGGATAGTTAGCCTCCAAAATTTGGGAATCTAAAAAACCTATGAGATTACATAAAGGCTTGGAATAACTAATAGACAAACATGAACTCATAGAAGATAAGTCAAGTTCTTCCATTACTGACTTAATCCTGGAATACATAGTATAACGTTGAACATTATGTGTTTTTTTACAATTAAAGGTGGATAAATCCCATAATGTACTGGAGAAATTAATTAGAAGTTTTCTTAGAGGATGTTTTAAAAGTGGGGGGCTGTTGTAAGAAAGCTCACAAGGCTTAAGCTGAAATTGAAGACATCAGCACCTTGCGAGCAATGACTAAAACATATCCTAACAATTTGACGTGGGAGCAGTGGGAATTAATTGCCAACCTATTTCCTGAGACAAAACCAGGTGGTCGTCCAAGAAAAGTATCGATTTATGCAGTATTAAATGCAATTATGTACGTACTTTGTCAAGGATGTACATGGCGAGCATTACCCGGAGATTTTCCAGCTTGGCAAACAGTTTATGGCTATTTTCGTAGATGGCAGAAAGATGATACATGGCTTATGGTGCATGATAAGCTCTACCAATGGGTTAGAGTGGCGGCGGAGCGTCAACCAAGCCCTTCAGAAGCTGCTGTTGACAGTCAATCAGTAGAAACAGCAACCATGATATCTCAGGAGGTCGGTTATGATGCGGGAAAAAAGATACATGGTCGTAAACGACATTTAACTGTGGATCTATTAGGGCTTGTGTTACGAGTTTTGGTAACATCCGCTTCAATTCCAGAGCGTCAGGGAGCTAAAAAAGTCCTGGAACGAGTTCATAATATGAGCGATCGCGTAAATCGATTACATACGATCTGGATGGATGGAGGATATCGAGGGGAGGATTTTATGTGTTGGGTAATGGATATGTTTCGGTGGATTGTGGAAATTGTGCTTAGACCCCTAGAAAAGAAGGGTTTTGTCCATTTACCTAAGCGTTGGGTTGTAGAACGAACTTTTGGTTGGCTAAATTGGTGTCGGCGTTTAAGTAAGGATTATGAGCGGCTACCAAAAACCTCAGAGACTTTTATTTATATCGCCATGATACGTATTATGGTTCGCCGACTCGCATAATTTTTTTGACCTACTTCGACTTTTAAAACATCCTCTTAACATTTTTCCCGCCTCAATTTTAATTCTTGCAATTTTTTACTCAAAGAGTTACCGTAATTTCCCCAAGTAAACTCCTTAGCTCGTTCCAGTGCTTGTTGACTCATTTTTTGCAATTCTTGGGGGTGGAAATACAAATACTCAATTTTTTGTTGAATTGCCTCAGAATCACGAATAGGTATAATAAAACCCTCTTCACCATTCCTAATCACACTGTCACCTCCAGAATTGGGTGTACAAATTACAGGTAAACCACAGGCCATAGCCTCTAATTGGACGTAAGCCATACCTTCGTCTAAACTGGGAAAAACAAATAATGAGGCATTAGAATAATATTCTTTTAATTGATCATGGGGAACTCTTGGAATGTATTTAAAATAATCTTGATATTTACTAAATATATGTTTGAAATCATGATCTAACCTCCCAATAATTAGACATTCAAAATTTTCCAAATTATTTTTGGTTGCCAGTTGTTCCAATGCTTTAAATAGATAGATTAGTCCTTTGCGAATTCCTACAGTACCCACAAACACAACCCTGAATGTATCATCTTTTTTTGGTTGGGGGTTAAACAAACTTAGTTCAACCCCATAAGGAATAATTAACAACTTTTCCTGAGCAATCCCGCATTGATTTAGAGAGTTGGCAACATGTTGAGATGGACATAATATGTAATCTGCTTCCTGGCATTCTTCCAACTCTCTGAGAATGATTTTATGAAATGTTTGCGGTTTATAGTGTACATTCAGGTTTTGATATTCTTCCCGGAGCAATTTCTCTTGATACAAATTACATGAGCCGCATTCCTCAACAATGGCAATACCCCCTCTCTTTTTAACTTCCCTAATTGTACGTAAACTTGCCCAAGCCCATGAAATTGATATATCAGGACTTTGGACGAATAAACTAGCCATCCAGTCGTAAATTATAGCTAGCACCCATTCCAAACGAGACCGGAAAACGTAAAATTTCCCCAAAAGTCTGCTCAGAACTAGGGAAATCACAAAAATGGGGGGTAAGAACAATATTTTTTTTCGATCAATTGGTTTTCTTTTGTATGCTACTGAGGGATGAGATGTAATTAGTTTATATAAACTATTTCTTTGTTGTAGCTCATACGCAAGGTGATCTGAGTGAAATTTAGTACCACATGAAACTAGAACTTTCATAGTTGAGTTCTTTTGAATTATAATTTTGGGCGTCGCTGATTGTGAGGATGGTTTGTTTTAAGGAGAAACCAATTATCAGAACTTTGAGTATTTTATTCATATCACAAATATACCAACCTTGCTTTTGATTCGATGGGAGTGGCTATTACTAGTAATTCATCACCTGTTAAAACTTCAATCTGTTGTTCTGACTCGTAACTGACAGGTTGACTGTCATAATAATTAGAACTATTAAAAACACAACTAAAACCTAATTGGCTTAAACAATAGTGAAAAAATTTGGCATTTAGAGCTAAATTATGCTTTTCTCCAATTAATGGTCCCCAGTTGACACCTAAATTACGTGCTGAACTACCCCCACCATTGGGTACAAAAATAACTAAGTATCCTGTGGGCTTCAACAATTTTTTAAAATAGAAAAAAGCCTGTTTCAGATCTGGAAGATGCTCAAGAACATGACTACTGTGGATAATATCAAAGGAATTGGGTTCTAGTTGATCCAATTCTTGGAAACTGTCAATAATGCTTAAATTTAGATTCTTACGTCCATACTCTGCACGGGGTTTAGAAATTTCAAATCCAATGGAATTATAACCAGCTCGAATAAACTGACTTACCATGTATCCATAAGAACAACCATAATCTAGCAACATACCACCTTGAACATATTGTTTAATAATGTTAATACTATTTTGACCATCAAGTCCCGCAACACTAAAATTTACTGACAAGAACTGCTTTAATTCACTTTCATTAGGTAAATCAGTTGTCATTGCTTCTTGGTAATTTAGTTGGTAGAAATTAAAATTATCTACCATTGTATCTTTGGGATATCTATACATTAGAAAACAATCTTGGCACTCTCTCAACTCAATTAAAAGTTTTTTACGTTGTTTAAGAATAGTATTTTTACTCCCACAATGAGGACAATCACGAGATTGATTCCTTAAATACTTATCAAGTATGAAAATCAGGAATGATAATTTACTCACTGGTAACACCTCAGATAAGACAATTTTTTATTTTCAATTTTTAATTTTATTAACTGCAGTATTAATGTTGTACTTTAAACACCAATCAACTAGTCTACGACTAGCTGTATAAGTGAAATGATTGTAACCCCACTTCTTTAAGAACTGGGGTATCTGAGGGGCGATCGCCCTAACCGGTTCACCCACCACCGGGTAACTTTAATACCCCAAATTTGGGACATCAAACCCGCTAATTTAGGTAGGCTCCCACGGAATTTTGGCTCTACCCCATACAATCGAGCGAGATTTTCTGTAAACAGTTCTTTATCCCCCATGAGTAAAGTCCGGGCTGTATAGTCATATAACTGAGCTAAGGCCTTTTTTTGTTCTATATTTAACTCTCCCCTATGCTCCCAAAATTCCTGTACCTGGCAACCATTCCGGTAACAATCTTTAACAAACTCCAAAGGATTGCGCCGGGATAAACTGACACTAGTATGAACGCGATACTCAGCCCCCACACCGGGAACATAAACAAACCTACCACCCTTTAACCCTGCATCCAGTAAAAACCGCGCATCTTGGATGATAGGTAAGGATTCATTCCACAACCCAATTTTATCTACAATACTACGACGGTATAAGAGCGCGGCCGGGGGCGACCAAAAGGAGGTAAATAAGGCAATTTCTATATTCGGGTGAATATCTTCTATTTTTCTGCTGATAATTTCTCCTAATTCAAATTTCCCCGGTGCTATTTCTACTAACTTTTGCCAGTCTGAGTAAGCCACATCCGCCCCACTGGATTTTAAAGCCCCCAGCCGTTTTTCTAAAGCATCAGGTCGTAATAAATCATCAGCATCTAGGTATTGGACAAACTCACCCCCAGCCATGGCTGTACCCCTGTTGCGGGTGACACTGGCTCCTTGGTTGGGCTGAAATTCCGCCCTCACCTGGGAACCAAAGGATTTAATGATTTTGGCTGTGTTATCGGTAGAACCATCATCAATTAAAATGATTTCATAATCAGTAAAGGTTTGCTGGAAAACACTGTTAACTGTTTCTTCCAGAAAGCGATCGCAGTTATAGCAGGGGATAATGACTGATACTAATGTCATTTTGGTCACGCTTCGTTGATAAAATATTTTAGGTGTAAATTATACAAAAGCCGTGAGTGTAATTTGTTGTATTTTACCAAGTGCATATTTCCAAATATTAATCTTCATCAAGCGCAAACAATTAAGATTAAGGCAGGATTTTTCTTTTGAAGAATCTCAAGCCCTTATTAATTAGGGTTTGTATTGACAATCTGTTGTTAACTATACGGTTATAAAACTTAATTAAGGGACTAGGTTCTACCACTGGCTCAGATGGTATACCCTTATATCCCCGCCCAATAGCGAGCAGTCTTAGTGCTTCCCAGTTTTGTTCATCCCAAATATCTAATAGGTGAAACTTTTTGTATCCATGCTTTGCAAAGTATCTTAATATTTCCACATCACGCCATTGTAATGGCTCACTCTCCCAAGACGTTATGTCAATACCTCGAACTGAATAAGCACTAAACCATTCACTTTTACAAAGTGATAAGTTATACTCCTTAACTGAACGATACCAATTATGATTTCTATTGGTATGAAAATATTTTTTTGCACCGGCTTCGGCAATATACCAAACCTTGTACCAATTCTGTTTTTTAATGTTATTATGCTTGTTTAATCCGTTTAAATGCAGGCAAACAATCTGATTAAAATAAAAGTTGGATGTAGGATTATCTTCCCCTAATCCTCTCGAAACATGTATAACTCCTTTTCTTTTACAGGGGCGACCATCATCAACAAATGCAAAGGACGAGTATCCTGAATTACTATATCCGGATGAAATATAGTAGTCAGGGGTATCCCATAACTGAATCCATCGGAAATAACCAACAGTTCCAGGTTTAGACTCCAAAAATGTTTTCCATTCGGGATTTGCTGTTACGTTAGCTGATAATGTCTCATCTGCATCTAAAAACACGAGTACAGATTCCTGAGAGATTTCTCTGGCTTTACTTACTAACAACTCTGTTCTAGTTGCTTCATTATAGTTTTGATTATGATTGGCAATCAATACCACTTTCTCAAATTGGTTGGCTATGTCCAGAGATTTATCATCTGAATTTTGGTCTGCCAAGATGATGTAGTCAGCAAATGTTGACCAAGCAGGTAAAACTCTTTTTAAATTAAACTCTTCATTCCGAATAGGTGAGCATACTATAATTTTCTTTTTCATTGTCAATAATCTACTTTTTAATACAAATAAGAAGTTCACCAGAGTTAATTTTTGAAAACCCTATACCACTATTACTGATTGCAGTATGAACTATCTGTGTGCAGTTTCCAAAAATACTATCATCATGTATTTCAATAGCTATTACATCAACTTTATCTAACCATTGTTCGTAATTGTCAGAAAAAATCACTCCCTCAGCGCCTTCAATGTCTATCTTAAGAACAGAGATTCTGTCAAAACCGGACTGATTTAAAAGACTACTAATATCTATACCCTGTATGCTTCCTTCTTTGTCTTTGACCTCTTTTACCTGACGAGACCAGGGTAGTCCTCCTCGGTATTCAGTGTCAGATATAATCAAGTCAGTACAATGCGACCAAACTCCTGAATTTAACATTCTTACTCTATTCCCATAAAATGCCAAGTTCTTTTGCATTAAAGCAAAGTTTTCTTTGTCCGGTTCAACAGCAATTACTTCACACTGAGGAAAAATAGTTAGAAAGTACGCAGAGGAGTAGCCAATATTAGCTCCACAATCGATTACTAAACCAACATTTGTTAATTTATCTAGTGGAGAATATTCTCGATTAATAAATATTTGCCTAAAAACATGCAAATCACAATTATTCCATCGATAATAAAGCGGATACCTGGAAAATTTCGATTTTAAGACTCCTGGATAAAAGCGGCCAATAATAAACCTTTGAAATAGAAAATGTATGGTTTGTAGTAAACCTAAGTTCTGGATTGCTTGGATTAATCCGTAAAATTTAACGTCCAAGTACAAAAGGTTGTTATTAAATATTTTCATGCTGTATTTCCGTAGTGAGAAAGTAGTTTAAAAACTGATAATTCTTATCTGGTATTACTGTCTCCTGATAAACGAAACTGTCTCCCATAATCTGATAGAATTTGTAGCCTAAACCTTGGAGAATATTAACGAGTTCCTGTTGCCTTCCGTAGTGTTTTTCTGTGAACAGTATTTCTATGAGTATATCTGGCTTCATGCTTGACAGTGTTTTAATTCCTCCTTTAATTACTTCTAATTCCCCCCCTCTACATCTATTTTGATTAAAGATATATGATTAATTTTATTCTTTTGACAATAACCATCTAAAGTTATTTTTTCAACCGTCAACGACCGATCATAAAAAGATTGAAAATCATTTACAGTTGATGCTGTGTCTGTGGAGTTTTTAGCAAAAAATAATTTTCCTAACCCTAATGTATCACTCAATATATTATTGTTAATATGTACATCTTGAAAATTATTAATATTAACCAACTCGTTTAAAAAATTGGTCAGTTGAGGAAAAGGTTCAAAACAATGAATTTGGGTTTCTGGATTAATAAATTTTATAGTCATTAATGATTGACCATTATTGGCTCCAACATCTATAACTACTGGTATTTGTGATTCAATTAGAATTGATCTATATACTGCTATGTTTTCCTGTTCATACTGTAAAGATTCAAAAAAAATAGCACTATCCGAGTAACCACAGATTCCCCCATACATCAAAACCGGAAAATTACCAGATGATCTCAAGGGAAAAAAGAAGGATTGACCATGATTTAGCTTGCATAACAATTGCCAGATTTTATAAGATAACTTAGGGTGAATCAATTTTGATCTCAAAAATTTGACCATGAAACTCAATAATTTACTCACACTTGCCCCCTCCTAAAGACTTTTATACACATATTTAATCTCCCTCCCCACATCAGCCATCGTCCTCACAGCACCAATTCCCCCACGTAACCGGGACAACAAGCCCCTGTCCCTAGCCAAACAAGTTATGGCCTCACCCCAAGCTCCCACATCATCATGGGGAACTAACCAACCATCCTGTTGATGGGTAACTAATTCCCCAATCCCCCCTAAATCAGAACCGATCACCGGTACACCTACTGCTTGGGCTTCCAACACCACTAAAGGGCCAGTTTCCAGACACTGGGAAGGAACAGCCAGTAAATCAAAACCCCGGATGGTTTGGGAAACGAGATGGCGGGGTACGGGTTTTTCAAACTGAATACGAGTATCCCCCCCAGCGTCCGCTAAAACCTGTTGTTGATAGGCTACTTCTCCCTGGGCTAAAGCGTGAATGATTAGTTTTACCTTGACATCCGGTGGTAATCGGCGCACTGCTGCTACTAGGATATGAATACCCTTAACTTTGTCCCACCGTCCTAAAAAACCTATTCTTAAAGGTTGAGCATGATTGAAAGTATCTCTGGTATCTGCTGTGATCTTTTTACCATCAAAACTTACTCCCTGTCTACATAAAACCAGTTTTTCCTCGGGGATACCATTGATTAACAAGGCATCATAAAGCCACTGACATACTGCGATAATGCGATCGCTCACTTGGGCCATTTCCCGTAATCGTTGTTGGTGGGTAGCCACCAAAGCAGGTGTAGCCACCACCGTAGCCAGGCGGGAATTATTCATATTTTCTGCCCTCCGACTCACCGAAAGGGGAACCCTTGCTACCACAGGAGCAGCCCAGGGGGGAATATTCCTAGCCATACCCCAACAAGTACCACAACGGACAATATTTATTTTACCATTGCAGACCTGTTTACCTTGTAATAACATTGTTCCCCGTAAGCAGATATTACCAGGAACATGGACTGTAATCACGGTTTTCATCCCCAATGCCTTAGCCAGCATTAGGTGATGAATACTACAACCAGTCACCCAGGAATGTTGATGATAAATATCTCCTTGTTGTTGTTTTAACCACTCAGCAAAATAAGTAAAACCACCGTGGGGCTTTATTCCCCGTATTTCTTCCGGGGTGGAATGGGTTAATACTGGATAGCGATAGACACTGTAATTATTATATAAATAAGTATTTTCCCTATCTCCCCCTTGGGCTGCAGCAATTACACTTGTCACACCCTGTAACTGGAGTTCCCGCACCAACCCATCTACATATACTTCTGTTCCCCCCGATGATTCCGGGAAGTAGAACCCCAGACATTGAATAACTTGCATTGATTGAACAGATTAAACAATTGTTTTATACCAATACTTGATCTGTTGCGCAGCCGTTTCCCGCGCAATTGCTGTTTTTGCTGGGGAATATTTAGAAAAGTAATCACTAATGGTTGCGGCTGCTTGTTTTACATCTAAATTACCCAAAGTAATTAAAGGAGTCCCTTGTTCTCCACTATATTTATCAAAATCAATATACTTATAATCATAATAGTCCCCCGAAGTCACAGGAACCGAGGGACAACCACCAATCATAGAAAGAATACAGCCATGAAATGACATAGATATGGTTCCATAAGCTTGACTGGCTACTTTAATTAACTCTGCTTCTTCAACCACCAGGGGTAAAACTTCTAGGTGAATATCACTAAACTCAGGGCGAGATTGGACAAAATCGAGCAACTTTGTATCATCACAAAAAGATGAACCACTCATTTGAAAGAGTTTGAAAGGTAAACCCAATTGATTTTTCACAGCCAGCAGTAAGTTTAAAAATACCTCAAACTCCCTGCTTTCCCCATCTCTGAGAAAATTAGTCCCCCGCATATTCACTAAAATAAAGTTTTTCGGTGGGACGTGATCCTTAATTACTGAGTAACGGATTGCACAACTGAAAACCTCATCGTAGCATAGTTTTTCCGGTGACAAATTCAGTAATTCTAGACAGTTTTTATTTCTGACTCTGATGTCACGTACAAGATATTTGACCGTTGTCCTTAAAAACCAACGTTGCCAGTTATTTTCCGGTCCATACTGCTGTGGTCCGAAATAAAGAGGTACTTGATATAACTTACACAAAAAAGCAGTAATCATTAAAGGGATAAAGTTGTACCAAAACCACTGTTCTGATAACTGCGTACCACCATAAAAATAAACCAGCGGTGATTCCCTAATCTCCCTTTTAATCCGCTGCAGCTTCCGGCGATTAACTTGAGTTGCCATCAAGTAAACCGGCAAAGTAATAACTGCCATAAATCTCTGTAAAGCAGTGGGCAAATGAAGATGACGCAGTTTATTATTCCATGCCCAGTATAGTAAGGAAATACCCGTACTGAACTCCACTTCAGGAATTTCCCCTTGACTTGTTTCTAGATTTCCGTCAATGTGAGAAATGATTTTAGGTGATTGATGTCCACTAAAATTACAAGTTTCACGGATTTGTTGAGCCACACAGCGAGCTAAACATTTATCCCCAAAGGAGTCTTGACCATTATAAGAACCGATAATCAGGATAGACAGCTTTGATGAATCTGACATTATACTCTACCTAAGATCAAGTTAAGTAAATAAAACACTGATAAACCAAATCGGACTCCGACAGGACTTACGCAACTGGCACAAACAGGGAGAGGGGGTAGTCGCGCCACGCGACAATTTAAATTAAACCAAGTACATAGAAATACTTGGGCGTTTGAGTTGCTGTATTAAATAATTAGACAGCAAATTATGCTTGATTTGATAAACACTTTGTCCAGTTTGATAGGCTAAATTCTTTAATCTAATCCAAACCAACATTGCACAAGCAATATGATTTCTTTGAAGCCTAGCTTTACGACATTGACAAGATTCAATGCCTGTTAGTTGTTTAATCTCTCTGTGAAACTCCTCAATTTTCCAACGAATTTTACACACTTCTTGTACAACATTCGTGGAACTTTGAGATAAATCGTTGGTGGCGACATAATCCGTTCTGTTGTTAGAAACAGCAACCCGGAATAATTTCACTTTTTTCTGGGCGGGAAATCCTTTAATTTTTATGATTTTACCACATTCTAATTCTTCTTCGCTCCATTCTAATAATTCAATTCGTTTATATTTTCCTTTACCCAATGTATCATCAACTAACCGATTATTTTTTAAAGGGCAATAATAAACTTTCTCTAGACTATCAATATAAAGCATTAAACTGTTTACCGCATACCACGTGTCCATCAACACCGTATCAAACGGTAAAAGCTTTTGATACACCAGGTTTGACAGCATATCTTTCACATGGTCTATCTTGGTTTTACCATCCACATCAGGATTAAAAATTCGATAATCTACTACCCAAAATCTTTTAACTTGAGGATTCACATATACACAACTAACCACACCAATTCCTTTGACTACACCATGCTCATTCCCACTATATTGTCTCCTCACCATCTCTATTTCTTGAGAATATCTTTTGTCTAAAACGCTATCATCAAATATTATGTAACCATTGGCATCTTCCTCAATTATGTCTTTCACATTTTCCCATAGTAACCGGGGTGTTAGCTTTTCTCTCTTCAAATAATAATTAATTGCATCATGGCTAATCTGCTCTAAATGCTCTGCTAAATTGGTAATCGTGTAATTAATTTGACTGCTTAATAAGTATTGGCAGTAATTAAGCTTTGTAAATCTCATACTCATCACCAACATTATCTCTTACAACCTCTACCTATTTTCTCATGAATCGCTATCTGGATCTGGTTTTATTCATACTTTTCTACTATCAACTACACTAGGCATTCCCCCGTGCCATTGACATCACTTATATAATACCAATTTGCTTTCATTTAGCGATTGCTACACACAGATGCAAGCAGCGCTTCGCGATCGCCTGTGCCAGTTGCGTAAGTCCTAGTAACTTTCATAACCTTCCACATCAATTTTAATCAGTGCAACATTATTGAAATTAAAGTCATCTAGCTTTTTTACTGGTACTGTCAAAGTTTCATGTTCACAATCTAAATTTCTGTAAGTAGCACACCCTTTTGCTAAAGTTGTGTTAATCTTACCTCTTAAAATAGGAATATTAAGATTCATAACACCATTCATATTAGATAAAGCAATATTATGAACATTAATTTTGTCAGGCGCAAATTTTCGACTATATTGCTTAATGACGTTGGCACATTCAACTTGAGGTTCAAATGATTCTACCACAGCGGAAAAACGAGCCAAATGATAACTATACAAACCATTATTAGCTCCTACATCAATTACTCTTTGTTGATGTTTAATTATTTTTGATAATTCAAACATTTCCGCCTCAAGTTGTCCATTAATTTTGCGAAAATAATATTCAATAGGAAGATGATAATGAGTAGGAAATATTCTCAGTAACAAAGGAAGAAGAATTTTGTTAGACAACATATTTTATCGATTACGATTACGCTTATTTCTTTGATTAGAATACCAATTTCTTATCCGATAAAAACAACTAGAAGGCATGACTATTGCTAATGTTAAAATGAAAGTTTTGAAAATACTCTGTTTCCAATTTATTGCTTGGTGGTGCACTCTTAATGCAGCCCGTTCAACCCAAAAAGTCTGACCAGGTGTACCACTATCCAACGTCAAACGAATACGTTCAGAATCAATCCAAACAGGTTCAATGATCATGTTAATTACATCCTCAGAAATATTAAAGGATAGCAATTTGGGCGGTAAGGTTTGCACGAGTTTAATACTTTCCAAACATCCGCTGAGTTAAATTCTCTCCACTTCCTTGATACAAAATTTCCCCATCTTTAAATTCAAAAACTTGTGAACAGTGCCTTAAAGTACTGAGACGATGAGCAATGATGATGATAGTTAATCTTTCCCTCAGATTATAAATTGCCGCCATAACTTCCTGCTCAGTTTCATTATCTAATGCACTAGTAGCTTCATCAAAAATAATTAACGATGCACCCTTATATAAAGCCCGGGCAATACCGATGCGTTGACGTTGTCCACCGGAAAGACGTATACCTCTTTCTCCTACAAATTCCCCATACCCGTTAGGTAGCTTCTCAATAAAAGTGTCAATTTGAGCTAAAACAGCGGATTCCTTCACTTTTTCCATATCAATCTCTGAAGGTTCAACCCCAAAAGCAATATTTTCAGCGATGGAAGTATCACTCAGATAAATATTTTGGGGAACATTTGCTATACTCTTTTGCCAAGCCCGTCTCTGTTGTTCATCATTTATTGATACACCATCTACTAAAAGCCTTCCCTTCTGGGGCTGCATTAATCCTAAAATCAAATCAGCTGTCGTACTTTTACCACAGCCAGAACCGCCAAAAAAACCAATGGTTTGATTGACAGGAATGGTTAGACTAACGTTTTTCAGCACCCAATCTAATGTAGCAGAATACCGGAACCAGATATTTTCTAACTGCAGTTCTTTATTTAAACCTAAAGGTTGATCCTGAGTTTCTAAGTAGTATTGAGGTATTGGTCTTTCTAAAGTAGCTAGTGTTTGGCGCAAACAAGCATAATTACTTTTTATCCAAGCCCAACAACCGTAGCATTGTTGTAGTGAAGGCAAAAGACGATTTAATCCTAATACCAGAGTTCCCAACACTGGTAAGATTTGTAAAAAGTTGGACTCAGTTTTTAGCATAAATAAAGCCAGCAGTGCAATTCCTGAAATTGCTATGGCCTCCATATAAGGACGATTTACCGATGCTAACAGTTGGTTATCTGCATGCAATCGCCTTAGTATCCAATCAGATTCATGGTATTTTCTAATAAACAAAGGTTGTGTTCCATCTAATGATATATCACGGATTCCTCCTATACTCTCTTGGATGATTTTTATTCGCTTTTGTGAATGCTCCACTATTTGACTACCATTTTTTGTCAGCCTATATTTGCTGAATTGAATAACTGGTAAAATCATAGTAACACCAATCATGATGACTCCCAATGTGACTGGTAAATTCATTAAGAGCAATCCAAAAATAATGAATGTTAACATTAAAAAATACAATACAAAATTAAGACTAGTGTAAACTAGTCCGACGGTTCTATCTATATATTCAGTAGATTCAACTATCAACTGGCTACTATTATTTTTTAAATAGAATTCGTAGGGCTGAAGAATGTTGGCACGATAACAACCTACACTTAAATCATGGGCGATCGCTGCTATTAGTCTTGACTGAAACCATAATGTAATTAACTTAATTCCATTAGCTACCACTACAGCTAAAATTAGCCCTAACGTTAACCATGTTAACAACTGTTCAGGAGATGTGATTTTCATGGCATCCATGACAATTGCTATGTAGGGCTGTTCCATCACTCCCTCCGGATTAGACAATACTCCTAAGAAGGGAAGTAATGCACCTAAACTCACGACTTCGCTCATGGATGTTGCCACCCCCAAGCCTAGCATCATTAGTAGCTGCCAACGACGACGTTGAGGTAAATATTTCAGCAGACGAGATAAGTTATGTAATAGAGAGTTTTTACGCATTTATTTGAGTTTTAACAGCTATTTTCACAACCCGTTATTAGGCATAATAACCCAGGGCGCTCCCAGAGATACAGGTAATAAATTAAATGTCTAGGGGAACCAGGGAATGAATTAAGAGTCTAACAGCACGGGGGAGGCGGTGAGTTATCCACACGGGGGAGCCGGGGAATGAATTCCCCGTCTCATAGCTTAAGTCGGTTAAAAACCGACTGGTGTAGCTGTGTACCCAATACCAAAGGCGATCGCCGTAATACCCAATTAGTTTAATATTTGCCATCACCTAGACAATCTAGCCGGTTTCAACCGGCTTGAGCTTTCAGACTGGGGTTTTAACCCCTGGCTGTTGGCTGGTGTTGCTGGGTGTACCCAATACCAAAGGCGATCGCCCAAGGGTTGCAAGCAGATCGCCCTAATACCCAATTAGTTTAATATTTCTCATCACCTAGACAATCTAGCCGGTTTCAACCGGCTTCAGCTTTCAGACTGGGGTTTTAACCCCAGGCTCCTAGGTGTGTAGCCAATACGGGAGGCGATCGCACCACCGCTGCTGCAAGGCGATCGACCCTGAGTCGTTATGCTACCTGAAAATATTCCAGGAGGTTTTTAGCCTGGGGTAGAGGTTGGTTATTTTCTTGGTAAAGCTGAAGATAACTGTCAATCACTTGCTGCCCATGTTTGGCTGCTTCCTCATAAGTATTCCCGTGGGTATGGATATCTTGAAAAGGGAAGTCAGGGAGGTGGACTACATAGCAGTTATCCTCTTGAGACCAGAAAATCATCATACTATAATGTGAATTCATGGCAATTCTTCTAGTCTTGCGAGTCTTTGTTTAACTTGTTTCTCCAAGTAGATTTTAGCATCGTCACCATCTTTACCCGCAATTGTCATCGGCATATCTGCCATTTTTTCGTGAATCCAGATTGTGTGACTACCTTTACCAGTCCGTTGGATAAATCCGGCTTTTAACAACATTGCCTTTAGTTCTCGAATTTTTCTAGGCATTAAATTTAGAAGTTATTAAAAGTTATTAAATAACTATATTGCTCCCCGTCAATTGTAAAACACACATAAAACACATCAAAGGGAGCTGGTGTTGCTGGGTGTACCCAATACCAAAGGCGATCGCTACGCAATACTAAAGGCGATAAGGATATACTTGGGATAAACAATCTTGGTTTTAGGATGAGGTATTGTGTCCTGCTTTCCTACGGCAATCATTTTTACTAAGACAAGATTTGATCAAAGCAGAGAGGATTATTGTGGCAATCATCGTTAACAAATGGGGTAATAGTCTGGGGTTAAGAATCCCACAGCCCATTGCCAGTGAGATTGGGCTTACCGTTGGCAGTGTGGTTAATATTGAGGTAGTGGGTAACAAGATTGTCATTTCCCCCATCAGGAAAAAATACCAACTGCATGAGTTACTCGAGGGTGTAACCCCTAATCTGGTGGGAGGGGAATATGACTGGGGGGAACCTGTGGGTGAAGAGGAATGGTAGATAAATATATTCCTTGCCGGGGTGATATTGTCAAGTTGAATTTCAATCCCACACTGGGTAGGGAGCAAGCTGGCTACCGCCCCGCTTTGATTATCACGCCCCAGCAGTTTAACCAGGTAACTAACCTAGCTCTGGTTTGTCCCATCACCAGCAAAATCAAGGGGTTAAATTTAGAAGTGGTTTTGCCCAATGGTTTGATCACAAAGGGGGCAATTCTCACCTTTCAAGTCAAAACCATTGATTGGCAGACGCGACAGGTAAAATTTATGGAATCCCTCCCAGAGGAGACAATGGAGGAAGTGACAGCTAAGTTACAGGCACTTATTGGCTGAGAGGGGGGAGCCGGGGAATGAATTCCCCGGCTCATAGCTGAAGTCGGTTAAAAACCGACTGGTTTGCGTAGCCTGTAGCTCCCCCACCCAAGCGATCGCACCACCGCTGCTGCAAGCAGATCGCCCAAGCGCCCAATTAGTTTAATATTTGCCATCACCTAGACAATCTAGCCGGTTTCAACCGGCTTGAGCTTTCAGACTGGGGTTTTAACCCCTGGCTCTTGGCTGGTGTTGCTGGGTGTATCCAATACCAAAGGCGATCGCCCAAGCGCCCAATAATTAGTTTAATATTTGCCATCACATAGACAATCTAGCCGGTTTCAACCGGCTTCAGCTTTCAGACAGGGGTTTGAAACCCCTGGCTCTTGGCTGGTTTACCTAGCTGTGTACCCAATACCAAAGGCGATCGCC
>NZ_CP063311.1:639947-674640 GCF_015245355.1 Anabaenopsis elenkinii CCIBt3563 | reverse complement strand
CATCACCTAGACAATCTAGCCGGTTTCAACCGGCTTCAGCTTTCAGACAGGGGTTTGAAACCCCTGGCTCTTGGCTGGTTTACCTAGCTGTGTACCCAATACCAAAGGCGATCGCCCAAGGGTTGCTTGCAAATCCTTATGCAGATGGTAAATAGTTATTGCCAATCTTGGCTAGTATCACAAAGAAAACTATCTGCGATCGCTTCTTCAAACCTGTAGGGACATTTTTCCGGAAAAGTTCTCAAGGGTAAATTGGTTTCCCGTAGAGCTAAATCCACCCCTGCGGCAAAACCATCCTCTACAGCCTCAGCCATGGAAGACTTTAAGCTAGGATTGCGACGAAAATGGCGGTTGATTGCACGGCGCTGTTCTCTGATAGTCAGAAACCAACTGCGACAACGGTTTTCTGGCTGATATTCCCACTTGAGCAGATGACCTAACAAGACAGTAAGACGACTGACTAATTCTCGGTATTCCTGTCTTCCCAACCCTTCTAATTCAGCTTGTAAATTTTGCCAGTCTAATTCTGATACTTGCCTTTGTGCTAGTGCTTGTACTTGCCACTGAGTCCAGCCATAAAAATCCTCTTCGTATCGTGAAGCTCCTTCAGATTTCATAGTCTTGATATTCAGCTTCAAGGGTAAAACTTTTACTATTTTTACTACAGCAACCGCCAAGGTGGTTAGGACACAAACAGAAGATAAAACCATTGAAATTCAAGCGTTTCAAGGCTTCCCCCTGCTCCGGTGCCCCCTGCCCCCTGCTATATATATTTTACTGGGAGCCAGGGAATAAATGGAATAAATTAAGAGCCTAATAGCTTAAAAACCGACTGGTTTAGCTGTGCGTCCAACACCAGAGACGATCACACAGGGTAACGCCGTATTTCCTACCAAGCACGGGGGTTAAAACTGGGGGGTGTATCCAGTTCAAATACCTCATCCTGAATCCGAGCCACATACCTCACCATGGAGTCCTAGTTAATTGGTGTCTTCTGTTGGTGGTGCGCCACTTGAGGTGCTTAAGAAATATATCCAGAATCAAGAAAAGCCGTCGTAGAACGACGGAGTTTTAAACTTATTTTTTCGATAACTTTATATTTGCGACTGACACTATCTAGATAACAACTATGGATAGGACAGTAAATAGCTCTTTGTTTGGAACGTTTCAGATTTCGGTCACACCTTCTGGGCAATTCGGCCCCCTAATATCAAAATCAATAGGAAGGTTACGTTTGGAGAAACTGAGATCAATTAGACCGTCAAAGTTCACTCCTTAAAAATCAGCCTATGCCGATAGGAACTATTAGTTTTTACTCAAAGAGAGATGAAAAATCATATCAGGGATTATTCCCTTTTTAGATTTATCTTGTTATACCGATTGTACCACACATTCAAGCAATAATTTCAAAAATTTTTACTCTTTTTAATATTCGCTGTTTGTAGTAAAACCTGAAGGTACTGTTGGGCAATAATTCTGGGTGTAAAGTGGGATTTTAGATACTCCCGTCCCGATTTACCCATCTGTTCTGCTAGTGTTGGATTACTTTGCAATAAACGGATAAACTCCGCCAGTGCGTGACCATCCCCATTGTCAAATGCCGCCCCACATTCAGCCTCGGTAATTATTTGTCTTAAGCTAGAGTAGGGTGAACAAACTACTGCCAATGGCCTCCCAGATGATAATGCTGAATATAACTTACTAGGTAATACTAAACTCTCACTGCTGCGGCTAACACTCACCAAAGACAGGTCGCCAGCGGTGAGAGAATAGGCTAAATCTTCCTTATCTTGATAAGGTAAAAATGTAAAATTACCTAGCTCTAATTGAGATACCCTAGCAATCAACTCTTCCCGTTTAGCACCCCCACCAATACAGACAAACTGCACAGACTCATGTTGTAATTCTATGGCAGCGCCTAACAAAGTATCGATGTCATGACATCGCCCCATATTCCCAGAGTATAGGACTGTGAACTTATTGACTAACTTGTGCTTCCAAGCAAACCAGTTCTCTGATTTGGCAATAGGTACAATTAAATCTGGGTTAGCCCAGCTATGAATTACAGAAACTTTATGGGCCACCTGGGGACAGTACTCTACAACCCGTTGTTTCATCTCCGGACTGAGAACCACAATTCCCCCAGCTTTGAGCCACACTCGCTGATTTAACCCTTGCCAAAGTTTTGTTACCCAGTGCTGCTTGGATACTACACCCAGTGCGATCGCCACATCTGGATACAAATCATAGACTATACAAACATAGGGCAACTTCCACAGCATATTAGCCAAATAACCCACAATGGGCAAGAATGGTGGTGCTGTCGTGATCAGCAATACATTACTTCGCCGCCAAGGTGCGAGCAGATATAAAAAAGCACGAATGGTGTATAAAAGTCCATTTATAGCCTTACCGCGAATTCTCCGAGGCCACATTTGCGAAGTCCGAGACCTATGAATCCTAGTTTGCTCACGCAGTTCCATACGGGGAGCCTGACTCATCCTGAAGGCATATCCCGGTTGACTGGTAAACACATCAATCTCTACCCCTTGATGTTCTAACTGCTGCACCAGTTCCTCAATTAATTGTCCTGTAGCAGCATAGTCTGGAGGAAAAAACTGTGTGACTACAGATAACTTAAATCTCTGCTCATAGGAACAATCATCACTTTTGTTTGTACCATCTACCGTAGACTGTCCTAATGGGTTGCTGATCTGTTGGGAATTTTTCATACTCTAGGAATTTGGCACAAGTTGGGGGTGTAGGTAAGAGGATGTTTGATAAGTTTTCAACAGGTAATTTTTATCACATTATTTCTCCATTATCAACGGTCAAGCAATATTTGACACAATAATCCTCACTTGTAAAATATCCTTCAGATTAACCCTAGTTTGACCATATTTGACCATATAAGCTGATATAAAATACCAGATGAGGTTAAATTAATTTAACCTCATACTAAATTGTGATTTATCTTGCTATGATATTAGCATCTCACCTGGTTATTTCATACACCAACATTTATGATTTGTATATATTTTTATGAACGTATCATACCAATACCCCTCTTCTCCTCAGACAGCAAAAAAAAGTTAACATCTACACCAACAAGCCCGCCAAACCCCCTGACTTTAGATACACAGGATGTAGGTATTTTGTGGCTGTAGCCCCTATTACCTTAACTTTCGTAATCGCACATGAGATAATCTTGCTACTATACAGTTACTCTCACTGATGGTTTTTTATCCCTGTAGTTTCCTGTAGTTTTCGGATTATGGACTAAAACTACAAACATAGTTTTCTAGCATCATCTACTCTTAGTTAACTGTGTCTAGATTTCTATTTGAATGTAACCCCAGCTTATTACTTAGTTCTTTTAGTATAACATATGTCTATTAGTCAGAACCAAACTGATAAACTCCTAAATCCCGAACAGACGAGAAACTCCATCACCCCATTTTTTCCCTATTCCCCTGTTCTGGAAAATCAGCACCAAGGGGAGGATTGGAATTATAAAGAATTTTTAAGTTTGTTACGGCGTCGAGTTGTAGTTGTTGTGGGAGTAGCCACAGCTGTGCTCACAGGTCTAGGTCTAAATATTTACTTAAATCCCAAACCCCCCGAATATGAAAGCCGGTTTCAGATGCTGGCTGAACCTGTGGGTTATAACAGTAGAGTGTTAAACTTAGAGGGTAGCATCAACCCCTCGGCTCGAGAGAGCTTAGATTACGAAACTCAAATTATAGTCCTCTTGAGTCCTCAAGTTCTGCAAAAAAGCATTGAACAGTTACAAGCTAACTATCCGAACATCAACTATGAATATCTGAGTCGGGGATTAACGATTTCTCGTCTAGGTGGAGAAACCAAAATTATCCAGGTTAGGTATCGTAGCGAAGACCCAGTGGAATCCAAAGATGTATTAGAGCAAATTTCCCAAGATTATTTAGCCTACAGTCAAGAACAACGGCGAATTAACCTCAGTCAAGGTTTAAAATATCTAGATGAAGAACTACCCAATATACAAAAACGCGTCAACCAGGTTCAGGAAGAATTGGAACAGTTCCGACGTAGGTATAACTTTCTCGGTCCAGAAGTCCTAGCTGGTGAAATTGCAGGACAAACCACAGCTTTAACTCAACAACTGCAACAACTGGAACTACAACTAGCCCAAGCTCGTACTGATTGGAATTTCTTACAAACTGAAGATGGTGTCAGGTCAGTACTGGATAACTATCCTGTATATCGGGCATTAAATGAAGAATTTCGCCAATTAGACATTCAAATTGCCACACAATCAGCTATTTTTCAAGATGAAAACCCCACCCTAATTACACTCAAGGAAAAACAGAACAACCTCAAACCATTAATCGAGCGAGAATCACAACTATATATCCAAACCAGGCGAGCAGAAGCAGATAAATTACTCAAATCCTTAGAAGTTAATCAACAAGAACTAGAAAAGAATCGCCGAATTTTAGAACGGGAACGCCAGGAATTACCCACCCTCATCCGAGAATATACAGAAATACAACGCCGTTTAGGTATTGCTAATGAAAGTCTGAATCGTTTTTTATCCGCCCGGGAAGATTTGCTGATTCAAACCTCTCAGACGGAACAAGGTTGGCAATTAATTAAGTTACCTAACCTACCAATAGATCCTATAGTCTCTTCAACTATTATCCGGGATATTATTCTGGGAATTGCCGCGAGTATCTCCCTGGGGATTGGTGCAGCCTTACTCATAGAAAAGCTAGATCATACTTATCACAATCCTTTGAGCCTCAAAGAAAGAATCAAAGTTCCTCTATTAGGGACTATTCCCTTTAACCAAGAAATACAGCGGGGTAAATCCCCAACCCTCAAACTCAAAGATGCTTTGATGCAATTCTCTAATGGGCAAATGGAAACTACTACCCAGAGAACCACTGTAGCCAAACAACAATATACCAATTACGCTAACAATTTTATCGAAGCCATCAGGCTGCTCTACACAAATATACAATTATTAAGCTCTGATACTCCCATCAGTTCTATTACCATCACCTCCTCTATGCAAGGTGACGGTAAAAGTACAATTGCCTTTTATCTGGCTCAAGTAGCTGTATCCATGGGGAGAAAAGTATTACTGGTAGATACAGATTTGCGCCGCCCTAGTATTCATAGGTTCGCAAATGTAAGTAATATCTGGGGGTTGAGTAGTTTAATTACCACGGATATGTCCGTAGAAAATGTAGTCACACCACTACCTGGTATGAATGACTTATCTATCATTACTTCTGGACCTATTCCCCCCGATGCACCTAAGTTACTCTCATCAGGGAAAATGAAAAAACTGATGGCACAGTTTCAAGATACCTTTGATTTAGTGATTTATGATGCTCCTCCCATTGTGGGGCTAGCTGATACTAATTACCTGTTGAAAACTTATCAAACATCCTCTCAGACATGACTTTCAGCTTATTATTATTCCATTTCTTCAGGCAGCCAATTTTCATCTAAAGCTTGCTCAGTAGTAAAAGCTATATCTACAGGAAATATCTTCGGTTCTAGTCCGGTTTTAACAACTGTAATATCTCTAGCATCTTGATAAGCTTCGTCAAATATTTCCAGTAAGTAAGGCTTAAGACTGGGATTCCTTTTGAGCAGTTTTTTAATTTGTTTTCTTTGTTCTATAATTGTCCCTTTCCATCCTCGACTATTATAGTTTCTCTCTTGATGCCAATAAGTTAGTTTCAGTAAATGCTCAAATAATACTATTAAGCGATTTTCTAGTTGATGCTTTTGTTCATTCCCCAAATCTTCTAACTCTGCCAATAAATTTTCCCAATCTATAAAAGTTAAATCTTGATTACGGATATTTTTAACTGTAGTTTGTATCCACTGATAAAAATCTTGTTTATACAAGTTCTTTAGCTGGTTATTGGTTTCTTTGAGTGTCTGACTCATATATTTATGAACACAGAGACAATTATCTTTATACTTTGATATACTCACCGACCTTCAAGGTCGGTGATTCTTGACAGTTCAAGAGAGTTCATGAAGTCTGATGATACATGATAATTATCAAACCATGTATCCCAAGATTCCCCAACATGGGTAATTATGCGAGTGTTACCCACAGCAACAATTGTGACTTTTTTAACTGTTTCTGGTAATTCAACAGTTTTCGGTAAAGGCACCGCCTGAGTTTTGTTAGTTCTAAAAATACTGGTTTGTACACTGCCCATAACACACCTCCATCAGCCCCTAGCCATGGATATACAAATATTATATCCTCAGTCCAGACATTTGAGAGATTTTAGGCGATAGCGGCAGCGCTGTTGCCAGGCGATCGCCCTGTCTCCTACCAAACCCGGGGGTTAAAACTAGGGGGTGTATCCAGTTCAAATACCTCATCCTGAATCCGGGCCACATACAATCCTGCTTGCAATGCCTTTTCTCGCAGTTGAGCAGACATATCCACCGCCGCTAGGATTCCATATACTTGTTTATTCTGATGTTCAGGAAAGAAATGGCGGAACCTGGAGAGTAGGTTGACTAACTGAGTAATGGATTCTTCCCTGGCGTGGCTTTTGACTTCCACAACTATCGCCCTGTTGATGTCCCCATTAGTATATGCCAGCACGTCTATTTCTAAGTGTTCTCCACCTTTGCTCACCCTCACACTGGGGCTGATAATTTCCATGCCAAATTGTTGGCGCAAGATGGTTTCCATGGAAGGGAGAGCTAACCCTTCGGTGAAACTGCCAAATTTAGCACCTAATCCTCCAATCTGTTTACCTAATTCTTTGATTTGCCGGGCATTTTCTTTTTGCAGGCGATCGGTTTCTTGGAATTTGAGATCGGTTTCTTGGAATTTGAGATCGGTTTCTTGGAATTTGAGATTGGTTTCTTGGAATTTGCGATCGGTTTCCTTTTGGGCTTGGAGTAACTCTCCTAATAGTTGCCAAACTTCATCGGCAGTGGTAGCCATGGGCTTTACTCGTAATTTTATGCAAATATCTATATTTTCCTATTCTACAGCGATTTTTAGACCCCCTGCTCCCTGTTCCCTGTTCCCTAAGATAAAAATTACCTGTTGAAAACTTATCAAACATCCTCTAAAAAAATATATAAACTCACCCCCAATCCAGGAGGTGAGTTGCCCCCACATCTGTTAACTAATTCCAAATACCGAACCAACAGTAGATTTCAATGAATCCCTAGCATCTCTAAAACCTTGAGCCAAAGGATGCTTGGCTTGTAAAAATACCCTAGCACAATTACGTCCTGGCATTCCCGAAATTGACCCACCTGGATGAGTTCCCGCACCAGTTAAAAATAGATTTTCAATTGGTGTTTTATAGTTTGCTAATTCTGGTAAAGGACGGAAAAACACCATCTGATCTAAGGTCATATCAATATGATAATAATTTCCCTTATAAGCTCCTAATCTTTCTCCCAATTCCGCGGGACTCTCCACCCGACGGGCGATAGTTGCTGTTTTCACATTTGGCGCGTAGTTAGCCAACTTATCAATTACTCTGTCTGCAACTTGGTTTTTGAGTTCATCTGTCCAACCCGTACCTTTTAAACCTGTACCTTGTGCAGCTGCTATCTGGTAGGGAGCAAAAAACTCAATCCATAGAGTATGTTTACCTGGTGGTGCTAATGTAGGATCAAGGGCGCTAGGCATGACCACATACATAGAGGGGTTAGTATCGGGAATTTCTCCCAAGGTACATTTACTGTGGGCTTGTTCAACATGAGCCATGGAATCTGCAATTAAGATCGAGCCAATCAGATAATCATCTTTGTGGTCATGGTAGGGAAAATGCAGAGGTTCATCTAAAGCCAAGTCGATTTTCAGGATGGTTTCATTATTATTAATGATCCGGCGTTCTAATCTTGGTCGTAACTCCGGGTCAGCATCATCCACCTCATCAGTGTCCATAAGTTGTAAAAATAGACGTTTAGCATCAATGTTGGAAATAATGCCATATTTAGCCCGATATTCTTGACCTCCCCCAACTCTGACACCCACAGCCTTACCATTGTCAATTAATACTTTCTCTACCTGTTGCTCTGTGAGAATCCTACCACCTTTACTAGTAACTAATTTAACTAATGCTTGGACTAAAGCCCCAGTTCCCCCGCGGGGTCTAGTCATACCCGGATGATGACGCATAGCCATCATCATCACACCAATGGCTAGGTTTTTTTGTGAAGGAGGCGCACCGAGTTCGGAAGCGAGTCGAGACAGTGGGGCTTTTAAGAATTCTTCATCAAACCATTCTTCTAGAATATCCTCAGCACTATTCAACATGGTGCGAACAAAATCCAAGCTTTTAGATGGTGAACCGATGACGGAAAATAAATCTTTGAATTTTTGGATGTTATAATTACCAAAAATATCTATAAATGATTTGGGTGGAGCGTTAAACATCGGACCCATGGCACTAATCACCCTTTGCCAGTAGTCTGTAAATTCTGCGTATTTTTTAGCGTCCCGTTCATTATAACGGGCAATTTCTGCACAGGTCTTTTCTACTGATTTGTGAGCTAAAAAATACTTACCATCAGGATGGGGACAAAAAACCACTGGGTCACAATCTAAGTATTCTAAACCATATTTTTCTAGTTCTAATTCTTCGACAACTGGGCCTAAATGAATAAATTCGTGATCAATTGCACACAAGTTAAATTTAAATCCTGGGGCTTCTTGGGGTAAGCATTCCTCCGTTGTGGCTGCACCACCTGGAACTGGACGCTTTTCTAGCAGCAGAACGCTATAACCAGCTTTGAGCAAATACGCCGCACATACTAGTCCGTTATGTCCTGCGCCAATGATAACAACATCATACTCTTGCATATTTGTGCTTGGATAATGTGGTGAGAAGTTATTATTATAATTTGGGTTTTAGAAAATGTTGTTGATAGTTGCCATATTATACACTTGATGGCTTTGTTCATCAGCTAAACACTTGTGTATGGGGATATATAGCAATCCTAAATGATTCATGAAGAATTTCTGTTCCCTGCTCCGGTGTTCCCTTTCCTCACTGATAATTTCTCAACTCAAATAGGATGACTATTAGAGGATGTTTTATAAGTTTTCAACAGGTAATTTTTATCTTAGGGAATGGGGAACACACCGAACAGGGAAGGATTAGTGAACACGGTTCGACTTCGCTCACCGACCGCACAAAAAACAATAAAATCCAGTCCCCTCCCCTTACAAGGGGAGGGTTAGGGTGGGGTCAAGCAATAGTTGATACACTAATCATGACTTGACAAACATCCTCTTAGGATGAATATTTGATTCGTTATATCTTTGGTTATCTATACTCCTTAATTTAAACTCTGGATATTCAAGAATGTATCTACAGTAAGTTATATACAAATATGAGTAATTTGACATTATTTGACATTATTTACTACCATTGGTACACCTCCCCTAGGGACAATGGTAATACCACGACGTACAGGATGTATATTTCTTTTATGATTTAGTGTGAGTTGAAATCGCATTAATATTGAAGCCAATACTAATTTCATTTCATACATAGAAAAGGCTGCACCAATGCAACCACGATAACCACCACCAAAAGGTAAATATTCACCAGCAGAATATTTCTGATGCAGAAATCTTTCTGGTTGAAATTTCTCTGGGTCTGCATAAGTTTCATGTCGGCGATGGGCTAAATAAATGCAGGGAACTAAAACTGTCCCATAACTAAATTTATTCCCCATAATATCTACTGGATTTTTGACCATTCTGGGGGTACAAATTAAGGCAATGGGATGGATTCTCAAGACTTCTTGACAGACTGCATTAAGATAGGGTAGATTGACAATTTCTTCCGCCTTGGCTTTTGTACCTAAAGAATTTAACTCTTGAGTTAGTCGCTGGTGTATATGGGGGTGAGAGTGAATTAAATAGAAAGCCCAAGTTAATACTCCAGCTGTGGTTTCATAACCTAATAGTAGTAATGACATTAATTGATCACGTAGTTGCTGGTCGGTCATTTCCTCTCCATTCTCATCACGTACTGACATGAGCAAGGCGAGAATATCTGTAGGTGTGATGTCATTTTGAGGCCGCCTTTGAGCAATTTCGGCATAAATCAGTTGGTCAATTTGTGCGCGTCTGTGGATAAATTTTCCCCAAGGACTTTTTTTACCCCAGTTTTTTTGTAAAGGTGGGAAAAAAAATAAACTGGAATATAATGGTTTAGTTATATCTTCTAATAATGACCTGAGTTGTGTTTTTAATTGTTGATAACGCACCCCTGGACTAATACCAAAGACTACTTGTAAGATAATTTCTAAGGTTATATCTGCCATGATTGACTGCGTGACAATCTTGGTACCGTATCCCCAATGTTTTGTCCTATCTTCAGTAATTTTCTGAATTAATTCTCCGTAGAGTTTCAGGTGATCACCGTGAAAGGCGGGCATTAATAATTGTCTTTGGCGATTGTGCGATCGCTCTGGTTGTAATACAATAGAATTTTCCCCAAATAATGGTTTAAATACATGGGTGGCTTGCTGAAAATCTAAGAATTTAGCAGGGATGGCAAAACAATCACTAATAGCCTGGGGATGGCTAAAAAATACTATGGGGGGTGATTTTAAACCTAGTACACGCACTGTAAATATATCCCCATATTTGGCAGCACAAGTTTCTAGAAATTTGGTAGGTTGGGCAATTAATTGGAGAGTTTGCAGTAATGCAGGTGTCCTTAATTCGTTAGGTAGATTCATGATCACTCAGAGGGTCAAATAATTAATCTCAATTTCAACTTGCCATCAATTCCTATACTCAAGACCAGAATGTGAGTGTCGAGTTTTTAGGTTTTATCCAGTAATAATACTTAAAATAACTCAAAATAATTCCCTCTGGGCTAGATAACGATTTAAACTTCTTATCCTCACCTTGTGAAAAAGCAATAAATCCTCACTACCTCAAAGATATAAAATTTTTGTTAAATTCATTAAGCATCTACAGCTTGCCCAGTTTTTATAAGGTACTCAGTATGACATCCACAGCATCTTCCGCCCTGCCCAATTTTTGTGAAGGAATCCAATATTTTGGTGAGGCCTTGCCAAATTTTGCAACTTATGGTAAAATAGCTGCAATAGAACCAGGAAAAAAGGCGATCGCCGACCCCACAGATCCCGCAGCGGTATATCAAACCTTACTAGCTGCCGATGCCCTGCGCTATTTAACCCTACAAGTCACAGCCAGTAAAGCTTCCGGACATCCAGGGGGTTTCGCCAGTCAAGCAGAAGCCTATGCAGCCTTGGTAATGCTAGGTCATAAAAACATCATGACAGAAGTGGGACACCACGCCCCCGGATTCTATAGCGCCATGTTTTTAGACCGCTCCCTAGAAGACATGGGGATTAATACAGTACAGCAACTACGCGATCGCTTCCGGGAAAAGCACGGACTTTTAGGGCATCTTTCCGGCTACATCCCCGGCATTCTCGCACCCGCCGGACCCCTAGGACAAGGACAACATTTTGCCATGTCAGCCGCACTGCTGCACCCAGATAAATTATTCCCCTTCACCCTGGGTGACGGCGGACTAGGTGAACCATACATTATGAGTTCCATGGCACATTTTAACACCGCCTATCCCAGTGCCACCAACTTCTTACCCGTCCTAGTGTGGAACGGCTACAGCCAAGAACATCATAGCATGGTTTCCCTCAAAACCAACGCCGAAATGAAAGCCTACTGGCAAGGAAACGGTTTTGCCGAAGTCATCCTGGTAGACGCCAAAGACTTTGACGACCAACACCAACCAGGGGACTATGTTGATAGTACCGCCTTCTCCTTTGAGCAGCGCCTAGCCTTCACCAAAACCGTACTTTTAGGCATAGATAAAGCCGCCCACTCCGCCCTCAACGGCAAACTTACCGTATTTATCATTAAACAACTCAAAGGCGCAGGGGTTCACGCCCGCGGTTCCAAATCTCATAACCTCTACCCCAAAGACACCCTAGACGCACCCCACATTATCAGCGCATTGCAAACCCGCGCCCTCCCCCCAGAAGCTTGGGAAACAGTCAGAACCAACGCCGAACGCGCCGGTGGCGGACCCGCAGCCAAAACAGTAGTCACAGAATTTGAATTACCATTACCAGACCTAGGGAAATTACCCCTAGAAGAATATACAGTCGCCGGTGACCCCCAAGTTTCCACCACCGCCATGGGGCGCTTAGTGGGAATCGTCGGTAAACAAGATAGTAAATTCCTAGTCACCAACGCCGACGGTAACGAAGCATCAGGAATTGCTAACATTAACCAAGCCCTCAAAGTCATTCACCCCACCACCGACGATTTATATAACCAAGCACCCAACGGTCAAGTTTATGAACCATTGAGTGAAGATGCTTGTGCAGGTTTAGCTGCAGGTTTAGCCCTCATGGGTGCGAGAACCCTATGGTGTTCCTATGAATCCTTTGCCATCAACGGGTTACCAATTTGGCAAACAGTCATCCAAGCCATGGCAGAATTACGCCGTCAAACTCCCTCAACCATTACCTTATTTACCGCCGGTGCATTAGAGCAAGGGCGCAACGGTTGGACACACCAACGCCCAGAAATTGAAGCTTACTTTGCTTCCCTCATGCGTAATGGTAATGTTTTCCCCCTATTTCCCCCCGACGCTAACAGCATTCAAGTTTGTTATGACTGGGCTTTGAACACCAAAAATAAAGGAATCGTCATCACCGCCAGTAAATCACCCTTACCCATTCGTACTACCTTAGAACAAACTCGCCAAGGTTTAGCAGACGGCGCAATCTTATTACAAGAAGTTCCCGGTGATAAACAAGTTGTATTTGCAGTCATTGGCGATATGACCTTAATTCCCGTATTTGAAGCCGCCGCTTTCCTAGAAACTGAAGGTATAGGCGTAAAAATTGTTTCCATCATTAACCCCCGCCGTTTGTATCGTCCTCATGACACAGCTTGGGAAACTTGCTCAGAACCCGATGGCGGTTTCATGGATGATGCTCAATTTACCCAATTATTCAGCGGTGATGCATTAATTGGTGTCACTGGTGGCGCAGCGGCCATGCTCGAACCAATCATGTTACGCAGCAACTGCAAACGTGATACTTTCGCCTGGAAACGTGGGGAAACCACCGCCAGCGCCGGGGAATTGATGGCCTTTAACGGGTTAACTGCTGAAGAATTGACTAAACGCGCCATTGAATTAATCCACTAAATTCGGTTTCCAGCTTTGACTACATACCCAACTCCTTTCAAGGACTTGGGTATCTCATTATCAGTTATATTACCTAGAAAATTGAGCAATAGGCATTCTCGGCGGTGCTGTTCTCCACATTAAATCAATCTCCTGTGCTGTCAGTTCATAGGCTTGGTTAACTAAATCAGCCAGTCGATATTCTAATTTTACCGGAACTTGGCGGGAGCGTGAAAGCCCCTGAGAAGCAGCAACGCAGTTGCGTACTTCGTGCTTTAGACAGGGGATGAAACGCGACTTGGCAGGCTTCAGCCTGCTGTGTCCCCTTCGAGTTTTAGGCTATCAATCCAATCTTCAATCAAAGCAGTGATAGTTTTATCTTTTTGAGCAGCATATAAATAAAGTTTATTTCTTCTCCGCTCAGATAGACGTATTGTTAATGTTTTTCCCTTCATAATTGACATAAATCGTTAGTATATATCAAGGAGGTGAAAACAATGTATGGATGTCAGCAAAACTTAATTAAACCAGATAATGAACTTAGAGCAGTCCTTGAGTTTATTTGCTCAGAGTCCCATAAACTGACAAATTGTGGTATCTACTACGCTCGTCAGTTATACTTCAAAACGAGGAAGTTGATTGGTAAATACGATCTAGAAAAACAATACAAGACAAATAAACATTATCAAGTTTTGTACTCTCAAGCAGCACAACAAATTTTGAGGTCTGTAGCAGAATCATTCAAGTCTTTTAAAGAATTGGATAAGAAGTACAGCAAAGGTGAATTGCATTTTAAGCCCAAGCTACCGAAATATCGTAAAGGTGTAGGGTATTCACTTGTGACCTACCCAAAGCAAGCATTGAAACTTGTTGGTGATCATATAAAAATACCGCTGGGTAGTACTGTTAAACGTTGGTTTAAACTTGATAGTTTCTTGCTGCCAATGCCTTCAAACCTGAAGTTTGCAGATATTAAGGAATTAAGAATACTACCAAGAAACCGATGCTTTTATGCTGAATTTGTCTATGAGCAAAAGTCATCACCAAAAATTAATTTTAATCCTCAGTATGCTCTAGCAATTGACCCCGGCATCAACAACTGGTTAAGCTGTGTTTCTAATGTTGGAACTAGTTTTATTGTTGATGGACGCAAAATTAAATCTCTTAACCAATGGTACAACAAGCGTGTTAGTACCTTAAAGGAAGGTAAACCACAAGGATACTGGGATGAACAACTAGCCCACATCACAGAAAAGCGTAACCGACAAGTGAGAGATGCTGTAAATAAAGCAGCTAGATTAGTTGTTGACTACTGCATTAAATACAAAATTGGTACAGTTGTTTTTGGGTGGAATCAAGGACAGAAACAAGAAGCAAAGTTGGGTAAAACAACTCAATCTTTTGTACAAATACCAACAGCTAAATTAAAGGAACGAGTTAAACAACTGTGCGAATACTACAGCATCAAATTTGTTGAAACCGAAGAGTCCTATACTAGTAAAGCTAGTTTTTTAGATGGTGACTTTCTACCTATTTTCGGCGCAAAACCTGAAGGGTGGATACCAAGTGGAAAACGAGTAAAACGTGGAATGTATCGTACTGGTGCAGGTAAATTAATCAACGCTGATTTGAATGGTGCTGCGAATATTCTTCGCAAAGTAGAGACACAACTAGATTTAAATCTGGTCAAGGTCTGTAGGCGAGTTTTGACCCTCGCTACCAGATATCGCATCTGGGAAACCAAAACTAAAAAGCGGAGGGAAGCGGCTTTAGCCCTTCTGGTAGCAACAGTTTAGAATCCCCGTCCATTTATGGCGGGGAGAGGTCAACTAAAGCATTCTTGAGAGCCTTTTTCTGAAATAAAGCTTTATCATCTTGCTGACTCATATATCCATATTCTCAGAGGTTGTTTGGAAAGTATTAAACAGGTAATTTTTATATTAGGGAACAGGGAACACACCGAAGGATTGGGAAGGATTGGGGAACACACAAAAAACAATAAAATCCAGTCCCCTCCCCTTACAAGGGGAGGGTTAGGGTGGGGTCAAGGAATAGTTGATACACTAATCATGACTTATCAAACATCCTCTCAGTAACTATATGGTGTTTAAAAAAAACTTTAAACTCATGTATAAATAAACCAGTATACAGCACTTTTCAAGTAAATAAAGTACACACCTTAATATCATAAATCTTGTGGGGTGGGCATCCTGCCCGCCCTACTGATAATTTCTCAACTCAAATAGGATGACTATATCTTAGTCTGTGTTTAGCAGTCAGCACCGGAAGTAATTTTCGCCAGTGGTATCGCTTTGTGAACCATCAACCATAGGTAAAAAAAATGGGGACACCACCGACTGAACAGAAGTATCCCCAAAAACCTATTGCCAAATATAGATAAGGATAAACAAAACAATCCAAATCACATCTACGAAGTGCCAGAATAAGGAAGTCGCATTGACCCCAAAGTGACCAGAATCGTAGTTTCCCGGTAAGAAAGAGCGGAAAAAAATAATCAACTGTAACAGAATACCAGTGAGAACGTGCAAACCGTGAAAACCAGTCAGCAGATAGAACATCCCACCGAATACCCCGGAAGTAAACCCAAACTCCAGGTTACTCCATTCAATACCTTGACCCACTAAAAAGTAGGTACCCATTGCCATAGTAGCCGCTAGATAGATGCGAAATCCCCTTAAATCGTGTTTTTGTAGGGCCCGTTCTGCTAAGTAAATGACAAAGCTACTGGAAACAAGAATGACTGTATTGATGGCCGGTTCTATAATTTCTAGCCCGGAAACTCCATCTGGTAACCAATTAGGAGTTGTGGTTTTGTAGACGATATACCCAGCGAAGAAACTCAGGAAGATAACGCTTTCCGATAGTAGGAACACAATGAAGCCAAACATTTTATTGCCTTCTTCGTCGTGTTCGTGTTCAACACCTGTGTGATAGTGATTTAATTGCAACTCTTCTGAGTTGATAGAACTGTCCATGGATGGGAATTCTCCTTTTTTAAACCCAGAGGATGACTAAAGTTTAGTCTGGGTGTTTTAATGCGGGGTTGTTGGCTGTTAAGGGTTCTAATTTACCGTAGCCGTAAGGTTCAGAAATAATGATGGGAATTTCCTCAAAGTTTTCCACCGGGGGGGGTGAAGAAACCATCCACTCTAGTCCGATCGCTCTCCAAGGATTATCCGGTGCTTTTTCCCCTTGCATCCAAGAAATCACCATGTTGAAAATGAATGGTAAAGTGGACATTCCCAGCATGAAAGCCCCCAGACTAGCGATAATATTCCAAAATTCGTACTCTGGAGCGTAGGAGGAAACCCGGCGTAACATTCCTTGCAAACCCAAGGGGTGCATGGGTAAAAAGTTAAGGTTAGTACCAATGAATGTTAACCAAAAGTGCAATTTACCCCAGCCTTCGTAGTACATTCTGCCGGTCATTTTGGGGAACCAGTGGTAAATTGCAGAGTATAAACCCATGGTCACTGTGCCAAAGAGGACATAGTGAAAGTGACCGACCACAAAGTAAGTATTATTGACGTGTACATCCACAGGTACAGAGGAAAGCATAATACCCGTGATACCCGCAAATACAAACATGATTAAGCCACCCAGGGAAAATAGCATGGCTGTATCTAGCCGCAGTTTACCCCCCCAAATGGTCGCTACCCAAGCAAATACTTTAATCCCTGTGGGTACGGATACAAACATGGTGGTGAGCATGAATATTAACCGCATCCAACCAGGTGTACCACTGACATACATATGGTGTACCCAGACGATACCACTGACTACCGCAATTAACATTGAGGAAATGGCAACTACTTTGTAGCCAAACAATGGTTTGCGGGCGTAGACTGGGAATATTTCTGAGAAAATGCCAAAGATGGGCAAGATAATCACGTAAACAGCCGGGTGGGAGTAAAACCAGAAGTAATGCTGAAACATCACTGGATTACCGCCGTGGCTGGGGTTAAAAAAGGCAGTCCCTGCGGTGAGGTCTAGTAGTAACATCACTGCACCCGCTGTGAGTGCGGGTAATCCAAACAATTGGATAATCTGGGCGCTAAATACTGCCCAGACAAATAAAGGCATCCGAAAAAAGCCCATCCCCGGAGCGCGCATCTTGACGATGGTGGTAACAAAGTTAACAGCACCCATGATGGAAGAAACGCCGGAAATGGCTACTGCCAGTAACCAAACTACTTGACCATTAATTAAGCTCCCCGTGGGGTTTTGCAGACTCACAGGGGGGTAAGACCACCAACCAGCTTGGGCTGGACCGCCAGGAACTAAGAAACTGGTCATTAACAGAATCCCCACCACCGGTACCATCCAAAAGGCCACGGCATTGAGTCGGGGAAATGCCATATCTCGCGCCCCAATCATTAGGGGTACTAGATAGTTGGCAAAGCCTACTAGGGAAGGAAATGTCCACAAGAACAGCATGACAGTGCCGTGCATGGTGAACATCCCGTTATAAACGGTGCGGTCTACTAGGTCAGATTCGGGTGTAATTAGTTCTCCCCGAATTACCATGGCGAAGATCCCGCCGACGAGAAAGAAAATAAATGAGGTGACCAGGTACTGTATACCAATTACCTTATGGTCGGTGCTAAAGCTGAAGTATTTTTTCCAGCTACCTGGCGGCTCATCAGGGTGACTGATGCCTGTAACGGAGATATGTGTCATTGGTCATTACCCAGGATAATTAACGATAGGAGATGGGGCTGGTGCTACTCTCGCCCAACCGTTTTTCACTGGCTGATCGGCAGCTTGGGCATACTCGGAGGCTGCCTGATTTAGCGCTGGTGTGGGCTTTTGGGTGGCAGCGTAGGACAGCCATTGATGGTAATCTTCGGGAGATTCCACAACTACATTGGCCTGCATGGTGGCAAAGTATGTACCACTATATTGAGAATCCGTTAACCGATACTCTCCCTCACGGATGGGTGTAAATTCAAAGTCAATGGTGTGATTAGGTACAATGTCCTGCTTGAGGCGGAATGCAGGAATATAGAAGCCATGTAGCACATCTTCTGATTTTAGTGCTAAACGTACCCGGCGATCGCTTGGTAAATGCAATTCTGTACTGGTAACATTTCTTTCAGGATAGTGGAACACCCACGCCCATTGTTTAGCCACTACATCAATGTTTTCTACTGGTTCCCCTTCCTCCGGGGGTGCTGCATCAGCCGATTCCATACCTAAAGGATTATGCAAATGCACCAGTTCCATGGGTCCTTGAATCCCCATTTCTTCGTAGACTTGGTAGCTATAGGCAGCAATCCACAATACCAACATAATGGGGATAGCTGTCCATACCACCTCTAAGGTAACGTTACCCTCAATGTGGGGGCCATCGCTCAAATCCCACCTTTGCGCCCGGTGGAAAATAATCGAGTACATCAGAGTACCGGTTACACCTAAAAAGATGAATGCACCCAGGGTGACTAAGAAGCTAATTAGATCATCAATTAGCTGAGATTCTGCTGCTGCTTGGGGGGGAAGCCAGCTATAAGCCTGCTGTCCTATCCACAGACTGATCACAGTCACAATGGTTGCAGCCACCAACACGGTGAAAATATTTAAAATCTTCCGCAAGTCCATAATTGTTAGTTACTTGAGCATTGTGTTTAGGTCTGCGCCCATTCTCAGCAAGTTATCTGCTGTATTATGTATGCCAAACTCCGCCGCCATTTGCGCTCCCAGTGTGCCGTGGACATACATGATCAACATCACTACTATTCCCGTGGCGATATAACTCCACTGCACTTCTTGCCCTGGGTCCTGACTCCAAACAAAACGCTGCCATCCTCTCCACAGCGTCATCCCTAGAATTAGTCCTAGTAAGAATACCCCACCCACACCATGCCAAAGCATGGTTTCCATGGCCTGCATTCCCCAGGCACTTTTGACATCAGCAGATGGTGTTGCCAGCAGCATTTCATAAAAGCCCGCCGCTACAGTGAAAATAGTCATGATAGTACAGCCAAGCATGTTGTACCACCCCACATCAAAAAAGTTGGCAGGTTCTACCGGAATGGCTAAAAACTTGAACACCCATTTTTGCCAAGGGAACAGTATACCTACAAGATCAAAGGTAATGCCAATGATGAACAGACCCAAGGTTAAATGTACTAAGTTGGGATGTATGGGAATGGAGTACGGTAGTCCATTAGCCCCCAATTGCCCGCTTATTTGATCAATTAATTCCGAGTTCATCGCAAGATACCTTCCTTGACTGCTTCAACAACTGGTACTGTGTGCAGTCCATATACCCACACTAGTTGGTCTCCCAGATATACTTGCACGCCCACAATTACGGTTAACAACAACCCAGCGAGCATATAATGAATCGGCAATTTGTAAGGGTTGCGGCTGCGAATCACATACCGCCAGGCTGTAATGGATGCAATAATTCCCGATAGCGACCAACCAACTAATGTATGTACATTTAACACTGATTTTACCTGGTTGTATGGTAGTGCTAAACCGGCTTCAAATTGACCAAAAATAATCGCCACAAAGATAGCGATCGTCGCCACAAACATATTCCACCAACTCACCTCAAACAGATGAGTTCTACCAGTAAAATAACCGAGTATATCGCAGAAGAATGCAAACAAAACCATCGCAATTACAAAGTGCACAACGATGGGGTGCATCGTATCTGGATACGGCAAATTGTGCTCATTTAAAGATGTCAGATACTCAAGCATTGTGTTCTCCTGGATATATTTATTGCCCCTCAATCGTCAATATTTACAGCCCCCACACCACTACAATTAGTTGCATTAAACCGGATTTTTTTGAGATATCCGCGGCGAAATCCGGTCAATGTCAAGACTTTTCACTGCTACATCTGGCTTGATTTACAAAGCTATGCAGTTACTATTTATCATCAACGATTCAATTCAATTCATCTGTTCATGCCGATAATATACAACAGCAATTTTTAATTAATCCCACAAAACTGTTGTATTCTCTTGGGATGGTTTTACCTATACCTTACCTTAACGTTTTTTTTACTAATTGTCAAAAAAATTATCAAATTCTGCTAATGATTATATAATGCAAATATTTTTGATGAAAAAGTAAAATCAGCAACATTTACCAATTATAAATCTGTGATCACCAACACAAATTCATATAATCTGAATAAAAAAATACCAATCAATAAAAATTTCAGATAAAATAATAAATATACTGATTTATTATTGATTAATAATTGAAGTTAAAAATATCAGGATTTTAAATTTTAAGGGGATGTAGAAACCCCATCTTCAACGAAGTAAGATGGGGGAGTTAAAATCAAATCTTAGAGAATGTTTGATAAGTTTTCAACAGGTAATTTTTATCTTAGGGAACACCGGAGCACCGGAGCACCGGAGCACCGGAGCAGGGAATGGGGGACACTCCGAAACAATAAAATCCAGTCCCCTCCCCTTACAAGGGGAGGGTTAGGGTGGGGTGAAACAATAGTTGATACACTAATCATGACTTATCAAACATCCTCTAAGAGAATGTTTAATAAGTTCTCAACAGGTAATTTTTATCTTAGGGAACACCGGAACACCGGAACACCGGAGCAGGGAATAGGGAACACACAAAAAACAATAAAATCCAGTCCCCTCCCCTTACAAGGGGAAGGTTAGGGTGGGGTCAAGCAATAGTTGTTGATAGACTAATCATGACTTGACAAACATCCCCTTAAAGCCAAGAGTCTCCTAGGCGATAGCGCCAGCGCTGCTTGCTGCAAGAAGCAGATCGCCCGATTGTCTTGGATACTCCTAATCAACAGATTAGGAATATGTCACTCCACGTCAACCTCAAAGGTTTTCCCCTCGACTGTCACTTTGTCCCCTAATACTAATTTGCGTCCTCTACGGGTTTCTACCATACCATTGACTTTGACGCCACCATCAATAATCATTAGCTTGGCTTGTCCTCCGGTTGCGGCAATACCCGTAAACTTTAAAAACTGATCGAGTTTAATCATTTAGTTAACTTGGTTAAATATTTCAACCTATACCCAAGATGCCTAGGGATTAGCTATCCTTTCTTGTATATGGGTTTGAGGGTGCAAGATGAGAAGATATTGGCAAGTACTAGGGTTATTTTGGACTACCGCGATCGCCGTTGAAATGGAGTATCGCCTGAATTTTCTCATAGCTACCCTCAGTAGTTTGGGTAATCTTGCAGGTAGTCTATTCGGACTCTTCTTATTTTACCGTACTGGTTACACCTTTACCGGTTGGTCATGGTCAGCGGCTTTACTAGTTTTGGGAATTTTTACCCTACTACAAGGGTTTGCAGCTACCTTTTTAGCCCCAAACCTGAATCGCATTGTCCGCCATGTCCAGGAAGGTACATTAGATTTTGTCCTCCTCAAACCTATCAGCAGTCAGTTTTGGCTTTCCACTCACACCTTGTCACCCTGGGGACTACCAGATTTAGTTTTTGGTAGTATTGTCATTGGCTATGCAGGTACGAACCTGGGGTTAGGCATCAATAATTACCTCATGAGTGCAATACCTTTGTTATTTGGCTTTGTAATTCTTTATAGCCTGTGGTTTATCCTCGGTGCTACTAGCATTTGGTTTGTAAAAATCTACAATTCTACAGAAGTTTTGCGGGGTTTGTTAGAAGCCGGTAGATATCCTATGGTAGCCTATCCCACAGCTTACCGCTTTTTCTTTACATTTATAGTACCAGTGGCATTTTTAACTACAATACCAGCCCAAACCATGCTGGGTAGGGGTGAAATTAACTGGTCTATAGGTGCTGGAGTGTTAGCCATTGTACTATTTTACCTCTCCAGTGCCTTTTGGCGGTTTGCTTTGCGCTTTTATACCAGTGCTTCCAGTTAGAGCCAATGATAGGGCTTCTTGCTGCCATGCTAAAATCCGTTAAAATCAAAGCTTATGGATTATGGATAGGGAGATACAAGGGTGCCTACACTAGGCGTTAACATTGACCACATCGCCACCATCCGTCAAGCGCGACGGACAGTGGAACCAGACCCCGTAGCAGCGGCGGTACTAGCAGAATTAGCGGGTGCAGATGGAATTACTGTACATTTACGGGAAGATCGGCGCCATATCCAAGACCGAGATGTGTTACTATTACGCCAGACAGTGCGATCGCACCTCAACTTAGAAATGGCCGCCACCGACGAAATGGTGAGAATTGCCCTTGATATTAAACCCGACTACGTGACTTTAGTACCAGAAAAGCGGGAAGAAGTCACCACAGAAGGCGGACTAGATATTGCCGGGCAAACTGCTAGAATAGGAGAAATAGTTGATAAATTGCAAAGCGCCGGTATTCCAGTGAGTCTATTTATTGACGCACAAGATGCACAAATTGCAGCATCTGTCAAGGTAAAAGCCCAATTTATTGAACTGCACACCGGCCAGTACGCTGAGGCTAAAGACGAAAAAAATCGCCAGCAAGAACTAGCCCTATTAGCTTACGGATGTGAACAAGCAATAAAAGCCGGCTTACGCGTTAATGCTGGCCATGGACTTACCTACTGGAACGTTTACCCCGTAGCTGCATTACCAGGAATGGAAGAACTCAACATTGGTCACACCATTATCAGTCGAGCAGCATTAGTAGGAATGGAAAGAGCAGTCCGCGAAATGAAACAAGCCATACAGGGACTGTAAATATATCTACTGACAGGAATGGCTCGCATCTAGTATAAATTCAAATCAGAGGGGTTGGAACTGCGAAATCCACAAATTTGGAGTTACATCTTTAAGCAAAAACTTCTATGACCTCAACAGAGTCTAACAGTCTCCCCCTTTGGGTACTGCACAGAGATCAAGTACTAGAACAAAGTACAAATATCGAATGGCGGTATGGTAAGTTTCCCGACTATACCCGTTCCAACGAGAATCTGGCTAAAGAAAGTACCCATCATCATCCCCAAGGTTCACTAGAGGCTATAGTGCAAAACCTGGTGAGAACTTTTGATGTAGAAGCTAACTTCAAAACCAACCCCCAGCAGTGGATATCAGTTGTCAATGATCAGTTCCGCATGAGTACCAATGGAGGACCTAGCTACACTGTATCAGATGTGGTAGAGTCAGGGACTTACAAGCTCTTGATTGGTAATACTCAACATTACAAAGCTGCTGAGGAAAACTTTGAAACATCCACAAACCTCTTCCATACAGCATTTCCCGAAGGATTTCTCTGGGAAGTGTTAGAGGTGTTTTCAGCACCCCCCACTGTGGCTTTTAAGTGGCGACATTGGGGACACTTTAAAGGTGCATATAAGGACTACGCACCCACAGGAGAAACCATAGAAGTCATCGGTATGAGCATAGCCCGTCTGAGCGATGACTTGAAAATCCTCTCCTTAGAACACTATTATGACAACACCAAGTTCTTGGAGAAGCTGACAGCCAGCGGAAAACCAGAAACTGGCGATCGCGATCGGGTGGACTGTGCCACACCACAGCACAAACCAGCAAATTTTTGGAGTTTTCTGCAAAAATTGTGGTATGGGCAAGAAAAGGCCAAAACTGAGCCGAGAAAACCCAGTGCTTGTCCATTTAGTGCCTTAATCAGGTAATTCCGGTTTAATTATTTTTTAGGGTGACAGTGGTGCATCTTCCTCAAATTATTCAATAGCAAAGGTTGAAAAATGCAAACATATTATTACGTTTTGGCAAGTCAGCAATTTCTCATACACGAAGAACCAACCGCAGAAGTGCTCAAGGAGCGGACTCGATACTACCATGAACAAGAAAAAGAAATTGATTTTTGGTTAGTCAAGCAGCCAGCTTTCCTGGAAGCACCCGAAATGGCACAGATAAAAGCCAAGTGTCCCCAACCCGCCGCCGCCATTATTTCTACCAACCCCCAATTTATTACCTGGTTAAAACTGCGATTTGAGTATGTGATTACAGGAGAATTTCAGGCTCCTTCTGAGACTATCTCGGATGCTTTAGCATCTTTGAGCTATGTCTCTTAATATACTGTTATATTCTTGACTTTCCTCCGGATAACTTTAGTCCTGATATTTTTGGGGACTAAAAGAAAAGAAAATTTAGGGTAGGTACAATACCTACCCTGAAGGTAGGGGTTAGCCGATAGCTAGTTATTTACTAATAATAGATTACATATGCCCATAAATGCTCAGATAGTGGTATGGCTTATGTACCACTACGAGAAGCAGTTAAACAACTGGGATTGCACCCAAACACTTTAAGGAAGTACGCAGACAATGGCAAGATTGAAAGCATCAAAAACGAAGCAGGACAAAGACTTTTTCACATTGAATCCTACCGCCGTGGTGCAACTAGAACTTCCTTTGTCTGCTACTGCCGAGTTAGTTCAACCAAGCAACGAGACGACCTTGGTAGACTCGCCTATATGCAATCACTCTACCCAGATGCCGAAATCATCAAAGATATCGGCAGTGGAATCAACTTTAAAAGAAAAGGACTGCAAACCTTACTGGACAGACTTATGCGCCCAGATAAGCTCACCCTTGTTGTTACCTGTCGTGACAGACTCGCAAGGTTTGGATTCGAGCTTATTGAGTACATGGTCGAGCAAAACGGTGGAAGAATCCTGGTTCTCGACAACACTGTACATTCCCCAGAGTCAGAACTTACCTCGGATCTTCTCTCCATCCTCCACCTCTTCTCTTGTCGGATGCACGGACTCAGGAAGTACAGTAAAAAAATCAAGGAAGATCCGGATCTTCCTTACAGCCGAGCAAAAGCAGATCGTTAAACAGTGGTTTGGTGTGTCCAGGTTTGTTTACAACACCACCGTCAAACTGCTGCAAGACTCAAGCATCAAAGATAACTGGAAAGCGATTAAGACTGACATATTGAACGGACTCCCAGAATGGAGTAAATCAGTCCCTTATCAGATTAAATCAATAGCCATCAAAGATGCTTGTAAGTCTGTCAGCAACGCCAAGAAAAAGTTTAAAAACGGTGGTGGTATTAGCAAGATTAGATTTAGGTCAAGAAAAGACACTGTACAATCTTGCTACATTCCTAAATCTGCCGTGAAAGACTTGGGGATTTACCACACTGTATTAGGTAAGGTAACCTTCAAAGAAGCCTTACCACAAAGCTTTGGCGACTGTCGTTTAGTATTTGCCTACCGTGATTACTATTTGACAGTTCCAGAGGACGCGCCACAACAGAAGTCTGATAACCAAGGACGTGTTGTAGCACTTGACCCCGGTATCAGAACATTTATCACCTTCTTTTCTGAATCTAGTTTTGGCGAAATTGGCACATCTGCTAATTTGCAAATACAGAAGCTGTGTTTTCGTTTGGATAAGTTAATTTCTAAATTCACTAAAGCCAAGTGCAAACAAAGAAGAAGGATGAAGCTCGCCGCCAGTAGACTGCGGGGTAAAATCAAAAACCTTGTAGACGAATTGCACAAGAAAACTGCTCGATTTTTGGTTGATAACTTTGACATTATTTTACTACCGACCTTTGAAACATCCCAAATGGCTCAGAAGGCGAAACGACGAATTAGGTCAAAGTCAGTGCGTCAAATGTTAACACTCTCTCACTACCGATTTAAGCAGTTTCTCAAGCATAAAGCTTTTGAGACTAATAAAGTGGTGATGGATGTGAACGAAGCGTACACATCAAAAACAGTCAGTTGGACTGGTGAAATCATCCCCAACCTTGGTGGTGCTAAATTCGTTAAGTCTCCATCTGACGGGCTGGTAATGAACCGGGACATAAATGGTGCGCGGGGGATTTTCCTTCGTGCATTGGTTGATACGCCCTCTCTTAAAGAGTGTATTTGTTAGTGAATGTTAGCAAAAAAGTATCGGTTCTACTTTCTTGGCTTCAACCCCTTTTTACCCCTCAAAAATTCTATTTATGCCTCTCCAATTTATACAGAAATTTGATACTTTATTTACTGCATTAACACTGGCTACAGCCAGCTTGATAGGTAGCATGACTTCTGTGGCCGCCCAAGAAAATCTTCCCGTTTGCGAACTTCCCCGCCCTGGGGAATATTTGTTATTGGTAGTCAGTCCTACAGCAGATAGTTATAAACAGCTGCGTAATGCCTTGCCAAATCAAATCCCAGCTACAACTTGCCGATATCTCACCAATACAGTCACACGCATAGGGGGATTTCAGAAAATTGATGATGCCAATCGTTGGGCAAGATATGTCAAGAACATTGCGGGCTTATCTACTATCATCAGTACAAGAGCAGCAGCAGGTGATGTTGTCTCAGATCCAGTTCAACCACCACCAACTCCACCTCGTACAGTCAGCTTTAATCCCCAATTACTAGGAGATGGTTATGCTGTATTGGTAGATTATTTCAACCGCCCAGAACTGGCAACTAGTATACAACAGCTAGTAGGGGGTAACATAGGTTTTGCTTCCTACGGACAACGCCCTTACTTATTGGCAGCTCATACTGGCAACCTACAACAAGCATACAGAAAACTGCAAAAGCTTAACGAAAGCGGTTTTTTTGCCATCTTAGTAGATGGCAATAAGGTAATGTTACTACGCTCATCTGTGCCTTTATAAACTAGTAAGCGGACCGAGCTAACCAATAGATGGTTAGCCCCANTCAAAACCAACCCCCAGCAGTGGATATCAGTTGTCAATGATCAGTTCCGCATGAGTACCAATGGAGGACCTAGCTACACTGTATCAGATGTGGTAGAGTCAGGGACTTACAAGCTCTTGATTGGTAATACTCAACATTACAAAGCTGCTGAGGAAAACTTTGAAACATCCACAAACCTCTTCCATACAGCATTTCCCGAAGGATTTCTCTGGGAAGTGTTAGAGGTGTTTTCAGCACCCCCCACTGTGGCTTTTAAGTGGCGACATTGGGGACACTTTAAAGGTGCATATAAGGACTACGCACCCACAGGAGAAACCATAGAAGTCATCGGTATGAGCATAGCCCGTCTGAGCGATGACTTGAAAATCCTCTCCTTAGAACACTATTATGACAACACCAAGTTCTTGGAGAAGCTGACAGCCAGCGGAAAACCAGAAACTGGCGATCGCGATCGGGTGGACTGTGCCACACCACAGCACAAACCAGCAAATTTTTGGAGTTTTCTGCAAAAATTGTGGTATGGGCAAGAAAAGGCCAAAACTGAGCCGAGAAAACCCAGTGCTTGTCCATTTAGTGCCTTAATCAGGTAATTCCGGTTTAATTATTTTTTAGGGTGACAGTGGTGCATCTTCCTCAAATTATTCAATAGCAAAGGTTGAAAAATGCAAACATATTATTACGTTTTGGCAAGTCAGCAATTTCTCATACACGAAGAACCAACCGCAGAAGTGCTCAAGGAGCGGACTCGATACTACCATGAACAAGAAAAAGAAATTGATTTTTGGTTAGTCAAGCAGCCAGCTTTCCTGGAAGCACCCGAAATGGCACAGATAAAAGCCAAGTGTCCCCAACCCGCCGCCGCCATTATTTCTACCAACCCCCAATTTATTACCTGGTTAAAACTGCGATTTGAGTATGTGATTACAGGAGAATTTCAGGCTCCTTCTGAGACTATCTCGGATGCTTTAGCATCTTTGAGCTATGTCTCTTAATATACTGTTATATTCTTGACTTTCCTCCGGATAACTTTAGTCCTGATATTTTTGGGGACTAAAAGAAAAGAAAATTTAGGGTAGGTACAATACCTACCCTGAAGGTAGGGGTTAGCCGATAGCTAGTTATTTACTAATAATAGATTACATATGCCCATAAATGCTCAGATAGTGGTATGGCTTATGTACCACTACGAGAAGCAGTTAAACAACTGGGATTGCACCCAAACACTTTAAGGAAGTACGCAGACAATGGCAAGATTGAAAGCATCAAAAACGAAGCAGGACAAAGACTTTTTCACATTGAATCCTACCGCCGTGGTGCAACTAGAACTTCCTTTGTCTGCTACTGCCGAGTTAGTTCAACCAAGCAACGAGACGACCTTGGTAGACTCGCCTATATGCAATCACTCTACCCAGATGCCGAAATCATCAAAGATATCGGCAGTGGAATCAACTTTAAAAGAAAAGGACTGCAAACCTTACTGGACAGACTTATGCGCCCAGATAAGCTCACCCTTGTTGTTACCTGTCGTGACAGACTCGCAAGGTTTGGATTCGAGCTTATTGAGTACATGGTCGAGCAAAACGGTGGAAGAATCCTGGTTCTCGACAACACTGTACATTCCCCAGAGTCAGAACTTACCTCGGATCTTCTCTCCATCCTCCACCTCTTCTCTTGTCGGATGCACGGACTCAGGAAGTACAGTAAAAAAATCAAGGAAGATCCGGATCTTCCTTACAGCCGAGCAAAAGCAGATCGTTAAACAGTGGTTTGGTGTGTCCAGGTTTGTTTACAACACCACCGTCAAACTGCTGCAAGACTCAAGCATCAAAGATAACTGGAAAGCGATTAAGACTGACATATTGAACGGACTCCCAGAATGGAGTAAATCAGTCCCTTATCAGATTAAATCAATAGCCATCAAAGATGCTTGTAAGTCTGTCAGCAACGCCAAGAAAAAGTTTAAAAACGGTGGTGGTATTAGCAAGATTAGATTTAGGTCAAGAAAAGACACTGTACAATCTTGCTACATTCCTAAATCTGCCGTGAAAGACTTGGGGATTTACCACACTGTATTAGGTAAGGTAACCTTCAAAGAAGCCTTACCACAAAGCTTTGGCGACTGTCGTTTAGTATTTGCCTACCGTGATTACTATTTGACAGTTCCAGAGGACGCGCCACAACAGAAGTCTGATAACCAAGGACGTGTTGTAGCACTTGACCCCGGTATCAGAACATTTATCACCTTCTTTTCTGAATCTAGTTTTGGCGAAATTGGCACATCTGCTAATTTGCAAATACAGAAGCTGTGTTTTCGTTTGGATAAGTTAATTTCTAAATTCACTAAAGCCAAGTGCAAACAAAGAAGAAGGATGAAGCTCGCCGCCAGTAGACTGCGGGGTAAAATCAAAAACCTTGTAGACGAATTGCACAAGAAAACTGCTCGATTTTTGGTTGATAACTTTGACATTATTTTACTACCGACCTTTGAAACATCCCAAATGGCTCAGAAGGCGAAACGACGAATTAGGTCAAAGTCAGTGCGTCAAATGTTAACACTCTCTCACTACCGATTTAAGCAGTTTCTCAAGCATAAAGCTTTTGAGACTAATAAAGTGGTGATGGATGTGAACGAAGCGTACACATCAAAAACAGTCAGTTGGACTGGTGAAATCATCCCCAACCTTGGTGGTGCTAAATTCGTTAAGTCTCCATCTGACGGGCTGGTAATGAACCGGGACATAAATGGTGCGCGGGGGATTTTCCTTCGTGCATTGGTTGATACGCCCTCTCTTAAAGAGTGTATTTGTTAGTGAATGTTAGCAAAAAAGTATCGGTTCTACTTTCTTGGCTTCAACCCCTTTTTACCCCTCAAAAATTCTATTTATGCCTCTCCAATTTATACAGAAATTTGATACTTTATTTACTGCATTAACACTGGCTACAGCCAGCTTGATAGGTAGCATGACTTCTGTGGCCGCCCAAGAAAATCTTCCCGTTTGCGAACTTCCCCGCCCTGGGGAATATTTGTTATTGGTAGTCAGTCCTACAGCAGATAGTTATAAACAGCTGCGTAATGCCTTGCCAAATCAAATCCCAGCTACAACTTGCCGATATCTCACCAATACAGTCACACGCATAGGGGGATTTCAGAAAATTGATGATGCCAATCGTTGGGCAAGATATGTCAAGAACATTGCGGGCTTATCTACTATCATCAGTACAAGAGCAGCAGCAGGTGATGTTGTCTCAGATCCAGTTCAACCACCACCAACTCCACCTCGTACAGTCAGCTTTAATCCCCAATTACTAGGAGATGGTTATGCTGTATTGGTAGATTATTTCAACCGCCCAGAACTGGCAACTAGTATACAACAGCTAGTAGGGGGTAACATAGGTTTTGCTTCCTACGGACAACGCCCTTACTTATTGGCAGCTCATACTGGCAACCTACAACAAGCATACAGAAAACTGCAAAAGCTTAACGAAAGCGGTTTTTTTGCCATCTTAGTAGATGGCAATAAGGTAATGTTACTACGCTCATCTGTGCCTTTATAAACTAGTAAGCGGACCGAGCTAACCAATAGATGGTTAGCCCCAAAGCCGAGCCAGCTATCACCTGCACCGGCGTATGTCCCAGTAACTCCTTCAGACGGTCTTGACTAAAGTCTGGTTTTTCGTGGAATAATTCATCAATCATTTGATTGAGAATACGAGCTTGTTTGCCAGCAGCTTGGCGGACTCCGGCAGCATCATACATAACTATGATGGCGAAAACCGTAGCCACAGCAAACTCAGCCGATGCCCAACCAAGACTTTCTCCCACACCAGCAGCCAGAGCAGTGACTAAAGCTGAATGGGCGCTAGGCATACCTCCAGTTGTAACTAAAACACGTACATTCAGTTTCCGATGTTTGACCAGATCAACTATAAGCTTCAATGCTTGAGCAATGAAACAAGCTACCAGAGCAACCAGCAGCACCCGGTTNAAAAATTGTGGTATGGGCAAGAAAAGGCCAAAACTGAGCCGAGAAAACCCAGTGCTTGTCCATTTAGTGCCTTAATCAGGTAATTCCGGTTTAATTATTTTTTAGGGTGACAGTGGTGCATCTTCCTCAAATTATTCAATAGCAAAGGTTGAAAAATGCAAACATATTATTACGTTTTGGCAAGTCAGCAATTTCTCATACACGAAGAACCAACCGCAGAAGTGCTCAAGGAGCGGACTCGATACTACCATGAACAAGAAAAAGAAATTGATTTTTGGTTAGTCAAGCAGCCAGCTTTCCTGGAAGCACCCGAAATGGCACAGATAAAAGCCAAGTGTCCCCAACCCGCCGCCGCCATTATTTCTACCAACCCCCAATTTATTACCTGGTTAAAACTGCGATTTGAGTATGTGATTACAGGAGAATTTCAGGCTCCTTCTGAGACTATCTCGGATGCTTTAGCATCTTTGAGCTATGTCTCTTAATATACTGTTATATTCTTGACTTTCCTCCGGATAACTTTAGTCCTGATATTTTTGGGGACTAAAAGAAAAGAAAATTTAGGGTAGGTACAATACCTACCCTGAAGGTAGGGGTTAGCCGATAGCTAGTTATTTACTAATAATAGATTACATATGCCCATAAATGCTCAGATAGTGGTATGGCTTATGTACCACTACGAGAAGCAGTTAAACAACTGGGATTGCACCCAAACACTTTAAGGAAGTACGCAGACAATGGCAAGATTGAAAGCATCAAAAACGAAGCAGGACAAAGACTTTTTCACGTTGAATCCTACCTCCGTGGTGCAACTAGAACTTCCTTTGTCTGCTACTGCCGAGTTAGTTCAACCAAGCAACCAGACGACCTTGGTAGACTTGCCTATATGCAATCACTCTACCCAGATGCTGAAATCATCAAAGATATCGGCAGTGGAATCAACTTTAAAAGAAAAGGACTGCAAACCTTACTGGACAGACTTATGCGCCCAGATAAGCTCACGCTTGTTGTTGCCTGTCGTGACAGACTCGCAAGGTTTGGATTCGAGCTTATTGAGTACATGGTCGAGCAAAACGGTGGAAGAATCCTGGTTCTCGACAACACTGTACATTCCCCAGAGTCAGAACTTACCTCGGATCTTCTCTCCATCCTCCACCTCTTCTCTTGTCGGATGCACGGACTCAGGAAGTACAGTAAAAAAATCAAGGAAGATCCGGATCTTCCTTACAGCCGAGCAAAAGCAGATCGTTAAACAGTGGTTTGGTGTGTCCAGGTTTGTTTACAACACCACCGTCAAACTGCTGCAAGACTCAAGCATCAAAGATAACTGGAAAGCGATTAAGACTGACATATTGAACGGACTCCCAGAATGGAGTAAATCAGTCCCTTATCAGATTAAATCAATAGCCATCAAAGATGCTTGTAAGTCTGTCAGCAACGCCAAGAAAAAGTTTAAAAACGGTGGTGGTATTAGCAAGATTAGATTTAGGTCAAGAAAAGACACTGTACAATCTTGCTACATTCCTAAATCTGCCGTGAAAGACTTGGGGATTTACCACACTGTATTAGGTAAGGTAACCTTCAAAGAAGCCTTACCACAAAGCTTTGGCGACTGTCGTTTAGTATTTGCCTACCGTGATTACTATTTGACAGTTCCAGAGGACGCGCCACAACAGAAGTCTGATAACCAAGGACGTGTTGTAGCACTTGACCCCGGTATCAGAACATTTATCACCTTCTTTTCTGAATCTAGTTTTGGCGAAATTGGCACATCTGCTAATTTGCAAATACAGAAGCTGTGTTTTCGTTTGGATAAGTTAATTTCTAAATTCACTAAAGCCAAGTGCAAACAAAGAAGAAGGATGAAGCTCGCCGCCAGTAGACTGCGGGGTAAAATCAAAAACCTTGTAGACGAATTGCACAAGAAAACTGCTCGATTTTTGGTTGATAACTTTGACATTATTTTACTACCGACCTTTGAAACATCCCAAATGGCTCAGAAGGCGAAACGACGAATTAGGTCAAAGTCAGTGCGTCAAATGTTAACACTCTCTCACTACCGATTTAAGCAGTTTCTCAAGCATAAAGCTTTTGAGACTAATAAAGTGGTGATGGATGTGAACGAAGCGTACACATCAAAAACAGTCAGTTGGACTGGTGAAATCATCCCCAACCTTGGTGGTGCTAAATTCGTTAAGTCTCCATCTGACGGGCTGGTAATGAACCGGGACATAAATGGTGCGCGGGGGATTTTCCTTCGTGCATTGGTTGATACGCCCTCTCTTAAAGAGTGTATTTGTTAGTGAATGTTAGCAAAAAAGTATCGGTTCTACTTTCTTGGCTTCAACCCCTTTTTACCCCTCAAAAATTCTATTTATGCCTCTCCAATTTATACAGAAATTTGATACTTTATTTACTGCATTAACACTGGCTACAGCCAGCTTGATAGGTAGCATGACTTCTGTGGCCGCCCAAGAAAATCTTCCCGTTTGCGAACTTCCCCGCCCTGGGGAATATTTGTTATTGGTAGTCAGTCCTACAGCAGATAGTTATAAACAGCTGCGTAATGCCTTGCCAAATCAAATCCCAGCTACAACTTGCCGATATCTCACCAATACAGTCACACGCATAGGGGGATTTCAGAAAATTGATGATGCCAATCGTTGGGCAAGATATGTCAAGAACATTGCGGGCTTATCTACTATCATCAGTACAAGAGCAGCAGCAGGTGATGTTGTCTCAGATCCAGTTCAACCACCACCAACTCCACCTCGTACAGTCAGCTTTAATCCCCAATTACTAGGAGATGGTTATGCTGTATTGGTAGATTATTTCAACCGCCCAGAACTGGCAACTAGTATACAACAGCTAGTAGGGGGTAACATAGGTTTTGCTTCCTACGGACAACGCCCTTACTTATTGGCAGCTCATACTGGCAACCTACAACAAGCATACAGAAAACTGCAAAAGCTTAACGAAAGCGGTTTTTTTGCCATCTTAGTAGATGGCAATAAGGTAATGTTACTACGCTCATCTGTGCCTTTATAAACTAGTAAGCGGACCGAGCTAACCAATAGATGGTTAGCCCCAAAGCCGAGCCAGCTATCACCTGCACCGGCGTATGTCCCAGTAACTCCTTCAGACGGTCTTGACTAAAGTCTGGTTTTTCGTGGAATAATTCATCAATCATTTGATTGAGAATACGAGCTTGTTTGCCAGCAGCTTGGCGGACTCCGGCAGCATCATACATAACTATGATGGCGAAAACCGTAGCCACAGCAAACTCAGCCGATGCCCAACCAAGACTTTCTCCCACACCAGCAGCCAGAGCAGTGACTAAAGCTGAATGGGCGCTAGGCATACCTCCAGTTGTAACTAAAACACGTACATTCAGTTTCCGATGTTTGACCAGATCAACTATAAGCTTCAATGCTTGAGCAATGAAACAAGCTACCAGAGCAACCAGCAGCACCCGGTTATCTAAAATATGGCCTATGTCCTGCATGGTCTTTCGGTTCGGTTAGTAAATTTAGCGGCAATTATTTTCTGAGGAAACATTTTCATGCAACCCAAAATCCTAAATCTCAACTTCACTTAGTGATTACGACTGGTAATAAAGTAAGCCAGCGCCTGCAGTGGTTGGGCCAATTTCCCAAAGGTTTCCAATTCCTGACAGGCTGCTTCCACTAGCTGTTGAGCTTTCAACCGTGATTCTTCCAGTCCCCACAGGCTAGGATAGGTAACTTTTTTAGCAATTAGGTCTTTACCTGCGGTCTTACCTAATTGCTCCTGGGTAGCCGTGATATCTAAAATATCATCTATGATCTGGAATGCTAGACCAATGTTTTGAGAATAGCTAGAGAGTCTTTGTATATCTTCAGAAGACCCCCCCGCGACAAT